>JBFWVF010000008.1:0-292445 GCA_050246875.1 Alphaproteobacteria bacterium | reverse complement strand
CCAACGTCCGGTCGACCTACCAGAACTGGGCGGCTGCCGCGGAACTGCGCCAGAACGCCGAGTTCGAGTCCTTCCCCTATGGCGGCATCGTGTTCCACAACTACCAGGGCACCGACGATTTCGACGATGCCGGCACCGAGGGCACGGAAATGTTCGGCATTCCCTCGACGAAGGCGAAGTTCTTCCCGGTCGGCGCGCCCGGCGTGTTCGAGGCCGCGTGGTCGCCCGGCGAGTCCTTCGACTTCGCCAACACCCCTGGCCTGCCGATGTACGGCATGATCGTGCGCGACCTGCAGCGCAACCAGTGGGCCCAGCCCGAGGTCTACTCCTACCCGCTGTTCATGTGCACGCGGCCGGCCATGCTGCAGCGGGCCAAGCTAGCGTAGCCTGCACCGGCGTCATGGTTTTGCCATCTGTCCCGGTGAGAGCACTGGCGGATCGCGGGGGACGCTTGCTATTCGCCAGCATGTTCCTTGCGCAGCGCCTCGAACTCTTCCATGAGCGCGGTACGGAAGGCTGGCGTCATTTCCAGAAGCCGCTTCTGTTCAGCGGGGGTGAATCCCTGATTGGGGCCGTTCCAGCGACCCATCGAAATCGCTTCGGTCACCATGTCGCGCAGTGACGGGCTCAGGAGATGGAGGTTCTCGCCGACGCTGTCGCGCAGGCGCTGGTCGTAGTGAAGGATGCCCAAGGTCTCGGAATCTCCCAGATCGCGGGTTCCCATCATCGCCATCAGGGGCGAATAAATCTTTGTCAGCTTCTCCTCGACGAGCCGCGCGCGGCTGCTCTGCCGGCTCCGTCGCGATGAAACGACGAGGTCCCGAATGACGAAAGTCGCAACAGCCACGGCTGCGGCAATCAAGGCTGCGGCAATGGTCGGGTTGAACCATCCGGAAGCGTCTTGCATCTGCTACCTCCTGCTTGAGTTGCCCGACCCACTAGGACGAAAGGTTCTATATGTCCGTCGACTACAGCAACGCCGTCAAGAATGCCCGGATCACGGTTGCGCGCGACGCGATTGACGCCGATAGCGACCCCAGTACGTTCGAGATCGGCACCGCGAGATGGCCATGTTGCAGCGGGCCAAGCTGGCGTGATCTCCGGAGCGGTTACGGAGTGCGGTGGGACCCGATACAATCGCCGCCAGAGGTGACGGTCATGGATCTCGCGGCATTCCGGAAATCGCTGGAGCGGGAAACTCCCCCGGCGGGCATGGCGGCGCCGCTGGTCGCCCTCTGGCACCTCGCCCGCGGCGACTGGGCAGCGGCGCATGGAGCCGCGCAGGATAGCGACGGCCCGGACGGCGCGTGGGTGCATGCGCACCTGCACCGGGTCGAGGGCGACCAGGACAACGCGGCGTACTGGTATCGCCGCGCGGGCCGGGAGGTATCGGTGGCGCTGTTGCAGGACGAATGGACGGAGATTGCGGCGGCCTTGCTGGAGCGGAGTTAAGCTCGGTGCGGGCCAATCGGGGGAGGCTCTCCGGCGATGGACGGGATCAAGCTGACGGTATCCCGCACGGACCTGGTAGCGGCGCTCAAGGTACTCGGCAGTCACCGCCGCCGGCGGTTTGTGTCGGTGTGTCCGGTCTGGCTGTCCTTCGATCCGGCCACGGGTGAACTCGGCCTCGCCGAAGACCGCGGAACGATACTTGCCACAATCGCGGCCTCGGGTTCGTGGCCGCCGATGGGTGCAACGGTCAACCTATTCTCCCTGCGTCGCGTTGCCGAAAGACTCAGGACCCCGACGATCGAACTCGCAGCCATCGAGGACGCGATCATCGTCGCGATGCCGAAGGGTCATATGCGGCTCGATCTCATCGGCTTCGGCACGGACGGGAAGGTCTCCGTCGACGAGATCCCCGCGGCGCCGATCATCAGGCTGACCGACCTCCCGCTCTTTCGCTGGGCGGTCGAGCGCGGTCTGTAGCCAGGCGGTTCGGATTGCAGCGCTCAGGCGTGAGGGCGAATGATCGATTTCGCGGCCATGGTCGGCACCTGCTTCGATACTTTCGGAGAAGCTGCCGTCTACACGCCTGCCGATGGACCTTCGAGCACGGTGCGGGCAATCCCCGTGCGCGACGACGACGTATCCGCGTTCGGGGAGACCCGCGTGCACAGTGAAACGGCGCTGTTCGATGTGCCCGTCGCCGATGTCGCCGAGCCGGCATCGGGCGACGAACTGCTTCACGGCGGGGTGACCTACATCGTGCAGGGCGAGCCGGCTCGCGATGCCGAGCGGCTGGTCTGGCGCCTCGATACGCGACCCGCTGCCGTCGACGAGTAGTGGCCGACGATCTCCGGCTGCAGGCCGCCGTCGTCGGCGACCTCGCGGCCTTCATGCGTGACGAGGTCACCCGTGCCGAACGCGCTGTCGGTGCCGGCATCACGGCGGCAGCCACCGGCGTGCGGGCCGATCTGCGCCAGCAGGTGCTGTCGGCCGGCCTCGGTCAGAAACTCGCCAACACCTGGAGCCGCCCGAAACTCTATCCGCCGGACGGCAAAAGCATCCGCGCGGCGGCGCTGGTCTACAGCAAGGCGCCGTTGCTGATCGACGCCTTCGACCGCGGCGTGACCATCCGTTCGAAGGACGGGTTCTGGCTCGCCATCCCGACCGCGAACGCGCCGGCACGCGGGATCGGCGGCAAGCGCATCTCGCCGGCGACCTGGCCGGACATGCGCTACGGCAAGCTGCGCTTCGTCTATCGCGCCAATGGGCCGTCGCTGCTGGTCGTCGACGGCGTGCGGGCGTCCTTCGCGCGGGCCACTGGCACCCTGCGCGGCTTCCGCAAGGCATCCGCAGGAGCCGTAGCGAAGGGGCGGGGCCTGACCACCGTGGTCATGTTCCTGCTGGTGCCGCAGGTGACGCTGCGCCGCCGTCTCGATGTCGGCGCCGTCGATCGCAAGTGGCAGGCGCTGTTGCCGGACCTTATCGTTCGGGAGTGGAACCGCGGATGAGCAGCGTGCGCGAGACGGCCCTGTCGGCGTTGTTCGCGGTGTTGCAGACGCTTGAGGTTGCCGGCGCGAGGGTCGAGCGCAACGCGGTGTTGCCCGAGAAGGTCGGCGCCGGCGGCCTCGTCATCCTGCGTGATGGCGACCCGGGCGAGCCCGAGGTCACGCTGTCGCCGCCGCTTTATCACTATGAGCATGAGGCTCGCCTCGACCTCGTCGTCCAGCCCGTCCCGGCGACGGCGCGGACAGCCTCGCTCGATACCCTTGCCCGTTCGGTCGGCACGGCTCTCGCGTCCGACCGCACGCTGGGCGGCGCCATCGACTGGCTCGAATGGTCGGCGCCGCAGACCAGCGATCTTGCCGTGGATGGCGCCGGTGCCATCGCCGGCGCCGTGGTCACGGTCACGCTCTTCTACTCGACCCCCGATCCCCTCGCATAGGAGACCGCCATGGCACGCGCCTATGGCATCCGGGCAGCGATGCTCGGCCAGTACGAATCCGCCTACGGCACCGCGCCGGGCGGCAACTACATGCGCCTGCCCTTCGTCCAGTCGAACCTCGGCGCCGAGCAGGGGCTTATCGAGGACGACCTGCTGGGAGCGGGGCGCGATCCGGCCGACCCGATCCGCGATGCCATCAGCAACACCGGCGAGATCACCGTGCCGGTCGACCTGCGCGACATCGGCTTCTGGCTGAAGCTCGCCTTCGGCCAGCCCGCGACCGACGAACCGGAGACGGACGAGTTCGTCCATACCTTTTCATCCGGATCGTTCGACCTGCCCTCGGCGGCGATCGAGATCGGCCACCCGGAAGTGCCGGCATACTTCGTGCACACCGGCGTGCGCGCCAACGGCATCAATTTCACCTTCGAGCGGCGCGGCGGCGCCAGTGCAGTCGTTCCCTGCATCGCGCAGGGCGAGACTCAGGCAGGGACCTCCTCGGGCGGCACGCCGACCGAGCGGGTCCATACCCGCTTCAACCAGTTCCAGGGCTCGGTGTCGCTGGGCGGCTCGCCGCTGGGCAATGTGACGCGCGCGACCGCCAACTATGCCAACAACCTCGAAGTGATCGAGACCATCCGCCCGGACGGCTTGATCGGCGGCGCCGACCCGGTGCGCTCGGCAATGACCGGCACGTTCGATGTGCGCTTCGCCGATACGGCGCTGCTCGATGCCGCCACCGCCGGCGATCCGGTCGACCTCGCCTTCGCCTGGACCATCGCCGAGGTTGGCTCGCTCACCATCGCCGTGCCGCGCGTGTTCCTGCCGAAGCCGAAGACGCCCGTCACCGGGCCCGGCGGCATCCAGGCCTCCTTCGACTGGCGCGGGGCGCGGGACGGGACCGATCCGATGGTCACGGTGACGCTCGCCAACGATGTCGCAACGTACTGAGGCTCGCCATGATCAGGCTGTCGAAGGGCCGCGCCGCGGGCGAGCCCTACTGGATCGAGCTGTGGCCGGAGGGCCCGCGTCTCAAGGTCCGACCGCTCACCTCGGCCATGGTGCTCGGCGCGCGCTTTGCCGCCGGCGGTGCCGAGGCCGCGCCGGGCGAACGGACGGCCGCCTTCGTGAAGGCGCTGGCGCGCGTCGCCATCGTCGACTGGGAGGGCATCGCCGCGGAGGACGGAGCCCCGGCGCCGGTCGAGCCCGATGCTATCGATGCCGCCTTCGATCTCTGGCAGATCGCCGAGCGCTTCCAGGACAAATACCTCGCCGCAGAAGAATCCCTCGGCCTCGTGGTTGCGGAAAAAAACGCCTGAGGGCCCGCGCCGCCTGGCACCACGGCGGCGGGCCGGACTATTGCGCAGGCTGTGCCGACATGGGCCTGCCCTGCGCCACCGGTGCCGCTGGCCCGGACGGCGCGCAGTGTCCCTATGTCGAGCACGCACCGGCGACGGTCGAGGGCTGGGAAGCCTGGGACGTCGCGGAACGTTGCGCCGGGCAACTGCGCATCGCACCGTCCGGCCACGTGCTCGGCCTTGATCTTGCCGTCGCCTTCGCGGTCGGTGCGGCCCTCGGTTGCGAGGCGCGCTGGCTTGCGGAGTTCCTGCCGGAGATCGAGGCGGGGAGGGTCGAGACAATATCGAGGGGGAATTTGGAGCAGGTTCGCCGGCAGGTCCTTGACGCGTAAAGTATTCGCGCTAACGTCACTACATGGTCGACGATCGGCTTCTTGCCCCTTCGGACGCTGCGGCAGCGGATCAGGCAAACCGCATCCTTCTGGTTCGGGTGGTGATTGTGGCTTCCCTGGCGGGAGTGGTTGCATCGAGTTCGTCGGCACGCCAGTTGCCGGTCTTCGCGCTGATCATGTGGTTGTGCGCAGGCGTGAACTTCCTGCGCTGCATCTTCGGCGGGATGCGGCTGGACCGGGACAGGCTTGTGGCGTTTGATGTGGCGGCCATCTACCTGTTTCTTGCTCTTGCTGCGGAAATTCTTGTGAGTTTGTTCGCAGCATCGGCCCAGACCGCAGGCTCCTCGCTCCCTTCGTGAACCTCTGACGCATATTTCCTCGTAGGGCGGCCGCGTCAGCGGCGCTTAGACGTTGTCGACCGCTCCGCCGCTTTCCGCCCAATCCTTGAATGCGCCCATGTTCCGCACATCGCGGTAGCCAAGATCCTTCAGGGTCTTGCCTGCCAGCGCCGAGCGTCCTCCCGACGCGCAGTACAGGATCACTGTGCGGTCCGGGTCAAAGGCCTTGTCGAAGTATGGCGATTCCGGGCTCGCCCGGAACTCCAGCATGCCCCGCGGGACGTGGATGGCACCGGCGATCTTGCCAGTCGATTGCAGTTCAGGCGCGTCCCGCACATCGACAACGAGCGCATCCCCGGCCAGTAGCCGCTCCGCGGTTTCTTGCGGCGTGATCTTCGGCACTGTTGCGTTCGCGGCGGCGAGCATGTCTTTCACAGTCATCGCCATGGCTCGACCTCCTCGTGTCGTGGCGGTGGGTGCCCGCCATCCGTGCTCGCTTTGCCCATACGATGATGGAGGGCGCCGATGAGTGAGCGCAATGTAGCCATTCGGCTATCGACGCAAGGGGGAGAGCAGACGAAGGCGACCTTGACCGAGGTCGGCCGCGCCGGCTCGGAAGCGCTGGCGCGCATCGAGCGGGCGAGCAAGCCGGCCTCCGCCGGTCTGCACGCGCTCGACGCCGGCAGCCGCGCCCTGCAGGGGTCGCTCGGCGGCTGGGCCGGGCGTCTCGGGCCGGTCGGCACGGCGATGACGGCGCTCGGTCCCGCCGGTCTGGCCGCCGCTGCCGGCATCGGCGCCGTGAGCGCCGCCCTCGTGCGGGGCGTCATGGATGCCGAGGAGCAGGAGCGGGTGTTCCGCCGTCTCGATGCCGTGCTGACGGCGACGGGGCGGGCTGCGGGGCTGACGCGGCGCGAGCTGGAGACATTCGCAGAGGCCCGCGAGGCAGCGACGCTGGCCACTGCCGAGGAGGTCGGCGAAGCCTCGGCAATCCTCGCGACCTTCCGCTCGGTCCAGGGCGAATCCTTCACCCGCGCGATCACGCTGTCGCAGGACCTCGCCACGGTCATGCGCACGGATCTGCGCAGCGCCGTGCAGCAGGTGGCTAAGGCGCTGGAGGAGCCGACCACCGGCCTGACGGCGCTCAGGCGCTCGGGCGTCTCGTTCAGCGAGGCGCAGCGGCGCGTCATTACCGATCTGGTCGAGACAGGCCGCACCGCCGAAGCCCAGCGCATCATCCTCGACACTCTGGAGCGACAGGTCGGCGGCACGGCCGAGCGGGAAGCGTCGGGCCTGACGGGTGCCGCGAACCGCCTGTCGGATGCCTGGTCGAACATGCTGAAGGAGATCGGCAAGACCCCGGGTATTGCCTCCTCCGCCGAGTGGGTCATGGGGCGCCTGGCCGGAGGGCTCGAAGCTCGCACGCAGCAGATTGCCGGCCCGTCGGCCGGACAACGGGTGGTCGTCTTCGACCGCGAGATCGCCGAGGCGCGCGAGCGGCTGGAGATCAATCGTGCCTCCGGTGCCGGCGCACGCACGCTGGCGCTGATCGAGCAGGATATCGCCCGGCTGGAGGCGCGCCGTGAGGTGGTCATCGCCGAAAGCCGCGAGGCCATGGCGACGGTCGAAGGTGAGCGGGCCGCGGCGGCGGACGGGCAGGCGGACGCTGCGCGCGAGCGGGCGCGCGAGGCTGTGACCACGGCCATGGCCGCCATCGAGAAGGACCTCGACAAGCTGCGGACGGAGCCGGCCGAGCGGATCGCGAAGGTGCGAGCCGAACTCGAGGCCGAGCGCGCGCGGCTGGAAGGTCTCCGCGCGCAGGGTGCGCCGGACGTCGACGTCGACCGCGGCATTGCGGCGGCCGAGGAGCGTGCCCGCCGCCAGATCGACGCGATCGAGAAGCCCGCCCGCGAGGCCTCGGAGCGTCTTGCCGCAGCCAATGCGAAGATCGTCGACGACCTGAAGCGTCAGATCGCCGGCGTGCTCGATGAGCGGCAGGCCTTCGTCGATGCGCAGCTCGCCCGACTGGCGGCCGACGCGCCGGAAGACCAGCGCCAGCAGGTCGAGGCGCTGGCCACGGCGTATCTGGATGCGAAGCAGCGGGTGGAGGATTTCAACGCTGCCCTGGAGCGCGAGGACGCGCTCATGGCCGAGGGGACGCGGCTCAAGGAGATGCTGCGCACGGCGACGGAGGTGCATGCCGACGAGGTTGAGCGGCTCAACGAACTGCATGCCGCCGGAGCCATCGATGCAGAGACGTACGAGCGTGGACTGAAGCGCGCCGGGCAGACGCTGCGGGCCGCCACCGACGAAGGCCGGCGTGGAGCCGAAGCCATGCGCGCGCTCGGTGTGACCTTCTCCAGCACCGCCGAGGACATGATCGTGAAAGGCGCGCAGGCGCGCGACGTGCTGGCCGGGCTCCTGCAGGACCTCGCCCGGATCGCCACGCGGCGCTGGATCACCGGTCCCGCGTTCGCCTGGGCGTTCGGCGGCGCCGAGGGCGGCGGCTTCCTTGACACCCTGTTCAGTGCCAGTGGCAACGCCTTCGATGCCGGCCGCCCGATCCCCTTCGCGCGCGGCGGCGTGGTCGACCGACCGACGCTGTTCCCGCTCGATGCCGGTCGCAGCGGCGTGATGGGGGAGGCCGGGCCCGAAGCGGTGATGCCGCTGTCGCGCCTGCGCGACGGCCGCCTTGGCGTGCTTGCCGCGGGGAGCGGCGGCAACAGCTTCGTCGCCAACGTCGCCGTCACCGTCAATGCTGGACACCACGCGGGGGCCGAGGCGGACTCGGCGCTGGCTGTGCAGATCGGCCGCGAGGTGAAGCGCGAACTGCGCGCTCTGTGGGCCGAGGAACTGGTCGAGCAGCAGCGCCCGGGCAACCTGTTGGGCGGCGGGATCGTGGCGTGACCGAGACCTTCGCGCCGCGGGCGCCGTCCTACACGACCGCCCGAACGACACGGGCGCGCGTACTGCGGGCGGGATTTGGGGACGGCTATAGCCAGCGTGCCGGCGACGGGCTGAACTCCGTGGTCAACAGCTGGTCCGTTGTCTGGAACGCGCTGACTTCCGACGAGGCCGACTACATCGACGGGTTCCTCGCGGCACGCGGCGGGCACGAGGCATTCTCATGGACGGCGCCGGGCGAGGATGTGCCCCGGCTTTGGATATGCGAAAGCTGGTCGCGCACGCCGCGGCGCGCCGGTGATAGCCGCGGCCATATGGCTGCGACGTTCGAGGAGGCGTTCGCTCTTGTCTGATCGGCGCTATTCCCCAAGCACGCGCCGACGCTCTTCGAACTCTTCCTTGTCGATCTCGCCGCGCGCGAACCGCTCCTTGAGGATGTCGACCGGCGCCTTGCCCGGGGCCGCGGGAGGTGCCGCGTGATGAGCGGGACCACCCACCCAGCGGATGACGAGAACGACCACGACCACGATGACCGCAAGGAAGGCGATCATCATCAGCGGACCCATGAACATCCACGGTCCTCCGTCCCACATATGCCCGCTGTAGTAAGGCCCGCCCTGCTGTTGGGCCCAGGCAGGCAGTGATACCGCCAGCGTTGTGGCAAGCGCTGCGGCCGAACCCAGAATCCGTTTCATGCCATTGCTCCGCTACTGCTTCGCATTGGAATCCCCAAGGCGCCGAACCCTGAATAGCCCATCCCGAGCACGTCGCACCCTGATCGAGGTCAACGGGGAGCATCAAAGGAATTAGTCGATGCACGCAGGCACCCTGCAATCTCCGAGCGTCGGCCACCTCGTCGTCCTGTTCGACCTCGATCTGACCCCGCTGGGCGGCGAGGTCCTGCGCTTCACCAACAACATTGATGCCGCCGGCGCGGCCGTGCAGTGGCGCGGCCAGACATACGTGCCGGCGGAGTTCGAGGCCGAGGGCTTCGAGTGGTCGGGCAAGGGCGCGCTGCCGCGCCCGCGCCTGCGCGTCTCAAACGTCAACCGCGTCTTCACCGCCGCGATCGTCGAGTTCGCCGACCTGCTCGGTGCGCGCGTGACCCGCTGGCGCACCTTCGAGCGCTACCTCGACAACGGCGCCGAGCCCGACCCGGACGCCCATCTTCAACCCGACATCTACGTCGTCGAGCGCAAGGTCGCGCAGAACAAGGTGTTCGTGGAGTTCGAGCTGGCCGCGGCGATGGACCAGCAGGGCCGGAAGTTGCCGGCCCGGCAGGTGCTGCGCGGCTACTGTGCGCATCGCTACCGGCGCTGGGACGCCGGCGAGGCATCGTTCGATTACCAGCAGGCGAGCTGTCCCTACGCGGCAGCGGCCATGTTCGACCGCCAGGGCAATGCCACGGCCGATCCGCCAGCGGATTCCTGCGGCAAGCGCCTGTCAGACTGCCGCCTGCGCTTCGGCGCGGCGCCGCTGCCGACGCGGGCCTTTCCGGGTGTGGCACGAACGCGCTTGTGATGTTCGGCACCGGGGTGACCGACGCCGCGCGTGCGCACGCGTTGGCGGAGTTCCCGCGCGAATCCTGCGGCGTCGTCGTCGGCGGCCGATACGTGCCTGTCGCCAACCTCGCCGGAGACCCGTGCGCCGGATTCGTCATGCCACCTTCGGCGTGGATCGAGCACGGACCGGTCGAGGCGGTGCTGCACAGCCACACCGACGGCTCCGACTGGCCGTCCGCTGCCGACATGCGCGGCCAGATCGCCAGCGCCGTCCCCTGGGGCATCGTCGTCACCGACGGCCGCAGCGCCGCGGTGCCCTTCTGGTGGGGTGAGGGCGTGCCGGTGCCGCCGCTCGTCGGGCGACCGTTCCGCCATGGCGTGACCGACTGCTACAGCCTGATCCGCGACTGGTACCGGCTCGAACGCGACATCGTCCTGCCTGAGTTCCCGCGCGATCCCGACTGGTGGCTCGCTGGCGGGGACCTCTATCGCGATGGCTTCCCGCGGGCGGGGTTCGTCGAACTGCCGCCCGGAGCCGCGCACGAGCCCGGCGACGTCTTCCTCGGCGCACTGCGGGGCAGGGTGCCGCATCATGGCGGCATCTGGCTCGGCCACGGCCTGATCCTGCACCACCTCGAACGACGCCTGTCGCGCAGGGAGCCGCTCGGCGGCTGGCGCAAACACGTCACCCACTGGCTCCGCCACATCCCATGACCCTTCGCACCGTGCACCTCCACGGCGCGCTCGCCGGCCGGTTCGGTGCGCGCCATCGCCTCGCCGTGGCCACGCCCGCCGAGGCCTTCCGTGCGCTCGCCGTGCTGAGGCCAGGCTTCCGGCACGACGTTGCGACGGGGGCGTTCCGCATCGTGCGCGGAGATCTCCACGGCGGCATCGATCTCGACGGCGAGACGCTCGGCCTGCGGCTGGGCGCCTGCGACCTGCATGTCGTCCCGGTGCTGGCCGGCGCCGGCGGGCGTGGCACCGGCAAGATCATCCTGGGCGCCGCCATCATCGGCCTCGCCGTATGGGCGGCCCCGGCGGCACCGCTGGCGGCCGGCGGGCTGGAGAGCGCTGCCGCAAGCGGCCTCGCCGCCGAGGCCTTCACGGCGTTCGGCACCTCGGTGACCTGGGGCAACATCGCCGGTGTTGGTGTCGCCATGGCGCTCGCCGGCGTCTCGCAGATGCTGTCGCCCCTGCCGCGCGTCTCCGACTACGCGCTGCGCGAGCGGCCCGAGGCGCGACCCTCCTTCCTCTTCAACGGCAGCCTCAACACCAGCGAGCAGGGCGGGCCGGTGCCGCTCGGCTTCGGGCGCTTCCGCGTCGGTAGCGTCGTCGTCTCGGCCGGGCTGGCGGTGGAGCAGAGCTGATGAACCTCGTCCTTGCCGGTCGCGGTGGCGGTGGCGGCAAGGGCGGGGGAGGAGCGACCACCGGCCGCGTGCCGGTCGAAGAGCCCAACACCCTGCGCTCCCGGGCGACCGCCCGCGTCGTTGACCTCGTCTCGGAGGGACCGGTCGTCGGGCTGGTCGACGGAGCGCGCTCGATCTTCTTCGACGACACGCCGCTGCAGAACGCCGATGGCAGCTTCAACTTCCAGAACGTCGCCTGGAGCACGCGCGCCGGCGAGCCCGACCAGGACCCCATCCCCGGCTTCGCCGATGTCGAGGCGACGATCTCCGTCGGTGTGGAAGTCACGGAGGCCGCCCCGGTCACCCGCACAATCGGTGATCCCGACCTCGATGCCGTCCGGATCATCCTGCGCATCCCGGCGCTGACCCGCCAGGACACCGCGACTGGCGATATCCGCGCGACCTCCGTGCGCATCGCCATCGACGTGCAGCCGGACGGTGGCAGCTTCGAGGAAGTCGTCGACGACACCGTCACCGGCAAGACCGTCAGCCCCTACGAGCGCGCCTACAGGATCGCCCTGCCGCCGGGCGGCGCCCCGTGGACGGTGCGCATGCGGCGGATCACCGCCGACAGCGACGCCGCCACCGTCGCCGACAAGTCCTTCTTCGCCGCCTACGTGACCATCGTCGACAACCGGCTGGTCTATCCCGACAGCGCGCTGGTCGCCCCCGCCGTCGATGCACAGGCTTTCGGCGGGCGCGTGCCGGCGCGCGCCTACGAGATGGACCTGCTGATCCTCGACGTGCCGTCGAATTACGACGCCGTCGCCCGGACATACGACGGCGACTGGGACGGCACCTTCCGGCAGTCCTGGACCAACAATCCCGCCTGGGTGCTTTACGCCCTGCTCACCAACCCCCGCTGGGGGCTCGGCCTCGACCCCGGCGCCGTCGACAAGTGGGAGCTCTACCGCATCGCGCAGTACTGCGACGAGGCGGTGGACGATGGCTTTGGCGGCACGGAGCCCCGCTTCACCTTCAACTACGTCATCAACCACGCCGAGGACGCCTACGCGCTGGTCCAGGCGGTGGCTTCGTCCTTCCGCGGCATCGTCTACTGGGCAGCGGGCACGGTCGTGGTCACCGCCGACATGCCCGAGGACCCGGTGGCGCTGGCCGCAACAGCGAATGTCATCGACGGCCGCTTCGACTATGCCGGCTCGGGCCTCAAGGCCCGCCACACCGTGGCGCTGGTCACGTGGTTCGATCCGGAGGATGGCTATCGCCCGGCGCCCGAGATCGTCGAGGTCGCCGAGGGCATCGAGCGCTTCGGTGCCCGTGAGGCGCATGTCGTCGCCATCGGCTGCACCTCGCGTGGCCAGGCCGCCCGCGCCGGGCGCTGGCTGCTCGACAGCGAGAAGCACGAGACCGAGACCGTTACCTACCGTGCCGCCTGGGACCATGCGCAGCTGCGGCCCGGCAACATCGTCGCCGTCGCCGATCCGGCTTATGCCGGCGTGCGCTTCGGCGGGCGACTCGCAGGCTTCGATGCCGGCACCGCGACCGCCACGCTCGACGCGCCCGTCATGCTGGGGGCAGGGGAGAGCTACACCCTCTCGCTGGTCCAGGCCGACGGCACGCTGTTCGACGCCGCCGTCACCAGCCCCGCCGGCGAGACCGCCACCCTGGCCTTGGCGGATGTCCCGGAGGAAGCGCCCGTCCCCGGCGCCATGTGGGTGCTGACGGGCTCCGACGTGGCGCCGCGGCTGTTCCGCGTCGTCGCCGTCCGTGAGGTCGAAGCGCATCTCTACGAGGTCACCGCGCTGGCCCACGATCCGGGCAAGTACGCCCGCATCGAGCAGGGCCTCGTGCTCGACCCGCCATCCTTCACGGCACTGCCGACCGGAAGGCTGATCCCCCCGTCCGGCATCTCGGCGGTCGAGTATCTCTATCGGATCGGCCCCGGGCTGCGCTCGGCGGTGACGGTGTCTTGGTCCGCATCGCCCGATCCGCGCGTCGTGCTTTACGAGCTGCAGGCGCGTCCGCCGGAGGTCGAGTACCGGCCGGCGGGTACGTCGGTCACCACCTCGGTCGATCTGATGGACGTGTCCGAGGGCGTCTGGGCCTTCCGCGTGCGCGGGCTCGACGCCGCGGGCCGGCCCTCGCCCTGGGCCGAGCTGCCGGGCTTCCTCGTCGCCAGCGTCGCCGGCACGCCCACCGATGTGACCGGCTTCACCGCCACAATCATCGACGACATGGCGACGCTGGCCTGGGACGAGAGCCCGGATCTGCGCGTCGTCCATTACCGCATCCGCTACTCGCCGCAGACCGACGGCGCCAGCTGGGGCAGCGCGGTCGTGCTGGTCGACCGCATCGCCGCCACCTCGGTGCAGGTGCCCGCCACGGCGGGGACCTGGCTCATCAAGGCCGTGGGGCCGACGGGGAAGGAGAGCGCCAACGCTGCGCTCATCGTCAGCACCGTCGCTCTCGTCCAGGGCCTCAACGTCGTCGAGCTGGTCGAGGAAGCACCCGCCTTCACCGGCGACATGGAGGGCGTCGAGGTCGAAGCCGGAACGCTCCGTCTCGACGACCGGCTGGACGACTTCCGGGACGGGGCTCTGCCCGCCGGCGTCGGCATCGACCGCGTGACCGCCGCGACCCATGTGCTCGACGGCGTGGTCATCGAAGTGGGAGCGGATGAAGCGCGTCTGTCGGAGGCGGGCGTGCTCGTGGAGCGCGGCAGCGACAATGGCAGCATCTTCGCGCCCAACACCTCCAACAATTACAACTACAATGTCAGCTGGACCACGGGGCACGCCGACCCGCTGGGCAGTACCGGCGCGGCGCGGCAGGTCAACGCCGCCGTCAACGACTTCCATGCCAGCGTGCGCATCCTTTCGGGCCTGCCGACGGGGCAGGTGCGGACATTCTCGGTCTGCGCCCGCATCGACGATGCTGCCTTCCGCTACCTCTGGCTCGTCAACGATTATTCCAGCCACAGCGCCGTTTTCGATCTCGAGAACCAGATCTTCGCGGGCTTCGCCCCGGGCAAGACCGGCGACATCGGCCACGGCGTCGAGCTGCTGGCCGAGGGCTGGGCACGCTACTGGCTCGCCTACACGATCACCGGCACGCAATCGGCGGTTTTCTTCGGCTCCAGCAATTCGGCCACCGTGCATGCCGGCCTCGGCTCCGGCACCGGCGGCGTGTTCCTCTACGGGCGCCAGGACGAGGCCCTGCCGAAGCCGACGAGCCTCATGGTCTCCGGCCCTCGCGATCCGGACGAGATCGTGCGTGACGTGAGCCACTACGATCTCTCCGATGCCCTGACACTGGCAGTGGAGTTCACGGCGCCGCCGGCAGACGGACTCGTTCACGCCGTCGTCCAGCTGGACGCCGCCGGCGATCCGGACGAACGCATTCGCTGTGAGATCGACGCGGACGGCGATCTCCATGTCGTCGTGACCGCCGGCGGCAGCGATGTCGCCGATTTCGATCTCGGCGCGGTGACTCCCGGCACGCTGCATCGCGTGGCGTCGAGCCATGCCGACGGCGACCACCGGGCGAGCCTCGACGGCGGCGCGGTGGTTGCGGGCAGCGGTGCCTTGCCGGTGGGCCTCGACACGCTGCGCTACGGCCACGACCACGGGCCCGACGACCACCTCGATGCCCGCGTGGCGCTGGGTTCGCTGCGGCCGGTGGTGCTCGCCGACGACGACAGCCTCGTTGCGCTGTCGGTGCCTGGCAGCCTCGCGCATGCCTTCCCCGCCACCGGCACCTATGCCTTCGCCGGCGGCGTCGACCTCGGCGCCGTCTACACCTCGCGCCTTACCGCCGGCCTCGCCGCGTATGGCGAGGATGTCGCCAGTGTCATGGCCTCGTGGCCGACGTTGGCCGGTGTCGAGACCCTCTCGGGTGCCGATCCCTCGTCCTGGTCCGTGGCGATCGAGATGCAGGCGACGGCCGACGATCCCGAGGACGAGGAGGCGGCCTGGTCCGACTGGCGCCGCCTCGTCATCGGTGATCACACCGCGCGCGCCTTCCGCTTCCGCGCCGTGCTGGCGACGGCGCTGCCGACGGTCACGCCCGTGGTCGAGGCGCTGTCGGTCGAGATCGACATGCCCGACCGCGTCGTGGCCGGCGAGGACATCCTCGTGCCCGAAGAGGGGCACGCGGTCGCTTTCGATCCGCCCTTCCTCGCGCTCGCCGGCATCGGAATCGGCGCCCAGGACCTCGCCACCGGCGACCGCTGGGCGATCACGGACAAGGGTGCTGCCGGCTTCACCATCCGCTTCTTCAATGCCGGCGGCACCCCCGTCGCGCGCACGACCGACTACGTAGCCAAGGGCCATGGCCGCCTGATCGCGGGAGCATAGGCATGTCGCAATCCGATTTCGGCACCATCAATCCGGACACGAAATCCGGCTCGCAGCTGGCCGCAGATCTCAACGACTGGCGCGACGCCGTGCACTCCGGCCATCGCGGCGCTTCGCGTCCCGCCTATGCCGTTGCCGGCATGCTGTGGATCGACGATTCCGCCGGGGCGGTGTGGCTCATCAAGCGCTTCAGCGGCACCGCTGATGTTACCGAGGCGAGCCTCAATACCACCACCGGCGCCCTGCTGCCCTACCGCGCCGGACTGCCGCTCGGAACCATCGCCACGCTCGACGAGATCGCCATCGGTGACCTCGCCGCCGGCCCGGCCGATCGTTTCCTCGCCACCGACCCCGCCGGCGTGCCGTCCTGGCTGCCTGCCTCGTCGCTGCCGCCCGGTCCGGCGGGTCCCGAGGGCCCGACCGGTCCCACGGGGGACACGGGCGATACAGGCCCCACGGGGCCGACCGGGCCCGCGGGACCTCCCGGGCCTCCCGGCCCGCCCGGCGGCGGCGGTCCCTCCTGCGCCTGCTTCCCCGGCGAGGAGACCGTGCTCATGGCCGACGGCAGCGAGCGCCGCCTCGACGAGGTCCGCGTCGGCGAACGCGTCGCCTGCCACTTCAACGGCACCGCCCCGGTGCTCGCCATCCGCCGCGGCCGTGTCGCCGGCAACCGCATGTTCCGACTCAATGGCGATCTCGTCACCACGGGCGAGCACGCTTTCTGGTCGCCCGTCCGCGGCTGGCTCGCCTGCGACGTTGCCACCCAGAACATCGGCCGCGCCCGCGAGCCGTGGCGCTGGTGCATCGTCGATGCGCTCGGGACGCCCGGCCTGCTGCGTATCCCGCAGGGCTGCGTGGCCCGCCGCATGGTCGTCGGCGACCGCATCGCCGTCGGCGACGGCACGGTCGAGATCCGCTCGATCGAGGAGATCGTCCTGCCGGAGGCGACGCCGGTCTTCACGTTGGTGACCACCAGTTCCATGGTCATCCATGGCGGCGTGGTGGTCGATGGCTGGGCCGGCGGCGATTTCGACCGCCCGCTGGCTCCCGACCTCGACCGGCGCATGGCCCTGCTGCGCGGGCTTTCGTTGGAGCGGCACGGGTGAACGCCGCGGCCGACGCTGTCGAGATCTGGCGGCGCCTCGTCGAGTACGACCTTGCCGATGTCGAACGCTGGTACGCCGAGAAACACGGCCTGCCGCGCTCGCATGCGATCGAGGTCGCGCACGAACTGCGGCGCTACTTCCTGCTGTGCTGGATCGATCGGGTCCGCCAGCGCAACGGCATGACCGATTGCCCGGTCGACCGCTTCTGGCACACATGCAAAAGACCATCGATGTGCAACGTGACCAGCTGGAAGCCGCTGTCCGCCGTCCTCGCGATCGCGACGAGCTTGCTCGCCGCATGCGCGACGGCACCTTCTGACGGCGCACCCTGTCCGCCGGTCGTGCCGTATAGCCTGGAGTTCCTCGCCCGCGCGGCCGACGAACTCGAACGACTGCCATCCGGCTCGGCATCGAGCAGATGCTGGCCGACCACCAGGTCATGCACGATCAGGCGCGGGCGTGCAGGAGTCAGTGATTTGCAGGAGCGGCTTCGCAGGACTCGGACTCGCAGGCTGCTGGAAAAACCTGCTGGTAGTGATTGTTACTGTTCGTGGGCGGTGGGTGTTAATGGGTGCGGGCGCGCTGCGGTGGCCGTCGGGAGGGAGACCGGGATCTTCGTCACACCGTCGGTGCGAGCACCTGGGCAAAAGGACTAGCGCGTTTTCCGATCATTCTGGTTCGTAGCCGCATGCGGTGAAGAAGCCGACGCAGTCACGAGGTGTGATGCGTCGATGGCGCTGGCGGTAGCGTCCCAGAGGTCGGTTATGGTGCGGGCGGCGGCCTTCTTCAGCAGCGCCTTGATCTTGGCGAAGGCGAGCTCGATGGGATTGAAGTCAGGGCTGCAGGGCGGCAGGAAGTGCAGCTTGGCGCCGGCGCGCTCGATCACCTGGCGGACGGCGGCGGGCTTGTGGGCCGGCAAGTTGTCCATGACGACGACGTCGCCGGGCCGCAGCGTGGGAGCCAGGACCTGCTCGACATATGCGGTGAAGGCGGCACCGTGCATGGCGTCGTCGAGGGTCATCGGTGCCGTCATCCCCGCCAGCCGCAGCGCGCCCACGAAGGTGGTGGTCTTCCAGTGACCATGCGGGATCGGTGCCCGGCAACGCTCGCCACGCGGCGCCCGGCCGTACATCCGCGCCATCTTGGTCGACGTCCCGGTCTCGTCGATGAACACCAAGCGCTCGGGGTCGAGATCCGGCTGGCCCGCGAACCAGATTGCGCGCGCCTTCGACCCAGCCCACAATCAGCGCCCGGTGCGTGTCGATGCGATGGAAACGCTGGTCGCCGCCCTGCTTCCTCGGCAAGCAGTCGCCCCGTTCACGCACCCGCGCCACCCAGCGGATCGCGGAAGACACACCGACACCGAAACGGGCCGCCGCCGACCGGCAGGACGAACCCGACGCCACCGCATCGACCACCCGACGGCGCAGATCAATCGAAAGAGCTCGTGCCATGACGGCTGGCCTCCTTCACCAGCCCCCATGGTGATTCACAAAACGCCCCGCGTCGGAATCCCCGACGATTCATCTACCCGCGAAATTGCTCTAGGTCGTAGGCGGCTAATGCGAAGACGTACAGTGCGTTGACCCTGGCGCGGCCGTGCAGCTTGCGCTCCACCTGGTGGCGGGGCCTGCGGGGGCACGTCGCCAATTTTATCTACTTTTCGCTGCACGCGGGCTGATCGCAGGCCAAGCGCCTGCCAGATAAAGAGAAAAGCGACATGGTCCCTGCGAAGGATCAGGTGGGCTCCCGGCCTTCATAATTCCGGCATGGGTCAATGCCTTGCGCCGTTCCGGTCAGCAGTTCATCCGCAAGGACCAATAGCCCTTCCAGCCGGCGATCGCTCAGGCGGTAGTGAACAAAGCGCCCGCGCTGCTCGCCTGCGACCAGGCCGCACTCGCTCAGGCAACGCAGATGGTTTGAGGCATTCGGCTGCGACAGGCCGGTGATCGCGACAATCTCCCCAACGGATAGCGGTCCCGCACGCAACGCATCCAGGATCGACAGCCGCGAGAGGTCGCCCAACCCACGGAACAGCTTTGCCCGCAGGACGACGGTGCGAGTCTCGGCCCGCTGTATGAGTTCGGTTTCGCTCGACATATCAGTCCACAATGATACGATATCTGTCTGAAATAAGGAAGATCGTGATGAGCGTAGCCGCTTCGATGGAAAACGGAACAATAAGGTATCGCGTCACCGGGATGGATTGCGCGTCCTGCGCCGCCAAGATCGAGAAGGCGGTGCGCACGGTTGCAGGCGTCGAAGAGGTAAAGGTTTCGGCGGCCACACAGATCATGGCGCTGCGCATTGATGATGCGGGCGCACGGCTCTCGGAGGTTGAACGGGCCGTGTCGGCCATCGGCTACCAGCTCGACAGGCTGGACTACCCCCAGGCGGAATCCGAAGGCGACATCGACGATCTGCCAAAAGACCTTTCCCACATCACCCCGGCCTACCGGCGGGCGCTGTGGATTGTGATCGTGCTCAATGTCGGGTACGGCCTGATTGAGATGGTCGGCGGCTTCATCGCGGGATCGCAGGCGCTCAAGGCCGACGCGCTCGATTTCCTCGGGGACGGGCTGATCACCTTCCTCGGCATTCTCGCCATCGGCTGGAGCCTGATCTGGCGTGCACGCTCGGCGCTCATTCAGGGGCTGTTTCTCGGCGCGCTCGGTTTGGGGGTTCTCATTAATACGGCATACCGCGTGCTGGCGGTGAACCAGCCGGAGGCCGAATTGATGGGCCTGTTCGGGATTATCGCGCTGGCTGTCAATGTAGCAGCGGCGCTTGCGCTGATCCCGCACCGGACGGGCGACGCCAATGTGCGGGCGGTCTGGCTGTTCTCGCGCAATGACGCCATCGGCAACGCGGCGGTCGTGGTGGCGGCGGGCCTTGTTGCCTGGGCGGGAACGGCGTGGCCGGACCTCCTCGTCGCCGCTGTCATCGCCAGCCTGTTCCTGCACTCGTCGTGGTCGATCATCCGGGATGCGAGGGCTGATCTGCGCGAGGCGACATGAGAGATCGCCGGCTCGGCATAGCCTTCGTTGCGCTGTCGCTGGTTCTCGATCAGGGTACGAAGGCGCTTGCCCTTGGCTCTCCGGCTTTGGCGAGCGGCGTTGAGTTCCTGCCCGTTCTGAACCTTGTCCTCGTGCGAAATCAAGGTGTCAGCTTCGGGATGCTCGGCGGGCTTGTGCCTTGGTGGGCGCTGACCATGCTCGCCTTCGCCATTGTGGCGGCGCTCTCCGTCTGGCTGTGGCGGTCGCAAAGCCGCGTGCTCAGCGGGGCCCTCGGGCTGGTAATCGGCGGTGCCCTCGGCAACATCTTGGACCGGGTACGTTTTCAGGCTGTCACCGATTTTCTGGATTTCCATTGGGCAGGCCATCACTGGCCGGCCTTCAACCTTGCTGATGTGGCGGTGGTTTGCGGAACTGCGCTCCTTCTGGTCGATAGCATGCGCCGCCCGGAAACAGGCGAGCGGGAGGATGGCAGGCCAGAGCCTGCCCGCCCACAGGGGGCTAAGGAATGATCGCCGTCTGGGCCGGGGTGCTTGTGGTTGCCGTCTGGGCGGCGCATTGGGGGGGAGCAACTTGCCGATCCCCTGAAAAAGCTGCGGCGCCGGCGGGGGTTCTCCGTCGCCGCCGGTGGCTCGTTCACAGGACTCGCCACGGCGGGCCCGCAGGTTTGAATCAATAATTACGGGCGCCGTTCGGGGCGTTGCCGATATCGGGCTGGGCGCCATGCTTGGCGCCAACATCATCGTCGTCCCGATCCTGGTGGCCACCGCCTATCTCGCCACACGAAAAAAGGAGCTTGGCGGCGAGCACGGCGATCACGAACGGCATCTGCGCGAGCACTTTGTGCCGGTCGATCCCGGCGCGGTCACGATGCAGGCGCTGCCCTATCTGGGCATTCTGGCCTTGGTAGCCCTGCTCACCCTTCCGGCGCCGTGGCGCGGCCTTCAGCCGATCGACGGCTGGATTCTGTTCCTCGCCTATCTGGCTTTTCTCGCGCAGGCGCTTTCGCGCGGCCGGGAGAATGGCGAGGAAATCGCATGGGAGCGGCCGCGAACGGTGGCTGGCGGGCGGCGGCGTGGCCGCGCTCGCGGCCGGGGCCTATTTCATCATCTTCTCGACCGAGCAGATCGTGAGCGCCCTCGGTACCCCGAAGATCATGGGAGTGCTGTTCATCACCGCGCCGATGGCGGCGCTGCCGGAGGTCTTCGCCACATGGACCCTTGCCCGAAAAGCCCCGATCACGGCGGCGGCAACCGATGTGATAGGCGATATGGCGGCAACAATGACCATAGCCTTCATCCCGCTCACGGTCATCGCGATGCCGATCGGGAACCGCACCTGTATTGGGTGAGCCTGGCCTTCGTGGCGATCGTGCCTGCGCTCTATGCGGCGCTTCTCTCGTGGGGCGGTCGCACGACCGGCTTCCGGTGTGCGGTCCTGGCTGCCCGCCTCGTCGCTGCCGCCGGGTCCGGCGGGCCCCGAGGGCTCGACTGGCCCAGCGGGCTACACAGGCCCCACGGGGGCGACCGGGCCGGCAGGTCCACCGGGCCCGTCCGGGCCTCCCGGCCCGCCCGGCCGTGGCGGTCCCTCCTACGCCTGCTTCCCCGGCGAGGAGGCCTCATGGCCGACGGCAGCGAGCGCCGTCTCGACGAGGTGCCACCGGAACGCCGCTGGTGACCACTCCCGACGCCGCCGAAATCTGGCGGCGCCTCGTCGAGTACGATCTCGCCGATGTCGAGCGCTGGTATGCCGAGAAGAACGGCCTGCCGCGCTCGCACGCGATCGAGGTCGCCTACCAACTGCGGCGGTATTTCCTGCTGTGCTGGATCGATCGCGACCTCCAACGCAACGGCATGACCGACTGTCCGGTCGACCGCTTCTGGCACTTCTTCCTGATGTTCACGCCCAACTACCGGCGCTTCTGCCACGAGACGGTGGGGTTCTTCATCGACCACAACCCCGGTCTTTACTGGCGCCCGGAGATGAACCCCGAAGCGAGGCGTCGGCACCTGTACTCGGCGCGCCTCTACGCGGAGACCTTCGGTACGAAGCCACCGCGCCGCTTCTGGCAGCACGTCGAGGCGGAGGCGACCGCGCCGGCGGTGATGCCGGGGGCGCTGTCTGGCGACGCCGAACTGCTCACCTCGGACGGGCCCAGGCCTGTTCGTGACGTGCGGCCGAGCGATGCCGTGGTCTCCGCCGACGGCGAGATCACGCGCATTGCATACGTCGCCGCCTGGCCGGTCGCCGATGCGCCCTGCATGCGCTACCCGGGCCATGACTGGTTCCTCACCGCGAACCTCGTCCTGCACGCCGGGCGCGGCCAGCGTGCCGCCTGTCGGCCCGACCTCGCGACGGCGTCCGACGGTGTCCGCTTCCTCGCCGATTGCGCGGACGGTGTGCGCCCACTGGCATGGCGCTATGCGCGTGACGGCTTCGCCGACTGGCCCGCCAGCGGGTTCGTCCCGCACGCGCCGTCGCCGCGCGAGATGGTCTGGTTCCTCGCCGCACCGGGCGGGTTCCACGTACGGGGCGGCCTGCGTGTCTTCGGCAGCATGGAGGCCCCAGCATGAATCTCGTTCACCTCACCGCCGCCTCGCACCTCGCCACCATCGACGGAATCGAGAAGGGCTTCTCGATCGCGCGCGAGCTGCTGCTCCTGCGCGGCGTGTGCGAAATCTGGTTCGATGCCGATGCCGGGCAGGGGCACGAGCTGCTGCTGGACGGCACGCGACGGGCGATCGGCGCCGTCCCCCCGATGGCCGAACTGCGCCGGTTGTGGGACGACTGGGAGCGCCCGGGCGTAACCTGCACGCCTTGGCAGGGCGGCCACCGCATCTACGCCCATGGCCGCAACGGCACCTGGTATCGCCGTGGGTCGCTCGTCGACTTCACCGCCGAGTTCGGCGAGGCCCTTGAGTTGCCGCCGGATCGCATCGCCCGCTTCTGGTACCCCGGTCACACCCACTACCTCATGCGCCCCGACGGCACGCTGGTCGATGCCGACGATGCCTGGTGGGAGCAGGGCGCGCGGCTGCTCGCTTCTGTCGAGGCTGGCGCCTGCAACGAGCGGCCGGTGCGGGTGTTCCCGAAGCGGACCGAGCTGCCCGCCCTCGATCGTCGCTGACACCGGAGGCGTCATGTACCGCACTCATGTGATCGTCCCCGGCGTACTCGCCGCGGACGAGTGCGCCGCTCTGCGCGCGCTGGAGCCGTCGCTGGCGTTCCGCGCCGGGACGGTGTCGCTGGCGCGCACTGATCATCCGGAGACGCGGCGCTCGCGCGTGGCCTGGCTGCGGCGCGACGAGGCGCGCTTCGCCTGGCTATTCGATCGCCTCGACCGCGTTCTTGCCGCGGTCAACGCGCAGCACTTCGATGTCGACTACGCGCCGCAGGGCTGCGCGGCACTGCAGTATTCCATCTACGATGCGGAAGAAGGGGGCCACTATGCTGCACACATGGATGACTTCCTGCCGGCAACGTGGCCCGACGCGCGGAAGTTGTCGGTGGTCGTGCAGCTGAGTGCGCCGGGGGAGTACGAGGGTGGCACGCTTAGGTTCCGCGACATCGCCGACGCGCTACCCGAGGAAGCGAGAGGGCAGGGGGCGATGATGGTATTCCCATCGATCCTGTACCACGCGGTGGAGCCCGTCTCCGTCGGCACGCGCTGTTCGCTGGTTGGCTGGTACAGTGGGCCCCCGTGGCGCTGAAACGAAACGCCGCTAGCGCACTGACAGCGAAGACCACCTGACGCCGCCGTCTACGGACACGGAGATCGACTGGAGGCCCGTCTTCGGGTCGTGCGTCGCCGCGTACATCTTCGGATCGATCCCTGTTCCGACGGTGAGGTGCAGGACATAGCCGCCTTGCACCTGTGTCGTCAGTACGTCCCACTCCGGGTCCGTGGGGCTACGTCTGGCCAAGCCCACTCCCACGACAAATGCATAGAGCGCGCCGTTCGAGGCGTGGACCATGGTTGCGGTTTGGCCGGCCGCGAACTCCGCTGCCCATCGGGTTCCCCCAGCATCGCCGCGTAGCAGGCCGGTCCGCGTAGCTGCGTACACGACCTCGGAATCCGTTGGCGACACGGCCAGATCGAACGTATCTGGCGGCAATGGACCGACGGTTCGCCATGTCCTGCCGGCATCGTCGCTTCGCTGGAGCCCATTGTAACCGCCGTACAGCACGTTCGGCGAACTGCGACTCACATCAAGCTGGTGAAAATCCACCGGACCTCCGACGCCATCGGCGATCTTCGACCAGCTCCGGCCGCCGTCGCTGGACTTGATGACGCCAAGGTTGCCCCCTGTCGCGGGGTGGCCGCTGGCGAACAGGATGGAGGCATCGACCGGATGGGGCGTGAAGCCCATGAAATCATCCCGCCGCTCGGAGACGGGCTCGACAGTTGCGGTATCGAGGCGCAGCGCGTGCAAACCGTGATGCGTTGCGACGAGAAGACGGCCGCTATCGGCGCGATCGACCGCGAGTCCATGGATGTGCGTTGACTGCAACAGCTGGTTCAGGGGCATCCCTGCCTGGGCGTGAGCGGCCGGCGGTGCGACGAACGCCACCGCAGCCGCGAGCAGGACCGAGATGCCCAATATCAAGCGAGGACGGGTCATGGTGCTCCTTTCCGAGGCGCTGCCCACCAGAAGGAGAGGGCCGGCAGCACGATCCATTGGGCGATGGGAGAGAGACCGGCGTTGATCACCGGAATGACCGGCATCAGGTCGCGATAGGCCCAGGTTTCCCGGACTTCGACATTCAGCCATTCGCTGAAGACGGTGTAGCCGAGACCGATCATGACGGCGACGACTGCTACACGACGATAGCCGGCCTCCGGCCAGTGGCCGCTTCCGAACACGGCCAACGCTGCCATGAGTGCACTCACCGCGATCAGTATGTCTCCGCCAGTGCAATGGACGGCGGCAAACACGATGTCGCCAGGACTGCCGGTGTTCCACAGTGTGTAGAGCGGGAGATGGACGAACTCCCACACGAGGTTGCCGAAAGCCATGGCAAGGAGATAGCGCCTCAGAGTCGGAAGCCAGCGTCCTTGTGCCGGACCGGCTGGCGAGACCATGGCGGCACTCATCCGTCGACACGGCACGCGAGGGAAGACTGCTCGGGGACCATTTCGCCTCCCTCGCATACCTGTGACAGACCGGAGATCCGGCTGAACGACTCCGGGAAGAAGCACCAGCGGGCCGATCCGCCGGATCGCGCTCGCACCCGCACCCCTCGCGATTCTACTCGGCGAGCTGCCGGAACAGGCCGGGATAACGGTTGAAGGCAAGCTTCTGCACAAGCGAGCCGTCAACGGTGACGATTTCAGCCGTGATATTTCCATCGGCAGCACTCGCAATCTTGCCGATTTTCAGCCGCGGGTTCCCCTCCTGCTCCAGCCGCTTCTCAAGAAGGGCGCGAACGCGCTCGGGCGTCATTTCCGTCGGCCTTTCGTGAGGGACGCCGCCGAGCACCGCGGTTCCCATCATGGCCTGCATGTCCATTGCCTGGCGTCCACCCATCATCTGCATCATCGGGCACATCATCATGCCTTGTCCCATGCCGCGGTCAGGGCGGCCTTCGCCCTGCATGCCGCCTCGCATTCCTGGCGGAGGCGTTTCGGCCCCTGTCGCGGCTGGCGGAGCCGCCCGTGTCTCGGGCGGATGATGGGCGTCGGGTGTCTGGGGGCCTGACTGTGCAGTGGCGGCGGTCGCCGTGCCCATCAGCAAGAGGGCGCCGAAAAGGATGGAAAGCGCAGTGTTCGTTCTCATGGCTCGTGCTCCTCGATCGGTTTGGAGGCCTCTCAGGATTCTCTGCCCGCGGTCGTTCCCCCCCCCGCCGGCTCATCGGAACAGATCTCTAAATCGGTTCCAGATGCTTCCGCGTGTGCCGGCATCCGTATGGCTGTCGTTCACCAGCGCATTCAGAAAGAGCACCATGTTGGTCGGCTCGAAACGCAGCCCGTGGAAGTTGGCGCGCCAACGTCCATACTTGTCGATGATGTGGGTCACGATTCCGTGGGTCTGATACGAGCCGTCGGCGCTGCGGTCGAAGCGATGGCCGAACTGTTCGGCAAGGCGCCGCGTCGCATCCTCGGCCTCGCCGGGACGGACCGTGAGGAAGAGCCAGTTCGCCGGATCGAAGCCGTGATCTTCGCCGTAGGCGGAGAGGACGTCCGGAGTATCGCGGAGCGGATCGGTGGTGATGGCGACGAAGCGAACCGCCTCGCGCATCGGCGTCCGGTTCACCTTCTCCTGAACGAGGGCGATGCGGTCGGCATGCAGCGGACATACGTCGGGGCAGTGCGTGTAGATGAAGAACAGCACGACGACCTGGCCCCGCAGATCGCCCAACGCAACGCGCCCGCCCGCTGCATTCAGCAGATCGAAATCGGGCGTCGTCGCGTCCAGAGCCTGAAAATACTGTTCCCGGCTGCCAAGCATGTCCTGGAGTTCGCCAACCGAATGAGCTGCAGCTGGCACGTTGACGGCGGCTGCGACGAACACACCGAAAATGGCCGGGGGCAACGCGGCGGATAGCCATCGCCTCGCGCGGTGCTCAGTCATCGCGGCGCGGCCTGTCTGAAACGAACAGGTATTTCACGAGCGCGGCGCACCCCAGCACAAGTAGCGCGACGACGAGCAGTCCGACGAGTCCGCCCGCCAGCATCATCCACCCCGAACCCGCCATGGATCCCATCATCTCGATTTCTCCTGCCCCAGCCGGGTCTGGCGCTCGCGGATATGCGCAGGCCAGCGGCTCTTGATGAACGCCAGTACTACGTGGATCTCCGCATCGGTGAGAACGCCCTCGAATGCCGGCATGTCGCTTTCGTAACCTTCCGGGGCGAGCGGCGGTTTGAGGCCATGCTTCGTGATGCGAAAGAGTTGCTCGTCGGAGTGATGCCAGGTGTGACCGGTCATGTCGTGCGGCGGAGCCGGAAGTTTTCCGTCCGCCTTGCGGCTGCGCCAATCGGGCTGGCCTTCGAGCCGAAGGCCGTGGCAGCTGGCGCAGTACTGGCCATAGATGCGTTCGCCGCGCGTGACCTGCCCCGGATCGCCTGTTGTCATGACGGCATCGTCAGAGAAATGCATCACCTGTAAGACCGCGCCGATTGCCAGGACCGCAACCCCAGCAAGGCCCAAGACGGCGATTCTGCGCATTCCCATCGAGGAGTTTCTCGCGCCACGCCGGTCCGGCGAACGCACGCGCATCGCCGGGTTTCCGGGCTTGCTGCTACCGGGGAAAGCCGCGGCCCGGGCCGATCGGGCCGGGCTGACGCTCAGGCGGTCGCAGTAATGCGGGGCGGAAAAGGCTCCGGTCCGGCAGACTGGCCCCGAACCGGAAGAACGAGCGCCCGGCCATCGTCTGCGAGTGTCGGAGCAGCCCGCACGCCCGGAGCGACCGGCGCTGCCAACGCCGCCACGCCGCACCCCAGTGCATCGCAAGGAACGAGTGCTCCATCCCGGTCGCACTCGTCGCAATCACCGGCCATGGCCGATGCGTCCGAAAAGCCGGAGGCGTCGGCACACGCCGCCAGCCACGGCAGCCCGACCGCCAGAATGAAGGCGAGGCAGATGCCGGCGATTATCGATGGGTGCGAGCGCATGGAGGAATGGCGCCACAGCGGGCTGGCCGTGGCAAGACCCTGCGGCGCGGCAATTGCGCGCGCCAACGCACGGGCTCATGTGCCCAAATTAACGCGGGCACGGGCACATATGCGGACCGCGGAAGGAATACCTATCAGCGACTAGTGCTGTTTCGCCGGGCGGGTGGCGGTGAGCCGTCCTAACGGGCGGCCAGCGACTGCCGAAGGCGTCGTATTGGACCGCGAGATCAACGCCCTCATCGCGGGGTAGCTCTGCGCCAGTTGCCGGCGGGAAGACCAATCGCAGCCAATACTGGCCGTGCCGACCAGTGGTGCCGGAGAAAGCGGCTCGAATCCGGACCGCACGATGCGAAATTCCGGATGTCATTGGCGTGGTGCGCAGTCGGCCGTCGGGTGCGGCGCTTTATGGAAGCTTGGAGAGTGTTGGAACCCGGTTCCCTTCCCTCCGCCATCTCTAACGACTTGCACGTCATCGCCGGCGATCGGGAGGCGGCGAAACCGCCATCGCCGTATCACCAGAATTCCGGTCCAGCAGCATTGATGGTGGCCTATTCCTCGGCTGGAATCACTGATCTCCACTGTATTTGTGGTCCGCTTGGGCAGCACGAAACTGAGGGCGCGTGTCGTTAATGAAGAAGATCGGCTTTCTTTCCTTCGGCCACTGGTCGCCGGCGCCGGGCTCGCAGACGCGGAGCGCGGCGGATGCGCTGCTGCAGTCCATCGAGCTTGCCGTGGCGGCGGAGGAGCTGGGCGCGGACGGCGCCTGGTTCCGGGTGCATCACTTCGCACGCCAGCTCGCCTCGCCGTTTCCGCTGCTCGCCGCGGTCGGCGCGCGCACGCGCCGCATCGAGATCGGCACGGCCGTGATCGACATGCGCTACGAGAACCCGTTGTACATGGCCGAGGATGCCGGGGCGGCTGACCTCATCGCCGGCGGGCGGCTCCAGCTCGGCATCAGCCGCGGTTCGCCCGAGCAGGTGATCGACGGCTGGCGCTATTTCGGCTACCGGCCGGGCGAGGGCGAGAGCGATTCCGATCTCGGCCGGCGGCACGGCGAGATCTTCTTCGACGTCCTGCGCGGCGAGGGGTTCGCCCAGCCCAATCCGCGGCCGATGTTTCCCAACCCGCCGGGCCCGCTGCGGATCGAGCCCCATTCCGAGGGGCTGCGGGAGCGCATCTGGTGGGGTTCGGGCTCGAACGCGACCGCCGTCTGGGCGGCCAAGGTCGGCATGAACCTGCAAAGCTCGACCCTCAAGGACGACGAGACCGGCGAGCCCTTCCACGTGCAGCAGGCGCGGCAGATCCGCGCCTTCCGCGCTGCCTGGCAGGAGGCCGGCCACGCCCGCGCGCCGCGCGTCTCGGTCAGCCGCTCCATCTTCGCCCTGGTCGACGCGCGCGACCGCGCCTATTTCGGCCGCGAGGGCGACAGTGCGGACCACGTCGGCTTCATCGACCCCAACACCCGCTCGATCTTCGGCCGCAGCTACGCCGCCGAGCCCGACGTGCTGGTCGGGCAACTGGCCGGCGACGAGGCCATCGCCGAGGCCGACACGATTCTCCTGACCGTGCCCAACCAGCTCGGCGTCGACTACAACGCGCATGTGCTGGAGGCGATCCTCACCCACGTCGCCCCGGCGCTCGGCTGGCGGTAGCCGGAGGCGGCTCCCCGCTCAGACCTGCCGGCGCTTCGCCAGCAGGCCCATGAACGTCTCGTACTCCCTGGGGTCGACCGAATAGCTGTGCTCGTCGTCGGGGAAGGCGCCGGCGCGCACCTCGGCGGCATAGGCTTTCAAGCCGGTCACGGCCACCTCCGTCAGGTTGGCGTAGCGCTTGGTGAACTTGGGCTTGAAGTCCGTGAAGACGCCGAGCAGGTCGTAGCTCAGCAGGATCTGGCCGTCGCAGCCGTTGCCGGCGCCGATGCCGATGGTGGGGATTTCCAGCTCGGCGGAGATGGCGGCGGCGATGGGGGCGGGGACGGCCTCGAACTCCAGCATGAAGCAGCCGGCATCCTGGATCGCCAGCGCGTCCTCGAGGATCTTCATCGCCGCCTCGGCAGTGCGGCCCTGGATGCGGAAGCCGCCGAACATGGCGACGGTGTGCGGGGTGAGCCCGATATGCGAGGCGGTCGGCATGCCGGCGTCGACCATCGCCTTCATGATCTGCGCCTGCGAGCGGCCGCCCTGCACCTTCACCGCATCCTGCGCCGCCTCCTGCATCATGCGTGCGCCGTTCACGAGAGCGCGGTCGATGGTGTTGTAGCTCTGGTAGGGCAGGCAGCCGATGACGAAGGTGTTGGGCGCGCCGCGCCGCACCGCCTGGGCATGCATCACCATCATGTCCATGGTCGCCGGGATGGTGTTGGGATGGCCGTGGGCGACCATCGCCAGGCTATCGCCGACCACAGCGACGTCGATGCCCGCCATCTCAGCCCAGCGCGCGGCCGTGTAGTCGGGGATCGAAATGTAGACCATCTTCTCGCCGGTCTTCTTGGCGTCACGCAGTTCCATGATGGTGCGCTTCTTGCGCGGTGCGTCCTCGGCCATCCGGCCATCCTCCCTCGCGATGACGGACGAAGGTGGCTGCGTCATGACGGCGCGTCAATCGATGCGGATTCCCATTACCGTAGAGCTCAAGGCCGGCGAGGAGGGCGGCGTTGCGCCTACTTTCCCGTTGCCACGATCGCTTCGCCGGACTCGAGCGGCAGTACGAGACGGCCGTCGTCGACCCGGATCGGACCAATCACCCGTGATGGTAGGGCGCGGTCGATCGCGCGTTCAATCCGGGCGCCGAACGACAACACGACAATCCGGGTCCGCGCGCGGTCGGGCAGCGCGAGTTCGGCCCGGCCGTCGCCGTCGAGGTCCGCCGAGGCCGCGAGCGAAACGTGGCGCGACCCGATGAAATGCGACGCGTAACCTGCCTGCGGCGGGTAAAGACGTTCGAGGCGGCCGCCGTTCAGAGCGAGAATCTCCAGGACACCGTCGATGTGCGGCGTCGTCACGATGGCGATCTGCAGGCCCGGCCGGTCGGCGAAGCGGGCAATGCCGGCGATCGACAGCCAGCGGTTGGCGCGGCCGACCGGTGCGCTTGCCGCGCGCTCGGCCAGAGTGCCGCCGGCAACGTGATACACGGCGACCGCAGCCCCAAACTCGCGGTCGGAGCGTATGGTGACGATCTCATTGTGCCCGTCGCCGTCGAGGTCAGCGAGACGCGGGGTGATGTCCTCGAAGACATGACGCTCGGGCAGCACCAGTTCGTGCCGATGTCCTTCGTGGTCGACGGCGACGAGGCTGCCGCCCTCGACCGCGTCGCCAAGGACGCCGTGTGCGTAGCGGGTCGTCGGCTGCCCGTACCACGCGCGTACCGCGCCCATGCCCGGCGCTTCGGCGACGCCGCCGTCGGGCAGGCGGTCGCTCGCGCATGCGGCGCCAGCGAAAAGGATCGCGGCGGCGAGGCTGGGGGCGAGTGCGCGAGCGGTCACGAATTCCTCATAGCGTCCGCGCGGGGCGGGTGGTAGCCCGGAGCGGCGCGGTGACGGAATCGTGACGGGAAGCGTCCATGCCCGATGTGTTCGACTACATCATTGTCGGCGCCGGCTCGGCCGGCTCGGTGCTGGCCAATCGGCTGTCGGCCGGCGATGCCACGGTGTGCCTGCTGGAGGCGGGTCCGCCCGACCGCAATCCGTTCATCCACATTCCTGCCGGCTTCATGAAGACGCTGCGCGACCCGCGCGTGAACTGGCTCTACGAGACGGAGCCGGGTGAGGGCACCGCCGGCCGGCGCATCCATGCGCCGCGCGGCAGGACGCTCGGCGGCTCGAGCGCCATCAACGGCCATGTCTACAACCGCGGCCAGCGCATGGACTTCGATGGCTGGGCACAGGCGGGCAACCGCGGCTGGGGCTACGCCGACGTGCTGCCCTATTTCCGCCGCGGCGAACGGCGCATCGGCGCCGGCGACGACCGCTACCGCGGCCGCGACGGCGAACTGACGGTGACCGACATCGATGGGCGCGAGCCGCTGTGCGACGCCTTCATCGAGGGCGCGGTGGCAATGGGCATCCCTCGCACCGAGGATTACAACGGCGCGGTCCAGGCCGGCGTCGGCTACTTCCAGCGCACCATCCATCGCGGCCGCCGTGCCAGCGCCGCCGTTTCCTTCCTGCGGCCGGTGCGCGACCGGCGCAATCTCGACATCCGCACGGAGGCGCACGCGCAGCGGATCGTCTTCGACGGCCGCCGCGCCGTCGGCGTGCGCTACCGGCGTGGCGGCCGCGAGGTCGAGGTGCGGGTGCGCCGCGAAGTGATCGTCGCGGCCGGGGTCATCGCATCGCCGCAACTGCTGCAGGTCTCCGGCGTCGGTCCGGCCGGGTTATTGCGCGATCTCGGCGTACCCGTCGTCCATGACCTGCCGGCCGTCGGCGAGAATCTCGCCGATCATTTCGGCGTGCGCATCGCCACGCGCGTCCGCGGCACGCGCACGATCAACGAGCGCTCGCGCGGCGTTCCGCTTGCCCTCGAGGTGTTGAACTTCGCGCTGCGCCGGCGGGGCATCCTGGCGCTGTCGCCGTCGCTCGCCTTCGCCTTCTGGAAGTCGCACGAGGCGCTGGAGCATCCCGATCTGCAGATCATCTTCACGCCGGCGAGCTACAAGGAAGGCGTGCCGACGCAACTCGACGATTTTCCCGGCATGACCATCGCCTCCTGGCCGATGCGCCCGCTGAGCACGGGCCATGTGCGGGCGCGCGGCGCCGACATGGCGGTGAAGCCGCTGATCCAGCCGAACTACCTCGCACACGACGAGGACCGACGTATCCTGCTCGCCGGCATCCGACTGATGCGCCGGCTGGTCCGCTCGCCGCAATTGGCGCGCTGGTACGACCGCGAGGAACTGCCGGGCGAGGCTGTGCAGGGCGACGACGAACTGATCGATTTCGCCCGCCGCTACGGCACCACCATGTTCCATCTCATGGGCACCTGCCGCATGGGGCCGGCGACGCGCGGGGACACGGTCGTCGACGATGCGCTCAGGGTTCACGGCATCGACGGCCTGCGCGTCGTCGACGCCTCGGTCATGCCGTCGATGCCGTCGGCCAACACCAACGCCGCGACACTGATGATCGCCGAGAAGGCGTCCGACATGATCCTCGGGCGACCGCCATTGCCGCCGGCCGAGGTGTGAGGGCCGCGCTTGGCAATGGCCGGCGGGTGCCCTAGCGTCGCCGGCGGGAGCGAAACGGAGCACGGCACGATGAAGATCACCCGCGTCACGACCTCGACCATGGTCGTGCCCAACGATCCGCCGGTCAGCACCTACTATGGCGCCAACACCTACGTGGTGGCGCGCATCGAGACCGACGCCGGCATCACCGGGCTCGGCTACACCATGCTCGTCGGCGGCATGGGCTCGCGCGCGGTGCGCGCCTATCTGGAGGAGAGCCTGGTGCCGCTCGTCGTCGGTGCCGATCCGCTGCATGTCGGCGGCATCTGGCAGCGCATGTACGAGAACGACCGCGGCGTCCGCAAGAAGGGCATCCCCGTCTATGCGATGAGCGCCATCGACATCGGTCTGTGGGACATCCTCGGCAAGGCCGTCGGCCGGCCCGTCTGGCACCTGCTCGGGGCCCACGCCGACCGTGCGCCGGTCTACGGCAGCGGCGGCTTCCTGCCCTACACGGTCGACCAGATCGTGGCCGAGGCGGAAGGGTTCCGGGCGCTCGGCTGCCGCCACTACAAGTTCAAGATCGGCCGGCCGGACGTGATGGAGAACGTCGAGCGTGTCCGGCTCGTGCGCGAGGCGCTGGGCGACGACATGGAAATCCTGGTCGATGCCAACCAGCGCTGGGACATGGCGACCAACATCCGGGTCGGCCGCATGCTCGAGGAGTATGGCCTCTTCTGGTACGAGGAGCCGGTGCTGGCCGACAACATCGCCCAGTGCGCCGAAGTGGCGATGTCCATCGCCATTCCCGTGGCGACGGGCGAGAACGAGTACACGCGCTACGGCTTCCGTGACCTGATCGAGGCAAAGGCCGCGCAATACCTCAACCCGGACATCCATCGCTGCGGCGGCTTCAGCGAGATGATGAAGATTTCGCACCTCGCCGCCGCCTACGACGTGAAGGTGGCGCCGCACCTCGTTCCCGAGCTGTCTGTCTCGGTCCTCGTGGCCATTCCCAATGGCTCGCTGGTCGAAGTGCTCGCCGGGTCTCCGGAAGGCCTGTGGGAGGACATGCCGAAGATCGTCGACGGCCACATGGCGCCGCCCGACCGCTCCGGACACGGAATGGAATTCAGTGCCGAGGCGGTGAAGCGGTACACGGTCGCCTGAAGGCGACCTTGTCGACGAGGAGCGGGAGGGAGCGATGGCCGAGATCAAGGTTCCGTACGAGTATGCAGGCCGCAGGTTCGAGGGGATGCTCGTCTATGACGACGCGGTGGCGCAGAAGCGCCCCTCGGTGCTCATGCAGCCGGACTGGCTGGGGGTGTGCCGTCATTCCATCGACATGGCCGGCGAGGTCGCGGGCAAGGACTACGTCGTCCTGCTCGCCGACATGTTCGGCGCCGGATACGGCGACAGGGAGAAGAGCTTCGACGATCTGATGAAGTCGTCGCGTGCCGTCCGCAATGACCTCGACTTCCTGCTCGGCTGCGGCACCGCGGCCTATGCCGCGCTGACCGCCGAGGCCGATCGGCGAGGGCTGATCGACCCGGCGCGCCGGGGCGCCATCGGCTACTGCATCGGCGGCGGATTCGCACTGGAGCAGGCGCGCGCCGGTGCCGACTTCCAGGGCACGGTCGTCTTCCACGTCACCCTGCCCAATCCGATCGCCCCGTCCGTCAAGCCGGCCATAAAGGGTCGCGTGCTGGCACTGCACGGCTCGGCCGATACGGTGACGCCGAAGCCCCAGATGGACGCGCTGGCCGAGGAACTGACCGAGGAAGGCGTGGACTGGCAGATCATGATGTTCGGCCACGCCCTCCACTCGTTCTGCGACAAGGGCGTCAACAACGCCATCCAGCGCTATGACGAGAAGCTGAAGGACCAGTCCTACCGGATGATGCGGGACTTCTTCGCCGAGACGTTCTGACGTCGGTGCCGCCCTTCGACAAGGGTCGAGGGGCGGATCCCGCCGATCAGCCGCGCACGATACGGTTACGCAGGACCCCGATGCCCTCGATTTCCAGCTCGACGACGTCGCCGGGCGCAAGGAAGCGGTCGATCTCGAGGCCGCAGCAGCCGCCGATGGTACCCGAGCCGAACACCTCGCCCGGGTGCAGCGTCTCGTCCTCGGAGACGAAGGCGATGATCTGCTCGAAGCTGTGCATCATTTCGCCGGTCGTGTTGCGGCCGCGCACCTCGCCATTCACGCGGACCTCGACCTTCGCCTTGTAGGGCTCGGTCATCTCGTCGGTCGTGACGATGCACGGGCCGAGTCCGTTGCCGGTGTCGAAGCTCTTGCCCTTGGCCGGGCCCATGCGGCCGTCCATCTCGCGGAACTGCCGGTCGCGCGCCGAATAGTCGTTGAAGATGGTGTAGCCGAAGATGTGCTCGCGCGCCTTGTCCACGGAGATGTTGGCGCCGCCCTTGCCGAGCACCATGCCGAACTCGAGCTCGTAGTCGAGCCAGTCGCAATAGCGCGGCCAGCGCACGTCCGCGTCGGGACCGACGACGTTGAAGCGGTTGGAGATATAGTAGACGGGCTGGTTCCGGTAGATGTCCGCCACCGGAGCGTTGCGGTCGCGCTCGGGGACCGGACGACCCTCGAGCTTGGCACGCAGGCGCTGCATGCCCTGGCCGGCATCGCGCGCGTGCTGGGCCGAGACCATGAAGTCGCGGATCTGCGGCGGTACCGGCAACGGCGCCAGCAGCTTTGCGCCGGCGAGTTCCGTGCCGCCGCCGGCCGCCTGCAGCCGTCGCGCCGCATCGAGGCCGGCCGGGCCGGCCTCGATCAGTGCCAGCAGTGTCGGATAGGCCGAGCCGAGATCGACGATCTGCTTGCCGTCGGCTGAGAGCACGCCCGGGCTGGCCTTTCCGCCGGTGCCAACGTAGGTGACGAATTTCATGTGAAGTCTCCGTGACTAGCTGCAGGCCGGTTGCCCCGCGAACGAGCGTGGCGACGATACAGGCGGACGGCGTGATGTCACAGCGACTGCTGCCGTAGCTGCATGTCGTGCAGAATGCGGACGAATGGTGCCCCGCGATGCCTCAAAGCCTCAATTTGCTCTCGTCCACGCCCGGCGGTTCGGCGCGCTCGCCATCCTTGAGGTCGAGGTAGTTCTGGCTCAGGTACCAGTCGCGATAATCGAGGAAGCGGACGGGCTTGAAGCGGGGCGGGTTGTCCGGCCCGACGCAGGTCGGCAACGGATCGGCGACGGTGTCCCAGGTGGGATTGAAGAAGAAGGCGATGGAATAGCGGTCCCGGCGCGGTGGAATCACGCGGTGCGGCGTCGCCATGAAGCGGCCGTTGGTCCAGCGGTTCAGGAACTCGCCGGTATTGACAATGATCGCGCCGGGAATGGAGTTGATCGGCAGCCAACGTCCGTCGGCGGCCTGGATTTCGAGGCCCGGCTCGTCCGTCACCGGCAACAGCGTCAGGAAGCCGTGGTCGCGGTGCGGCGCGATGCCGAACTGGTTCGCCTCGGCCGTCGCGGCGGGATAATGCTGGTTGCGCGTGGTCCATACCGGATCGTCGAACAGGCCGGCGAAATAGTCGGCCGGCAGGTCGAGCGCGCGCGCATACACCGGCAGCATGCGATGGCCGAGGCGCTCCATGGCGTCGTAGTAGGCGCTCATTTCGGCGCGCCAGCCCGGCTGCAGGCGCTCGTCGGGCCAGTGATTGGGGCCGTGCGAACTGAAGCCCGCGCGGATCGCCGGATGGTCCGCCGGACGCTCGCGCACGATCCGCAGCATTTCGTTGAGGTCGGGTTTGGTGTTGGCGTTGACCGTCGAGGTCACATAGATCGTCGAGCCCGGCGGGACGTAGTTCGGATGCTTGCGCTTCTCGGCGTCGGGCAGGGAACAGAAACGGCGGACATTGGCATGCGCGCGGTCGATCAGCGGCTGCGGTATGCCGTGGTTGACGATGAAGTAGAAGCCGACATTCTCCTGCGCGTGACGCAACTCGGCGGAAAGCCGGTCGAGCGCGCCCACTTCGCCCCGCAGGTAGGGGCCGAGGTCGAGCAAATGAATGACTTCGCCGGCCAGCGAGTCCGGAAGAAGCACCTCGGCATTGGCCATGCCGGTCCTCCCTGAGCGCGTTCGTGATATTTCAAGAAGGATAGCGCACCGCCCAAAGCCTGCGTCAATCGCTTCGCGCCGGGCAGATAGGCGCGGCGCGGGGGACGATCCGCCGGTGTTCGATTGGCCGCGGACGGTCCCTTCGGCATACTCCCGGCCGCCGCGCGGAGCGGCCGGGCGGGGACTTCCATGGGCGACCTGACGCGAAGTGCACTGAACATCGAGGATCTGCGCGGCATGGCGCGGCGCAGGTTGACGCGCGGCCTGTTCGAGTTCGCCGATCGCGGCAGCGAGGACGATATCGCCCTGCACCACAATCGCGAGGCGCTGCAGCGGATCAAACTGCGCTCGCGCGTGCTCAACGACACGTCGCGGCGCAGCCCCGCCTCGACCCTGTTCGGCCAGCCCGTCGGCATGCCGCTCGTCATCGCGCCGACAGGCATCGCCGGTTTCGTCTGGTTCCGTGGCGAGACGGCGCTGGCCCGCGCCGCCGCGAAGGCCAACATCCCCTTCACGCTGGCCAGTACCTCCAACACGCCGATGGAGAAGATACTCGCCGACGGCGGCGGCCGGCAGTGGTTCCAGCTCTATGTCTGGCGCGATCTCGACGCCTCGCTGGTCGCAGCGCACCGGGCGCGCGACGCCGGCTTCGAGGGCCTCGTCATCACCGTCGACAGCCCGGTGGCGTTCAACCGCGAGCACACCGTCCGCAACGGCATGACGGACGGCATCAACCTGAGTTCACGCAACGCGCTCGACGTCTTCACCCACCCGCGCTGGCTGCTCGACACCATCGGGCGCTACATCCTGGCCGACGGCCACGTGCCGCGCTTCGTGAATATCCATGTGCCCGAGGGCGATCCGGGCCGGGCGTTCGACTACCACCAGCGCAACGACGCGCTCGACTGGGATTTCCTGCGGCGCATGCGCGACATGTGGCCGCGCAAGCTGATCGCCAAGGGCGTGCTACACCCGGACGACGCGCGCATGTGCGTCGAATGCGGCGTCGACGCCATCGTCGTTTCGAATCACGGCGCCAATGCGAGCGATACCGCACCGGCGCCGATCGACGTGCTGCCATCGATCGTCGCGGCGGTTGGCGGCCGGACGACGATCATCGTGGACAGCGGCTTCCGCCGCGGCAGCGATGTCCTCAAGGCCGTCGCGCTGGGCGCCGATTGCGTCATGATCGGGCGCGCCACGCTGTTCGGCGTGTCGGCGGCGGGCGAGGCGGGCGCGACCCGCGCGCTCGACATCCTGCACGCCGAGATCCGACGCACGATGGGTGTTCTGGCCGTCAACCGGATCGACGAGATCACCCGCGATCACGTCATCGTGCCGCCGGAAAGCCTGATGCACGCCGTCGCCTGACGCTGCCTATTCGCCGAACGCTGCCAGTCGCTCAGCGCGCCGGCGTCTGGTGCGGTTCTGCGCGGCCGTCAGCGCAACCGGGCATACGGCGACCGCGGCGCCGACGAAGCTGAGCCAGATCAGGCGGTTCTGATAGCGATCGGCCGGGTTGGAGAGGGCGCCACAGATGACGGCGTTGCCGAGCAGAGACAGGGCGATGGTGGCGGTGAAGCCCGCGGCGCGCAGGTCGCGCTGACGCCATGCCATGACCACGGCGAGGAGAAGCAGCAGGGTCGCCGCCGCGGCCAGCGGCACCTGCACCGCGTTGAGCGCTGTGAAGTCGATACCGGCGACCTGCCGCGAGCTGTCGAATCCAGCGCGGTCGCGCGGGTAGTATTTCCGAAGCGAATCCTTGATCAGCCATGCCAGTTCGTTGCTGATGCCGTCGCCGGTGCGGAAGCGCACGAGCTGTTCGCCGGTCAGCCGCAGAGCGGACAGCAGATGTGCGCCGGGATACTCGACAAGCGTGCGTCCCACGATGTGCTCGGCTTCGGGTTCGAGCCGTTCCCAGCCGCCGAGCCGCTTCGCGATGGAGTCGCGCTCCCACAGAAACGCATTGGCCGTCGCGGGAAGCCGATCCTTGTAGCCGCACAGCGCATAGGGGGCGGCGTCGCCGCAGTGCGCGTCGAGGAACCGCTTGGCGATGCCGTCTTGCACCAGCCGCGCCAGCATCAGCACGGAGGACGACTGCACCAGCTGCGGCCGGCCGATCGTCACCCAGTGCGCTCCGACGACGAGAATCATGGCGCCGGCGATCGTTGCCGCGGGCAGGGCCACGCGCAGGCGCAGCCGGGGCCTCAGGCGGCGGCCGATGAGCGCGAAGACGACAATCACGCCAATGATGCCGATGCCCAGCGCGATGTGCGAACTGTGAACGGCCGCCGCGATGCCCGTCGCGGCCGCCAGCGGGCCGTGTCGCCATCCCGGCCGGTCACGGTCGAAGGCCAGCGTGGCCAGGCCGAGAACGACGGCGCCGGTCAGCGCGTCGGGCATCAGTTCGCCCGTTGCCCAGGGCAGGCCCGTCGCTGCCATCAGCACCAGGGCCAATGGCAGCAGCATGCGGTCGGCGTGGATTGGCGAGAAGGCGACCAGCGCCTCCCGTAGCACGAACACGACCAGGAGCGTCTGCACGACGACGATGGCCCAGATTGACCCGGCCAACTTGCCGATGCCTGCAAAGACGCCGTAGCTGACGGTTCGGTAGACCGGCAGGTCCCATGTAAACGGCAGGTAAACGTAGTCGACGCTGTCCCAGTAGTAGAACGGCGCGCCGTTCCAGAGCGCCGGCAACAGGAGAATGGCCGCCGCGGCCAGAATCGTGCCCAGGGCGACACCGCGGCCGAGAAGAAAGGAGGTCCGCCCGGACTTCATGAGGCCGCTGCGGCGCCGTTGACGTCACCGGCGGGCGGACCTTCGTATACGCGCCGGACGATATAGAGCGGGCGTTGCTTCACTTCCTCGAATACGCGGCCGAGATAGGCCCCCAGCACGCCGAGGCTGAGAAGCTGCATGCCGCCAAGAAACAGGACGGCGATGAGGATCGACTCGTATCCCGGGATGTCGACACCCCAGATGGCCACGCGGATGAGCCGGTAGACGATGTAGAGGAAGGTCAGCACCGAGACGACGAAGCCGATCAGTCCCCAGATGCTGAGCGGTACGGTCGAGAAGCTTGTCAGGCCGTCGAAGGCCAGCCTGGCGAGGCGCAGGAAATTCCACGTCGACCGTCCGCCGTGGCGCTCCTCCTGGCGATAGACGATGTCGGTCTGGCGGAAGCCGACCCACGACAGCAGCCCCTTCAGCAGGCGGCGACGCTCGGGCATGGCGTTGATCACGTCCACGACCCGACGGTCGAGCAGGCGGAAGTCGCCGACCGTCGATGCCACGGAAATCTCGGAGAAAGAGCGCATCACGGTATAGAAGGCGCGCGCCGATATCCGATAGACCAGCGGCTGGCCCACCCGTTCATGGCGTGCGGCATTGACCAGTTCGTAGCCCTCGCGCCATTTGGCCACCATCTCGCCGATCGCTTCGGGCGGGTGCTGCAGGTCGGCATCCATGACGACCACGGCGCGTCCGCGCGTGCGCTTGAGCCCCGCCGCGACGGCGCATTCCTTGCCGAAGTTCCGCGAGAAGTCGACCACCGCGATGCGCGGTTCCCGTGATCGCGCCGCGAGCAGCGCGGCCAGCGTTCCATCGGCGCTGCCGTCGTTGACGCAGATGATCTCCCAAGTCTCGCCGAGACTGTCCAATGCCGTAGTCAGCCGCGTGAACAGGGCGGCGACAGTCGCGGCTTCGTTGTAGAACGGTACGACGACCGATATACATGGCGTCGCCTGATCGTCGGCAACCGTCGGCATGTCGCGGCTACGTTCTTGTCAGTTTGCCTTCCGCGAGTCCGATCACGCTTGTGACCCGGACTGCGCGATCGGCTGCCCCATCCCTGATTGAAGTCTACAGTAGCCGTCGGTCGTCTGTCCCATGGGCCTTTCGTCAGGTCCATTCGGTCGCAGTCGCACGGCGCCGGCGAGGCCGGTAAGGAGCAGGGCGGGGCCGATGAGCAACTGGCGCGAGTACTGGAGCCGGCCTGTCGGGCTGTTGGTCAACGCGCGCCATCGCGCGGTCCACTACGCACGCGTGGCCGACGATCTCATTGCCGAGCTTCCGTCTTCGCCCGGTACGGTCCTCGACTATGGCTGCGGCGAGGCCCTCGAGGCGTGGCGCGTCGTCGACCGGAGCCGGCATCTGTACCTGTGCGACGCCTCCCCGCAGATGCGGGCCGATCTTGCTGTCCGGCTGGGCGGCCGGGAGGATGTCACCGTACTGGCCCCGGAGGACATCGATACCCTGACCGACGGGACGCTCGATCTCGTCGTTGCCAACTCGGTCGTCCAGTATCTTTCCGTCGATGAGTGTCGGGCCCTGTTCGGTCTGCTTCACCGCAAGCTGGCGCGGTCGGGCAGGCTGATCGTGGCCGACGTCATCCCGCCCGATGCCGGCTTCCTGGCGGACATAGCCGCCCTGCTCGGGACGGCGCTGCGGCATCGCTTCCTGTTCGCCGCGCTGTTCGGGCTGGCCGCGACGCTGAACTCCGATTATCCGAAGCTGCGGCGCGCCGTAGGCCTGTCGACGTGGAGCGAGGCGGCTTTCGTCGATCTGCTTGTCGCCAGCGGCTACGCAGTGGCGCGCCGGCCGCGGAACTTCGGCTTCAATCGCCGCCGCATGACCTTCATCGCCTCGCTGCGTCCGTGAAGCGCGCAAGGCGGCAGCCGGCAGCGGCCAGATCGTCCATGAAGCGGGCGCCGCGCAGGTAGTGCAGCTCGCCCGCCCGGCTTTGCCCGTCGTCGCTTCCGGCCTCCGCCCCACCCGGGTGGCACATGACCAGCAGCCCCGGGCGGGCGTCGACGAGGAAACGGCGGAACAATGTCTCGTATGGCGCCCGTTCGTCGAAGTCGCGGACGCCGGCGAAATCGGCATTCGTCGGCAGCCCGGCGCGGCGCCATGCGCGGCGACCGGCGACACCGAGCGCTGCGAGAAAGGTGGCGCGCGGCAGGGCCACCCGCCGTTTCGCCAGTCGCCATGGGGTCGTCGCGGTATTGCGGACCCAGACTGGCGGGTCGAGCGCCCGGAGATGTTCGGCGACGACGTCGCGGACCACCGGGAACTGGTGGACATGATGATGACCGTCGACAAAATCGGGCGTTCGGCCAGTCGCCGCCACGAAAGCGTCGAACTGGCGCGAGAATTCGGTGGCGATTTCCGCGTGGTCGAGCCGCCTGGTTGCCGCCGCCTGGCCGAACCCGGACAGGGCCGGGAAGGTGCCGTGCGGCGCGAGGCGCGGCATGGGGCCGAGGGGGGCGAATTCCGTCAGGGCGAAGTGCAGCCCAATATCGATCCGGCCCGACAGTCCGGCGAGTTGCAGCGCCGCATGGGGCCAGCGCGGCAGCACCGCCAGGCACGACACCGCCGTCAGCCGGCCGCACTGCGCCAGTGTCGCGATGCCGCCGTCGACCGCCGGCGACAGGCCGTAGTCGTCCGCGCACAGCACGATGGGTATTGCCGTCATGGAACGCTCGTCCGGCCGTCGGCCGGGAAGGTCCACAGCCGGTTCGCCGTGAACGTCCACAGCAGGACGATGCCGGTAACGACGACCTGGGCGGGCAGGTAGGGCATCCCGAGCCAGCCGTTGAGCAGGCCCATCAGCAGTCCCGTGAGGCCGAAGCCGACACCGGCGATCAGGAGGAAACGCGGCGCGGCGGCGCGGTGGGGACGGTTGCTACGGAACGTCAGCGTGCGATTGAGCGCGTAGGAAACGAGGCCGCCGGCGACGAAGCCGCACAGGGTCGCCGTCACCGGGGTGAAGGCGGCCAGTTCGACCAGCGCGACGAGGGTTCCGTAGTGAAAGACCGCGGCGACGGCGCCGACGCCGGCAAAGGACAGGAACTGTCGCCCGAGCGCCATGGCCCCTTGCCTCGTTTGCACCGATGCGGCGCGCCAGCGCCGGCCGGGCGGCGACAAGTACATTGGCCGGAACGGGACGTCGAGCGGCCGGACGGAAATCGCCTTGCCTCTGACAGGGACGGTCAGGCGGCGCGCTGAGTGTCCGCGACCGGTACCAACGCCGGCATCGTCGCGGCCGCCACCGGCACCGTCGCCGGCGGCCGGCGCCGGGCCGCACGGTCGAGGCCGTAGACAAGGCCGGCGCACAGGAAGGGCAGGCTCTGCCCCAGCAGGGTAGCGGCGAAGATGTTGATCTCCACCATCTCCGTCGTGTTGGCGAGGTACAGCGCCACGGCGCCGGCCAGCAGGGCGACGCCAGTCACCACCTCGGTCAGGACCGGGCTGCCCTTCCGCGCGCGCTTCGTTACCGCCGCGACGCCGCCCTTGTCGGTCCGCAGGAAGGGCAGGCGAACGCGGCCGAAGCCCTTGGCCACGCCGCGCGCCACGGTCATCTGCAGGCTCATGGCGGCGAGCGCGGCGCCGACGATCTTGTGCGGCGGCAGCTTGACCCGCACGCCGTAGAGCAGGGCGCAGTGCAGCATGTTGACGCCCAGCATCGCGAGGATCGGGATGGTGAACGGCAACATGGGGATGAGGACGCCGACGAACAGGATCATCGGCACCCAGAGCAGGTTGAGGTAGGCGGCTAGGACGCCGAACGAGTCAGAGAGCCACAGCGTCCAGCCGGTCAGGAAGTGGAACTTCTGTGCAGCGCTCAGCTCGTGCCCCGAGGGCAGCATCGAGCGCCAGTGCTTGCGGATGATCTGCACCGCGCCATAGGCCCAGCGTTCGCGTTGGGTCTTGAAGGCGGCATAGGTATCCGGCAGCAGGCCGCGGCCGTAGCGCCGGGTGGTGTAGAGGGCCTGCCAGCCTGCGCGGAACAGGCGCAGGCCGAGCTCGGTGTCCTCGGTGATCGTGTCCGTGGTCCAGCCGCCGACCGCCTCGAATGCCTGCCTCCGCACCAGCAGCATGGTGCCGTGGGCGATGATGGCGTTGTCCTCGTTGCGCTGGACCATGCCGATGTCGAAGAAGCCGGCGTATTCGCTGTTCATCACCGACTTGAAGAGCGACGCATGGCCGTCGCGGTGCTCCTGCGGCGCCTGCACGAGGGCCACGCGCGGGTCGGCGAAGGCCGGAACCAGTTCGGTCAGCCAGTTCGGCTCGACGACATAGTCTGCGTCGACGAAGGCCAGAACCTCGGCGTCCGGCGACGTCCTTTCCATCGCCGCGTTCAAGGCGCCGGCCTTGAAACCCTCGATCTGCGGCAGGAAGATGAACTTGAACCGCTCACCCAGTTCGGCGCAGCGCGCCTCGATCGGTCGCCAGAACGCCTCGTCGGGCGTGTTGTTGACGATGATCAGCACCTCGTAGTCCGGGTAGTCGAGTGCCGCGAGGCTGTTCATCGTTTCGATCAGCATCTCCGGCTTCTCGCGATAGGCCGGGACGTGGATCGACACCTTGGGGGTCCGCCAGCCGAGCGGCACCGGAACCTTGCCGTAGATGAGGCGGGTCGGGGCCCGTCCGAGCGTGATCTCGGCGACCTCATGGACCTTGATCAGGGTCATCGCGGTCAGCGGGAGCATCAGCACGAAGCCGATGCCCCAGGCCACCGCGGAGCCGGTATTGAGGTAGTTCTCGAACGGATACAGCGCGGCCATCGCGACGCCGGCGGTCAGTGCCTGCGCCGCCGTGCCGACCGCCAGGGCATGGGCGAAGGTCGGCCGCCGCTGGGAGATGCCGAGAGCGAGAACCGTGACAAGGAAGCCGAGCGCGACCGCCAGCGCCGTGCGCCACATGTCGTTTTCCTCGGCGACGATGCCGTCGGTCGAGAATTTCAGCTTCCGGTCGTTGTCGTAGAGGCCCCAATAGGCGCCGACGCTTCCTTCGGCAGACTTCCACGGCTGGTCGATGGCCTCGATCACGTTGTAGGCGATGCCCCGCTCCTTGGCGGCGGCGATGAAGCTGCCCAGCACCTTGGCCTGCAGTGCCGGTCCGGCGTCGGCCTTCTTGTTGTTGTAGCCGCGGCTCGGCCAGCCGAACTCGGCGATGACGATCTTCTTGCCGGGAAACGCCTTGCGCAGGTCCTCGTACCGCTCCATCGCGTAAGGCACGGCCCGGTCGGCCGCGATGCCTTCCCAGTAGGGGAGGATGTGCGCGGCGATGAAGTCGACTTCCTTGGCGAGTTCCGGGTGCTTCAGCCAGATGTCCCATGTCTCGCCGGTCGAGATCGGAACCCGGACCTGGCGGCGGACCTGGCGGAGAACCTTGGTCAGCTCGGCGACGGTCAGTTCCTTGCGCAGGATCGTTTCGTTGCCGACCACCAGCGAGCGGATGTTGGGGTGCCGGTTGACCAGACGGACGGCCGAGGTCAGTTCCTGCTGGTTAAAATCGGTATTGGCGCTCACCCAGGCGCCGGCGATGACGGAAAAGCCGTGCCGCCGCGCGATCGCCGGGACCTCAGTGAAGACGCCAGACGAGGCATAGAGGCGGATCGCCCCGGTCAGCTCCGACAACGTCGACAGGTCGCGATCGACGCGCCGCAGGATGCGGGAGGCCTGGTCGCCCGTGGCGCTCTGCTCGGCCGGCGATACGAAATTGTAGGACAGCGAGGCAACGCCGCCGGCCAGGTCGGGCGGCAGGGTGCGCTCGTTCAGGCGGTGCCACGCCACAGCCGCGATGGCGGCGGCGATGGCGGCGGCAAGCAGTATCGTTCTCATGGAACCTGCAGGCCTTCTCTTGCCAGTCAGCCTTTGTCGCCGGGGGGCCGTATCGGATTAGGGCGACGCGTTGCGGCGGGACTGGAAGCGGGCTCACTCGATGATCTTGACCGGACTGGAACGCGTCAGCCTGTGGGCTCGTTCGGTCTGCCGTCGGGGGGACGCATTTCGTCCTCGCGCTGCGAAGGCGCCGCCTTCGTCATGGTCCAACCGGGCGCCGCTGCAACCGGCAACATGGGTATTGTCCCGCCAAGTCTGAGTTAACGCTGGGTACGCGGATCCGCCCAACAGGCCTCGACGCGCTCCTCGAAGCCGAACTCCATCATTTCCTTGAGGCCACCGAAGGTACAGGCGAACGCACTGCTCAAATGCGGCACCGGACAGTTGAAGGCGGTGTAGAACCGCATGAAGCCCTCGGCCGCAATGAGGTCGTCACGCACCAGAACGCGGATCGTCCGCTTGCCGACCCAGGCGCAGTCGGCTTCCTGGGTGCGCGGGTCGATCGTGCTCTTCGGCGTTCCCGGGGTGGTCTTCGTCGCTTGCGCGAGAAGCTGTGCAGCCGTTGCCGGCATTGTCGTTTCGGCATGTGCCGGCCGTGCCAGCGTGCCGGCGAGCGGCCAGACGCCGTTCGGCGCCGGGCCAGTCACAACGACAGCCAAGCCTGCAAAGGCCAGCGCCACCAACGTTTTACGCATGTTGTGAACCGGCGACGTTTGCTACCGGGTAACCGTGACGACCGGGCCCCCAGGATTGTGCCAACTAATTAGGCTAGCCGGTGGTCGGCCGCAAGGGCGACATGCGTCCCGTGCCATCGTGGCGCAGGGTTGCGGCACCCGATGGCGTTGCATGGGCCCATGTGCGACAAACCCCGCGCGATTGCCGCGGAGTTGTCACCCTGATCCGCTCGTTCCCGGTCCTGCCATGTGCGGTCGCCATGGCGGTCGCCGTCGCCCTCTCGACAGCCTTGTGGGCCTGGCTTGGCCGCGCCGTCGACATCGTCGACGTGCCCGCCGGCCGGCTCCAGTGCCTGTCCTACGCGCCGACGACGGACGACGCCTCGCCGCTGACCGCGACCGATGGCGTCTATACGGTGCCACCCGGCCTGATCGCCGCCGACCTCGCAGCCTTGGCGCCCTATACGGAGTGCGTCCGGACTTACTCGATGCTCGGCTCGCAGGGTGACGTCCTTGCCGCGGCCGCCGCGGCGGGGATGCAGGTCATGGTCGGCATCTGGATCGGCGCGGACGACCGCCGCAACGAGCGCGAGATCGCCGCGGCCCTCGATCTTGCCCATGCCCATCCGGCGGCCGTACGCGCCATCGTGGTCGGCAACGAGGTCCTGCTGCGGCGGGAAATGACCGGGGAGCGGCTTGCCCGCATCATCCGCTCGGTCAAGGCGCGGACCAGCTTGCCGGTGACCTATGCCGACATTTTCGAGTTCTGGCGGCGAAATCCGGTCGTCGTCGATGCCGTCGACTTCGCGACGATCCATGTCCTGCCGTACTGGGACGATCCGGCGCCGGTCGACATCGACGCTGTACAGGCGCATGTGCGGATGATCGTCGCGCAGGCGCGGGAGACGATCCGCGACAAGCCCATCCGTATCGGCGAGATCGGCTGGCCGTCGGCCGGCAGGACGCGGGCCGGGGCGGTGCCGTCGCGGGTCAACGAGGCCCGGTTCGTTCGCGAGTTCGCAGCCCAGGCCGCGTCGATCGGGCTGCCGTACAACCTGATCGAGGCGGTCGACCAGCCCTGGAAGCGGGCGCCGGAAGGCACGGTCGGCGGTTACTGGGGCCTGCTCGACAAGGATCGCCAGCTCAAGTTCCCGCTGACGGGTCCGGTCAGCGAGTGGCCCGGCTGGCGCTCGGCGGCCGCATTCGGTGGCGTGCTGTCGGTCGTGGCGCTTCTGCTGGTCGCCTGGCGGCCGCGTCCCCGCGCGGTCGCGCGCTGGGCGGCGCTGGCCGTCGTGCTCCCCGCGGCCGGCGCATCGCTCTGGGCGCTGTTAGACTATCTGGTCGCCATCTCGGCCGGGTGGACCGGCATGGTCTGGATGGCGGCGTTGCTCGCCTTTGCGGTCGCGGGGGCCGGCCTGCTCGTCGTGCAGATTGCCGGGATCGCGCTGCCACGTCCGGCTGCCCTCGGCGAGATTCTGACCGGGCGGCGGCGAGACGGCGCGGCCCTGTGGCTGGGCGTGCTGCACTGGGCCATCATGTTGCCCGCCGTCGTGCTGGCGTTGTCGCTGGCGATCGACGGCCGCCACCGCGACTTCCTGCAACTCGCCTTCTGGATGCCCGCCGCCGCCTTTGCGTTCCAGGCCTGGGGTGGTCGCAAGGAGGCCGGCGGAGCGGTCCGGCCGGAGGAGGGCTGGGTCGCCGCTATCCTGCTGCTGTCCGCGCCATTCGCGGTCGACGCCCTCGTCAATCGCGAGGCCATCGTCTGGGCCCTGGTCTGCGTCCTGCTGGCCGCGCCATGGCTGCGCGATGCATGGCTGGAGGCCGGTCGCGTGGCCGGCGATCTGCGCCGACTAGGTCCGGCGCGCCGCGCATAGCAGGGCGACGACGACAGCGACCGCGGCGAGCGTCGCATTGTAGAGAACGAGCCCGAAGCCGCCGACGGTCATCGCCGCGAGGGCGAGCGCGCGTGCCGCGCCGGGACGTCGTGCAGCGATGGCGCCGGCCGCCAGCGCGGCCAGTCCAAGGGAGAGCCAACCGAAGCCGCCCCACTGTGTGAAGACGATGAACCCGGTGCGCAGACCGCACCACCACGGGTCGCCGCGTTCGCATGCGGCACCCATGGCCTCCGGCTCTACAAGCCCGTAGCGGATGAGATGGCCGGCCAGGTACGCCGTGGCGCACAGCAGCACGCCGGCGAGTGGCGCCAGCCCTCGGGCCGGTCGCGCCGCGAAAGAATCTTCCCTGACCGCCATTTTCCGGGAACCGCCGAGGTGCTCCGTGCGCTGCGATGGTTAGGGCACGGCGGAGCGGGGGTCAACCCGGGCCGCCGCCGCGCCGCCCTGGGAGACAGGAGATGGCGGGCAACCTGTCCGTCGCCGCGCTTGGCGAACGGGACATCATCGTGACACGCGACTTCGACGCCGGGCGGCAGTACGTCTTTGCGGCCATGACCGACGCAGACCAGATGAAGCGCTGGCTGTTCGGGCCGGAGGAATGGCCGCTCGCCCATTGCGTCAGCGAGGCGGTGGAGGGTGGCGCCCTCCGCCTGATCTGGCGGCGCCGCGACGGCCGCGAACTGGGCATGAGCGGGACCTACCGAGAGGTCATCCCGCCGGAGCGGCTGGTCCACACCGAACTGTTCGACGAGGACTGGACCGGGGGCCAATCCCTGGTCACCACCGTCCTCGCCGCGTCGGGCAGCGGTACATCGATGGCCATGTCGATCCGCTATTCGTCGCGTGCGGCGCGTGACAATGCGCTTGCGACGACCATGCGTCAGGGGCTCGAACTTTGCTACACGCGCTTGGCCGCGCTGGTCGAGGGGGGATTCCCGACCAGCGCGTCAGGCCCGCAGGCTAGTTCTTGACGACGAGGTCGTTGCGCACCTGCTTCACGCCGTCGACGCTCGACGCGACCTGGGTCGCCTTCGCCTTCTTGGCGGCGGTATCGACGAAGCCGCTGAGCTGGACGACTCCCTTGTAGGTCGTCACGTCGATCTGGGTGAAGTTGAGGTCCTTGTCGTCGACCAGCTTCGCCCGCACCGTGTTGCTGATGACGGAATCGTCGATGTATTCGCCCGTGCTTTCGCTGGTTTCCGAACCGCTGCAGGCAGGTACCGTTCCGGCGAGCAGGCCGACGACGGCGAGGGCGATGGCGAGGCGCGATTTTCTCATGACGGGTCTTCTCCGCATTTGATGTCAGGCCGGCGTCGGTCGCGGGCACTGGCCCAATCTCTGCTTCGTCAACGGCTGCGGGCCGGCAACCGTTCCATCGATTTGCGCATGAAGTTGCGTGCTTGTGGCGAAGGTGGCGGCAGTCGCAATATCACCGGACGAACAGGGGAGTGCCGATTGGCACGGGTCAGCTTCACGCCCAATCTTCAGCGGCACGTCTCGTGTCCGAGCGTGGATGTGGCCGGACGCACTGTGCGCGAGGTGCTCGACGGCGTCTTCGCCGAGAACGCGAAGCTGCGTTCATACGTTCTCGACGAACACGGCCGGCTGCGCCGTCACGTCAATGTCTTCGTCAACGAGCGCGCCGTTGGCGATCGGGCCGCACTCAGCGACGCGATCGGGCCCGGCGACACGGTTTTCGTCTTTCAGGCCCTGTCGGGCGGATGAGGCAGGCATGACCGGGACGCTGTACGTCGCCACCCGCAAGGGGCTCTTCCGGTTTCGCCACGATGCCGAGGGCTGGACCGCTGGGCCGCCGTCGTTCATCGGCGAGCCGGTCTCCGTCGTTCTCGCCGATCCGCGTGACGGCACGCTCTACGCCGCCCTTCGCCTCGGACATTTCGGCGTGAAGCTGCATCGTTCGCGCAACGACGGCGCCGGCTGGGAGGAACTGCCCGCGCCGGCGTTTCCGTCGCAGCCGTCCGCCACGGCCGATGCCCCGGCTGTCGACATGATCTGGACGCTCGTCGCCGGGGGGGCCGACCAGCCGGGCGTGCTGTGGGCCGGCACCCTGCCGGGCGGGCTGTTTCGCAGCGGCGACGGCGGTGCGAGCTGGGCTCTGGTCGAGAGTCTGTGGAACATGCCGGAGCGCGCGGAATGGTTCGGCGGTGGCTACGACCAGCCCGGCATTCATTCGATCCATGTCGATCCGCGCGACAGTGCACGTGTCACGATCGGAGTTTCGTGCGGCGGGATATGGAAGAGCGACGACGGCGGCAATTCGTGGCGGCTCGCCGGCAAGGGCCTGCGCAACGCCTATATGCCTCCGGAAAGGGCGTACGATCCGGCACCGCAGGACCCGCATCGCCTTGCCCATTGCATCGCCGCACCGGACGTCGTGTGGTGCCAGCACCACAACGGCATATTCCGCTCGACCGACGGCGGCGCGACTTTCACCGAAATCGAGGATGTCGCGCCCTCGGTGTTCGGCTTCGCGGTGGCCGCGCATCCGCGCGATCCGCAGACGGCATGGTTCGTGCCGGCGGTGAAGGATGAATGCCGGGTGCCTGTCGACGGGCGCTTCGTCGTGACCCGCACTACCGACGCCGGCGCCAGTTTCGCCACCCTCGGCACGGGTCTGCCGGCGACCGGCAGCTACGACCTCGTCTATCGTCATGCCCTCGATGTCGATGCCACCGGCAACGGTCTCGCGCTGGGATCGACGACCGGCAATCTGTGGACGAGCGGTGACGGCGGCGAGACGTGGACGCTGGTCAGCGCCCATCTGCCGCCGATCGCGCAGGTGGCCTTCGCCTGACGTCCGGTGCGCCTCAGCGATTGCTGCCCGGCCGCGTGGAATGCGCGGCGGCGCGCGCGGGGCAGTGAGCGCGCAGCCTCGGCAGGACGTCGGCCAGCCGGCGCGAATCGAAGCTCATGTGGCCGCCGCCCATCGAAATCGACAGCTCCCGCGCCGCGAGCAGGCGGGCGATGAAAGCCTCGCTGCCGACCGGATAGCTGGTCGGATCGTCGGTTGCGGGGGGCTCGTCCTCGAACGTCCGTATGGCCGTCGCGGTCTTGCGGTCGGTAACCCAGGGAGCAACCCAGCCGGTATGGCTCGTCTGCTCCGGATAGACGAAAGTCTCGAAGGTCTGGGTCAGCGACATAAGAACGCCGGGACCATCGCAATTGCCGATGCACTGCACATGGACCGGACCGAGTTCGGCACCGATCTTGCCGTCGCGACAGGTCAGGGTCAGGCGCCCGCCGGTCCTGCCGGCTTCGCGTGCGTCGACCGACAGCAGGACGTCGGTTTGCCCGGCGCTGCCCGGGCGTTCCTCGACCAGCCAGTCACGCGGCCGGGCGTTCCAGTACGAGAATGCGGCGATAACGGCGATGCCGATGCCGGCAATCGCTGCCCAGCGCAGGAGATGTCGCTTCATCGGCGTCTAAGGCTTCGGCCGATAGTCCTCGAGGGCTCCGGCGAGGATGTCGCGCGCCGGCTGCGTGCCGTCGATCGGCTCCATGTAGCGGCTCCTGATCTTCCAGCCATCGGCCGTGCGCACGAGCGTCCAGCGATTGGCGACGATGCGATGCACGCGATAGCCATGCGTCGAGCCGTGATTGGCCAGTTCGCGCAGGGGTGCCTCGCGGTCCGGATGCAGGATCTGCACGTAGGAGGTGACCCAGGCACGATCGCCGTCGAGCCTGATGTGGGGCAGCGCGGCGAGATGCGCGAGACCGCCGTGGATGGCCTTCTGGTGTGCCGGCGTCAGCGTGAAGGCGCCGATGGCGGCGGCGCCGACGGCGCCGTCGAGCCCCTTGCCGCGGTCGAACACGCCATCCTCGGTGTAGACCGCGCGGGTGTAGTAGTCGGCGCCAGTGTCGGCGCTCGGCGGGTGACTGGCGATGAGGTTGAGGATGTCGAGCCTGTCCTCGACCGCCCGCAGACGTTGTTCGAGGGTCTTCGCATGCTGGTTGCCGGCCATGTACGCCTCCCTGTCCGCGCCCTGTCGTGGCGCGGATAGCTAACGCACCTTGAACACCAGTTTGCCGCGCAGGTGGCGCCCCTCGCTGATGCGATGGGCCTCCGCCGCCCGGTCGAGCGGGAAAAGCGTGACTTCGGGGCGGCGTACGGCGCCGGCCTCGACCAGCGCGAGGATACGTTCGAGGTGCGGCCTGTCGCGGCCCACCGCCGGGCGCAGCGCCGCGACGTCGGGGCGCGGCGAAGGCGGGGCCTTCGCGCCGGAGGCGATGAACGCGATGCGTCCGCCGGGGCGCACGACGGTGAAGGACCGTGTCGCGACGTCGCCGCCGACCGTCTCGAAGACGGCGTCGACATTCGGCACGACGCTCGCGAAATCCTGTGCGGCGTAGTCGATGACTTCGTCGGCGCCGAGCCCCTTTACGTAGGCGATGTTGGCGGCGCTCGTGGTGGAAACGACACGGGCGCCGATATGTTTCGCGAGCTGGATGGCGAAGCCGGCCACGCCACCGGCCCCGCCCTGAATCAGGACGGTTTCACCACGGCGCAACTGCAGCGTGTCCTCGACCGACACGATGGCGGTGAGGCCGGTCAGCGCCAGCGCTGCGGCATCGACATGCGACAGCGACGCCGGCTTGCGGGCGACGATGCTCGCCTTGATGGCGATCTTCTCGGCATAGGCGGCCTCCTGGCCGACGTCGCACACGCCGAACACGGCGTCGCCGGGGGCGAACTCGCTGACGCCGGCGCCGCAGGCCGCTACCACGCCTGAGAAGTCGCGGCCGGGGATGTAGGGAAAGGAGGCGACGGGAGCGTAGCTGCCGGCGCGCACCTTCCAGTCGGCGCCGTTGACGCTGGCCGCATGGACGTCGACCAGGACCTGCCCGGGGCCGGCGACCGGATCCGGCACGTCGCCGTAGTCCATCACCTCTGGACCGCCGTGGCGGCGGAAGAAGGCTGCCTTCATGGGTGTCGTTCCCCAAAAGTCATGTCATGCCGCGGACTTGCCCGTCGCGCGGCGCTTGCCGAAATTCACCAGTGCCACGCCGGCGAAGACGACCACCACGGCCAGCCACAGCCAGTCGCTGTGGGTTTCGCCGAAGAACAGCATGCCCCATGCGATGCCGGCCAGCGTGACGAGATAGCCGACCTGCCCCAGGTAGACCGCGCCGTCGCGCGACACGATCGTGTAGAACAGCATGAAGGCTATCGCCGTCGCGGCGCCGTAGGCGAGCAGGAGAAGCTGGCTGTCGAACGGCGCGTTCCAAGCCGGGTGGAAACTGCCGTTGACGAGGCCGAGCAGCGCCATCGCCGCGGCTGCCGCGAACATGGTGCCGGTCGCCAGGGCAACGTTCTCCGATTTGTCGGGCCGTCCCCATTCAGCGTAGACGTTCGCCGCTGCATATCCCGCGGGTATGACGAGCGCCACCAGCGCGTAGGGCAAGGCCTCGGGCGAAGGCAGGCTGCCGTGCGGAACAACCAGTATGGCGGCGCCTACGAGCCCGAGCAGGATGCCGATCGCCCGCAGCAGGTTGATCGTCTCGAGCCGGACGACGATGGCGAAGAGATAGGTGAGCAGCGGCGAGAGGACGATCAGGACCGACACGTAGCCGGCCGAGACGTGCCCGATGACGAAAACGATCGTCGCGTATGACAGCGCCGTACCGATGCTGCCGATGAAGACGTAGTAAGCAATCGCCTTGCGGTCGAGCGGAATGCGGACCCGACGCAGGATGCACACGCCGAGCAGGATGCAGCCGGCAACCGCCGTCTGCCAGAAGACGACGCCGAATGGTCCCACGCCTACTTGCGCCAGGGCTTTCGAAAATGTGGGGTTGGCACCCCAGAGCGCCCCGAGCGCCAGCAGCATCAGCAGCGGCAGCAGACGTATGCTCGGTCTCCGCGCCGGTTGCCCGGCGACTGCGGCCTCTGCCATCCGACGTTCCCCCATGTTCGCGCCGGTATTGTCACCGGTTCTGCAATCCACGAAGGATGGTCGCGCACTGCTGACGTGTCCACCGCCGAGGTTGACTGTGTGCGGTGCTGGCTCGGTCCGGCAACATGGGCCGGGCGACCGGCGGGTACGACGGAATCGGCCGTCGTACCCGCCGTCGGGCCGGTAATGTCGACGCTACTCCTTGTCCCAGTTGCGCGGCACCGGCTGCTTCTTGGCGCGCATGAAGTCCATGTACGACGTCAGCACGGCGGTCGCCGGAACGCCCTTGGCATCGTTCTGCTTGGCCCAGTCCAGGGCCAGAGGCGGCATGGCCTTGACCCATGCCGCGCGATCGGCGGCCGGCAGGGTGTGAACCACGGTCTTGAACTCGCTCTGGCATTTCGCCGTCATCTCCGTGGCGCCGTCGACCAGCCGCTTGAGCTGGAGTTGGTTCCACGCCGGCGCGGCGGCCGTCATCGCGGCGCGTACCTCTTCGGGCAGGTTCTTCCACACGTCCTTGTTGATGTTCAGGGCGAGCATGCCGGCCGAACCGAACCCGGCATCGAACATGTTCGGGCCCGGTTCGCAGAGCTTGAAGGCGCCCATGGCGTGCGGCCAGGCGATGACGCCGTCGACGATGCCCGTGCTCATGGCGTTGTAGAAATCGGGCAAGGTGCTTTGAACGCCCGTGGCGCCGACCGAAGTCACCCAGAGGAGGTTAGGGCCGGCGCCGCCGATCTTCTTGCCCTTGAGATCGGCGACCGACTTGATCGGCGTCTTCGAGACGATGACGTAGTTGTCGATGTTGGTCGACACGCCGAGCTGGAAGTGACCGAGCGAGTCCCATGTCTTGGGAAACGCATCGAACTTCGTCTGCTGCGCGACGAAGTTCTCGGCGACGACGACCGGGTCCTGCGTCGTGAAGGGTGTGACGAACGGAAGGATGTAGAGCGGCAGCTTGTCGGCGTGGAAGCCGAGCGGCACCACCGTCATCTCGCCGAGGCCGGACTGTACGCCTTCGAGCTCGCCGCGCGCCTTCACCACCTGGCCGGAATGCGCGAGGTTCCAGTCGATCCTGACCTTGCCGGTCCTGGCGAGAGCGGCGTCGACGTCCTTGATGAACTGGTCGTTGAACGCGCCGACCCAGGGCGAAGCCGGCGGATAGCCCGAGATGAAGGTGATCTTGATGCTGTCGGCCGCCTGCGTGGCCGCCGGCGCGACCGCACCGAGAACTGCGGCAAGCGCCGTCACTGCTGTGAAAACGGGAAGCCTTCGCGACATGGGCGTTTCTCCTGCCTGGACGATCATGGTGCTGACCGGGCCATGAAGGCGGCCCGGGACCGTGCACATTCACACCACCGACGGACATCCATGCGCTGACGGACCGGATTGCGCGGAATACCCGCCGCTTTCCCCACCGATGCATTGTCCATCCGCCATGCTACGCAGCACGGGCGGCAATGGGCAGCGCCTGCGGCGTGCAGTTTTCATCCAGTGGGACGTCCGGCTTGTTCCGGCCGGTGCCGCGCGCGACGATGGCGGGACGAGGCCTGCTCCGTGGCGGCGGGTCCGTGTTCACCAGATGCTGGGGCGAGTATGGACAGTTTCTTCGCCGGTTTCGAAGACAGGCGCATTTCAACCCGGTCCGGCGGGATCTACGTCCGTATCGGGGGTGACGGGCCGCCGCTGCTGCTGCTTCACGGCTATCCCGAAACCGGCGTGATGTGGCACCGCGTGGCGCCGCTGCTCACGGACCGGTTTCGCCTCGTCATTCCGGACCTGCCAGGGTATGGCCAGTCGGACGTGCCCGAAACGGATGCCGCGAACACGCCCTATACCAAGCGGGCGATGGCGGCGGTCATGGTCGAGGTCATGTCCACGCTGGGGCACGACCGGTTCGCCGTCGCCGGTCATGATCGCGGCGGGCGCGTTGCCTACCGCATGGCGCTGGACACGCCGGAGCGCGTCTCCCGGCTGGCGACGCTCGATATCCTGCCCGGCTACGAGTACTGGGCGCGCATGAACCGCGAGTACGCGCTGCGCATCTACCACTGGACCTTTCTGGCGCAGCCCTACCCGGTGCCCGAGACCCTGATCTGCGCCAGTTCCGATGCCTACTACAGGTCGACGCTCGCGAGCTGGACGCGCGCCAAGACCCTCGAGGGCTTCGATCCGCGCGCTGTCGAGCACTATCTCGCCGCGCTGCGTGATCCCGCGCGCGTTCGTGCCGCCTGCGAGGACTATCGCGCCGGCGCCTACGCCGACGTCGACCACGATGCGGCCGACCTCGCCGCCGGGCGCAAGATCACGGCGCCGATGCTGGCGCTGTGGTGTGGCTCGGGGGTCGGCGCCGCGGCGGGGGCCACGCTGGAGACCTGGCGCCGATGGGCCGTCGATGTGCGCGGCGCCGAGATCGACTCCGGGCATTTTCTCTGCGAGGAAAATCCGCAGGCGACCGCGGCTGCCTTGCGCGATTTCTTCGGTTGAACGAGGGCCGCGCGGGCGGCGCGGCGAGGCGGGGAATCATGTCGGCTTCGAATGAAAAGGGCAGCGGCCCGCAGGCGGGCCCCGAGCGGCAGTTCCGGGAGCAGCTTGCCCTCGGCCGGTTCATGCTGCAGCGCGCGCGTCGTAGCGGGCGCTGTTTCTTCTATCCGCGCGTCGCCGAACCCGGTACGGGCGACGCCGACCTCGAATGGGTCGAGGCCAGCGGCGCCGGTACCGTGTATTCGACGACCGTCGTGCGTCGCGCCCCGGACAAGGGCGGCGACTTCAACATCGCGCTGGTCGACCTCGCCGAGGGGCCGCGGCTCCTGTCGCGCGTCCTGGACATCGCGCCCGATGCCGTGCGCATCGGCATGCCCGTGTCGGCGCGGATCGACGTCATCGACGGCGAGCACGCGGTGGTCTTCGTGCCGCGCGGCGGTGCGGCATGAGCGCGGGCCTGCGGGGTGCCACGGCGATCACCGGCATCGCCACCGCCGGCACCGGGGAAGCGCCCGGCTTCACGCCGCTCGAACTGCTCGGCCAAGCCGCGCTCGCGGCGCTGGCCGATGCCGGCAAGACCGTCGCCGACGTCGACGGTCTGTTCGTGTCGACGTCGGTACACGGGATGGCCGTGATTTCGGCGGCCGAGTATCTCGGCATCCATCCGCGCTTTTCGAACGGCAGCACCATCGGCGGTTCGTCCTTCGTCGCGCACATGCTGACGGCGGCGCTGGCGCTGGAAGCGGGGCTCTGCGACACGGCGCTGATCGCCTACGGCAGCAACCAGAGGACGGCCAGCGGCCGGCTGGTTTCGCTGTCCGAGCCGCAGCCTTTCGAGGCGGTTCACAAGCCGTTGTTCCCCATCAGTGCCTATGCGATGGCGGCGGCGCGCCACATGCATGAGTTCGGCACGACGCGCACGCATCTGGCCGAGGTCGCGGTGGCCGCGCGCAGCTGGGCGCAGCTCAACCCCGATGCATATCGCCGCACGCCACTGGCCATCGCCGACGTGCTCAACGCACGCATGGTGTCCGATCCGCTGTCGGTGCTCGATTGCTGTCTCGTCACCGACGGCGCGGCAGCCATCGTCATGACCCGCGCCGACGCGGCGAAGGACGGACCGCATGCGCCGGCGTACCTGCTGGGCTGCGCGTCGTCGCTGTCGCATCGCCAGATCGCGCAGATGGACGATCTGACAGTGACCGCCGCGCGCGATTCCGGGGCGCGGGCCTATGCGATGGCGAAACTCGGCCCGGCGGACATGGATGTCGTCGAGCTGTACGACGCCTTCACCATCAACACGATCCTGTTCCTCGAGGATCTCGGCTTCTGTCCGAAGGGCGAGGGCGGGCGCTTCGTCTCCGGCGGCGCCATCGCGCCGGGCGGTCGGTTGCCGGTCAATACCAACGGTGGCGGTCTGTCCTGCGTCCATCCGGGGATGTACGGGCTGTTCCTCGTCGTGGAGGCGGTGCAGCAATTGCGCGGTGCCGCCGGCGCGCGCCAGGTGCCCGGCGCCGCGACGGCGCTCGCGCATGGCAATGGCGGCACGCTGTCGAGCCAGGTCACGGCTATCCTCGGCACCGCGGCGACGCTGTAGACCGCAAACCGGGCGCCGAAGGAGCGGGCTTCAGCGTCCGTCGGCGATGGCGGCGAGGAACACGTCCGCGAAATCGCGCAACTTGGCGGCGCCGACGCCGAAGACGGACGCGAACTCCGTCACGGAGCGCGGGCGCCGCGCCGCCATGTCAATCAGCGAGCGGTCGGAGAAGATGACATAGGCCGGCACGCCCCGCTCCCGTGCCAGGCGGCCGCGCACCGCCTTCAGCGCCTGCAGGAGGTCGGCCGTCGCCGCGTCGAGCGTCTCGTTGCTGTTGCGCGCCCCGCCGCGACCGCGGCGTTCCTTGCGTGCAGGCCGCACGCGGTCGGGGCGGTAGCGGAAGCTGCCGTCGCCCCGCAGCAGCGCGGTGCCGGTCCCGGTCGCGCGCAGGCCGCCATAGCCGGCAATGTCGATATCCAGCAGCCCGGCTGCGACCATCTGGCGGATGATGCCCTGCCATTCGCGCTTCGCGCGATCGGCACCGGCGGCGAAGGAGGCGAGGCGGTCATGCCCCGAGGCGGCGATCTTCTCGGTCGTCGCACCGCTCAGCACGTCGGCGATATGGGCGGCGCCATATCGCTGGCCGGTGCCAGTCACGGCGTCCAATACCTTGCAGGCGTCGGTCGTGCCGTCGACGGTCGGCACCGGGTCGAGGCAGACGTCGCAATTGCCGCAGGGCGCGGCCTCCTCGCCGAAATGGCGCAGCAGCAGGCGGCGCCGGCACTCGGGCGCCTCGCAGTAGGCGATGAGGACATTGAGCCGTTGCTGTTCGCGTCGCTTGCGGTCGTCGCTGCTGTCTTCCGCCTCGATGAAGCCGCGGCGCAGCCGGACATCCTCGAGGCCATAGAGCAGCAGGGTGTCGGCCGGCTCGCCGTCGCGCCCGGCGCGGCCGATCTCCTGGTAGTAAGCCTCGGGACTCGCCGGCAGGTCGGTGTGCACGACGTAGCGGATGTCGGGCTTGTCGATACCCATGCCGAAGGCGATGGTCGCGGCCATCACCACGCCTGGCTCGGTCATGAAGCGGTTCTGCACATGCGCCTTGGCCGCGCTGTCCATCCCGGCGTGGAAAGCAAGCGCGGTATGGCCGGCGTCGGCGAGCAGGGCGGCGGCCTCCTCGCTCCTGCGCCGCGACAGGCAGTAGACGATGCCGCTAGCGCCACGTCGGGCCTCGACGAAATCGAGGAGCTGCCGCTTCCAGTTGTTCTTCAACGCTACGGCCAGCGACAGGTTGGGCCGGTCGAAGCCGGTACCGACGGAAACGACGTCGCCGCCGAAGATCCGTGCCTCGATGTCGCTGCGGGTTGCCGGGTCGGCCGTCGCCGTCAGGCCGATGATCGGCACGCCCGGGAGGTACTGGCGCAGAGTACCCAGAGCTTCGTATTCGGGCCGGAACGACGGGCCCCACTGCGAAATGCAGTGGGCCTCGTCGATGGCGATCAGGCGCACGTCGCGCCGCGCCAGCGCATCGAGCATGCGCTCGGTCATCAGCCGTTCGGGCGACAGGTAGAGGAGGCGCACCTCGCCGGCCTGCACGGCGCGCCAGGTCGCCACGTTGTCGGCGCGGTCGTGGTCGGAATTGATCGTCGCGGCGGCGATGCCGTTGAGCCGCAGGGCTGCCACCTGGTCGCGCATCAGGGCGACGAGTGGCGAGACGACGATGGTGAGGCCGCCGAGGACGAGAGCAGGCAACTGATAGCACAACGATTTGCCGGCGCCCGTCGGCATCACCGCCAGCACGTTCCGCCCGGCGAGGACGGCGCCGATGGCCTCGCGCTGACCCGGCCGCAGAGCCGGATAGCCGAATACCTCCCGCAGCACCGGCAGGACTGTGGCGTCGAGGCCGGCGGGGGCAATCGGCAGGGAAGCGTCCATATTCGCGAGCTAGGGCAAAGGCCACTGGCACTGTAGCGGGCCGGGCGGGGAGTCGCGACCGCCCAGGTGCGCGGTGGCCGGCTTTTCCCGACGAGCGGGAAGGCGCATCATCCGGCCCGAAAACGCCACGGGGCCGCGAATGCTCATCGAGATACTGTGTACCGGCGACGAAATCCTCACCGGCAAGACTGTCAACACCAACTACAGCTACATGGCGACGCGCCTCAGCGATCTCGGGCTCGCCGTGCACTGGGGGACGACCGTCGGCGACGACCGCGCGGCCCTGCTACTGGCCTTCCGCCAGGCGGCGGAGCGCGCCGACGCGGTGATCGTCAACGGTGGTCTGGGACCGACCGTCGATGACCTGTCACAGGAAGTCGCCGCCGAGGCCGCCGGTTGCGAACTGGTGCTGCACGAGGAATGGCTCAAGCGCATGGAGGAGTTCTTCCTCAAGCGCGCTCGCACGATGCCGCCGAACAACCGCAAGCAGGCGATGCTGCCGGCCACGGCCGAGTTTATCGATAACCCGATCGGCACGGCCTGCGGCTTCGCGGTCACCATCGGCAAGGCGCGCTTCTTCTTCACGCCAGGCGTGCCGCGCGAAATGCGGAAGATGCTGGACGAGCAGATAATCCCCCGCCTGCTGGCACAGAGCGGCATGCGTAACGCCTTCCGCCTCAAACGCTTCCACTCCTTCGGCGTCGGCGAGTCCCGCGCCGACGAGATGCTCAAGGGCATCGAGGATCTGGTGCCGGGCGGCGGCGTCAAGCTCGGCTTCCAGGCGCACTATCCGGAACTGGAGACCAAGCTCGTCGTGCGCGGGACCGACGAGGCCGATGTTGCGCGCAAGTTGGGGCCGCTGGAAGCCGAGGTGCGGCGCCATCTGGGCAATTTCATCGTCGCGGAGGATGACGCAACGCTGGAGAAGGTGATCAACGACGCGCTGGTCGCGCGTGGCGGATCGCTGTCGACGGCCGAGATGTTCACCAGCGGCGGCATCGCCTCGCGCATGGCTTCGATGCCGGACGCCGAGAGCCTGTTCCGCCGCGGGGTCGTCGCCCGCGCGCTGGGCGAGTTGCGCGAAGCCGTCGGCCTGCCGGGCAACGGCGGCGCCAATGCGATCACGCCGGACACGGCGGTCGACGTCGCCCGCGCGCTGCGCGAGCGCAGCCACGCCAGCCACGCGCTTGGCGTGCTGATCGACCTCGACGAGGGGACAGATCGTGTCGACTTCGGCGGCACGATCTGCATCGGCATCGTCGGGCCGGATTCGGTCGCGTCGCGGCAGGCGCGGCTGATCGGCGGCCGCGAGTGGGTGCGCCTCGGTGCCGCCGAACTCGGCCTCGACAGCCTGCGCCGCCACCTCCTCGGCCTGCCGGTCGAGGAGCGCATCGACTTCGAGAAGCGCTGAGCGGCAGCCTCAGCCGGGCGGTGTCGCCATGTGGTCGCGGCGTAGCGCGACGATGGCAGCGACGGTCGGTTCGGCGAGCCAAGCGACGATTCCGACCAGCGGATTGGCGACGTAGGCCAGCATGATCGAGAACACGCCGACCGCCGGATAGACGGCGAGATGGTACGATCCGTTCGTGTAGCGTGCCGCGATGTCGTCGCTCTCGGGGACGGCGTGCAGCCCGGCGGCATGCGCCCGGCGGTTGAAGACGCCGATCAGCACGCCGTTGGTCGTCTGGACGCAGGCGAAGATCACCGTGACCATCAGCTCGCCCGGATGCACCCCGACGAGAGCGGCGGCGAACGGGATCATCGAGCAGCCTGCCAGCAGGGCGAAATTGAGCATGAGCTGGACGCCGTCACAGAATTTGAGCGTCGCGAGCGCGTCGTGGATGTCCATCCACAGGCGGGCGATCAGCACGAAGCTGATGACCCAGGCGGTGAACTCCTCCTTCTGGCCGAGCAGCGCCCTGAGGACCGAGCCTTCGTCGCCCTCGCTGTGCAATGGCACCTTGACGTCCAGGACGAGGAGGGTGATCGCGATGGCGAAGACCCCATCCGTCAGCGCGGCGACGCGTTCGAGTCTGAATGTGCTCCGCGGTGCGACCTTGTCGGACATCGGCCGGAAATTCCTGTGAACCGCCGCCGGGGGCGTGACGGAGCGATCCTCGGCGCATGCACCGGGCCGGGCAACTGAAATGCGGCAGGAATTTGCTGTGGTCCGGCCACGGAACGGACACGCATAGTCCCGTTGGCTGAATGGGCAGGGCAAAGCGGAATGGCAGGCGACGCGGAGGTGTACGACTACGTCGTTGTCGGCGCTGGCAGTGCGGGCTGCGTGCTGGCCAACCGCCTGACGGCGTCCAGCCGCCATCGCGTGCTGTTGCTCGAAGCCGGTGGGCGGGACAGCAGCCCGTGGATCCACATTCCGCTCGGCTATGGCCGTCATTTCGCTAATCCGGCGGTCAACTGGCTGTATGCCGGCGAGCCCGACCCGGCGACGGGCAACCGGCGCATTCCCCAGCCGCGCGGCAAGGTTCTCGGCGGCTCCAGTTCGATCAACGGCCTCGTCTACATTCGTGGCCAGCACGAAGACTACGACCATTGGCGCCAGCTTGGCTGCATCGGCTGGGGTTGGGACGATGTGCTGCCGTATTTCCGCAGGTCCGAGGACCAGCAGCATGGTGCCGACGAGTGGCACGGCAGCGGCGGCCCGTTGGCAGTCCGCGATCCGGCCGAGCCGCATCCGGTCTGCGACGCGTTCATCGCCGCCGCCGAAGCCTGCGGCTATCCACGCAACCGCGACTTCAATGGCGTGGCGCAGGAGGGCTTCGGCTATGTCCAGGTCACGCTTCGCAATGGGCGGCGTTCGAGTGCGGCGACGGCCTATCTGCATCCGGTGCGACGGCGGGCCAACCTGCACGTCGTCACGCGGGCGCATGCGACCCGCGTGCTCTTCGACGGACGCCGGGCGAGCGGCGTCGAGTATCTCCAGGGCGGAGAGACCCGCCACGCCATGGCGCGTGGCGAGGTTCTGCTGGCTGGCGGCGCGTTCAATTCGCCGCAACTCCTGCAGCTATCGGGCATCGGCCCGGCCGCGCTGCTGCGCGGTCACGGCATCGCCGTGCTGGCCGACAGGCAGGATGTTGGCGCCAACCTGCAGGACCACTACAACGGCCGCCTCACGTGGAAATGCACCGCCCCCGTGACGCTCAACGACGTCGTCCGCAACCCGTTGCGCGGCGCGTGGGCGGCGCTGCGCTATGCCGTCGAGCGCAAGGGCTTCCTGACCATGGCGGCGTCCTATGCTGCCGGCTTCCTGCGGACCGACCCGAGGCTTGCGACGCCCGATATCCAGGCCGGGCTCGCCCTCTTCAGCACCGACCGCATCAGCGACGGCCTGCATCGCTTCTCCGGCTTCTCGGTGGGCGTGCGCGTGCTGCGCCCGGAAAGTCGCGGAAGTGTCGCCATCGCCGGTGCCGATCCGTTCGCCGCACCCGTGATCCGGCCGAACTACCTGCACGCGGAGAACGATGTCCGCGCGGCGGTGGCAGGCATGAAGGCGGTACGACGCATCATGGCGGCGGCGCCGATGCGGCCCTGGATCGAGCGGGAACACGAGCCCGGGGCGGACTGTTCGAGTGACGAACAGATTGTGGCCCATCTGCGCGCCAAGGGTGGAATCAGCTATCACCCGGTCGGTACGTGCCGGATGGGGATCGACACCGATGCCGTCGTCGATCCGCGGCTGCGCGTGCGGGATGTCGACGGCCTGCGGGTGGTCGATGCGTCGATCATGCCGACCCTCGTGTCGGGCAACACGAACGCGCCGACGATCATGATCGGCGAGAAGGCCGCCGACATGATCCTCGCCGACGCCGCTGCCCGGTAAGGGTCAATCCAGCCGAACGACGGCGCCCGTCCGCGCCGCGTCCTCGATCGCCAGCGTCACCTGCAGGGTGCGCCGCGCGTCGTCCATGGTGGCGTGCGGGCAGGGGCGTCCGGTCATGAGGTGGTCTAGCCAGGACCGCGTCTCGTTGGCCACGGCGCCCCAGTAATCGCCCACCGCGTAGTCGGCGGCCGATGTCGTCTGCATGAACATCATCGTGACGTTATGGTCCGGGACATAGGCGTGCGGCGCGCCCCGGTCGGTGTAAAGCAGACTGTCCTTGTTGTCGGCGTCGAGCAGGATGACGCCGTCCTCGCCGAGGATCTCGAAGCGGGCGCTCTGCCCGACCGTCGGATACTTCGCGGGCAGGGCATAGCAGATGCCGAGATTGACGACGGCGCCGCTGTCGAAGGTGACGATGGCCCAGGTGACGTCGGAGGCGGAGTAGCCCATGCCGGCGAAGATCTTGGACCGGCTGCGGGCCACGACCTCGACCGGCCGCTGGCCCTCGAGGTACCAGCAGGCAAGGTCGACGTAGTAGGTCAGCACGTCGAGCACCGGGGTCGCCTCGGGCGACCGCTTGAAGATTTCCAGCAGTTGCGCCCGCGCGTTGTAGACGCGCTGCTGGATGCCGAGGACTTCGCCCAGCTTGCCCTGCAGGAGCTGTTCCTTGGCCAGCATCCAGCGGCGCTCGTGGCGGCGCGAATATCCGACGCGCAACTCGCCGCCGGTGCGCTTCGCCGCCGCGATGATGGCGTCGGCGTCCTCCAGCGTCAGGGCCAGCGGCTTTTCGACGAAGACAGCCTTGCCGGCCTCCAGTGCTTGGATAACGGCCTCGCGATGGTCGTGCTCGGGCGTCGACACGAACACGGCGTCGACGTCCTTGTGGTTTATCGCCGCGAGGTTGTCGGAGGTGGCAAAGGCGGCCCCGACGCGCTGTGCCAGCACGTCGGCGCGGGTGCGCTCGCGGTCCGCCACGGCGACGAAGCGGACCGAGGGGTGGGTCGCCGACAGGCTCGCGCGCAGCGTGCCGATGCGGCCGCTGCCGATGACCGCGACGCCGAGATTGTTCGTGCGCATGGTGTCCACCCCGCCGCCCGGTTCCGTCGGGCCTTTTTAACGACCCGTTGCCGCTCGCCTGCGGTATTCTGGCGCTTCCGCCATACACCGGCGTTGCCTCACTACATCAAGCGCGGGACCGCTCGCCAGATGGATCGATTCGCCGCTCTCAGGGCCTTCACCGCCGTTGTCGAGTCGCATGGCTTTTCGCATGCGGCGCGCCGGCTCGGACTCGCAACCTCCTCGCTCACACGGCAGGTCGATGCGCTCGAAGAGCACCTGGGCACGCGGCTGCTCAACCGGTCGACGAGGAGCGTAACGCTGACCGATGCTGGGGAGCGTTATTTCGAGCAGGCATCGCGCATCCTCGCGGAACTGGACGAGGCCGACCGTGATGTCGCCGACGACGGCGGGCCCCTGCGCGGTACGCTGCGCATCAACTTGCCGGTCGTGTTCGGGCGCCTGCATGTGGTTCCGGCCGTTCCCCGGTTCGTGCTGGCCAACGCCGGGCTCGAACTGGAAGTTTCGCTGTCGGACAGCTACGTCAACCTCGTCGAGGAACGCGCCGATGTGGCCATCCGCATCGGCAACCTCGAAAGCTCGAGCCTCATCGCCCGCAAGCTGGCGGACCACCGCCGGGTGCTCTGCGCCAGTCCGGACTATCTCGCGGCCCATGCGCCGCCGCGCCATCCCGAGGATCTCGCCGAACATGCCTGTCTGGTGCAGACCTTCGTCGGCGGCGACCAGGCGTGGAACTTCCGGGACGACGCCGGACAACGCCGGCGCGTCGCCGTCAGCGGCCCGCTTCGCGCCAACAACACCGAGATGCTGCGGGAGGCGGCCATCGGCGGCGTCGGCGTCGTTCTGCTACCGACCTGGCTGATCGGCACCGACGTGCAGGAAGGCCGCCTTCAGCCGCTCCTGCCGGGCTGGGAGGCGAGCCCGACGGCTATGGATGCCGGCATCTATGCCGTCTACCTGCCGAACCGGCGCGGTTCGCGGCCGCTGGCCAGCTTCATCGATGCGCTGCAGGCCCATTTCGGGACGCCGCCCTACTGGGACAGGTTGCCGCGATAATTGCGTATGACGCAATGAATAATGCTATTTTCCCGGTATTATGCACTCAAACAGGAATGCCTATCTCTGCTCCGTAGCCGCCGCTTCCCCGCGGCACGGAGGTTGGTCATGAATGCCCGTCTTGCCCGGATCCGCTGGCGCCGCCATCTGACAGTCGCTGCCCTGTGGCTTGCCGTTTTCCCGGTGGTCACCCTGCTGTCGCAGGGGATCGACCTCGCGGCCCGTTCGTTCGGCAGCTTCGACCGGGCGTTGGTGATGTCGCTGATGCTGGTGCCGCTCATCAGTTACGTCATTGCGCCCAATGTGGCGCGCATTGTCGGCATCGTGTTCGACGCGAGTCCGCGTTGGTGGCGCAATCTGCGCGATGATGACAAGGACTGCGTGTTCTGCTGAGGGCGGCGGTCAGACCGAGAAGCCGCCATCGACGGCGACGGTCTGGCCGGTGACGAAGGACGCCCGGGTGGAGGCGAGGAAGACCACGACATCGGCGACCTCGTCGGCTGTGCCGACGCGGCGCAGGGCGGCGTTGCGCACGATGCCCTCGCGCTCGCGCTCGCCCAGCACATTGTCGAGCAGGCGCTGGCCGAGGCCGGCCGAGATGAAGCCGGGCGCCACGACGTTGGCGCGGATGCCGTTGCGACCCTCCTCGCGGGCGACGGCCCGGGTCAGCAGGTCGACCGAGGCCTTGGGTGCGGCCGAGAGGATGTCGCGCGGTGCATAGCGGATGGTCGCCGCCGAGGTGACGGCGACGACGGAACCGCGGCTCGCTCGCAGATGGGGCAGGGCGGCGTGCACGGCGTTGAAATAGCCGACCGGCTCGACCGTCATCACCTCGCGCCAGGCCTCCGGCGTGGTCTGGCTGACGAAGGGCTGGTCGATGTCGGGCCCCACGGTGAACACCAGCGTATGGATGTCGCCATGTGCCTGCGCGGCCGCCGCGACGCCGCCGCGCACGGCCTCGACATCGAGCAGGTCGATGCCGTGGACGGTGGCCCGGCGCCCGGCCGCCGTCACCGCCTTCGCCACCGCCTCGGCAGCCGCCGCATTGCTGCGGTAGGTGATCGCCACGTCGCTGCCGGCCTCGGCCAGCCGCTGGCAGATGGCGACCCCGAGCCCGCCGCTGCCGCCGACGACGAGGGCCGCTCCGGCTGGGAAGAGTCGCGTACGATCCTGCGCCATGGGTTTGTCCTTCCGGGTCGGCTGCGTGCGGCCATCTTTCCACGACATCGTTGGCTCCTGGCAACTGGCGCCGCGACCCGGTCAGGCGCACGCGCCGGGCGGTGCCTTGCGTCCATGTCGCGAGCGGGTGCGCCGCCATGCCGCCGCAACACTGTCCAATTCCGCTTCGATGGCGTCGACGAAGGCCCGGGCCGGTGAGGACAGGGGCTGTCGCGCCGGCTCGATGAGGATGAAATCGAACGGGATGCTTGGCTCGATCAGCGGGCTGACCCTCAGCCGCTTTCCGGAAACCTCACCGATGCAGGCCGTGACCGGCAGAATCGTCGCCCAGTCGGAGGCCGCGATGAACTCGAAGGTCCCGGTCATGCCATCCATCGACATGATGCGCTCCGCCGCTACGCCGGCCCGTTCGAACTGGCCTTCGAGGAACGGGCGGCGGCTGTTCTCCGGCGAAGGCAGGACGAGCTTGCAGCGTCCCAGCTCGCGCACCGGCAGCGGCACCATGTTTTGCAGGCCCAGCTTCGGGCCCGACAGCAGCATTTCCTCTTCCGTTGCCAACACGCGGACGGACAGCCCCGGGACATGTCTCGGCGGCAGGACCGGGACGATGGCGAAGTCGAGTGCGCCGGCGACGACCTGATCGGTCAGCGGCTGGCTGTAGGCCTCGGTGATGTGAATGTCGACGTGCGGGTGCGCGGCCGTGAAGCTGACCAGCACGCTGGCAAGTGCTCCCTTGGTGAGGGTGGGGATCAGCCCGGCGCGAACGGTCCCGGACAATTGGCCCCGTAGCTCCACGATGTGCTGGTCCGCGGCGCGTGCCGCGTGCAGCACCGGCACGCAGCGCTGGTAGTATTCGCGCCCGGCCAGGGTCGCCTCGACACCGTGAGGGTTGCGCTCGAACAGCGTGGCGCCCAGCCGCTCCTCGAGTTGGCGAATTTGCTGGCTTATGCCCGACTGCGTGCAATGTTCGCGCGTGGCGGCCCGGCCGAAGCCGCCTTCCTCATAGACGGCCACGAAGTAGCGCATCTGCCGGAGGTTCATGACACGCGGTCCAATGGCATTAGCTTATCTAATCATAGAAATAAGAAATCATAATTTTGCCGACTGATCCAGTGCGCCTAGCTTTTCCGCAACGACACAAGAGGCGACGGGAGATCGCCGGGCCGCGCGGGGTGGCTTGGCCAAATGACCGGAGGAACCTCCCATGAAATTCGGCTTGTTCGGCGGCGCCCAGGCGGTTCCTGGTCAGGTCGTTACGGAGGCCGCGCTTGGATACCACGAGTACGGCGACTACATCTGTCTGGCGGAGAAACTCGGCTTCAGCAGCGCCTGGCTGGTGGAGCATCACTTCACCGGCTTCTCGCAGCTTTCGGCGACGCTCAACTACATCAGCTATCTCGCCGGACGGACCTCCAGGATTCGTCTTGGCAGTGCCGTTGTGGTCGTGCCCTGGCACAATCCCATCCTGCTCGCCGAACAGGTGGCGACGATCGACCAGCTTTCGAAGGGCCGCTACGATTTTGGTGTTGGTCGCGGATACCGCGCCAACGAATTCCATGGCTTCGGCATCCCGATGGCCGACGCCGGCGACATCTTCGCGGAAGCGATCGCGCTGCTGAAGCGTTCCTTCACCGAAACCGAACGCTGGTCCTACAAGTCGAAGCGCTGGCAATTCAACGACATCATCGTCGAGCCGCCGGTGGTGCAGAAGCCGTACCCGCCGATGTGGGTGGGCGCGGGCAGCGAAGCCTCGATCCGCAAGGTCGCCCGCGATGGGTTCAATCTGCTGCTCGACCAGATGTCGCCCTTCGAGGCCATTGCCGACAAGGTCGCCGTCTACAAGGACGAACTTGCCCGGATGGGCAAGCGTTACGACCCGGACACCCTGGCGGTGACACGCGGCCTGATGGTGGCGGGCAACGACAACCAGCGGCGTGCGGCGCACGAATTGCGCGGCAAGTTCATCACCGAGGTGCAGGTGCTGACCAAGGACAAGGACATGGCGGCGAAAGCCTTCAGCCCGGTCGGCAATAGCGGCGACACGGTTGCGATATCGGAAAAGGGCGCCATCATCGGAACGCCGGACGAGATGGCATCGCGCGTGCAGAAGCTGCACGACATGGGTATCCGGAACATCCTCCTGCACGACCTCAGCGGTTCGTCCGAGGCGCTGCGGATCTTCGCCGAACAGGTAATGCCCCGGTTCGCTTCGCCGCAATCGCAGGCGGCCGAATAGACCGTCACCGATCCAGGCCGCGCGAAGTGACGAGGGCTCCGGGCTACCGGGGCCCTCGGTCTTTCGCGGGCCTGGCTATTCGGCCGCGCTACGCGACGGCGGCGAACTGACGTCGCTCTCGGCGATCAGGCCGGCCAGTACCTTCGGCACGGTGGCCGCAAGGTCGCGGATCGGTAGCCCGTGGGTCGGCGCGATGGTCCGCACGTCCAGTTCCTTCAGCAGGCGTTCGAGCCGCTCGGTGTAGAGCCGCATGTCGGCGAACTTCGTCCAGAACAGCGCGCGGTCGGCGAACACCGCCGACACCTCCGCGAGGTCGAGCGACACCGCCTCCTCGGCGAACAGGCCGCAATGGCCGTCGAGATGGTAGTGGCTGTAGGCGAAGCCGTCGCCCGGAAACAGGCAGTTGGCACCGGTGTCGAAGCCCCAAAGCGACGTCCGCAGGTCGCGCACGACCGGCTCGACGGCGACGAAGCGGCGGCCGCCGAGGTCGACGGAATCGCCCACCTCCATCGGCTGCATGCGGTCGGCGAGGCCGGGAAAGGCGAGATGGTAGTCGCTGAGGTCGCCATGGACGACCGCCTCCGGCCAGCGCCGCAGCACGCGGCCGAGGCCGCCGGCATGTGGTGTCTCCTGGTGCGTCAGGAACAGGTGGCGCAAGGGTACCGCGGCGCGGTCGAGCACCACGCGCATCTGGCTCTCGACGGCGGGGAAGTCCTTGGGATGGCCGGTCTCGACGAGCATCGCGGCCGTCTCGCCGACAACGAGGAAGGCCGCGTTGTAGCCGTGGTAGACCTTGCCGCGGAAATGCTGCTCGAGGCAGTCGCCGAGCCAGAACACGCCATCGGTCACTTCGCGCGGCAGCGGCTGTCCCATGGCGTCCTCACCTCTGCTCGCCGCGGCCGATGTAGTGCGGCGCCGTGCGGCTGCGATCCCAGTCGCGCAGGGCCTCGTCGAGCATCGTGTAGTGGCGCTCGACCACCTTGCGTCCCTTGAGGATGCTGCCGTAGCCCGGCGCGATGGTCTCGATCTCGTGGGTCTCGAACACGCGGGCGAGGTCGCGCCGCATCTGGTCGGTCAGCGCGCCCTCGAGCCACCAGTAGCGGGTGTTGAACAGGAAGTTCCGCACCTGCTCGGGCGTCGTCGTGTCGTCGTTGTCGCCGACCGCCCAGGGGCCGTCCGGGGCATCGCGCCAGACCCAGGCGAAGGTGTCGGAGGTGAACAGGGTGCGCGTGGCGGCGTCGTAGGTCCATTGCGTGCCGATGAGGCGCACGGGCGCCAGGTAGACGTCGACGAGCCGCGCTTCGCCGCCGCCGACCGGCAGCCGCTTGTGACCGCTGAGGATGGTCGTGCGGAAGGGCGCGGGCTTGCGCGTCTCGTCGTAGGTGTCGGAGTCGAAGTCGAGCCACAGTTCGACATCGGTGACGTTGGAGAAGCACTCGACGACATTGAAGCGCGCGGCGATCGGCATCGCGTTGCCGACGGACATGAACTCGTTGATGCGCAGGGGCATGATGGCCAGCGGCAGGCGCCGGTCGATCAGCGTGGCGAGCTGTCCGAGGATCGCGTGCTCGTGGGCGGCGAAGCCGGTATCGAGCAGCAGGGCGCCGTCGTCCTGGCGCAGCAGGTAGCAGTTCGACGCCGCCCAGCCGCGCGCCGCGGCGGGATACGAACTGACCCGGCCATCGAGCGCATAGGCGTTGTGCAGGGCGTACAGCCTGCCGTCCGCCAGTGTGGCGATGCTGCTGCCGGGCATCGTGGCGCGAGCCTCCCGTGGGGAAACGGCGACGAACGCAACCCGGCAAGCATGTTATGCCGCCACCCGCCTGTCCACAGCCGATCGGCTAGCGCGCCGCGGCCTCCGCCACGAGGCGATCGACCAGCGCATGCTTGGCGAGCATGAACTGGGTGTGCATGGACGCCGCCGCCCACTCCGCGTCGCCGATCGCGAGCGCGTCGAGAATGCTGTGGCAGGTCGCATGCATGCGTGCCCACTGCGCCGGAGTCAGGTCCTGGTAGGTGCGGCGGACGATCGGCAGCACGGTCGTCTGGCGGAAGCTGTCGAGCAGCCAGCCATTGCCCGAGAGCGCGAAGATCGAGTCGAAGAAGATGCGCGCGCCGGCCACCATGCGCTCGTGGCGATCGGATTCGTTGCCGGTCATCGCCGCATGCATTTCGTCGAGGCAAGTGCGCAGGCGGACGATATCCTCGGCCTTGGCGCGGGCCGCGGCGAGACGGGCGGCCAGCACGCCGAGCTGGGCCCGCATGTCGGTCAGGTCCGAGATCGATGCCGGCGACCAGTCGCGGACGAAGGTGCCCTGATTGGGCAGATGGACGACGAAGCCCTGGGCAGCGAGCTGCCGCAGGGCCTCGCGCACCGGCGTGCGGCTGACGCCGATTTCCTCGGCGAGGGAGGATTCGCGCAGATGCGTCTCGGCCGGATAGCGACCGCTGAGGATGCCGTCGCAGATTGCCTCATAGGCGCGCGCGACAGAACCCGCTGTATACAATCCTTCCCGATTGGGTTCGACGGTCACAGAACGACGATCCTTGCTCGCTTTGCCCAACTGCGGTAATCGTTCGCTCACTTGTATACAATCAGCGTCGAGTTGCACAATACGAATGCCCCCTTGGCCTCGGCCATTGCGGCGCATCGCTGGGAGGACGGAGTGCTGGATACGCCGGGCAACCAGACCGCGCGGATCATGGAGCTTTACCGCACCATGCTCCTCATCCGCGCTTTCGAAATCGAGGCCGACAAGGCCTGGCGCGAGGGCTTCGTTCGCGGCTCCGTGCACCAGTACATCGGCGAGGAGGCCATCGCGACGGGCGTCTGCGCCAACCTGCAGCCGGACGACGTGCTGGCCAGCTACCATCGTGGGCACGGCCACTCCATCGCCAAGGGCACGGCGCCCGAGGGGATGATGAAGGAGTTGTTCGGCCGGGTCGGCGGCACCAGCCACGGCAAGGGTGGGTCGATGCACATCGCCGATTTCTCTGTCGGCGTGATGGGCGCGAACGGCGTCGTCGGCGAGGCCGCGACGCTGGCCTGCGGCGCGGCCAAGGCGTTCAAGCTGAAGGGTGAGAAGCGCGTCGCCGTGGCCTTCTTCGGCGACGGCGCGATGAACCGCGGCGTCACGCTCGAGACGTTCAACTGGGCCAAGGTCTACAAGCTGCCCGTCCTGTTTGTTTGCGAGGACAACCAGTTTGCGGTCACGGTGCGGACCAGCACCGTGACGGCGGGGCCGGGCATCGTCGCGCGCGCCGAATCATTTGGTCTTCATTCAGTGTCGATCGACGGCAACGACCTTATGGCGGTCGATCGCACGGTGGCAGAACTGCTGCCGCGGGTGCGTGCGGGGGAAGCCTGCTTCATCCATGCCCGCACCTATCGCCTCAAGGGGCATGTCTCGTTCCAGAACGATTCCTACCGGCCGCGCGAGGAAGTCGAGGAGGCGGCGAAGTATGAACCCGTGCTGCGCACAGCGGCATGGCTGCGGGCCAACGGTGTTTCCCAGGCGGACCTCGACGCCGCCGAAGGCGCGGCGCGCGCGCGCATCCTCGCCGCCGTCGAGGCGGCCCACGCGGCGCCCTGGCCGCCGGACAGCGAATTGACCAGCGACGTGCAGGACCTGGAGATGCGGCCATGAGCGAGCTGACCTACGCCGAGGCCGCCCGGCTGGCCCTGCGCGAGGAGATGCGCCGCGACCCGCTGGTCTGGGCGCTCGGTCAGGACCTCGGCCCCGAGGGCGGTGTCGCCGGCCAGTACAAGGGCCTGCTCGAGGAGTTCGGTCCCGAGCGCATCGTCGACAGTCCGATCTCCGAAGCGACGATGCTCGGCTCCTGCATCGGCGCGGCGACCATGGGCACGCGGCCGGTCTGCGAGCTTCGCTACGCCGATTTCGGCCTCTGCGCCGCCGACCAGCTCGTCAACCAGGCCGCCAAGATGCGCTACATGTTCGGCGGCCAGCTGCGCGTGCCGATCGTCGTGCGCCAGTCGATCGGCTGGCGCGACGGCAGCGCCGCGCAGCACGCGCAGTCGACCGAGGCGTGGTGGGCGCACACGCCGGGCCTCGTCGTCGTCTGCCCGTCGGACTCGCGCGAGAACCGCGGCCTGCTCAAGGCCGCGATCCGCAGCGACGACCCCGTCGTCTACATGGAGAACAAGAACCTCTGGGGCACCAAAGGCGAGGTGCCGGATGAGGAAGAGGTCATTCCGCTTGGCACGGCAAACGTCGTCCGCAAGGGCGGCGACGTCACCATCGTGACGTGGTCGCGCATCGTCGGCGTGGCGCGCGAGGCGGCGGGAATGCTGGCCGCGCGCGGCATCGAGGCCGAAGTGATCGATCTGCGCACGATCTGGCCCTGGGACCGCGCCACGGTGCTGGCCTCGGTCGAGAAGACCGGCCGGCTCGTCGTCGCGCACGAATCCGTGCGTGCCGGCGGGTTCGGCGCGGAGATCGCGGCCGAGATCGGCGAGACGCTGCATGGGCGGCTGAAGGCGCCCGTGCGGCGCCTCGGTGGGCCGCGCACGCCGATGCCGTACTCGCATGTGCTCGAAAATCTTAGCCGGATCTACCCGGCGAACATCGTCGACACAGTCGTCGGCATGACCTGATCGGGCGGCGAAGCGATCCGCCGCCGGGCCACCAAGGACAAACCACACCGCAAACTGGAGGGAGCAACCAAACGATGACCGCACCAATTCGCATCGCAGGCACGTCCGGCGCACTCGCCGCCATCACGCTCGCGGCCGGCCTGGCGATGGCGCCGTCGGCCGGCGCCGAAACCGCCAAGATCACGTTCGTGTCCGGATATCCGCCGGCCGCGGCCTGGGTGGGCCAGTTCGTCGAGACCTTCGCCGTCGAGGCGGACAAGGCATTGGCAGGCGGCGCCGACAAGATCGAGTGGAACATGGCCCACAGCGGCCAGATCGTGAAGCCGGGCGGCGAACTCGACGCCATCAAAGACGGCCTCGCCGAGATCGGCATCGTCGTTTATCCGCTGGGCGCGCCGCAGATGCCGGCCCACAACATCAGCTACTACACGCCGTTCGTGACCCCGAACATCATCCTCGCTTCGAAGATCCTCGACCAGGTCGCCGGCGAGTTCCCGAAGATGGGCCGCGCGCTCGACCCGTTCAACCAGACCCTGCTGTGCTCGACGGGGACCGTCGACAGCTACCAGATCCTCAGCAGGAAGCCGATCAACACGCTCGATGACCTCAAGGGCATGAAGATCGGTGGCGCCGGACCGAACCTCCAGTGGATCGAAGGCTTCGGCTCGGTCGGCGTGTCCAGCAACATGGCCACCGTCTACAACTCGATGCAGACCGGTGTCATCGAGGCGATGCTGCTCGACGGCGGCAATGGCATGACCGTCCGCATCTACGAGGTCGCGCCGTATCTGGTGAAGGCCGACATGGGCGCCGGCGTCGCCTTCGGCCTCAGCATCAACAACGATGCCATGAAGCGCCTGCCCAAGTCCGTTCAGGCGGCGATCACCAAGGTCGCCCCCGGCTATTGCCAGAAGACGGCCGAAGTCGGTACAGCCAACAGTGTCAAGGCCGACGACGTCTGGAAGGAAAAGGGCAAGGGCATCATCGTCATTTCGCCCGAGGAGCGGCGCAAGTGGGCGACGACGATGCCGAACGTGGCGCAGCAGTGGGCCGACCGCCTGGAGGCCCAGGGCGTCCCCGGTCGCGCGATCCTCGCCAACTACATGGACAAGATGCGTGCGGCCAAGCAGCCGATCGCGCGCCAGTGGGACAAGGAATAGTCCCTCACGGTAACGACCCGGCGCCACGCGGCGCCGGCGCTTTCAGCCCCCCTTCCGTGCGGAAGGGGGGCTTTTTGTTAGCCCGGATGCGGGGCCGGTTCGCACGGGTCGATGCCTGCGGCTATATTCGCCGCCGCATCGTGTCGGTAGACCAACGCAGTGAACTCCTGAATCCATGGCAGGCATCAAGCAGAAGGCGGGTGCCCGGCGTGTCCGGGCGCAGGGGCGGCCGCGCGGCGAGAAGAACGCCGTCGGCCGCGACGGCCTGATCGCCGCGACCCGCGATCTTCTGAAATCGCACCGTCCCTCGGAACTGAGCAGGACCGACATAGCGCGGCTGGCCGGCGTCGATCCCGGCCTCATCCGCTACTACTTCGGCAACAAGGACAACCTGCTGCTGGCGACGACCCTGCAGATCACCGCCGAGCGCGGACGCAGGACGGCGGAGGCGATGCAAACCGCGACGACTGCCAAGGAGCGGTTCCGGGCCTGGATCAAGGTGCTGGTCGAGGTGATGGCGGAGAACCCCCACTACAGCCAGCTGCTGCTCGAGCAGATCCATTACGGCACGTCGGCCGAGGCCCGGCGCATCCGCCGCGACCTCGTCGCCACCACCTACAACGAGCTGCATGGCATCGTCGCGGCCGGCGAGGCCAACGGTGAGTTCCGCGTGGTGGACCCCAACTTCCTGCACCTCGGCCTGATCGGCATGTGCCAGTTCTTCTTCAGCCGCCGGCCGATGCTCGAGGAACTGCTCGGCTACCGGATTTCGGCGGAAAACATGACATCCTTGGCCGATGCCTATGTCGATTTCGTCGCCGATGTCCTGATCAACGGCCTCGACGCGCGCGCCGGGAAGGCCCGCTGATGCCGCACTGCAGCGACCGCAATGCAACAATTCCTCCCACAAAGAAATATTGACAATTCCCCGATCCAAGAAATAGCGTCGGTGCTGCCGATCAAGCAGTGCGCGGGACTATCAGGCGTCACCCGTCGCGGACGAAACGGCCGTCCGCAGCCGCGCGAGGAAGGCGAGGAACCGAAGCCGGTCCGGGCGCGCATGCGTGCCGGCCACTCCTGACATCTTTGCGCACCGCAGGCGTCCGTTCGGGCGCCCTGCGGGGGCGTACAGGGGCGACCCATCCCCATGGGCCGGCGGCATGGCGATATGAGGGCGACATGAACGAAAGCGAAATCGCGGATCTGGTGGTCGACGACCGCAGCGGCGGTGTCTTTCGGGTCAATCGCAAGGCGTTCACCGACGCCGCGGTCTTCGAGATCGAGAAGAAGCGGGTGTTCGACAGCACCTGGCTCTACGTCGGACACGAATCCGAGGTGGCGAAGCCGGGCGACTTCGTGACGCGCAAGGTCGGCGGCCGGCCGATCATCTTCGTGCGCGACGACCGCAAGAATGTGCGCGTCTTCTTCAACACCTGTCCGCATCGCGGCAACGCGATCTGCCGGGAACACGCGGGTAACGGCCGCTCGTTCCAGTGCTTCTACCATGCCTGGACGTTCAACACGCGTGGCGAACTGATCGGCCTGCCTGGGGCGGACGGCTACGGCCCCGGCTTCGACCGCAAGAGCATGGGGATGGTGTCGCCCGCCCGCGTGGACAGCTATCGCGGCCTCGTCTTCCTGTCGTTCAACCCCGATGTCGAGGATCTCGTCTCCTTCCTCGCTGGCGCGCGCGAGTACATCGACCTGATGGTCGACTATTCCGACGAGGACCTCGAGATCGTGCAGGGCGCGCAGTCCTACAGCATGCGCGCCAACTGGAAGCTGCTGGTCGAGAACAGCATCGACGGCTACCACGCGCTGCCGACGCACCAGCGCTTCTTCAAGGACTATCTCACCGATATCGGCGTCGATACGTCGGCCTGGTCGCAGGAAGGTTTCAATGCCCGCGGCATAGGCGCGGAGTTGGGCAATGGCCATGCGCTGATCGAATCGCCGGCCGGTGGATTGCCGGTAGGGGCGAAGGCGGCGGCGCAGCTCGCCGACCACCGCGCGCGGCTGGAGAAGAAGTTCGGCGTCGAGCGGACGAAGCAGATCTGCGACTACAGCCGCAACCTGCTCGTCTTCCCGAACCTGATCTTCATCGCCAACTGGAAGACGGTTCGCACCTTCTATCCGGTGACGCCCGACTACATCGAGATCGACGCCTGGGCGCTGCTGCCGACCAACGACACGCCGGAACTGCGCAAGATCCGCATGGACAACTTCATCTCGTTTCTCGGACCCGGCGGCTTCGGCACGCCGGACGACGTCGAGGCGCTGGAGGCCTGCCAGCGCGGCTTCGTCGCCAGCGACGTCGGCTGGTCAGACATCTCGCGCGGCATGCACCGGGAGAAGCCCTACACGGGCGACGAGTTGCAGATGCGGGCGTTCTGGCGCCAGTGGCACGCGATGATGACCGGCAAGGCGCCTGTCTACGAGCGCATGATCCACGCCGTCGCCGCGCAGTAGGGAGAGGGCGATGGCCAAGGCCGTGGCGAAGGCAAAGACAGGAACGGCGAACGCCGCGTCGGCGCGCGCCGAGGTCGAGGACTTCCTGTATGCCGAGGCGGCGCTGCTCGACACGTGGGACCTGGAGACGTGGCTGGCCCTGTTCACGGAGGACGGCTGCTACCTGATGCCGTCATTGGACGCGCCCGACGGCACGCCGGAGAACAGCCTGTACCTCATTTCCGACGACCGCGCGCGGCTGGGCTCGCGCGTCAAGCAGCTGCTCGGCCGCCACACCTGGGCCGAGAACCCGGTGTCGCGCACGCGCAGGATCGTCGGCAACGTCCGTATCCGGCACGACGACGGCGAGACGCTGCGGGTTACGGCAAACTTTGCCGTCTACCGGCTGCGCCATGAAATGGTCGACAACTATGTCGGCCGCTACGAGCACGAACTGGTGCGGACCAAGGGTGGGCTGCGTTTCCGTGTGCGCAAGGCGATCCTCGACCTGGAAGCGTTGCGGCCGCACGGCAAGGTGAGTTTCATCGTCTGACATCGGGCCGAACCCGATGCGCGGCGGGAGGAAAGCATGGCGGAAATCCTGGGCCTGGGCGTCACCCACTGGCCGATCCTCGTGGCGCCGGACGAGCGCCTTTCGGGCACCTTCAACTTCACCCTCAAGGCGTCGCGCGTGCCGGACCGGTTCAAGGACCGCGCCAACTGGCCGAAGCGGCTGATCGAGGAACTGGGCAACGACGGCGGCGTGGCCGAGGCGCAGCGCTACAGCGCGCGTCTCGCCGACAATTTCCGCGAGGCCCGGAAGATCCTCGACGATTTCAAGCCCGACTTCGTCGTCATCTGGGGCGACGACCAGTACGAAAACTTTCGCGAGGGGCTGGTGCCGCCCTTCTGTGTCTACGGCCTCGACGACGATCTCGACATAAGGCCGTGGAAGCACGGCTTCGGCTCCGGCCGGCCGAACCGGTGGAACGAGCCCGAGGACTTCGCCTTTCCGCTGCACGGCCACCGTGCCGGCGCCAAGTACCTGACGCGCGCCCTGCTCGAGCGTGGCGTCGACATGTCCTACGCCTACAAGAACATCCATATCGACGGGCTTGCGCACGCGTTCCTGTGCACGCTGCTCTACCTCGACTGGGACCGCCGGGGCTTTCCCTGGCCCGTGGTGCCGTTTGCGGTGAACTGCTACGGCTCGAACCTGTTCGAGGCCAAGGGCGGGCTCGCGATCCTCAACGCCCCGCCGCGCGACCCGAACGTCGAGCCCGATCCGCCGGCGCCGGCGCCGTGGCGCTGCATGGAGGTCGGTGCCGCCGTCGCGGAGACCCTCGCGGCGTCGCCGTACCGCGTTGCGCTGATCGCCTCGGCGAGCTGGTCGCACGCCTTCCTGTCGCCGACCAACGGCTATCTGTGGGCCGACGTCGATGCCGACCGCGAGATGTTCGAAGCCCTGCGCGACGGGCGCTACGACGTCTGGCGCAACCGCTCGCTGGCGCAGATCGAGCAGGCCGGGCAGCACGAGATGCTGAACTGGATGGTGCTGGCCGGCGCGATGGAGGCGCTGGGCCGCAAGCCCGTCGTCCACGACTACATGGAAAGCTACCTGTTCACGTCCGAGAAAGTCTTCGTCTCGTATCCGGCGTGAGCCACGGCGATGCTCCAGGTCGATAACCTCCTCAAGACGTTCAGCACGTCGCACGGCGTCGTGCGCGCCCTCGACAGTGTTTCATTCGCGCTCGGCGAGGGCGAGACGCTGTCGCTGGTCGGGCCAAGCGGCTGCGGCAAGACCACCTGCCTGCGCATGATCGCCGGGCTGGAGACGCCCGACGGCGGCACCATCTCGATCAACGGCGAGACCGTGTTCGACGCCGCGGCCGGAATCAACGTGCCGGCCTTCCGCCGGCCAATCGCCATGGTGTTCCAGTCCTACGCCATCTGGCCGCACATGACGGTCTACGAGAACGTTTCCTACCCGCTGAAAGTCGGCAAGGAGCGCATGTCGCGCGCGCAGATGCGCGAGCGCGTGCTGGAGGTGCTGCGCATCCTGCGCATCGAGGCCCTGATCGACCGCAACGCTACGGCGCTCAGCGGTGGCCAGCAGCAGCGCGTGGCGGTCGCTCGCGCCCTCGTGCGCCGGCCGAAGCTGCTGCTGCTGGACGAGCCGCTGTCAAACCTCGATGCACAGTTGCGCGAGGCGATGCGATTCGAATTCCGCGAGATCTTCGCGCGCAGCGGCACGACCGCCGTCTATGTCACGCACGACCTCGGCGAGGCGCTGGTGCTGTCGAGCCGCATCAACGTCATGAACCACGGCCAGATCGTGCAGACGGGCGCGCCGCGCGACGTCTTCTTCCAGCCCCGCCATCCGTTCGTCGCCGAGTTCATGGGCGGCGGCAACATCTTCCGTGGCCGCGTCAGCAGCATCGACGGCGGTGCCGACGGGCGGACGGGTGAACTCGATCTCGGTTTCGCGCGCCTGCGGTGCCGGCTCGTCGACGACATCGATATCGGAGCCGACGTGATGATCGCGGTGCGTCCGTCCGACATCAGCATCGCTCCGCGCGCGAACGGCAGCGGCATCGCCGGCACCGTGCAGATGGCCGCCTTCGTCGGCAGTTCGATCGAATACCGCGTGCGGATCGATGCCCACGACCGGCAGCTCCGCATCCAGGCGCCGTACGGCGCCGACAGCGACTGGTATCCCGAGGACAGTGAGGTTTCGGTCGCCATCAGCGGCCTGACGTGTGCCGTCATTCCCGTGAGGGAGTGACGGAAGAACCGATAAACAGCAGGCGGCACCGGCGCCGCGAAGGGGAGGACGTCATGAGCAAGCGTAAGGGAAGCGACCGCCAGACCGGACTGAAGCTGAATCGCCGCCACGTCGTCGTCGGTGGCCTCGCCGCCGGCGCGATGCTCGCAGCGAGTCGTCCGATGAAGGTCTTCGCGCAGACCGCGAGCAACATCCGGGCCGACGTGCCCGGCCTCGATCCGAAGCTCGCGGAGCTGTACGCCAAGACCAAGGCCGCCGGTGAGACGCAGGTGATCTACTACGGCAACCGCAAGGAGCTGTACGACGCCCTCAACCCGACCTTCACCAAGCGGTTCCCGGGCATCGAGTTCAAGATGGAGCCGTACGACCCGACGGCGGGTGCCGCGCGCGTGCTCGCCGAAATCTCCCGCGGCCCGTCGGCCGACGTGTTCGAGGGGTCCTTCCTGCAGGGCAAGGCGCTCGACGAGCGCGAGGTGTTCGACACCTCGGTCGACTGGAAGGCGATGGGCATTCCCGACGACCGCATCGGCTTCAAGGGCGCGGTGCAGACCTTCCACTTCCTTCTGCTGCACGCCTACAACCCGAAGAAGCTCGGCCGGGACCAGCTTCCCAAGACCAACGCCGACTTCCTCGATCCCAAGTGGAAGGGCCAGATCGTCACCAACGACTTCCAGCTTACCGCCCACCTCGCGTGGTGGGTCTGGGCAACCAAGGATTTCGACGGCGCCGTCGCCTGGGTCAACAAGCTGAAGGAAGACCAGCAGCTCGTCATCACGGGCACGCTGCCGTCGTCGCTGGCGCTGGTGACGCAGGGCACCAAGCCGCTGCACCTGTTCGGCTCGTTCTCCGATATCGAGAACAACCGCCGTCAGGGTGCGGACGTCGACACCTACGGCACGCAGCACATGGGCGGTGTTGCCGCGCAGGTGGCGGTGCTGAAAAAGGCCCGCAGCCCCAATGCCGGCGCGTTGCTCAGCCTGTGGATGCAGACCGACGAGGCGCAGGGGCTGATGTGGGACAAGTTCTATGCGAGCTGGGGGCGCGGCGAGCGCTTCCTCGGCGAGCACATCAAGAAGAACAACATCGATGTCGCCTGGGAGACGCGCGAAAACTACCTCGAGCGCGCCGGCATCAATGGTCGCCTGCGCAAGGCCCTCGGCCTCGCATAAGGGGGTAGCGTGGCCGTCGAACAGGCTGTAACGATGCGCGGGCCGGTTATCGGCCCGCGCATCGCGGCGCTCGCAGATCGTGCGCGCCACAACGTCATTCCCATTCTTGCCTGCGCCATGCTGCTGCTGCTGGTCGGCGCGCCGGTGGCGATGGTGGTGCTGGGGTCGCTGCGCGGTCCGTTCGACTACCTGCCATTCGAGCCCAAGACCTTCTGGACGATCCAGAACTACATCGAAGTCTTCACCAGCGAGGAGTTCAGCGTCACCTTCCACGATACCGGCCTTTATGCGCTCGGCGCGGTGTCGGTGGCCCTTGGTTTCGGCGTGACAATCGGATGGCTGGTCGGGCGTACCGATCTGCCGTTCCGCCGCGTCATCTTCGTGATGATGCTGTTTCCGATCCTGATGCCGCCGGTGATCGGCGCCATCTCGTGGATGCTGCTGCTCAACCCGGACGCCGGGTACATCAACATCATCCTGCGCAACGTCTTCTGGTGGCTCGATGCGCCGGGCCCGATCAATCCGTTCACTCTGGGCGGCATGATCATCGTCCAGGGCATGAGCATCGCGCCGCTGACCTATCTGCTGACCGTCACGTCGGTCACCAATCTTGATCCGGGGCTGGAGGAGGCGAGCTTCACGTCGGGCGCCGGCTTCTGGCGCACCATGCGCCATGTCACGCTGCCGGTGCTGCGCCCGGCCCTGCTGGCGACGACCATCGTGACGATGATCTTCGCCATCGAGGGCATCGACGTGCCGATCCTGCTCGGTATCGGCGCGGGCGTGCGCGTCATCAGCCTCGAGGCCTACCGGATGCTCAATCCGTCGACGGGCATCCCGGAATGGGGCCATGTTCTGGCGCTGGCGATGTTCTACCTATGCATCGCCTACGCCATGTTCATCGGCTACCAGCGCCTCACCGCGCGGGCGGAGCGCTTCGCGACGATCTCCGGGAAGGGGTTCCGGCCGCGGCCGCTGCCGCTCGGGCGCTGGCGCTGGGTCGCGCTGACGCCAGTCGTTCTCTACCTAGCGCTTCAGGTGTTCTTTCCGTTCTTCATCCTGGCCTGGACCAGTCTTCACCACACTTATGTGGCGATCAACGCGGAGAGCATCCGCACGCTGACGTTCGACAGCTACCGCGCGCTGTTTGCCGACCCGCGCCTTGGCGACGTGGTGCTCAACACAGTGATGGTCGGCATCGGCTCGGCGACCCTCGTGACCTGCGTGACGGCGATCGTCGCCTGGGTCGTCGTGCGCTCGAAATCGATGCTGCGGATCGTCCTCGATCTGCTGGCGTCGTCGTCGATCGCGGTGCCCGCCGTTATCGCCGCCGTGGCCCTGCTGGTCTTCTACCTGACGGTCCCCAATCCGGTTTACGGCACGATCTGGGTCTTGGTGCTGACCTACTCGTACCGCACGGCGGTTTCCTACCGCCTGCACCGTGCGACGATGACGCAGATCGGCCGCGAGCTGGAGGAGTCCTCACTCGCTTCCGGCGCCACGCCGCGGCAGACGCTGTTCCGCATCGTCCTGCCGCTGATGGTGCCGGGCCTCTTCATGACCTGGATGCTCCTGTTCATCATCGCGGCGCGGGAATTCACCATCCCGATGCTGTTCGGCCAGCAGGACATGCTCGGACCGTTCCTCTACTACAAGCTGGCGCAGCTCGGTCAGGCGACCGCGCTGGCGACGCTGACGCTCATCTTCATCGGCGGCGGCGCGGTCGTGCTGTACCGCTTTGGGCTCGCAAGGGCGCGCTCGTTCTAGGTGCGGAGGATTGGCTCGTGAAGCTCGTGAACTATCAGGCCGGTGGCAGCGGGGACGTGCTGCCCGGCGTGTGGACCGATCGCGGCGTGGTCGGCATCGCCGCCGTCGTGCGGAAGGGGCACACGCCACAGGAGACGATGCAGAACGTCATCGACGACTTCGATCGCCTGAAGCCGACGCTCGAAGGGCTGGCGAAGACCGGCGAGGCGCTGCCGATGGAGCGTGTCCGCCTGCGTCCGCCGCTGCCGCGCCCGGGCAAGATTCTCGCCTGCATCGCCAACTACTGGGAACACGCCCAGCGGGAGCCGCGCGAGCTCAACATGTTCCTCAAGAACCCTGAAGCCGTCGTCGGTCCCGGCGACACCATCCGCCTGCCCGAATTCACGGAGCCGTGGATCTTCATGCACGAGGCGGAACTGGCGCTCGTCATCAAGGGGCCGTCGAAGATGGTGAAGCAGGCCGACTGGAAGAAGGCCGTCTTCGGCTACACCTGCATGATCGACGTGTCGGCGCGCGGCGAGGGCCGCAAGACCTGGAAGGCCGGAAGCTGGCTCGGCAAGTCGTTCGACACCTTCGCGCCGATCGGCCCCTGCATCCTCACCGCCGACGAGGTGGCCAACCCGAACGACATGCATGTCCGCTTCTGGAACGACGGCCAGCTTCGTCACAACTACAACACCGACGACATGGAGCACCGTGTCCCGGAGCTGATCGAATTCGCCTCGACCATTATGACGCTCAATTCCGGCGACGTGATCGCCTGCGGAACCAACCATGAGGGCCTTGGCGCCCTGCAGGATGGCGAGCACGTCGAGATCGAGATCGTCGGCGTCGGCAAGATGGGGCTCGATGTCGTCGACCCGCTGAAGCGCAAGTGGGAGCGTGGCGTCTACATGGGCGATGACTCGACCAATCCCGAGGCGGTGAAGCGTCACCGTCCGAAGACGGCATAGGCACGCGTCCGGCGAGCGAGGGAACAAGTCCATGGCACAGGAACTGAAGACGCTGCCCTACGCGGTGGCGACGCACGCCAAGCGTTACGAGGGCCGCGTGGCCCTCGTCACGGGGGCCGCACAGGGCCTCGGCCGCGTCATCGCGCGCCGCTTGGCGGAGGAGGGGGCGAAGGTCGCCGTCGCCGACGTGCAGGCCGACCGCGTCAAGCTGGCGGCGGAGCAGTTGCGCGAGGAGACGGGGCAGCCCTTCCTGTACTTCACCGGCGACCTCAGCAAGGAAGGCGTCGCCGACGACGTGGTCAAGCGCACCATCGCCGAGTTCGGCCAGCTCGACACGCTGGTCAACAACGCCGCCGCGCTGATCCGCCTCAAGCTCGTCGACTTCACCGAGGAGCTGATGCAGCAGGCGGTGGCGTGGAACGTGTGGAATACGCTGCGTTGCTGCAAGGCCGTGTTGCCGCACATGATCGACCGCAAGTACGGGCGCATCGTCAACATCGGCGGCGAGGCGTGGCGCACGGGCGTGCCGTACCACACCCTGCTCGCCGGCGTCGGCAAGGGGTCGATGATCGGCCTGACGGCGACGCTTGCCGGAGAGGTCGCCCATCTCGGCGTCACCGTCAACTGCGTCTCACCGGCCATGATCGAGTCCGAGGCCGACGGCAATCCGGTTCCGATGCCGCCGTCGTTCCGCGATCCGACCTGGACGCCGCCGGCCTTCTTCGAGGACATGAAGCGCATGGGCGGCGGCCGAGGCTTCGGCATCGGGCGCGCCGCCCATCCTTCGGAAGTGGCTGCAGCCGTTGCCTTCTTCGGGGCGCCGGAAGCCGCCTACGTGACCGGGCAGCACCTCGGCGCGAGCGGCGGGGCCGCCATGCTCTAGCGACGCCCACGGTGCCCATCCCCGGCGTGGTTGACCCGGACGCCGGGACCGGCTGAAGCTTGCCGCTCCGGTCCGGCAAGGGCTGGCAGGGGAGGGCAGGGCGATGCAGTTCGGGGTTGGGCAGCCGGTTCCGCGGAAGGAGGACCCGCGTTTCCTCACGGGACGCGGGCGCTACGTCGACGACATCACGCTGACCGGGATGCTGCACGCGGTCTTCGTCTTCTCGCCGCATGCCCATGCCGAGATACGGTCGATCGATTCTTCCGCCGCCCTGGCGGCGCCCGGGGTCGTGGCCGTCCTGACGGGCGAGGACTACGTTGGCGATCACCTCGGTCCCATCGTTGCCGAGGCGATGCCGGAGGATCAGGGCGGCCCGAAGGGCCATCGCACCAAGCACTTTCCGCTGGCGGTCGGGCGTGCCCGCTTCGTCGGCGAGCGCGTCGCGGTCATCATCGCCGCCACCGAGGCGCAGGCGCGCGACGCCGTCGACCTCGTCGCCATCGACTACGCCCCGCTGCCGGCGGTCGTCCGTGCCAGCGACGCGGTGAAGCCGGGCGCCCCGGCGCTCTACGAGGAAGCGAAGAACAATATCTGCTTCACCCTGCCGATGGGGAACAAGGCCGCGGCCGACGCCGCGTTCGCGTCCGCCCATCACGTCGCGCGGATTTCCCTGTTCAACAACCGGCTGACCGCGACGACGATGGAGCCGCGCGGCTGCATCGGCGACTATGAGGCCGGGACGGACCGCTACGTCCTCTACACCAGCACGCAGAACGTGCACGGCATCCGCCAAGGCCTGGCGCACCAGATCTTCCATCTGCCCGAGAGCCGGTTCCGGGTCGTCGCGCGCGACGTCGGCGGCGGGTTCGGCATGAAGGGCCTCGTCTACCCCGAGGAGGCGGTCGTCACCTGGGCCGCCGGCCGCCTGCGCCGCCCGGTCAAGTGGATCTCGACGCGCGCCGAGGCGCTGATGGGCGACGATCAGGGACGCGACCAGCACGTCGATGCCGAGATGGCGCTCGACAAGGATGGCCGCTTCCTCGCCCTGCGCTGGACCGCGCTTCACAACGTCGGGGCCTATGTGGAGGGTGCCGGCGCGATTCCGGTGATCTTCGCCCTGCGGCTGGCGCAGACGGTGTACGACATCCCGGCGGTTTCGGTGACGAACTCCGCCGTGTTCTCCAACACGACACCGACCGTGCCTTACCGCGGCGCCGGCCGGCCGGAGGCGGTCTACATCATCGAGCGGCTGATCGATGTGGCGGCGCGCGCGACGGGCATCGATCGCGCCGAGTTGCGGCGGCGCAATTTCATCAGGCCGGACCGCTTCCCGTTCAAGACCCACACTGGCTGGGTCTACGACACCGGCCAGTATTCCAACGGCCTCGACAAGGCGATGGCGCTGTCGGACTGGCCCGGCTACGAGGCGCGGCACAAGGCGAGCGAGGCGGCCGGAAGGCGGCGCGGCCGGGGCATCGTCTACTACGTCGACAACACCGGCATCTTCAACGAGCGCATGGAGTTGCGCTTCGACCCGAGCGGCATGCTGACGATCATTTCGGGCCTGCTGTCGCACGGCCAGGGACACGAGACCGTCTTTTCCCAGATGGTGTCGGAGTGGCTGGGCGTGCCGTTCGAGAACATCCGGCTCACCCAGGCCGACACGGACGAAGTGGCTATCGGGCGCGGAACCTACGCGTCGCGCAGCATGATGGTCGGCGGCAGCGCCCTGCGCGCCGCGGCCGACGACGTGATCGCCCGCGGCAAGCGCTTCGCGGCGCATTTCATGGAAGCCGACGCGGCCGACATCGAGTTCCGCGACGGCAGCTTCGTCGTGGCCGGCACCGACAAGACCATGCCGATCACGGCGGTGGCGCAGCGCTCGTTCGCGCCGATGGGCATCCCCGGCGATCTCGGCATGGGGCTGCAGGGCGCGGGCGCGTTCTGGTCGCCGATGCCGAGCTTTCCCAATGGCTGCCACATCTGCGAGGTCGAGGTGGACACCGATACCGGTGCCGTGACGCTCGACCGCTACACGGTGGTCGACGATATCGGCACGGTGATGAACCCGCTCCTCGCCGTCGGCCAGATTCACGGCGGCGTGGCGCAGGGCGTTGGCCAGGCGCTGTTCGAGAACGTCGCCCATGACGACGGAACCGGACAGCTCCTGTCCGGCACGCTGATGGACTATGCGATGCCGCGAGCCGACACCACGGTCAACGTCGCCGTCGACTTCAACCCAGTGCCGAGCACGACCAACCCGATCGGCGCCAAGGGCGTCGGCGAGGGCGGTACGGTGGCGGCGACGCCGACGGTGATGAACGCCGTCGTCGACGCGCTGGCGCCGCTGGGAGTCCGCGACGTGGCCATGCCGGCGACACCGCTGAACGTCTGGAAGGCGCTGGCGGCCGTCTGACCTGCGCCCCGGCTGCACGACTGCCATGACGGCTGCGGCGGGTTGTCGCCCGCCGCTGCCCCTGTCATGTTGACGCCGAGACGCAACTTTCCGGGAGCGGCGCAGCCATGGCGTCCGAGGCATTCACCCCCGTCGACGAGGCGAGTTTCGACGCCGCCGTCGTGCAGCGGCCGGGGCTGACGGTGGTCGATTTCTGGTCGGTCACCTGCATCCCCTGCAAGCAACTCTCGCGCGTGCTGGAGCAGCTCGTGCCCGAACTGCCCGCCGGCGTCGCCATCACCACCGTCAATGCCGACGAGAACCCCGGCCTGATGGACCGCTACGGCGTGCGCGGCATGCCGACGCTGCTGTTCTTCAAGGACGGCAAGGTCGTCGACACGCGCACCGGCGTCGATCGCCGCCAGGTGCTCAAGAAGGCGATCGAGGAGCACGCGTGAGCCGTACTCCGGGCTGACCGGGGAGGGGTCGCCGTCAGTTGCGGTGACGGCGTAGTTCCATCCGGGCGAGCTGGTTGCGGTGGACCTCGTCGGGACCGTCCGCCAGCCGCAGGACGCGGGCATACGCATAGGCGGACGCGAGGCCGAAATCGTTGGTCACGCCGCCGCCGCCATGGACCTGGATGGCCCAGTCGATCACCTGACAGGCCATGTTAGGCACCGCGACCTTGATCATGGCGATCTCGGCGCGGGCCGCCTTGTTGCCGACCGTATCCATCATCCAGGCGGCCTTGAGCGTCAGCAGGCGCGACTGCTCGATCATGATGCGCGCCTCGGCGATGCGCTCCTGCGTCACCGTCTGATCGGCCACCGGACGGCCGAAGGCGACGCGCGCCTCGGCACGGCGGCACATGCGCTCCAGCGCGCGCTCGGCCATGCCGATCAGCCGCATGCAGTGGTGGATGCGGCCGGGCCCGAGGCGGCCCTGCGCGATCTCGAAGCCGCGCCCCTCGCCCAGCAGCATGTTGGACGCCGGCACGCGCACGTTGTCGAACGCCACTTCCGCCGGCTTGTCGAACACGCCCTCGTAGCCGAACACCGGCAGCGCGCGCTCGACCGTTACGCCAGGCGTCTGCAGCGGTATCAGGATCATCGACTGCTGGCGGTAGCGGTCCGGATTGTCCGCATCGGTCTTGCCCATGAAGATCAGGATGCGGCAATGCGGGTGCGTGGCGCCGGAGGTGAACCACTTGCGGCCGTTGATGACGTAATGGTCGCCGTCGCGGCGGATAGAGCTTTCGATGTTAGTCGCGTCGGACGAGGCGACGGCGGGCTCGGTCATGGCGAAGGACGAGCGGATCTTCCCGTCGAGCAGGGGCTCCAGCCATTCCTTGCGCTGCGCCGGCGTGCCGTAACGGACCAGCACCTCTATGTTGCCGGTGTCCGGCGCCGCGCAGTTGAACACCTCCGGTGCGAGATGCGAGCGCCCCATGACCTCGCACAGATGGGCGTAGTCGAAATTGCCGAGGCCGGCGCCGTAGTCGCTGTCGGGCAGGAACAGGTTCCAGAGCCCGGCCGCGCGCGCCATGGGTTTCAGTTCCTCGATGATCGCCGGCGCCGACCACGGCCCGCCCTCGGTCGCCTCGCGGAAGAAGCGCTCCTCGTTGGGATAGATGTGCTCGTCCATGAAGGATTCGAGACGGGCCCGCAGTTCGCGGACCTTCAGCGAAGGCTCGAACATGGTGTTGTCCTACTCCGCGGCCTTGCCGGCATCCTTCGGCGGCGGCATGTCGCCCTTGAAGTGCTTCTCGATCGCCGCCTGCGAGGCGCGGAAGTAGCGGCCGCTGAACTCGTCGCGGTTCTCGCGCATCCAGGCGAGCGACCGCTCGCGCTGGGTGTTGCGGCCGGCGAAGCGCGGCATGACGTAACGCGCGAACAACTCGTAGGATCGCTTGGTCGCCTCGGTGTCGGCCCAGTTGGTGGCCAGCAGCATGATCGTGCCGAAGCCACCGGTCTTGGCCCAGTACTTGTCGAGCAGCGCGTTGGCGTCATCTGGCGTGCCGACGACGGCGAGGCCGTTCTTCATCGCCGCCTCGATGCCGCCCATGCCGAGGAGCCCGGTCTTTGGGTTGACCGAGAAGCTGTAGTCCTCCCACGGTTTGAAGCCGAACTGGATGTTGGCCATCGCCTTCTCGCGCGTTTCGGCGAGGTGCATGATGACGAGGACGCGGAAGTCCTTGCGGTCCATCGTGCGGCCATGCTTGGCGGCCGTCTCGCAAGCGATGCCCCAGTTCACGTCGAGCACGTCGTAGCCGGCGAAGACACTGGCGGCGAGGCAGATGATACCGAGACCGTGCTTGCCCGCGAGGACGGCACCGGTCGGCGTGACGGCGCTGGCGACGGCGATGTGCGGCCGCGGACGGGTGTAGGGCTTCAGGTTGACGTGGGCATTCTCCAGGGTCACCCAGTCCGACTTGTGGGTGACGGTCTCGCCGTCGAGCAGGCGCAGGATGATCTCCAGCGATTCGACCATGCGGTCGCGCTGGGTGTTGGCGTCGATGCCCAGCATGCGGGCGTCGGCCTGCAACTGGCCCGGCCCGATGCCGAGCATGAAGCGGCCGCGCGTCTGGTGGTCGAGCTGGAGGACCCGGCCGGCGACCGTCAGCGGGTTGTGGTAGGGCAGGGAGACGACGCCGGTGCCGAGCATGATGCGCTTCGTGCGCTCGGCCGCCGCGGCGATAAAGACCTCCGGCGAGTTGATGATCTCGAAGCCGCCCGAGTGATGCTCGCCGATCCACGCCTCGTCGTAGCCGATGCGGTCGAGGTACTCGACGAGCTCCATGTCGCGCTGGATGGCCAGCGTCGGATCCTCGTCGTTGGGGTGGTGCGGCGGGAAGAAGACGGCGGTACGCAGCCGGTCGGGCGTCATGTCGGTGTCCCCCTGGCCGGTCGCGCCGGCACGACTTCCTGGCCGGACGGCGGGGGAAATGCCCCTCGCCACGGGCCGCGGGGATCGGACATTATCCCCGGGCTGAACACAACAGCTTCGGCGCCGACGTTGCGAGGGATGAAATGACGGGCCTGTTCGATCCGCTGGAGTTGCGCGGCGTGACACTGCCCAATCGGGTGATGCTGTCGCCGATGTGCCAGTACAGCTACACCGACGGCGTGGCCAACGAGTGGGCGATGATCCATCTCGGCCGCTACGTCGCCAGCGGCCTCGGCCTGATCATGGCCGAGGCGACGCATGTCTCGGCTCGAGGGCGGATCACCCCCGGTTGTCTCGGCCTGTGGTCGGACACGCACGAGGCCGCGCTGGCGAAGGTGGTTGCCGCGGTGAAGGCGTGGTCGGCCACGCCGTTCGGCGTGCAGCTCGCCCATGCCGGGCGCAAGGCGTCGTGCGAGATCCAGTGGCTCGGCGGCAAGCCGGTCGCCCCGCCGCGCGGCTGGCGCACCATGGGGCCGAGCGCCATCGGCTTCGACGACTGGCCGGCGCCCGAAGCGATGGACGAGGCGGCCATCGCCGGCGTCGTCGCCGAGTTCGCCGCCGCCGCCCGCCACGCCGACCGCGCCGGCGTCGACGTCATCGAGATCCACGGTGCCCACGGCTATCTCTGCCACCAGTTCCTGTCGCCGGTGTCGAACCAGCGCGCCGACCGCTGGGGCGGCAGCCTCGAGAACCGCATGCGCTTCCACCTCGCGGTGTTCGACGCCGTACGGGCGGCCTTCCCGGCGCACAAGCCGGTTGGCATGCGCCTGTCGATCAGCGAGTGGCTGCCGGCCGGCGAGGGTCTGTCGCTCGACGACGTGACGCGTCTCGCCGCCGTGCTGAAGGAGCGCGGCTGCGACTTCATCGACTGCAGCAGCGGTGGCATATCGGCCAAACAACAGGTGAAGGCCGGGCCCGGCTACCAGGTGCCCTTCGCCGAGCACATCCGCAAGGCCACCGGGATCACGACGGTGGCGGTCGGCATGATCACCGATCCGCACCAGGCCGACGCCATCGTGCGCGAGGGCAAGGCCGACGTGGTGGCGCTGGCCCGCGCCCTGCTGCACGACCCGCAATGGACGTGGCGGGCCGCCGATGCGCTGTTGGCAAGCGTGGCGGTGCCGAGCCAGTACCTGCGCGGGCGCACCATCGCCGGGGGCGTGCCGAAGGAGCCGGTCTACCCGGCCGCGCAGCCGCAGCGGGCCGTCGCCGCGCCGAGCTGACAGCAGGCCCTATGGCGGCGCATCGGTCTCGGCCTTCGCTGCGGCGGCGACGGCGCGCGCCGCAGCGCGCTCGCGCAGGGCGAGCCACGTCGTCGCGCTGAAGATCATGGTGCCGCCGACCACGGTCCACAGGTCCGGCACCTCGGCGAAGAAGGCGAAGCCGAACAGCGCCGACCACAGCAGGCGCAGGAAGTCGACCGGCATCACGACATTGATGGCGCCGGTGCGCAGGGCCTGCGACAGGCAGAAATGCGAGACGATGCCGAGGGTACCGGCGAGCGCCAGCCAGGCGATGTCGGCCAGCGCCGGCTCCTGCCACACGGGGATGGCCGGGATCAGGGCCATCGGCGCCATCGTCAGCGCCATCCAGGCGGTCAGCGTGCCGCTCGATTCGGTGCGGCCGAGCACCTTGAGCAGCACCAGCACGGCGCCCCAGATGGCGGCGGCGCCGATCAGCCACAGCGCCCCCTCGTTGATGGCGCCGGGATCGGGCCGGACGATGACCAGCATGCCGGCGATGCCGAAGACGAGGGCGAGCAGGCGGCGCGCCGAGAAGCCCTCGCGCAGCACGATGGCGCCGAGCGCCACGGCGAACAGGGGCGCGAGGAAGCCGAGGGCGCCGGCCACGGCCAGCGGGACCAGCGGCAGTCCGAAATAGAACATCGTCATCGAGGTGAGATGCGCCGCGCCGCGCAGCACCAGCAGCCCGTGCCGGCGCGTGCGTAGCAGCGCGGGGTTGCGCAACAGCATGGGCAACAGCGCGGGCAGGGAGAAGAATTGGTAGAGGAAGACGATCTGGAACGGGTCGAGATGACCTGCCGTCCGCCGGACGATGACATGGGTCGATACGGCCGCGACGGTGCAGCCGACCATCCAGGCCATGCCGACCAGGGCCGGGGGAAGGCGGCCGGTCAGATTGAGGGGGGCGTGGAACACGCGGGGCGCAGTGCCAGAGGGCTGGCCGGGGGCACGCCAGCCGGCCCCGGTCCAGGCTCATTGTGCTCTCCCGCCGATGCGTCGGCCAGAGGCGCGACGACGCAGGGTTACGGGCGGCAGGGATCTTTCTGCTAGAATCGTAATCGGGACCGCGCCGGGAGGAAGACATGGTCGACCGCAAGCTGTCGCCGGACGTGCCGCCGAAAGTCACGCCCATCGAGCAGGCCGAGCACATTCACCCCTTCGGTGGCCTCGCCAGGGTGCTGATGCGCACAGAGGATACGGGCGGCGTGCTGTCGGCCCTGCTGGTGACGCACGGGCCCGGCGAGGGGCCGCCGCCGCACAGCCACGCCGACCAGACCGAATACTTCTTCGTCGTCGATGGCCGCTACGAGATGACGATCGACGGCGTGACGACGATCATGGAGCCCGGCAGCATGGGCTTCGCCCCGCCCAACGCCGTCCATACCTTCCGCAACATCGCCGACCACGACGGCCACATGTTCGACTTCAGCCTGCCCGGCGGCCAGGACCGCTACTTCCGCGACATCTCCGACATGGGCAAGGGTGGCAAGGGATTCACGCCCGAAATGATGGAACGATTGGCGGTGACCAACCGCGAGCACGGGGTGACGTTTCACAAGAAGTAGCGCCTAGCCGAGACCGCCCGCCTTGCGCCGTTCCTCGTAGGCCATGAGGTGCGTGTAGGCGATCGAGAACAGGGTGTCGTCGGCGCCGGTCTCGCGGGCCTTGCGCAGCATGAAGCCGACGATGTGGTCGCCCTCGGTCGGCCCGCCGCGCTCGATGTCGCGCAGCATCGACGGCACGTAGCCGGCCGTCGGGTCGGTGAAAAGTTCGCTGTAGGTGGCGAGGAATTCCGGCGTCGGCGCGTGGCCGCAGCGGCGGGCGACCTCGCGCGACGCGTCGAGAAAGCGCAGGAACAGTTCGCGGCCGCCCGCGGCGCGGGCCACCTGCCCGGAATTCGCCCGCATCAGGCAGGTCATGCCGGCGGCCGTGGCGAGATGGACCAGCTTCTCCCACATCTCGTGCATGATGTCGTCGAGCGGCACGGCCTCGAAGCCGGTGGCGCCGGCGCAGGCGTCGCGCACAGCGCGGGCGCGCTCGCTGATGCCGCCGTCCTGCTCGCCGAAGCGCAGCCAGTGCCAGTCGTTGTTGTGACGGATCGTACCGTCGGGGAGCATCGCCACGGAGCACTTTACGGTGCCGCCCATGACGCGTTCGCGCCCGAAGGCGGAATTGAGCGTTTCGAGATGCGCGATGCCGTTGAGACCGGGGATCACCGTGCCGCCCGGGGCGAGCGCGGGCCGGACGGCGGCGATGGCGCTGTCGAGGTCGTAGGCCTTGCACATCATGAGCGCGAGATCGAACGTGGGGCCGACCTCGCCGACGCCCGCCGTGCGGACCTTGCCGGTCCAGTCGCCGAAGCGGCTGACGATGCGCAGTCCGTCGCGTTCGAGTTGCGCGCGCCGTCCCGGGCGGACGAGAAAGGTCACGTCGGCGCCGGCCTGGGCCAGCCTGCCGCCCATGTAGCCGCCGACGGCGCCGGCACCGAGTACGAGGATCTTCATGGCATTTCGCTGTGTCTGGCGTTTCGTCGTTGCCGGCATTTGAACCCGTGCCGGACGCGCGGGCAACCGGTCGGCGGCGCGATGGGACAAGTGGGACCTTTTGCGGCTCGGCAGACGCCCGGCAGCCGTTATGATGTCGCGCAAGAATCACAGGGGAGAGCGCAGATGGCCACCGGCAGCGACCGTATCCTGACCACCCATGTCGGCAGCCTGGCGCGGCCGGAAGACCTGCGCGAGACGCTCAACCGGCGCCATCTCGGCCAGCCCTACAACGAAGCCATCTATCGGCAGCGCTGCCGCGAGGCGGTCGAGGAGATCGTCCGCAACCAGCTCGCGCACGGTATCGATGCCGTCTGCGATGGCGAGATGAGCAAGATTTCCTACACCACGTACGTCAAGCATCGCCTCAACGGCATCAGCGATGGCGCTGATGTGGCGCCGGGGGCGAAGCCGGCCTTCGCGCAGCACAACTTCATGCCGCCGGACTGGCAGGAACACCCGGACTTCCGCGAGTTCCGCGAAAAGATGTTCGGCGGCCCGTCGGCGGTGAAGCCGCCGGTATTCGACGGCAAGGTGTCCTACCGCGATTTCGCGCCCCTCAACGAGGACATCGCCAACCTCAAGGCCGCCGCAGCGAAGACCGGCGCGACCAACCTGTTCATGAACGCCGCCTCGCCGGGCGTGCTGATGGTGTTCATCCCGACGACGCACTACACCAGCGAGGACGAGTACATCGGCGATCTCGCCGAAGCCATGCGCCACGAATACGAGGCGATCGTGAATGCAGGCATCACCCTGCAGATCGACGCGCCCGACATCGCGCTGGCCCGCTGGCTGCGCTACACCGACCGCAGCGACGACGAGTTCGTTCGCATCGCCGAGCGCAATGCCGAGGCGATCAACCACGCCACGCGCAACATCCCGCCGGAGAAGATGCGGCTGCACGTCTGCTGGGGCAACTACCAGGGGCCGCACAGCCACGATTTCCCGGTCGCCCGCCTTATGGGCGCGCTGACGAAGCTGCGCCCGCAGCACATCCTGTTCGAGGCGGCCAACCCGCGCCACGATCACGAATGGGAAGACTGGAAGGCGGCGAAGCTGCCCGACGACAAGATCCTCGTTCCGGGCCTCGTCGATTCCTGCGTCACCTATGTCGAGCATCCGCGCCTGATCGCGCAGCGCCTGCAGCGCTATGTAGACATTGTCGGGCGCGATCGCGTCATGGCCGGCACCGACTGCGGCTTCGCCACCTGGGCCGTGGTCGGCTATCAGGTCATGCCGTCGATCGTGTGGAAGAAGTTCGAGGCGCTGGCGGAAGGCGCCCGCATGGTGTCCGACAAGGCGTGGGGGCGGGCGAGCGCGGCCTAGGAAGGACGCGGCGCTGCGCCCGAGGGAGAAGCCGAATGACTGCCTTGCCGCCGTTCCGGCCGGCCCTGCTGACGGCCGGGCCGCTGCTCTCGACCTTCTCGATCGTCCCGTCGCCGGTGATCGTCGAACTGGCGGCGCTCGCCGGCTTCGACTCTGTCATCCTCGACCTCGAGCACGGGCCGTTCGAGATCGGCGATATCGTGCCGATGATCCTCGCGGCGCGCTCGCATGGCATTCACCCGATCGTCCGCGTGCGCGCCAACCAGCCCTTCGCCATCGGCTCAGCCCTCGACGCGGGCGCGGCGGGCGTGATCGTGCCGCAGGTCGATTCGGTCGAGGGCGCCCGCGCCGCGGTGTCGGCGGCGCGCTTCGCGCCCGTCGGGACGCGCGGCGTCAATCCGTGGGTGCGGGCCTTCGACTATGCCGGCGACGCGGCCGCCTTCGCGCGGGCGAACGAAGAGACCGCGATCATCCTGCTGATCGAGGGCTGGGCCGGCATCGAAGCCCTGCCGGGCATCCTCGACGTGCCGGGCATCGACTGTCTGTTCCTCGGGCCGGTGGACATGGCGCAGTCCCTGGGCGTCGGCGGCCAGCCCGAACACCCGCTGGTCGTGACTGAGATCGAGCGGATCGTCGCCGACTGCCGCCGGCGCGACATCGCCACCGCGGTCTTCGCCACCAATGGCGAGGCGGCCGGGCGCTGGCTGGCGCGCGGCGTCTCGCTGATCGCGGTCGCGGAAGATACGGCGATCATCGCCGACGCGTACCGGCGCCTGTACGCGTCGATCCGCCGTCCCGGCTGACGGCGCGCGGCTGGGTCAGCTACCCGGGATGGTGCCCTTCGGCAGCTTGAAGCAGTAGTTGGCGATCTCGCCGGCGCGGGTGAACCACACCCGTTCCTTCGTCAGCTTGTGCTCGACGCAGTGGCGCAGCGCCTTCTTCAGCGGGCGCAGGCGCATCGGCTGGCCGACGATGAAGCCGTGCAGCGACAGCGCGAAGACCAGCGGCTGGCGCTCGCACTGCTCCAGCATCTCCTCGTACTGGTCGACGATCATGTCGGCGAACTGGCGACCCGTGTGGTCGCGCACCATCAGCGTGCCGGCGTCGTTGAGTTCCATCGGGTAGGGCACGGACAGGATGGGGCCCGAACGGGTGCGCATCCAGATCGGCTGGTCGTCCACCGGCCAGTCGAGGAGATGCGTGTAGCCGGCTTCCTTCAGCAGGTCGGGCGTCACCCGCGATTCGATCGCGCCGGGGCCCATCCAGCCGGTCGGCCGCACGCCGCAGTATTTCTCGAGCACCTCGGTCGTTTCGGCGATGATCGCCGCCTCGTCCTTCTCCCAGCGCCCTGCCAGCGTCTCGCCGTTGGTGCGGCCGTGGCCGATGATATCGTCGCCGCGCGCCTTGAACTTGGCGACGAAGTCCGGGTAGAGCCGCGCCACCTCGCTGTTGAGCAGGATCGAGGCCGGCAGCTTCAGCTCCTCGAGCATGTCGAACAGGCGCCAGTTGCCGATGCGGTTGCCGTAGTCGCGCCAGGCGAAGTTGCGCGTGCTGGGACCGCCGTCCTTGAGCATCGGGTCGCCGCCGCGGCCGGCGAGGAAGGCGAACTCCTCGATATTCAGCGCGACGTAGAAGGCTAGCCGCTTGCCGCCCGGCCAGTCGTACTGCTTGCGGTCATTGATGCCGATGTAATCGTACCGGTTCTGCTGCGGCAGCATCGCCTCACCCTTTCCTGCCCCGATTCATGTCCGTCAGTTGCGTGCCAGCACGTCCTTCGCGATCATCGCGTGGACGCCCTTGATGTTGTTGACCGTCTGCGTGACGTGCAGGTCGCAGACGAAGCTGCACATGGCGTAGGCGTCTTCCGCCTTCAGTCCGGCGATGTCGCCGAGCCATTCGATCATCGCCCGCAGGGCCTGCTTTGCCGCCTGGTCGAGGTCGGGGTCGAGGCCGAAGGTGATGTAGTGCGTCGGCGTGATGGCGCGCGGCAGCGGAAAGGCGAGATCCTTGCGCACGGTCAGGCGGAAGGTGCCGGCCAGCGCCGTCTCGATCGCTGTGCCGTCGACCTCGCCGTCGCCCTGCGCGGCATGGCCGTCGCCGGTCGAGAACAGCGCGCCTTTCGTCTGGACCGGGAGAAAGACGGTGGAGCCGGCGATCAGTTCGCGGCAGTCCATGTTGCCGCCCCACTCGCGCGGCTCCTTGCTGTTCTGGCGGCCGTATTCCGGCCTGGGCGCGACGCCGAGCTGGCCGAAGAACGGACGCAGTGGCACCTTCATGCCCCACGGCGTCGTGCCGGTCATGGTGTTGGCGTTCAGCGCGACGTGGATGATGCGCTGGTAGGGAAAATCCTCGGGCAGCGTGCCGCCATAGGCCCGGAAGAGATTGAAGCCCCAGTCCTGCCGCAGCTCGATCTCCTCGATATGGATCTCGAGGACGTCCCCGGGCATGGCGCCGTCGACGGCGACCGGGCCGGTCAGGATGTGGTTGCCGGTGCCGCGCTCGGAGCGGGCGAAGATGTCGTCGACTTCAGGGGGCGTGTGAAAGCCGCTGTCGGCGGGCGGCATGACCAGCGGGATACCGGTCACGCAGTCGATGCGGACCCGATCCCCCGACGCGATCTCGAGAACGGGAGCCCGCTTGCCGTCCCAGAAGCCCCAATGGACGGTTTCCGGCGTCGAGGCCAGGTGATGGAACTTGCCACCGGCTGCCTGCGCGCTGTCCGCCATCGTCGCCCCCGCCCCGGATTGCCGGAGGCGCATTGACGCGCGGGCGGGGCGCGGGAGTCAAGGATCGGGAACCGAAGGCGGGGCAGCGCGACACCCGCCCCGCCGGTAGCGGGACGGGTGCATTCGCGCGGGGTCGAGCCGCCCGTCAGCGCAGCGGGCGCGAACCCGACGTGCCGCTGCGGCGAGCCTCGCGCTCGGCGGCGTCACGCTGCTCCTGCAGCGAGACGAACTCCGGCGCGCCCTCGATCTCCTTGCGGCTCAGCAGTGTGGTGAAGACGATCTCGTCGTCGGCCGGGCTCTTTTCGAGGTGCTCCCAGCCGATGGCGACCGTCTTGCCGCCGACGCCGAGGAAGCCGCCGACATCGGCGATCACCGCGACGATCTTGTCCTGATCGTCGAAGATGAGCTCGGAGATCTTGCCGACGGTCTCGGCGTCCTCGCCCGGGCCGGTCTTGATCGAAGCACCGATGTACTTGTCCGACAACGTGTTGCTGCTGGCCTCGGTGGTGAGGAACATCGGCTGCGAATCCGCGCTCGCGGCCGGCGCGGGGCCGGTGGCCTGGGCCGCCTGTTCGCCCTGGTGCTGCCAGCCGGAAATGGGCTTGCCGTCGACGTCGGCGGCCTGCGCCAGCGTCGGGACCGTGATGAGCGCCGCGGCGGAAACCGCAGCGAGCAGGGCCTTTTTCATGGCTTATCCTCCTGGGTTTGGCGCAATCGGCGCCGCGGCCCGCTGCACGCGGGCACGGGACGCCGGGTTTCGACTGCCTCCTCAACGTTCGAGCAGGCTCGGCTGTTCCCGGGATTTGCGGTCGGGCGTGCGCCCGTGCCATGACGCTGGCGGCGGCCGCCTGTATCATCGCCGCCGGTTCAACGCGTGGCATGCGCCGGGGCCCGTCCGGCGCCGGCGAAAGCGGGGATGACGATGGCAGGTGATCCGGTCCGGTGTTCGATCGACGACGGCGTGGCGGTGGTCACGCTGGTCAATCCGCCGCTCAATGTCGTGACGTTCGAACTGACGCGACAGCTCAACTCGCTGGTCGCACAGCTCGCGGTCGATCCCGCCGTGCGCGTGATGGTGCTGACCGGTGCCGGCGACAAGGCGTTCTGCGCCGGCTCGAACATCCGCGAGTTTCCCGGGCTGATGGCGCCCGGCGCCGTGGTGCCGAAGAAGCTCGGGCCGGAGAACGAGGCCTACAGCCGCGTCGACGACTTTCCCAAGCCGACCATCTGCGCCATGAACGGCCTCGCCTACGGCGGCGGGCTGGAGTTGGCCGTCTGCTGTGATCTGATCGTTGCCGAGGCCGGCACGCAGGTCGCCCTCCCGGAAATCAAGCTGGGCGTGTATCCGGCGAGCGGTGGCACCGTGCGGGTGACGCGCCGCATCGGCGAGGGGCGGGCCAAGGAGATGATCTATTTCGGCGAACCGATCCCCGTCGAGACCGCCCTTGCCTGGGGGCTGCTCAACCGCGTCGTGCCGCGCGGACAGGCGCTCGCGACGGCGATGGAGATGGCGCGCACCCTGGCCGGCAAGCCGAACGTCGCCCTGCAGATGGCCAAGCAACTCATCGACCTGTCGTTCGACGCGCCGGAGGATGCGGTCGTGCGGGCCTCGCTGCCGATGAGCGATGTCGTGTTCGCCACGGAGGATTGCAGGGAAGGCGTGCGTGCGTTTCTTGCCAAGGACACGCCTGTATTCCGGCACAAGTAGCCCCCGCGCGGCCTGATATTCTTTTGCGCCCGGTGCATTTCAGTGTCCGTCGGGTGTGGACGCGGCGCGAAAAGTGTTACTTTCCCTCCAAATTCCAACCGTTCCGCGGAGGAGGATTCCATGGGCAGGTTCCGCGATTTCACGCCCTCCGGCGTCATTCCGGCGGCTCTGCTGGCCTTCCATGACGACATGTCGATCGACGAGGCGGAGACGCAGCGTCACCTGAAGTATGTGGCGAAGACGCGCGGCATCGCCGCCGTCACGGTCAACGGCCATTCCTCCGAGATTCATGCCTGCACCTTCGAGGAGCAGGAGCGGATTCTCGCCGTGGCCGGCGATGCCATCGGCGACAAGGTGCCGTTGGTCAACGGCGTCTACGCCGACGGCAGCATCGAGGCGGCGCGCATCGCGAAGATGGCCGAACGGGGCGGGGCGTCGTGCCTGCTCGTGTTTCCGCCGCAGAGCATGACGGCCGGCGGCCATCTGCGGCCGGAAATGGCGATCGAGCACTTCAAGCGCATCGCCGACGCGACCGACCTGCCGCTGATCTGCTTCCAGTACGCCGCCTCGACGGGGCTCGGCTATCCGCTCGATACCCTCCTCAAGATGCTCGAGGCGGTGCCGTCGATCCGCGCCATCAAGGACTGGTGCGCCGACCCGATGCTGCACGAGCGGCACATCCGCACGCTGCAGTCGCTGCCGCGCCCCGTGACGGTGCTGACGACGCACAGCGCGTGGCTGATGTCGTCGCTGGTCATGGGTGCCGGCGGCCTGCTGTCGGGCGCCGGCAGCGTGCTGCACGATCTCCAGGTGGAGCTGTTCGAGGCGGTGCAGGCCAACGACCTGGCCCGCGCCCGCCGCGTCAACGACCGTCTCTACCCGATGCAGCAGGCCTTCTACGCGCCGCCGTTCCTCGACATGCACAACCGCATGAAGGAATGCCTCGTGCTGCTCGGCCGGCTTGACCGAGCAGTGGTGCGTCCGCCGCTGATGAAGCTGACGGCGGCCGAGATCGCGCGGCTCAAGGCGGCCCTCGACGCCGCCGGGCTGCGGCCCGACGGGGCGATGGCCCAGGCCGCGGAGTAGACGACATGCGCCGTGCCGCGCCCCAGGCAGGGCGCGGTGCCGGCGTGTGGGTCAGGGGCGCGACATGCTCGACCTGCTGAAGGGCGTTCGCGTCATCAGCTTCAATCACTTCCTGTTCGGCCCGATGGGCGTGCAGGCGCTGGGCGACCTCGGCGCCGACGTCATCGCCGTGGAGCCCGTCGACGGCGCCTTCCAGCGCCGCTGGAGCGGCGGCGATCTGTGGCACGACGGCCAGAGCATGCTGCATCTGGCGGTCAACCGGAACAAACGCTCGATCGCCATCGACCTTAAGGCGCCCGAGGGGCGTGACCTCGCGCTGCGCCTGATCGACACCGCCGACGTGGTGGCCGAGAACTACCGTCCCGGCATCATGGACCGCCTCGGCCTCGGCTACGAGGCGCTGAAGGCGCGCAGGCCGGGCCTCGTCTACGCCGCCGCCTCCGGCTACGGGCCGAGCGGGCCCTATGTCGAGCGGCCGGGGCAGGACCTGCTGGCGCAGGCGCTGTTCGGCATGATGGCGATCACCGGCCAGGAGGCGAACGGGCCGCGCCCGGCCGGCGCCTCGGTGATGGACCACCACGGCGCCACGCTGTTCGCGCTCGGCATCATGGCGGCGCTACTGCGGCGCCAGCGCACCGGCGAGGGATGCCGCGTCGACGTCAGTCTGATGCAGGCCGCCCTCGACCTGCAGGCCGAGTCCCTGGTCGCCTGGCTCAACGCGGCCGAGCGGCCGGCGCGCGTCAATGCGCCGAAGCACGCCGGCGGCTGGTACTTCGCCGCGCCCTACGGGGTCTATGCCACAGCCGACGGACACCTCGCGCTCTCGCTGTCGCCGCTCGCGGATGTCGGCACGGCGATCGACGAGCCGCGCCTCGCTGGGTTCTCGCGCGAGGATGCCTGGCATCGGCAGGACGACATCACGCCCCTGATCGCGGCGCGGTTGTTGACGCGGCCTACTGCTGAGTGGCTGCCACGGCTGGAGAGCCTCAAGATCTGGCATGCGCCGGTGCAGGACTACGCGGCGATCAGCGAGGATCCGCAGGTCCGCCACATTGGCTCGCTGGTTACCGTGCCGGGGACCGGCAAGACGGGCGCGCCGGTCACGGTGGTGAACCACCCCATCCTCTATGACGGCGAGGCCGCCGAGGTGCGGCTGCCGCCGCAGCCGATCGGCGCACAGACGGCCGAAATTCTTGGCCAACTCGGCGTCGCGCCGGGCGACGTCGCGGCCCTCGCGGACAAGGGCGTCATTCGCCTGTCGGACAGCTGACAGGCACGGGAAAGCAGGACGGGACAGTCATGGGCGAACTCTACGATCTCTCCGTCGGCGACAGCGTGACCTTCGCCAAGACGGTCAGCGAGGCCGACGTTTACATGTATGCCGGCATCACGGGCGACTTCTCGGTCAATCACGTCAATGAGCAGTACATGGCGCGCTCAATGTTCGGTCATCGCATTGCTCATGGCGCGCTGTTGATCGGCTTCATGTCGACATGCTCGACGATGATGATCGACAAGGCGAACAGCACCGGCAAGGGCGAGACCTCGGTGTCGCTCGGCTACGACCGCGTGCGCTTCCTCGGGCCGGTCTATTTCGGCGACACGGTGACGGTCACCTACACGGTGCAGTCGATCGACACCGTCAAGCGCGAGACCCGCTCCGAAGCGCGCGCCGTCAACCAGGACGGCGAACTCGTCGCCGTGGGCACGCATATCCTGCGCTGGGTGAAGGACACGGCCGGCCAGCGACCCGCCCGAGCATGACCCGCATCACGAATGCTGACGGTAAACATCAATCTTTTTGATATGGCTGTACCGCTTCCATAATCATTTGCGGCGGCACCCCGCGCCTGCTATCAGAACGCGGAACGTCGGCTACACCGATGGTTCAACGAGTTTCGCGGCGTTGTCGCGCCAGCCCATGCCGGTGCCGCCGCCGCTTCGGAACAAATGATCCCGCACAATCGGGACAACCTCGGGCGGCCCGCTTCGGCGGGCCGTTTTTTTGGCATGGCCGTGGCTACCAGGCCTGCTGGTAGATCGCCAGCGCGTCGGCTTCGGTGACCTCGCGCGGATTGTTCATCAGCAAGCGGGTCTGGTGCATCGCCTCGGCGGCCAGCATCGGCAACTGGTTGTGGCTGACGCCGACCTGGCGCAGCCGGCTCTCGATGCCGAGGTCGCCGATGAGCGTCTCGAAGCCGGCGACGAGGCCGTCGCTCAGCGTGCGCTCGTCGCCGCCGCGCAGGCCGGGCATCGCCAGCGGCGCGACTTCGGCATAGAGCCGCTGCGCGGCCGGTGCGTTGAAGCGCATCACATGCGGCAGGACGAGCGAGTTCGACAGGCCGTGCGCGACATGGAAATGCGCGCCGATCGGGTAGGCCAGCGCATGCACGGCGGCGCAAGGCGCGTTGGCGAAGGCCATGCCGGCGAGCAGCGAGCCCAGCAACATGGCGGCCCGCGCCTCGCGGTCGCGGCCGTCCGTGCAGACGCGGCGAATGTTGGCGCCGAGCAGCGCCAGGGCCTCGCGCGCGAGCGCATCGGACAGCGTGTTCTTGCGGATCTTCGAGGTGTATGCCTCCAGCGCGTGGACCATGGCGTCGATGCCGGTCGCCGCGGTGACGCCCTTCGGCAGACCGAGCGTGAGATCCGCGTCCAGCACCGCGACATCGGCGTAGAGCACGGCCGACCAGACCCCCATCTTGGCCGTGTCGCCGGTCGTGGCGACGGCGACGGGCGAGACTTCCGAGCCGGTGCCGGCGGTCGTCGGTACCTGAATCAACGGCAGCCGTCGGCCCTTGACCTTCTCCACGCCATACAGGTCGGCCAGCTTCTCGTCGCTGCACGCGAGCAGGGCGACGAGCTTGGCGACATCCATCGGACTGCCGCCGCCGAAGCCGATCACCGCGCCGACGCCCTCCGCGCGGGCCTGCGCCGTGGCGGCGAGGATCGTCGCCTCCGACGGGTCGGCCTCGACGTCGGCGAACACGCCGACCGTGACGCCGGCCTCCCCGAGACCGGCCAGCCCCGCGTCGAGCAGGCCGAGACGCAACAGCCCGTGATCGGTGACGATGAGCGCCCGGTCGGCGCCGCGTTCCCGGACCAGCGCGCCAAGACGCGCCGTGGACCCGGGTTCCGAGATGATCGTCGGTACGGTCTGGAACGTGAACCCTGGCATCGGAAGCCTATTCGGCGGCTGCGGCCACCGGTGTCCACGTCACCGGCTTGAGATGCGGCGGCAGGCCGGTCAGCCCGCTGGTGCCGCGCATGAAAACGGGAAGGTCGGTCGTCGGCATGGGGGCCGGGATCTGGCAGAACAGGTCGACGAGGAAGCCGCGGTGGTAGGTCGAGTGGTTGATCATGTGCATCAGCACCATGCCGCGGCTCAGCGTGCCAGGTACGCCGGAGACCAGTGTGAAATCGACCGTCTGGTCCGCGGTCGCTTCCGTCAGCCCGTCGGCGTAGGCGACGATGCGGCCGTCCATCTCGACGCGGGCGGCGGCCAGTTCCTCGAAATCCTCATGCAACACTTCGTTGAGCGCCTTGTGCGGGTTCGACTGGCCATGCAGGTGCGCCCACCACATGCGATCGGTGACGAGCGGGTGGTTGAAGGTGCGCACGATGGTCGGGAACAGGCTCGGGCGTTCCCGCGTCGCCTCGCCAGCGGGCAGGGCGCGCACGGCGGCGATGACCTCGCCGTTGGCCCAGGCGTTGTAGCGCGCAAGCGTGCGTAGGAAATCGAGCTGGTTCATTCGCATCCTCCCGTCAGGCGTGACACGACGCCAGTCTACAATCGGCGGCGAAGCTCCGGAATGGATGGGCCGGTCGGCGTCAGCCCTTGCCGCCGAGGTGGCGCCAGATCTCGGTGAAGTCGCTGCCCGGCATGGCGCTGTCGGCCGATTTCCAGATGCGGTCGGCGAGATCGGCCATGGCGTCCGGCGTGCCCGTGCGGCGCACGTGATCGCGGAACAGCGCCACGTCCTTGGACATCAGCGAGGTGGCGAAGCCGGCGTCGAACTTGCCCTTGGCGATGCGGTTGGGGAACTTGTCCGAGGTGGCGGTGTTCTGGCCGCTCGAGACGTTGAGGACGTCGATCATCGTCGTCATCTCGAGGCCATGCTTCATGCCGAACAGCACCGCCTCGGACGTGGCGGCCATGGCCACGGCCGAGAGGAAGTTGTTGGCGAGTTTCATGGCCTGGCCCTGGCCGGGCCGGGTGCCGACATGGAAGACGTTGCGGCCCATCAGCTTGAGGGTGGGCGCGAGCGCCGTCACGACCTCGTTCGGCCCGGCGCACATCACCGCCAGCGACGCCTTGACAGCACCGGCCTTGCCGCCGCTGACCGGCGCATCGACGAAGACGATGCCGGCCGCCGCGAGCGCCTTGCCGACGGCAGCCGCCGCATCGGGGCCGGTCGTCGAAAGGTCGACCACGGTGCGGGCGCGCCGGCCCGGCGCGGCGGCGATGGCGTCGGCCACCTTCGCCACGACCTTGCCGTCCGGCAGGCTGAGGAAGACTGTATCGGCGGCGGCGGCCACGGCGGCGATGTCGGCCGCAGCGCGGGCGCCCCTGGGCAGCCTTTCCGCGGTGCCGGCGGCGTCGTAGGCGGTCACGTCCAGACCGGCGGCGCAGAGATGCCCGCACATCGGCCCGCCCATGTTGCCAAGGCCGATGAAACCCCAGGTCGTTGCCGTCATGATGGCGCGTCCTCGATCGAAATATTGCGGCCGCGACAGGCTCCGCCTTTGACGCGAGTATAGCGGGATGCGCGCCCGGGCAAACCGGGGCCGGGGAGGGAAACGATGGGCGATCCGCTGGTCTGGGAACTCTATGCCATCAAGTACGCCACGATGCAGGAGCGCACCCGGGCGACGAACCTGATGGGGATCGACGCGCACGAGGACGCGCCGATGCCCATCGACTACTACATCTGGGTCGCCCGGGCCGGCGCGCGGCTGTTCGTCATCGACACCGGATTCACGGTGGAGGAAGGCAAGCGGCGCGGCCGCACGGTGCTGCGCGACGTTGCCGACGGGCTGGCCATGCTCGGCATCGACGCGGCGGCGGTGCAGGACGTTATCGTCACCCACCTGCACTACGACCACATCGGCGGGCACGACCGCTTTTCCCGCGCCCGGTACCACCTGCAGGCCAGCGAGATGGAGTATGTGACCGGGCCATACATGTGCGCCCCGGCCATCCGCCATTCGTACACGGTCGACCACATTGTCGAGATGGTGCGGCGGGTCTACGAGGACCGCGTCGTGTTCTACGAGGGCGAGGCGGAGATCGCGCCGGGCATCACCGTCCATCCCATGCCAGGCCACACCAAGGGCCTGATGAGCGTGCGCGTGCTGACGAAGCGGGGCTGGGTCGTCGTCGCGTCCGACGCCACGCACTTCTACGAGAACATGGAACGGCGAATGGCCTTTCCGACCGTGTTCAATGTCGGCGACGCCATTCTCACCTTCGATCGTCTGCAGCGACTCGCCGGCGACCGCGCGCTGATCGTGCCGGGCCACGATCCGCTGGTGCTGGCGCGGTATCCGGCTCCGGAGAAAAGATTCGAGGGCGTCATCGCACGCCTCGACGTGGCGCCGACGCAGGCGTGATCATCGTGATCATCAAGGCCAACTCGCGGGAACGAAAGAATGTCCAAGGCATCGCAGGGGTTCGATCTTAACGGCCATCGCATCCTCATCACCGGGGCCGGCGCCGGCATCGGGCGGGCGACGGCGCATCTGTGCGCCGGCCTGGGCGCGTCGCTGGTGCTGGCCGATCTCAGGGCGCCGGATCGTGTCGCCGACGAACTGGGGGCCAAGGGCGCGTCCGCCGAAGCGTTCGCCTGCGACGTGTCCGACCGCGCGGCGGTGGATGCGCTGGTGGCGCGCGCCGGCGCCGTCGATGGCGCGGTTGCGGCGGCGGGTGTCCTGCTCGAAGAGCACTGGGAGGACGAACGGTGGGACGCCGAGTTCGACCTGACGATGGGCGTCAACGTGCGCGGCTCGTTCCACCTCGCGCGCGCCCTGCTGCCGGGGATGCGCCAGCGCGGCGGCGGCCGGATCGTGCTGTTCGGCTCCGGCGCCGGTAAGGTCGGCAGCCCGCTGCCGGTGCCCGCCTATTCAGCTTCGAAGGCCAGCGTCTTCGCGCTGACGAAATGGCTCGCCCGGCGCGAGACGCGGAACAACATCATGGTCAACTGCATCATCCCGGGACCGACCGATACCGGCATGATCGCCGGCAAGGCCCCGGTCGATCCGAAGTCCCTGCCGCTCGGCCGGCTGGCGACGGCCGACGACATCGCCGGGCCCGTCGCCTTCCTGCTCACCCCGGCCGCCCGCTACGTCGCCGGCGCGCTGATCGACGTCAACGCGGCGGGCAGCCTCGGGTAGCCGTCAGCCCGTGTCGGCTTCGAGGCCGACGGCCTTGATGCCGGCCACGGCCGCGTCCTCGTCGCGGTCCGAGACATCGCCCGTGACACCAACGGCGCCGAGGATCTCGCCGGCCTTGTCGCGGATGATGACGCCGCCGGGCGCGTTCAGCGCCTTGCCGTCGGAGGCGGCGTTCAGCATGTACATGAAATAGTCGGGCCGGCCGACCAGCGCCCGGCTGCCCATGCCCATGCCGAGCGCGCCATGCGCCTTGGCCATGGCGATGTGCGGGCGGAAATAGCTGGTGCCGTTGTCGCGGGCGAAGGCAATCAGGTGCCCGCCCGGGTCGAGCACGGCGATGCCCAGGGGCTTCAGCTTGTTCTTGCGGCCATGCTCCAGCCCGACTTCGATGATCTTCTGCGCCTGTTCGAGGGTTACCCCTGCCATCGTCCACGCTCCCTGCATGATGCGGATGCCGTCCTGATTGCGGCGGCAACGCCATCATAGGCGCGACCGGCGGGCCCGGGCACGGCTTTACAACCTGCCGGCGCGCGGCTTCTACTGGCGCCGGTGTCGCCACGCCAGAAGGGCTCCGCCATGGAACGCCATCCGCTCGACAGCCGCCCGTACGAGACCATCGAGGCGCAGATCGGCTACCTCGTCGACACGGACGAGAAGCCGTCCTTCTTCCATTCCTACGAGCCGGGCGTGCCGACGCAGCATACGGGCACGCGCGAACTGCGGCCCATGCCGGTCCGCAACGGCCGCACCATGGACGAGAGCTTCACGCTGGCGCGCAACGGCTTCTGCGTCGTCGCGCACAAATCGGCGGTCCGCGATTTCTACGACGACGCCCAGCTTCGCGACATCTACGACCGCGAGGTCGAGGCGCTGGTGAAGGAGAAGATGGGGGCGACGCGCGTCATCGTGTTCGATCACACGCGCCGCTCCTCGGAACAGTCGCTGCGCGCCGAGCGCAATTCCCGCGAGCCGGCGTCGGTCGCGCATACCGACTACACCGACTGGTCGGCGGCCAAGCGGCTGGGCGAGATCGCGCCCGAGGCCGACCCAAAGAAGCGCTTCGCCATCGTCAACGTCTGGCGGCCGATCTCGCAGGGGCCGTGCGAGTGCTGGCCGCTCGCGCTGTGCGACGGGCGGGCAGTCGACACCAGCTACATGCGGGCGGTGCAGCGCCGCACCGTCGACCGCGTCGGCGAGTCGCGCCATTCGACCTTCGATGCGCGCCACCGCTGGATCTACTTTCCGCGCATGACACGCGACGAGGCGATCATCCTCAAGAACTACGACACCATTGACGATGGCCAGACGGCGAAGCTGGCCCTGCACGTCTCCTTCGACGATCCGACCTCGCCGCCGGACGCCCGGCCGCGCGAGAGCATCGAGACGCGTACCTTCGTTTTCTTCGACTGAGCGAGCCCGAGCGGGGAGCGGACGATGGCGGACAGCGGCCGGCGTGTGGCCTTCATCACCGGGGCATCCTACGGCCTCGGCCAGGCGACGGCGGCCGCGCTGGCGCGCGACGGCTGCGACGTCGTCGTCACCGACATCAATGCCGCGGACCTCAAGGAGTCTCTGGGCAAGATCGAGGCAGCGGGCGGCAAGGGGCTCGGACTGGCGTTGGATGTGCGTGTACCGGCCTCCATCGACAAGGGCTTCGACGATGCGCTGGCGCATTTCGGCAGGCTCGACGTGCTGGTCAACAACGCGGCCGTGCCGCTGACCAAGCCGGCGGTCGATATCACGCCCGAGGAATGGGCCAATGTGATGAACATCAACATCACGGGGGCCTTTCTCGTGGCGCAGGCCTTCGCCCGGCGGCTGATCAAGGCCGGGCGAAAGGGGCGCATCGTCAACCTCGCCTCGACCTTTTCCGTCATCGGCGTGCCGCGCGTCTCGGCCTACGGCACCTCGAAGGCAGCGATGGCCGGCATGACGCGGCACCTCGCCGTCGAGTGGGCGCCGCATGGTATCGCGGTGAACGCGGTGGCGCCCGGCGCCGTGGCGACGAAGCTGCGCGCGGCGGTGCTGGCCGACCCGACCTTCCGCGACACCATGGTCGAGAAGATCCCGGCCAAGCGTTTCGGCGAGCCCGAGGACATGGCCGAAGCCATCGCCTACCTCGCCAGCCCGAGGGCCGAGTACGTCAACGGCCACACGTTGCTGGTCGACGGCGGCCTGACGATCGCCTGATCCGCCGCGTCCATGGCCAGCACCGGGCCTCTCGCCGGCATCCGCATCGTCGACACCACCAGCGTCCTGATGGGGCCGGTGGCGACCGGGCTGCTCGCCGACCTCGGGGCGGATGTGATCAAGGTCGAGGCGCCCGGCGGCGACATGACGCGCTATGTCGGCATATCCCGCCACCGCGGGATGTCGGCGCATTTCATCCATGCCAACCGTGGCAAGCGTTCGATCGTCATCGATCTCAAGAAGCCCGAGGGGCTGGCGGCGTTCCGGCGGCTGGCGGCAGGTGCCGACGTCGTCATGACCAGCATGCGCCGGCGCGCGGCCGCTCGCCTCGGCGTCGATCACGCCGCGCTGGCCAAGGACAATCCGCGCCTGCTGCATGTCGGCCTCAATGGCTACGGCGAGGGCGGCCCATATGCCGATCGCCCGGCTTACGACGACCTCATCCAGGCGGCGACCGGCGTGCCGCGCCTCGTCGAGCGCGTCGGCGGCGGGGCGCGCTACATTCCGCTGGCGATCTTCGACCGTGCCGTCGGGCTGATGGCGGCCAACGCCGTCCTTGCCGGGCTGCTGGCGCGCGAACGGACCGGGCAGGGGCAGTCGGTCGAACTGTCGATGTTCGAGACCATGGCGCAGATCGTGCTGGGCGATCACATGGCCGGCCTGACCTTCGACCCGCCGGCCGGGCCGGCGGGCTACGGCCGGGTCCTGTCGCGGCATCGCGGGCCGTACGAGACCGCGGACGGCCACCTCGCCGTGCTGCCCTACACCGAGGGGCACGTCCGGCGCTTCCTCGCGGCGGCCGGCCGCAGTGACGTGCTTGACGATCCGCGCTTCGCCGACGTGTCGGGGCGCTCGGCCAACGTCGACGCGCTGTACGCCGCCTTCGCCGACATCCTGCGCACGAAGACGACCGCCGAGTGGCTGCCGATCCTCGACGCAGCCGATGTGCCGGCGACGAAGCTGACGACCATCGAGGAACTGATGGACGACCCGCACCTTGCCGCCGTCGGCTTCTTCATCTGGCAGGACCAGCCGGGCGAGGGACGCATCCGCGTGATGGCGCCGCCCGGCCGGTGGAGCGGCACGCCGCTCGGCGAGCCGGGGCCGACGCCGAGGCTGGGCGAGCACACGAGCGAGGTGCTGCGCGAGGCCGGCTATGCCGACGACGAGATCGCGGCGCTGATCGCCAGCGGAGCCGTCGGAACCGGCTAGGGCTACTCGGCGGCGATCGCCAGGGGAGCGCCGACGCCGATCTCGGCGCCCGCGGGCAGGGCCTTGAGGCGCGGCAACACCTTCTCGGCGAACAGCGTCATGTTGGCCCGGGCCATGTCGTAGGGCATGCCGCCATAGGAGAAGATGCCGATCCATGCCGCCGCGTCGGCGCGGGCACGAAAATCGACGATCTGCTCGTAGACCTGGTCCGGCGTGCCCCAGACCTGCAGCGAGGCAAGGAAGTCGACGAAGCTGTCCATGCCGTACTTGGCGATCTTCTGCGCCAGCGCGCCGTAGTACTCGTAGCCCTTGATGTCGGCGAGGCCCTCGTTGTGGAACTCGTAGTGTTCCAGCGCCGAGCGGCTGTAGCCGCGGATGTAGCGCTCGTACATCTCGCGCGCGACGCGCTCGTCTTCATGTACCGCGACGAAGGAGAACAGCAGCGGCTTCGGCGGCTCGACGCCCTGCAGTTCGCGGTAGCGCTTGCGGTAGGCCTCGAGTTCGCGTTCGGTCACGTCCCAAGGCTTCTGCGGGATGATCAGCAGGCCGATGCCGAGCCGGCACATGATGTCGAGCGACTGCGGCGACACCGACGCGGCGTAGGTGCGGCCGCGGAAGCTCTTGATGGGGAAGGGGCGCACCTGGGCGCGCGGCTGCTTGTAGAACTCGCCGTCGGCCTCGATCCAGCCGGTCTCCAGCCCCTGCATGACGGCCGACGCGTATTCGACGAAACGCTCGCGCGACTGGCTCATGTCGAGGCGGAAATTCTCGAACTCGATGCGGCCGAGGCCGCGGCCGACGCCGAGGATGGCGCGGCCGCCGGAGAGATTGTCGAGGACGGACACCTCCTCGGCCACGCGCATCGGGTCGTGCCACGGCAGCACGACCACCATGGAGCCGAGCTTCGCCCGCGTCGTGCGCCCCGCCATGTAGGTGAGGAACTGCATGACGTTGGGGCACATCGTGTAGTGGTCGAAATGGTGCTCGGCCGACCAGATCGACTCGAAACCCAGCGGCTCGGCCATGTCGGCCATCGCCACCTCGTGCCGGTACACCTCGGCGTCGCTGAGACCGGACAGGTTCTGGAAGAACGCACTCATTCCGACATGCACGCGACGCCTCCCCGCATTCCATTCTGGCCGTGTTGGCCCGATCTTCCGGGCAATCGGCAGGGCGGACAAGCTTCCGCTGCGCCGCAACTCACGCAGTGAAACGGACCTTCGCGGCCATCAAATCGCCGCTGGCCGGCCCCAAGATGTCGCTCTAGCATCGCGGCGGGGCTTCGATCGTCCGGGGGAAGAATGGAAAAGGGTGGCGACAGGCAGGCGACGCCGCTACCGGAAGGTGTATCGGCCAGCCAGAGGGTACCCGGGCGGCGGGCACGGCGGTTGGCACGTGGTGAGCGCGAGCGCCAGATCGTCGATGGTTCGATCCGTTTCTTCGCGGAAGTCGGTCTGCACGGCGATACACGCGAGCTGGCACGCCGGCTCGGCATCACGCAGTCGCTGCTCTACAAGTTCTTCTCGTCCAAGCAGGCCCTCATCGAGCGCGTCTACCAGGAGGTCTTCCTCGGCCGCTTCAACCCGTACTGGGAGGAAGTGCTCGACGACCGCAGCCTCAGCCCGGCGGAGCGCCTGACCCGGTTCTACCGGCTGTACTGGCGGGCGATCGACGACCCGCTGTGGATCCGCATCTATCTTTTCGCCGGTCTCGACGGGGAGTCGCTCAACCGACGCTATTTCGAATTGATCCGCGAGCGCATCCAGCCGCGCGTCGTCGCCGCGCTGCGCGAGGTCGCCGGCATGCCCGACACCACCGCGGTGCCGATGACACCGGCCGAGTACGAGATGGTCGTCGGCGTTCACGCCGAACTGTTCTATCTCGGCGTGCGGCGATGGGTTTACGGCTTCCCGATTCCGGAAGACCTCGATGGTCTCATCGCCAACCGCATCGCCATCCTGATCGAGGGCGCCCCGGCGGTGATGAAGCGCCTCTAGCGCCGTCGCCGGCCGGATGACAACAAGCCGAGGACTTCCGTGATGAGACTTTCCGTACGCCGCGTCGGCACCGCGCTGATCGCGCTGTTCGTCCTGACGATGCCGGCCCGTGCCGCCTCCGACGAGGCCGAGCGGGCCGTCGGCGCCTGGCTGGCCGCCGTCGCGAGCGGCGACACGACGCGGATCGGGGCGATCCTGGCTCCCGAGTTCCAGCTCCAGCGCTCGGACGGAAAGGGTTACGACCGGCTGTCCTATCTCGCCAGCGGCCTGCCGTCGCTGGCGTCCGTGCCGGCGTTCACGGACGCGGTCGCGACCGTCGGCGGCGACGTCATGGTCGTTCGTTACACCCTGACCCTGCCGGCGGGCTCGACCTTCGGCCGCGAGACGCTGGCGACCACGGCGCCGCGCCTGACCGTGTTCCGCCGCATCGACGGCCAGTGGCGCGTCGCCGCGCACGCCAACTTCGCGGCGGACGTTCGCTAGGCGTCAGCCCCGCGCGGTCGGATCGGGCCGCACCCGTACCAGCGCGCGGCCGGTGTTCTCGCCGCGATAGAGCCCGGCCAGCTTGCCCGGCGCCGTCTCCAGCCCCTCGCCGATGTCCTCGCGATAGGCGAGGCGACCCTCGGCGTGCCAGCGGTACAGGTCCTCCAGCGCCTCGTCGTTGCGATCCTTGTAGTCGAAGACGATGAAGCCCTGCATGCGCAGCCGGTTGACCAGCATGGCGCGCTCCAGCCGCATGCCCGTCGGCGGCGGATCCCAGCTCTCCGTGCCGGCCGTGCCACAGACGACGATTCGCCCGCCGACGCGCATCAGGCCGACGACCGTGTCGAGGATGCGGCCGCCGACATTGTCGTAGTAGACGTCGACGCCGTCGGGACAGGCGGCGCGCAGGGCCGCGCCGAGGTCGTCGACGGTCTTGTAGTCGACCGCGGCGTCGTAGCCGAAGGCCTCGCGGCACAGAGCCGCCTTCGTTGCGCCGCCGGCGATGCCGACCGCGCGGCAGCCCTTGATCTTGGCGATCTGGCCAACGGCGCTGCCGACCGCGCCGGCCGCGGTCGATACCAGCACGGTCTCTCCGGCGCGCGGCTGGCCGACGTCGAGCAGGCCGAAATAGGCCGTCACGCCGATATGGCCGAGCGCGCCGAGCGCCGTCGACAGGGGCGCGCATGCCGGATCGATCTTGCGGAAGCCGGCCTGGGCCGGCCGGGCGATGCCGAACTCCTGCCAGCCGGTGTGGCCGAACACGTAGTCGCCGGGCGCGATGCCGGGCAGCTTCGACTCGACGACCTCGCCGACGCCGAAGGAGTTCATCACGGCGCCGGTCTCGACGCTGGCGTAGTTCTTCGCGGTGGAAATCCAGCCCTTCATGCCGGTGTCGACCGAAACGTAGACGTTGTGGACGAGCACCTCGCCGTCACCGGGCGTCGGCACCGACCCGACGGCGGGTTCGAACAGGTCCGGCGTCGGCAGGGCGGTGGCGCGCTTGCGCAGCACGATCTGCCGGTTGGTGGCGTTCCGCAGCGATGTCATGCGTGACGTTCCTTCCTCTCACGGCATGCAGTGTGAAGCGCCCGGCGGCCGGCGGGAAGCCCCGCCGGCTTGCTGGCCCCGGGGGGACGGCATAGGGTTGCCACGTTGCCGGTGCGTGACAGACGCCGCAACCGCGTCAGCGAGGGGAGGAAGCGAATGGCCAAGGGCAAGGCGACGACGCCGAACTGGGCGCCAGTCACGGTCAAGACCAAGGACGGCAGCTACAAGTCCGATATCCGCGACGGCATGCGCATCGACTGGGACGTTCCCATCCGCATGGACGACGGCATCATCCTGCGCTGCGACGTCTTCCGTCCGATCGCCGAGGGCAAGTATCCGGTCATCATGACCTATGGCCCCTACGGCAAATGGGTCCACTTCACCCAGATCTACAACGACCAGTGGCAGCGGATGTGCGAGGAGCACCCCGACGTTCCCGCCGGCTCGACCAACAAGTACCAGAACTGGGAAGTGGTCGACCCCGAGAAGTGGGTGCCGGACGACTACGTCGTCATCCGCGTCGACTCGCGCGGCGCCGGGCGCTCGCAGGGCGTGATCGACATCTGGTCACTGCGCGAGGCGCAGGATCTGGCGATCTGCGTCGACTGGGCCGGTGTCCAGGCATGGTCGAACGGCAAGGTCGGCCTCAACGGCATCTCCTACTACGCCGAGAACCAGTGGCAGGCCGCTGCGCTCCAGCCCAAGCACCTCGCCGCGATCTGCCCCTGGGAAGGCGCGGCCGACTTCTACCGCGACATGGCGCGGCACGGCGGCATCCTGTGCTCCGGCTTTACCCAGGAATGGCCGCGCGCGCAGATCTGGAAGGTGCAGAACGGCCTTGGCACCGAAGGGCTGCGCAGCGCCATCAGCGGCGACTGGGTCTCCGGCCCCGAGACGCTGACCAAGGAGCAGCTCGGCAACAACCGCCGGCATTTCGGCGACGACTGCTACGAGAACAAGCTCGACACGTCGGAGTTCTGGCAGTCGCGCATGCCCGACTGGTCGAAGGTCAAGGTGCCGATCCTGTCGACGGCCAACTGGGGCGGGCAGGGCCTGCATCCGCGCGGCAATTTCGAGGGCTACGTCCGGGCCGCCTCGAAGGAGAAGTGGCTCGAGGTCCACGGCATCGAGCACTGGACCGAGTTCTACACGGACTACGGCGTCAACCTGCAGAAGAAGTTCTTCGGCCATTTCCTCAAGGGCGAGGACACCGGCTGGAAGAAGCAGCCGAAGGTGCAGTTGCAGGTCCGCCATCCCGGCGAGAAGTTCGTCGAGCGGTACGAGAGCGAGTGGCCGCTGGCCCGCACGAAGTGGACCAGGTACTTCCTCGATGCCGGCGACATGACGCTGTCGGCGCGCGGACCCAAGAAGAACGCGAAGGCGACCTACGCCGGCTTCTCGGACGGCGTGACCTTCATGACGCCGCCGCTCGCCCGCGATGTCGAGTTCACCGGGCCGATCGCCGCCAAGTTGTTCGTTTCCTCGGCGACCACCGATGCCGATCTCTTCGTCGTCGTCCGGGCCTTCACGCCCGAGATGAAGGAGGTCACCTTCCAGGGCGCGCTCGACCCGCACACGCCGATCGCCCAGGGCTGGCTGCGCTGCTCGCATCGCAAGCTCGACGAGGCGCTGACGCTGCCGTACCGGCCGTATCACTCGCACGACGAGGAGCAGCCGCTGGTGCCCGGCCGCGTCTACGAGGTGGATGTCGAGGTGTGGCCGACCTGCATCGTGCTGCCGGCGGGCTATCGCCTGGCCTTCAGCGTGCGCGGCAAGGACTACGAGTACCCCGGCGGCTCGCCCGTGCAGCTTGGCGAGTACGGCGCATGGAAGGGCTGCGCGATCTTCCGCCATGAGGATCCGCGCGATCGCCCGTCGCACATCTTCGGCGGCAACGTGTCCATTCACACCGGGCCGGGGCGTCAGGGATACGTGCTGATGCCCACCATCCCGGAGAAGTAGGCGAGGGGGTCCGTTGCGGGCCGCGCGCAAGAAGAAGCCCGCCGGGAAAACCCGGCGGGCTCTTTTCTGTCCAGCGATGGAATGCCGGGACTATTCCTTGTCCCAGTTGCGCACGACCCGCTGCTTGCCGGCGCGCATCGCCTCCATGTAGGCGTTGAGCACGCCGGTACCGGGCAGGCCCTTGGCGTCCTGCACCTTGGCCCATTCGAGGCCGAGCGGCGGCAGGCCCTTCGCCCAGGCCGCCGTGTCCGCCGGCGACATGTCGGTCAGGGTCATGCCCTGCTCCTTGGTGCAGTACTCGAGACCGGCCTTGGCGCCGTCCAGCAGGATCTGGATCTGGCCCTTGTGCCACGACGGGGCGGCGGCAAGGATGGCGTTGCGCACTTCTTCCGGCATCTTCTGCAGCGCGTCCGGATTGACGGCGAGGTTCAGCGGGCTGGATGAGCCGACATGGCCGTCGAGCATGAACTTGGCCGCCTCGCAGAGCTTGAACGAGCCGATCACCTGCTTCCAGCCAATGATGCCCTCGTACAGGCCGCTGTTGAGGCCGGGATACCAGTCGGTCGCCAGCGCCGTGACGCCGGTCGCACCGACCGAGGTGACGTAGTGCATGTTGGCGCCGACGGCACCGATCTTCATGCCCTTGAAATCGGCGATCTTGGTGACCTTGGTCTTGGTCAGCAGGACGTAGTTGTCGACGTTGGCGGACACGGCGATGGCACGGATGCCCATCGCCTTCCAGCCGGCCTCGTACTGCGGGAACTTCTTTTCCAGCCCCTCGATGACCGTGACGAGGAACGCCGTGTCGTCCGTCGTGAACGGCGTCGCGTAGGGCACCTGGTAGAGCGGCACCCGGTCGAAATGCGCCGGCGTCGGGATGACGGCGATCTCGACGAGGCCCGACTGCAGGGCCTCGATTTCGCCGCGCGGCTTGGCGATCTGGCCCGAGTGGGCGAGGTTCCAGTCGATCTTGTACTTGCCGGTCCTGGCGAGCTGGCCCGCCACGTCCTTGACGTAGTGGTCGAGGAAGCTGCCGACGAACGTGGCCGACGGCGGATAGCCGGAGACGAAGGTCAGCTTGACGGTCTGTTGGGCATCGGCGGCCGACATGGTACCGGCGGCGGCCAGCATGGCCAGGGCACCGGTCGTGCACGACAAGGCGCGCACCAACGCACTGCGCATTGCATCCTCTCCCATCGGGGCCCGCGGACGAGGCGGACCCATATTTCTTCGTTGTCCGTAGCCGCCGGTCGGGGGCGGAGGCGGAGGCGCCGTCCACGCTGTCGCGCCGGCGGCCGGTCGCGAGGATACACGGCGAAATGCGCGGGATTGCTTGCCCGGATTGCAGTCGAGGCGTGCGTCCCGGGCGTAGGACGCCCACTTTCAGCGAATGGGCAAAGAAAAGGGCCCGCCGGCGAACCGGCGGGCCCCTATGCCGTGAAAGGCGCCGGACGGACCGGCGCAGGAAGCGCTATTGCTTGTCCCAGTTGCGGACCACGCGCTGCTTGGCGGCGCGCATGCCGTCCATGTAGGCGTTGAGCACGCCGGTGCCCGGCAGGCCCTTGGCGTCCTGCGCCTTGGCCCAGTCAAGGGCGAGCGGCGGCAGGCTCTTCGCCCATGCGACGGTGTCGGCCTCTGCCATGACCGTCAGCTTCATGCCGAACTGCTTGGTGCAAAGTTCGATGCCGGCCTGCGCACCGGCCTTGAGCAATGCGGTCTGGCCCTTGTGCCAGGACGGTGCGGCGGCGAGGACGGCGTTGCGCACCTCCTCGGGCAGCCTCGCGAGCCAGTCGACATTGACCGTCAGGTTGAGCGGGCTCGAGGCGCCGACATGGCCGTTGAGCAGGAACTTTGCCGGCTCGCAGAGCTTGAACGACGCGATGGCCTGCGGCCAGCCGAGGACCGCTTCGTAGAGGCCGCTGTTGAGGCCGGGATACCAGTCGGTGAGGAGCGCCGACACACCGGTCGCGCCAACCGAAGTGACATAGGGCAGATTGGCACCGGCCGCACCGATCTTCATGCCCTTCAGGTCAGCCAGCTTGGTGACTTCCTTCTTCGACAGCACCATGTAGTTGTCGACGTTGGTCGTCAGGCTGATGGAGCGCTGGTTGAGCGCCCTCCAGGCCGCATCGTACTGCGGGAATTTCTTCTCCAGCCCCTCGATGACGCTGACGAGGACCTCGTTGTCGTCCGAGGTAAACGGCGTCACATACGGAATCTGATAGAGCGGCACGCGGTCGAAATGGGCAGGCGTCGGCAATGGCGAAATGTCGGCGATACCCGACTGAACGGCTTCGATCTCACCGCGCGCCTTGGCGATCTGGCCCGAGTGCGCGACGTTCCACTCGACCTTGTACTTGCCCGTCTTTGCCAGAATGGCATCGACTTCCTTGATATAGTACTCGGTGACGCCGCCGACATGGGTGGCGACCGGCGGGTAGCCCGACACGACGGTGATCTTGACCGTCTCCTGCGCCATGGCGGGTGTCGCCAGCAGGACAGCCGCCGCGGCAATTGCAAATGGTGTGCTCGCCAGCTTCGTGAGGCTCGGCATTCTTCTCTCCCCGTTTTGTTGATCGCCCGGACAGGCGCCCGGTCGATCGCTGTTCTTTGAACCGCTGCGCCAGTAGCTGAAGGCGCAACGGCTTGCGCTGGGGCCCAGACCCGTTTGCAAGCTGGCCGAGATTACACGTGGCTCGTCCGACAACAAACAGAATCGGCCAGTTACGCGGCGGGCGATATCCGCGCCGGGCATTTCGGTCCAGGCAAGAGCGTCGGAAGGCCGTCCGCCCTTCAGTGCGGGATTCGATCGAGCATGTTGAGCAGCCGCGCCGCGTTCCCGCCCATGACGCGCGCCTTGTCAGCTTCCGTCAGTCCCTTCACCGAGTCGATCAGGCCGATCGGGTCGGGCTGCGTCATGTCGTAGGGGTAGTCCGTACCGAGCAGGACGTGGTCGGCACCCCACTGGTCGATCATGTAGCGCAGGTGCGTTTCGGAGAAGGTACAGGCGTCGAAGTAGAGCTTGCCGATATAGTACGAGGGCGGCTTCGAGATGTGCTCGCGGGCATCGTCGCGGCGGCTCGACGGATGGTCGTAGCGGCCGAAATAGACCGGGGCATAGCCGCCCGCGTGGGCGATGCAGATCTTGATGTCGGGGTGCTTCTCGAGGAAGCCGTCATGCACGAAATGCGCGACGGCGATCGTCGATTCCAGCGGGTGGCCGATCGAGTTGAGCAGATAGTGGTCGCGCAGGCGTTCGGTGAAGGTGGAACCGTGCGGGTGCATGAACACCAACACGCCCAGCTCCTCGACGCGGGCCCAGAACTTGTCGAGGCCGGCGCGGGTCAGTTCCTTGCCGTTGACGTGGGTGTTCACCTCGACGCCGCGCATGCCGAGCTTGCCGATGCAACGCTCCAGTTCCTCCAGCGCGAGGCGGGGGTCCTGCAACGGCACGGTGCACAGGCCGACGAAGCGGTCGGGGTACTTCGTGCAGACCTCGGCGACACGGTCGTTGACGACGCGGGACGTCTGCCGTGCCAAATCGGCGTCGAACCAGTAGTTGTAATAGAACGGCGAAGGCGAGACGGCCTGCACGTCGATGCCGGCCTCGTCCATGTCGGCGATGCGCTCGGCGGGGTCGATCAGCTTGTTGTGCAGCGTCGCCATCTGTTTGCGATTGATGTCGATCGTCAGGGCGTTACAGGCGAGGAAGGGGTTGGAAAGCTTCTTCATCTCCGGATCGGGAATCATCGCGTCGGCTTCGGGCACATGCATGTGGCAATGGATGTCGACGGTGAAGTGTGCGTGCCGGCGGCGACCTCGCACGGCATAGCCCTGGTCGTTCGACGGGGCGCGATGGTGGTGACCCGGATGGCCGCAGCGAAACAGCATGGCTTCCTCCTCCGGCGGCGGTCCGGGCGGCCCTCGCGGCCGCGCCCGCTCTTACCGGCTGGTGGAATGCTAGCGACGGACCGGCTGACTGTCGACGCGGGCCGTGCCATAGGAGCGAGGGCCTGCGGCGCCGGTCGCGTTGCCGCCGTGGGACGCGGCCGATATAGTCCGGTGCACCAAAATTGCGTGGGCCGAAGGCCGCGTGAAAGGCGCCTTGCGCCGCACGCCTGAAGGGGAAAGTAGGATGGACCTCGGTTTCTTCACCATGCCGCTGCACCCGGAAAAGCGGCCGCTCGTCGAGACGATGGCCGAGGACCGGGAGGCGTTCCTGCTCGCCGACCAGCTCGGCTACACCGAGGCCTACATGGGCGAGCACGTGACCGACACCTTCGAGCCGATCCCGAGCAGCATGCTGTGGGTGGCCTGGGTGGCCGAGGCGACGAAGAACATCAAGCTCGGCACCGGCACGGTGAACCTCGGCCATCATCACCCGGCGGCGACCGCCGTCGAGATCGCGCTGCTCGACCACATGCTGAAGGGGCGCTTCCTGTTCGGCGTCAGCCCGGGAAACCTGCCGTCCGATTCGGAAGTGTTCGGTACGCTGAACATCGACCGCAATGCCCGCTTCATCGAGGCGCTCGACGCCATCCTGACGATCTGGACGACCGAGGCGCCCTACGACATCAAGGGCGATACCTGGTCGATCTCGACGATGAAGACGTTCCACAAGGAACTCGGTCAGGGCATCATGCTGAAGCCCTACCAGAAGCCGCACCCGCCGATCCTCGGCACCGTCGTGGCGCCCTATTCGAAGGGCGTCATCGGCCTCGGGGAACGCGGCTGGTACGCCATCTCGGCCAACTTCCTGCAGCCGGCCTGGGTCGCGACCCACTGGCCGAACTTCGCGCAGGGCTGCCAGAACGTCGGCCGCGTCGCCAATCCGCAGGACTGGCGCGTTGCCCGCTCGATCTTCGTCGCCGACGACGAGAAGACCGCGCAGGCCTATGGCAAGGGACCGGACTCGCCCTACCGTTTCTACTACAAGCAGCTCGGCACCAAGCTGCTGAAGGGCAACCGCCACAACCTGTTCAAGAACCGCATCGATCAGCCGGACAGCGAGGTTACGCTCGACTTCATGGTCGATTCCCTCGTCATCGCCGGGACGGTCGACAGTGTCGTCGAGCAGATCATGGCCTTCCGCGAGCAGGTCGGCGATTTCGGTACGCTGGTCTATGCCGGCCATGACTGGGTGGACGCGAAGCTTGGCCGCCGTTCGATGGAGCTGATGGCGACCGAGGTGATGCCGCGCATCAACAAGGCGATCGGCCACCGGGCCGCGGCCGCCCAGTAGCGGCGTACTCCGAAGACAGCGTGCAGGCAGCGCGAGGGGATCGATCGTGAAGCTTTACGGCAAGGGTCTGCTCATCACCTTCACGCAGGTCGCGGACAAGGACGAGGCCGACTTCAACGAGTGGTACAATCGCGAGCACCTCGACGAGCGCATCAACCTTCCTGGCTTTCGCCGCGCCTGCCGCTACGTCGCCGTCGATGCCGCCATCAGGTACATGTCGACATACGAGTGCCTGCGCTCGGACGACATCGGCTCGCCGGCGTACCTGAAGGTGCTTGCCAACCAGACCGACTGGTCCAAGCGCGTGATGGGCGGGTTCACGAAGTGGCACCGCCTGATGGGTGCCATCGTCGCCGATGCCACCCATGGCATCGGCGCCGCGGCGACGCTGGTGCGCTTCCGTCCCGAACCGAAGGACGGCGATGCGCTGGCCAAGTGGTTCAACGGCGGCGTTCTCGATACGGTGAACAAGGCGGCCGGCGTCGTCGGCAGCTTCGCCGTGTCCGGCGATCCCGAGGCCGAGGCGCGGCTGGCCCGCGGCCTCGGCGTCAAGCCGGACCCGGAGATCCCCGAGTGGTGCGTGCTGGTGCAGGGATCGGACCTCGAGGCCACCCTGACGGCGGCGAAGACGCATCTCGGCGAGAAGCTGGGTGCCGTCGCCGCCCGCGGCGCCCCGGTCTACGAGACCTACCGGCTGATGTTCCTCAACGAGCGCCAGAGCGACGACGTCCTGGCCTGAGGCGTCCCACGTCTCGACCGCACCATCGGCCCTCGCTTACCCTTGCGGCAAAGCGAGGGGAGGGGCGGGATGGCCGGGGCGGGTAACGAGGCCGACATCGTCGTCATCGGTGCGGGGCACAATGCCCTCATCGCCGCCGGATATCTGGCACGCGCCGGGCTGTCGGTCATCGTCGTCGAGGCGCGCGAGATGGTCGGCGGCGGCACCGTCACCGAGGAACTGACCGTTCCCGGGTTCCGCCACGACCCGTTCTCGCAGGGCCATCCCTTCTTCCTGACCAATCCGGTGATGACCGCCGACGAGCTGGGCATCGTCGCGCATGGCCTGCGCTATGTCGGCAACGACCCGATCCTCGTCATTCCCTTCCCGGACGGCGAGAGCATCACCTTCTGGCGCGACCCGCAACGCACGGCGGCGGAACTGGCGCGCTTCTCGCCGAAGGACGGCGCCGCCTTCCTCGCGCTCCACGAAGAGAATGCGGACTTCGTGCCGCTGCAGATGGCGCAGTTCGTCAATCCGCCGGACCGGGTGCCGGCACCCGCCGATCCGGCGGCGGCGGCGCGCTACCGCGCCCTCGGTACGCGCAGCGCCCGTGACGTCGTCTACGAGCGCTTCGAAAGCGAGCATGCCCGCGACTTCATGCTGTGGTTCCCGCTGTCGGTCACGCAGCCATGGGACGCGGCGGGCACCGGCCTGATGCCGTTGCTCGCTCCGGCGCGCTGGGCGCAGGGCTGGCCCGCCGTCGTCGGCGGCTCCGGCATGCTGGCCGAGGCGCTGGCCGACGCCGTGCGCCGCGCGGGCGGCCGGATCGTCACCGGCGCGCGGGTGCGCCGCATCCGGATCGACGCCGGCCGCGTCGATGCTGTCGAGTGCGAGAACGGACTGGTGTTCCGTGCCCGGCGCGCGATCGTCACCTCGACGCACTATGTCGGCCTGCCGCAACTCGTCGATGCGAAGCTGCCGGAAGCCTTTGTAGCCGGGACAAAGACCTGGCGGGCCGGCCCGTCGCTGTTCGTCGTGCATCTCGCCCTGCCGCGCAACCACCGCATCCGCACGCATGACGGCTCGGTCGCGGGGGTTCTCGCCGGGCAGTCGAACCACCATGCCGTGGCGCGGCAGCTCGTCGATCTGCGCGAGGGACGGCTGACCCTTGAGTCCCCGTGGATGCTGTGCGGGTGCTCGTCGCTCATCGATCCGTCGCGGGCACCCGAAGGCAGGGGGACAGCGAAGGTGCTGACCAACGTGCCCTATGACCTCGACGGCGACCCGGCCAACTGGACGGAAACCGCCAAGAACGAATACGCCGACTTCCTCGTCGCCGAATACGCGAAGCTGGTCGTAGGCTTCGAACCGGGCGACGAACTGGGCCGCGCCGTGCACAGCCCGGTCGACATCGAGCGCATCAACCCGACATTCCATCGCGGCCACGCCCAGGGCGGCGAACTGGTGCCGGAGCAGATGGGCCTCAACCGCCCGGTGAAGGGCTGGGGCACTTACCGCATGCCGGTGCCGGGCCTCTATCTGACCGGTCTCTCATCGCATCCCGGTGGCCCGGTAACCGGCTGGTCGGGACGGCATGCCGCGCGCGCCGTGCTGGAGGATCTGCAGATCGACTGGCGCCGCGTCATGCCGACCGAAGGCGACTCCGGTACGTTCGAGATCCCGATCGTCGATACGACGACGCTTTGACGGTTCGACAGGAGGACAGGGCCATGGCCACTGCTCGCCACCCGCGCGATCCCGAGACCGTCGGCATGTCCGCCGAGGCCGTGGCCCGGCGCTATGTCCGGCGCTTTGCCGACATCGTGCCCGACTGGGCGGCCTTCGAGGATGCCAGGATCGAAGGCTACAGGCGGGCGCAGCATCGTTTCATCGGCGCCGGCGGATCGGGCAAGCACGCCGACCCGGCGGTCATTCCGGCGCGCGGCTTTACCCTGTCGGTCATGTATGTCGAGCCGGGGCAGGGCAACGCCGCCCACACGCACGAGGTCGAGGAGGTGTTCTTCGTCCTCGACGGCGCGCTGGACGTGTTCTTCGAGGACGAGGACGGCAGCCGCGTGACGCGCCGGCTGGGCCGCTGGGAATGCGTGTCGTGTCCGCCCGGGGTGGTGCATGGCTACGTCAACGCCAGCGAGGCACCGGTCTATTTCCAGGTCATGCTCGGGCGCGCCCGGCCGGATACCATGGGCTATGCGGACGAGACCCTCTACGCCCGGCGCGACGCCCACCTGGCGGCCGGAGAGGGCGGCGGCTGAGTGACCCTCCGGCGGGCCTTCGCCGCCGGCCGGGGGCGGTGTAGATTTCGCCGTCCGCGTCCATCGGGACGCCCACAGGGAACGACGCTCATGGCTGTGACGCTGTCCTCGGCCACCGTGCCGGTCTTCAACCAGATGCTCGGCGGCCTTTCCAACGTCCTCGACAAGGCCGCCGCGTTCTGCGCGGCGAAGAATGTTCAACCCGAGACGCTGCTGCAGATGCGCCTCGCGCCCGACATGTTCACGCTGACCCAGCAGGTCAACCAGGCGACCGTGCATGCCGTCGGCGCCGTCGCGCGACCCGCGGGCATCGAACCGCCGGCCCTGCCGGAGGAGCCGGGCCTCGACGGCCTGAAGAAGCGCATCGCCGCGGCGCTCGACTTCATCAACGGCGTGCCGGCAAACAAGATCGACGGGCAGGAAGGCCGCGCCCTCGAGATCAAGACGCGCGTGCGGACCTTCAACTTCACGGCGCAGAACTACGCGCTGCAGTTCGCCATGCCGCACTTCTATTTCCACGTCACCACGGCCTACGACATCCTCCGCCATGCCGGCGTCGAGCTTGGCAAGATGGACTTCATGGGCAAGGTGCCGGCGAGCTGACGCCGGGCGAACAGGGCAGCGGTGGCGTGATGTCGCCGCTCCGGGCGGGCCTTCGCGGCCGTCGGGGGCGGGTGTAGATTGCCGCACCCCGCGTCGCGTCGACGCGCATGGGGCAATCAGGGAATCACGCCCATGGCCGTGTCAATGCATTCCGCCACCGCTCCCGTCTTCGTGCAGATCCTCACCGCGCTGTCCGGCGTCCTCGATAAGGCCGCCGCGCACTGCGAAGCGAAGAAGATCGACCCCGGCGCGCTGCTGCAGATGCGGCTGGCGCCCGACATGTTCACCTTCACCCAGCAGGTCCAGCAGGCGACCAATCACGCGGTCGGCGCCGTCGCGCGCCCGGCCGGCCTGGAACCGCCGTCCTTCGCCGGCAACGAGGCCAGCTTCGCCGACCTCAAGGCGCGCGTGACGCAGGCGATCGACTTCGTGAAGAGCGTGCCGGCCGCCAAGGTCGACGGCAGCGAGGCGAAGCCGGTCGAACTCAAGTTCCCGGCGCGCACGCTGAGCTTCACCGCACAGAACTACGCGATGCACTTCGCGCTGCCGAACTTCTACTTCCACGCCACGACGGCCTACGACATCCTGCGCCATGCCGGCGTCGAGGTCGGCAAGCGCGACTTCATCGGCCAGATTCCGAGCTAGGCAGCATCGCCGCTCCGGATATGCAAAACGGCGGCGGGATCGCTCCCGCCGCCGTTCGCATGATCGTGCCCGACGGGGCGATCAGGTCGGCAGCTTGCCGTCGACGCCGTCGATCAGCCAGTCCATGCCGGCCATCGCGCCGTCGTCCATCGCCGCGCCGGCGGCGACGCGCTCCTTGCCGGTCTGATCCTTCAACGGCCCCTTGAAGACGGTGATCTTGCCATCGCGGATGCCGGTCTCGGCCGCCGCGGCGGCGGCGGCGACGTCGTCCGGCATGTTGCGGTAGGGCGCCATCTGCAGCATGCCCGACTTGAAGCCGCCCCACACGTCGCCGCTCTTCCAGGTGCCGTCGATCACGGCCTTGGTGCGCTCGACGTAGTAGGGCGCCCAGTTGTTGATCGACGAGGTGAGCTGGGTCTTCTCGGCGAACTTGATCATGTCGTTGGCCTCGCCGAAGGCCTTGAGGCCACGCGCCTCGGCGACCTGCAGCGGTGCCGGCGAGTCCGTGTGCTGGGCGATGATGTCGGCGCCCTGGTCGGCGAGGGCCTTGGCGGCATCGCCTTCCTTGCCCGGGTCGTACCACGAGTTGATCATGATGAACTTGAGCCGCGCCTGCGGGTTGATCGTCCGCATGCCGATCAGCAGCGCGTTCATGCCCATGATGACCTCGGGGATCGGCACCGAGCCGACATAGCCGACGATGCCGGACTTCGACAGCTTGCCGGCGATGATGCCCTGGACGTAGCGGCCCTCGTAGAAGCGGATGTTGTAGGTCGCGACGTTCGCCGCCTGTTTGTAGCCCGTGGCGTGCTCGAACATCACCTTGGGGAAGCGGCCGGCGACCTTCACCGTCGGGTTCATGAAGCCGAACGAGGTCGTATAGACGAGGTTGTGGCCCTTGGTCGCCAGTTCGGCGATCACGCGCTCGGCGTCCGGCCCCTCCGCCACGTTCTCGACGAATGTCGTCGATACCTTGTCGCCGAGGGCCGCCTCGATGGCCTTGCGGCCGACATCGTGCTGGTAGGACCAGCCATGGTCGCCGATCGGGCCGACATAGACGAAGCCGACCTTGGCGGGCGCCGCGAGGGCCGGGCGCGCCAGCATGGGCATGGCGGCGGCGGCGAGGCCGGCGCCGGCGAGCGTGGTGAATGTTCTGCGCTTGATCATCGAGGCTCACTCCTGTTCCCGCGGCCCGAGGGCCGGTTCCACATTAAGGCGTCAGGTCCGCGCGGCACTAGCCGGCGGCATGGAAGGGCCGGCCGAGGCAGGCCGGGGCATTGAGGCGGATGCGCGTGCGGTCGCGCGAGATCGCCACCAGCACGACGATGGTGACGACGTAGGGCAGGGCCGAGACGAACTGCGAGGGCACGGCGACCCCGAGCCCCTGCAGGTACAGCGACAGGTACATGATCGAGCCGAAGAGATACGCGCCGACCACAAGCCAGACCGGGCGCCAGGTCGAGAAGACGACCAGCGCGAGCGCGATCCAGCCGCGGCCGGCGGTCATGTTCTCCGACCAGCTCGCGTTGTAGGCGAGCGACATGTAGGCCCCGGCGAGCCCGGCCATGGCGCCGCCAAAGAGGGTTGCGGCATAGCGGATGGCGACGACCGGGTAGCCGATGGCGTGCGCCGCGTCGTGGGAATCGCCGACCGCGCGCAGCACGAGGCCGGCATGGCTGCGGTAGAGGAACCACCAGACGGCCGCCACGGCGGCGATGGACACGTAGACGAGTGTGTCCTGGCCGAACACCACGGGCCCGACGAAGGGCAGGTCGCTGAGCCCCTTCACGTCGAGCTGGGCCAGGCGTTCGACCGCGACGCCGACATAGCCGGCGCCCATCAGCGCACTGAGGCCGGTGCCGAAGATGGCGATGGCAAGCCCGGTCGCCACCTGGTTGGCGAGGAAGGTGAGCGTCAGGACAGCGAACACCAGCGAAATGGCGATCCCGCCGAGCATGCCGGCGACGACGCCGAGCAGCGTGTTGCCGGTCGTCACCGTGACGGCGAAGCCGACGACGGCGCCGACCAGCATCATGCCCTCGACGCCGAGGTTGAGGACGCCGGACTTCTCCGCCACCAGCTCGCCGGTGGCGGCGAGCAGCAGGGGCGTCGACGCGATGATCACGCTGAGCACGAAGCTGGTCAGCATGTCATGCCCCCGCGCCGGCATTGGCCGCCCGGCGCCGCAGGCGGAGGCGGTAGAGGATCAGCGTGTCGCAGGCGAGCAGGTAGAACAGCAGCACGCCCTGGAAGATGCCGGTGACGGCGCTCGGCAGGCCAAGCTCGATCTGCGCCGACTCGCCGCCGAGATACGACAGCGCCAGCAGCAGCCCGGCCAGCACGACCGCGAGCGGATGCAGACGGCCGAGGAAGGCGACGATGATGGCGGTAAAGCCATAGCCGGGCGAGATCGAGGGCGTGAGCTGGCCGACCGGGCCGGCGACCTCGAACAGCCCGGCGAGACCCGCCAGCCCGCCGCTGATCAGCATGGCGAGCCAGACGAGGCGGTTCTCGCTGAAGCCGGCGAAACGGGCCGCGCGCGGCGCCTCGCCCTGGACGCGAAGCTGGAAGCCGAGCGCCGATCGCGTCAGCAGGATCCAGCCAACCACCGCGACCAGAAGCGCCACGGCGACGCCGAGATGGACGCGCGTGAACTCGATCAGGATCGGCGCCGTCGCCTGTTCCGAGAACATGGCGGTCTGCGGAAAGCCGTAGCCCTTCGGATCGCGCCACGGCGACGACACCAGCCAGATCAGCAGCAGCTTCGCCACGTAGGTCAGCATCAGGCTGGTGAGGATTTCGTTGGCGTTGAAGCGGGTCTTGAGCAGGGCGACGATGCCGCCCCAGATCATGCCGCCGACGACGCCCATCACCATCATGGCGGGGAAGAGCAGCCACGCGGAAAGGTCGGGCAGGAACAGCGCGAGGCCACCGCCGAAGATGGCGCCAACCGTGTATTGCCCCTCGGCTCCGATGTTCCAGACGTTGGTACGGACGGCCAGTGCGATGCCGACGCCGATCATCACCAGCGGCGCCGCCTTGACCAGCAGTTCGGGCAGGCGGCCTTCGCCGACCAGCGGCTCGATCAGGAAGACATAGAGCGCCTCGCCGGGGTCCTTGCCGAGGGCGGCGAAGATGACGCCGGTCGTGGCGACGGTCAGCGCCAGGGCGAGGACGGGCGAGGCCAGCGACCACAGCCGCGAGCGCGCGCCGCGCGACTCAAGCCGGAGCAGCACGCGGGGCCTCCGGTGACGTCGCGGGCGCGCCGATGCCGCCCATGAGGATGCCGATCTCGGCCACCGTCTGTTCCGCGGCGGGCCGGGGCGGCGAGAGGCGGCCGCCGGCGATGACCGCGATGTCGTCGCAGAGCGCGAAGATCTCGTCGAGATCCTGCGAAATCACGACGATCGCGGTGCCGGCCGCCGCCAGGTCGAAGATCGCCTGGTGGATGGCCGCCGCGGCGCCGGCATCGACGCCCCAGGTCGGCTGGCTGAGGACCAGCACGGTCGGATCCTGCATGACCTCGCGGCCGACGACGAGCTTCTGGAGATTGCCGCCCGACAGGGCGCGCGCCTCGGCCTGCGACCCCGTGGTGCGGACATCGAAGCGGGCGATCACCTCGTCGGCGAAGCGGTTCGTGCGCGGCGTGTCGATCAGTCCGAGCCTCACCAGCGCCCGCCGCACATGCCCGGACAGGAAGATGTTCTCGGCCAGGGTCATGGCCGTCACGGCGCCGTGGCCGTTGCGCTCTTCCGGCACGAAGCAGGCGCCCAGCGCGCGGCGCCGGCGCGGGCCGAGATGGCCGGCCGCGGTGCCGTCTATGCGGATGGTCTCGGGCCGCCCGGCCGCGACCTCGCCCGACAGGGCTTCCATCAGTTCGGTCTGGCCGTTTCCCGCGATGCCGGCGATGCCGAGGACGCGGCCGCCACCGACGGTGAAGGAAATGTCGCGCAGGTCGGTGCCGAAATCATGGCCCGAGGTCGTCGTCAGCCGGTCGACGACCAGACGCGGCGCCTGACTGCCGTCGCCGTGCGGCCGCGGCGACGGGGCCTTCACCTCGCTGCCGATCATCAGTTCGGCAAGCCGTCTGGTCGTTTCGGCGCGCGGGTCGCAATGCGCGACGACGCGGCCCTGGCGCATGATCGTCGCCGTCTCGCAAAGCGCCCGTATCTCTTCCAGCTTGTGGCTGATGTAGAGGATGGAGCAGCCCTCGGCCGCCAGCCGTCGCAGGGTCTCGAACAGGCGTTCGACCTCCTGCGGGGTGAGTACCGACGTCGGCTCGTCCATGATCAGCAGGCGCGGCTTCTGCAGCAGGCAGCGCACGATCTCGATGCGCTGGCGCTCGCCGACGGACAGCGCGTGGACTGTGCGGGAGGGGTCTAGGGGCAGGCCATAGCTCCGCGAGACATCGGCGATGCGACCGGCGAGGCCGGCGCGGTCCCTGGCATCGTCGAGGCCGAGGGCGATGTTCTCCGCCACCGTCAGCGCCTCGAACAGCGAGAAGTGCTGGAAGACCATGCCGATGCCCAGCCTGCGCGCATGTGCCGGACTGGCGATGGACAGGCGCTGGCCTTGCCAGCGGATGGCGCCTTCGTCGGGCTGCAGGCTGCCGTAGATGATCTTGACCAGCGTGCTCTTGCCGGCGCCGTTCTCGCCGAGAAGCGCGTGAATTTCGCCGGGCAGGACCGTGAGGTCGACGTGATCGTTGGCGAGCGTCCCGGGGAATCGCTTGACGATGCCGTCGAGCCGCAGCAGCGGCACCGGTCCGTCAGGCGCCTCCCCGGCGGCACTGGAAACGCTCATCGACCCCCCGTTGCTCTCGGTCCGCCATCAGGCCACAAGACGGCCGGCCGGGCCAGCGACGAGACTGCTTCCGCCGTCGCGCCGGCGTCCGGTCGCGACGCAATCGGCGTGCCAGCCGCCGGGCCCGGGCAATATTTCCAATGGGCGGATGCCCAATCGATCTGTGCCCTTGCCATAACCTTGGGCCGCCTTAAGGTGGCAGGCTGAAGGTTGAGATATCAGCCCGTTCCGGAGGAAATGTCCGTGCTCAAGCCGATCATCCAGATCTACCCCGTGCTGCCCGCCGACAGCGAGGAGCACCGCGCCGAACTGCGACCGATCGGCCGCAACAAGCAGATCTACCAGGACACGCTTCTCGGCTGGCACGACATCGTCAAGTACGCCGACGACAACGGCTTCTGGGGCGTCGCGACGATCGAGCACCATTTCTGGTCGGAAGGCTACGAGGTCGGCCCCAACCCCGGCGTGATGGATGCGTACTGGGCGGCCATCACCAAGAACGTGCGCGTCGGCCAGCTCGGCTACGTCATGTCGACGCAGAACCCGATCCGGGTGGCCGAGGAGACGGCGATCATCGACCACCTCGCGAAGGGCCGCAGCTTCGTCGGCTTCGCGCGTGGCTACCAGAGCCGCTGGACCAATGTGCTCGGCCAGCACTACGGCACGACGGCCACCAAGTCGCCCTCGGCCGCAAAGAACAACCCGGCCACCGTCGGCGTCGGCTTTGCGCAGACCGGCATCCAGCAGAAGGATCTCGATCAGGACGCCAAGAACCGCGAGGTGTTCGAGGAACAGATCGATATCGTCCGCAAGGCGTGGACGCGGGAGTCCTTCTCCCATAAGGGCAAGATCTGGCAGATCCCGTATCCGGCCGATACCGGCGTGGCCGACTGGCAGCTCGCCCACACCGGCGTGACGGAGCGGCTGGGCGCGCCGAACGAGCTCGGTCCCAACAATTCGATCCAGGAAGTCAGCGTCTGCCCGGCGCCGTATCAGACGCCGCACCCGCCGGTCTTCGTGTCCGGCAGCGGCAGCCCCGAGACGATCGAGTACTGCGCGCGCAACGGCTTCATCCCGGTCTACTTCACCAACATCAACACGGCCGGGCCGCTGTCGCAGAGCTACCTGCGCATCGCCAACGAGAACGGCTACAACTGGAAGCCGGGGCAGAACCAGTGCCTGGTGCGCTGGATGCAGATGGCCGAGACCGAGGAGCAGGCGAAGAAGAACGTCATCGCGCACGACTTCGACATCTGGAAGAACTTCTATGCCGCGATGGGCCGTCGCAAGCTCGACATGAAGGACGTCTATGGCTCGATGATGGAGTCCGGCCTCTACGTCGTCGGCACGCCCGAGCAGGTGCGCGACGAGCTGGTCAGGCAGTGGAAGGTCTTCCCGGCCGAGTACATGACGCTGATCTTCCACTACGCCCAGATGCCCAAGGACAAGGTCATGTGGAACATGAAGGCGTTCAACGAGGTCGTGAAGCCCGCCCTCGACGCCATCGTCGCCGAAGCGCAGGGCACGTCGGCGGCGGCCGCTCAGTAGCGGTTGCGGAACGGCCGCCGGCGGATCCCGGCGGCCGTCCCCACCACCTTTCCTGCATCCCGGTTAGCCGAAGGCGGCGCCAGCGCGGCAGCCAAGCTTGCGGAAAATGACGGCCGCGGGGCAGAAGCCGGTGAAGGCTGACTGCAGCATGTTGAGGCCGACGAAGGCCGTGAACAGCAGGAACCACGGGCTTAACAGCCACGTCAGGGCAGCGCTCAGCAGCACCATGCAGCCGGCAAAGGCGAGTACGGCGCGGTCGACGGTCATGTCATGCCTCCAGTGGAATGCGAATCCGCTCCGTTGGCCGGGGCGATCGCGAGGTTGCGTCGGGTCCAGTCGGCGATAGCCCGGGCGTCCATCACGCCCGAAGAGCGCGCCACGAGCCCGCCTTTGTGGAACAGCAGAAGCGCCGGGATGCCGCGTACATCGTAGCGGGCGCAAATCTCCGGACCCTGATCGGCATCAAGCTTGAGCAATCGGACGTGCGGCTCCAGAGCGGTCGCCGCCTCGGCGAACATCGGCGCCATCTGACGGCAGGGTCCGCACCAGCCGGCCCAGATATCGACCAGAACCGGAACGCCGTCGACGGCGACGTGGCGCGCGAACGCGGCCGGTGTCACCTCGGCCGGCCGGCCCGTGAAAAGCGCCTTGCGGCACGCGCCGCAGCGCGCGGCCGAGGCCGGGCGCCCGGCGGGAATGCGGTTGGTGCGGCCGCAGGCGGGGCAGACGACGTTGGTATCGGTGGTCATGGCACCCGTCCGTGGGAATGGCGACGAAATTGGTCATGGCATATATGTGTTTATGTACGTATATACGCAAGTATGAATATAGATGCATCTGCGATGGATCAAGCCGCCGAGCAGGCTTGCGAGCTACTCAAGTCGCTGGCGAACCGCCATCGCCTCCTGATCCTGTGTCGCCTCGCGGACGGCGAAAGGTCCGTTGGTGACCTTGCGGGTTTCGTTGGCGTACGCGACTCGACCGCGTCGCAGCACCTGTCCCTGCTGCGGCGTGACGGGCTCGTGACCACGCGCAGGGAGGGACAGACCATCCTGTACGCCCTCGCCAGCGGGCCGGCGCGAGAGGTGCTGATGGCCCTTTATCGTTGCTACTGCACAGGAGAGGCCGGCCGGGCGGCGGGTGCTGGAGAAGGGCGATGATGCGCGCGATCGGGATGCTGATGCTGCTGGCTCTGGTGCCTGTTACGGCGGGCGCCGAGGAGACGTTCACGGTGACGCGGCGCCTCGTGAGCGACGACAAGTCGGTATTCGCCACGGTGGAGAGCACCAGTGTCCTCTCGGCGCGCTCCCGGATCGCAGGGACAGTGGCGGAGATACGCATCGACGAGGGCGATCGCGTCGAGCGCGGCCAGGCGATCGCCGCTGTCGGCGACGAGAAGCTGGCCCTGCGCATCACGGTCCTCGATGCCCAGATCGCCGCGCTGGAGGCGGAGGCGCGCCAGTTGCGCGCCAACCTCGAGCGAGCCGAAGGCCTTTTCGCCGCCGGAACCATTCCCAAGGTGCGCCGCGACGAGGCGAGAACCGCCGCCGAGGTTGCGGCGGGACAACTCGCGGCGCGCATGGCCGACCGACAGGTGGCCCGGCAGCAGATGGCGGAAGGTGAAGTGCTGGCACCGGCGGGTGGCCGCGTTCTTGCCGTACCCGTGACAGCGGGCTCGGTGGTGCTGGCCGGCGAAGTCGTCGCCTCGATTGCCGAGGAGAACTACGTGTTGCGGCTGCGGCTGCCGGAGCGGCACGCCCGCTTCCTCGCCATCGGTGACGCGGTCCGTCTCGACAGCGGCGAGGCGGGCCCGGTTGCAGCGCGAACAGGCGTGATCCGCCTGATCTACCCGCAGATCGAGGACGGACGGGTCGTCGCCGACGCAGCCGTGGACGGGCTTGGCGACTATTTCGTCGGCCAGCGCTTGCGCGTCTGGGTGTCGGGCGGCCAACGGTCCGTCTATGTTGTCCCGGCAGGGTTCGTCACGACGCGCGCGGGCGTCGACTATGTCCACGTGCGCGCAGCCGGCGGTGGCACGCTGCCGGTGCCGGTGCAGCTTGGCCGGGCCTTGGTGCAGCCCGGCCTTACCGACGGGGTCGAGATTCTCTCCGGTCTCGCCGACGGCGACACGCTGGTGCGTCCATGAAGCGGGGGCTGTCGGGATGGCTGGCCGGCGTTTCGATCCGCTCGCCGCTGACGCCGCTGTTCCTTCTCGCGGCGGTGGCCTTCGGCGTTGTCGGATTGCTGCTGATCCCGCGCGAGGAGGAGCCGCAGATCAGCGTGCCCATGGTCGATGTCCACGTGCGGGCGGATGGCCTCGCCGCGCCGGATGCGGTGGAACTGGTGACGAAGCCGCTCGAGGCGATCGTCAAGGGCATTCCCGGCGTCGAGCACGTCTATTCGCAGACACGCGACGACGTCGTGACCGTGACGGCGCGCTTCGAAGTGGGCACGCCGGCCGACGACGCCATCCTTCGGATCCACGAGAAGATGCGCGCCAACTACGACCGCATCCCGGTTGGAATTCCAGAGCCCCTCATCGTCGGCCGCGGCATCGACGATGTGGCCATCGTCGTGTTGACGCTGTCGCCGCGGCCCGACGCTACGGAACGATGGACAAGCGCCGACCTCACAAGGGTCGCAGACGAGGTGCGCGCCGAACTGGTGAAAGTCGACGATGTCGGCCTGACCTACCTGGCCGGCGGGCAGACGGATGAAATCCGGGTCGAGCCCGATCCCGAGCGACTGGCGGAATTCGGGGTCACGCTGCAGCAACTCATCGCCAAGGTCCGTGACGCCAACCGCTCCTTCGAAGCGGGCGCGGTGCGCGATGCCGGCATGCGGCGCGTCGTCACCTCCGGCCAGACGCTGTCCAGCGTACCCGATGTCGGCCTGCTGCTGCTCACCACGCGCGACGGTCGCCCGGTCTATGTACGCGACGTCGCCAGCATTGTCGTCGGCCCGGCGCCCGACGAACAGCGCGCCTGGACCTTGGATGCCACCGGCGACAGCGCCGCATCCCGGGTGCCCGCCGTCTCCATTGCGATCGGCAAGCGCGCCGGCGCCAATGCGGTGGTCGTCGCGCAGGACATCGTGGCGCGCGTCGCCTCGCTGCAAGGTGGAGTGGTGATCCCGTCCGATCTGAGCGTCGAGATCACGCGCAACTATGGCGAGACTGCGAGCGAGAAGGCCGACGAGCTGCTGTTTCACCTGGCGCTGGCGACCCTTTCGATCGTGGTCCTGATCGCCGTCGTCATCGGCTGGCGCGAGGCGGTTGTAACGCTGGTGGTCATACCCACGACCATTCTGCTGACGTTGTTTGCTGCGTGGTTGATGGGCTACACGATCAATCGCGTCAGCTTGTTCGCCCTCATTTTTGCCATCGGCATCCTCGTCGACGACGCCATCGTCGTCGTCGAGAATATTGCCCGCCATTGGGGCATGAAGGACGGGCGCAGCCGCATGGAAGCGGCGATCGCCGCCGTGGCAGAAGTCGGCAACCCGACGGTGGCTGCGACCCTTGCGGTGGTCGTCGCGCTGCTGCCGATGCTGTTCGTGTCAGGCCTGATGGGCCCCTACATGGCGCCCATTCCGGTCAACGCCTCGGCGGCGATGCTGTTCTCCTTTTTCGTCGCCGTGGTCGTGGCACCGTGGCTGTTGCTGCGCCTTGCACCGAGGCAGGACGCGGTTGCTCGCGGGCATGGGGAAGGGGGCCTTGGGACGTTTTACAGGCGCGTGGCCGGACCGGTGCTGGCGACGCGCGCGCGTGCCTGGGCATTCCTTCTGGTCGTGCTGGCCGCGACCGTGGCGGTGTGCCTGCTGTTCGTTACCCGCGATGTCACGGTCAAACTGCTGCCCTTCGACAACAAGGCCGAACTCTCCGTCGTCGTCGACCTGCCGGAGGGAGCGACGCTCGAGGATACCGACCGGGTGCTGTTCGCCGCGGCGACGATTGCCGGCGGCCTGCCGCAAGTGACGTCCGTACAGGGCTTTGCCGGAACTCCCGCGCCGTTCAATTTCAACGGGCTGGTGCGCCACAGCTACCTGCGGGCGTCGCCCGAGCTGGGTGAACTTCAGGTCAATCTCCTGCCGAAAGGCGACCGCGACCGACCGAGCCACGCCATTGCTCTGGAGCTACGGCAGCAGCTGTCGGCATTGGCGTTGCCGGATGGCAGCAGTCTCAAGGTGGTGGAAGTGCCGCCTGGCCCGCCGGTGCTCGCGACCCTGCTGGCCGAGGTCTACGGGCCCGATGCAGCAACACGCCGGGCCATCGTTGCCGAGTTACGGGAAATCTACGCCAAGGTGCCGTTCATCGTCGACGTCGACGACTCGATCGGCGCGCCGGCGCCGCGCCTGCGCATCGGTATCGATCAGGACCGCCTCGAATTCTTCGCCGTCGAACAGCGCGACGTCTACGACACGGTGGCTGCCCTGTTTGGTGGTGTTGCCGTCGGCTATTCGCATCGTGGCGAAGGCCGCGATCCGATCGCCATTACGGTACGCCTGCCGAAGAGCGACCTTGCATGGGGCGAACGGTTGGCGGCGACGCCCGTGCCGGCAAATCTGCTGCCCGGCGATCGTACGGTGGTCGAAATCGGCGATGTGGTGCGCGTCACCCGTGAAGACGGGTCGCCGACTATCTTCCGCCGCAACGGCAAGGCGACTGACATGGTGATGGCGGAACTTGCCGGTGCCTTCGAGGCGCCGATCTACGGCATGATCGAGGTCCAGCGTCGCATCGCAACCCATGATTGGGGCGCGCTGAAGGTTCCTGTTGTCCGTCTGCATGGCCAGCCGGAGGACGAGAGCCGGCCGACATTGCTGTGGGACGGCGAATGGGAAGTGACGTGGGTGACATTTCGCGACATGGGCGCTGCATTCGCGGTCGCAATTATTGGCATTTATGTCCTGATGGTTGCGCAATTCGGCAGCTTCCTGCTGCCATTGGTGGCCCTGACCCCGGTACCGCTGACCCTGATCGGCATCGTGCTCGGCCACCGTCTGTTCGATGCGCCCTTCACGGCCACCTCGATGATCGGCTTCATCGCCCTTGCCGGGATCATCGTGCGCAACTCGATCCTGCTGATCGATTTCGTACGCCATGGGGGTGGCGAGGGGGCGTCGCTCCGGGACGTCCTGCTGACGGCCGGCGCGATCCGATTCCGCCCCATCCTGCTGACGGCGCTGGCGGCGATGATCGGCGCGGCGACGATCCTGGCCGACCCGATCTTTCAGGGCCTCGCCATTTCCCTGCTGTTCGGCCTCGCCTCGTCGACACTGCTGACGGTGCTGGTGATACCCGCCATATGGCTCGTGTTGCGCGATGGCGAGGCCATCGTCCGCTGACGCGCGCCGGCAGCCCGGACCGCCTTCCGGTCCCGCTCTCAGGCAGCGCGACGGGCGGCGTGCCCCTTGGGCAGGCCGGCGCGGGCGAGCGCGCCGAAGAACGTGGTGCCCGGCAAGGCGCGCTCGACATGGGCGCGTGCCGCCAGCAGCCGCTCGATGTCGATGCCCGTCTCGACCCCCATGCCGTCGAGCATGAAGGCGAGGTCTTCCGTCGCCACGTTGCCGCTGGCACCCGGCGCGTAAGGGCAGCCGCCGAAGCCGCCGAGGGAGGCGTCGAACGCCGTCACACCGACGTCCAGCGCCGCCAGGGCGTTGGCCAGGCCGAGGCCGCGGGTGTCGTGGAAATGCGCCGCCACCGGAATGCGCCCGGCCTCTCGGAGGACGCGCGAGAACATCGCGCGCACCTGGGCCGGGTTGGCGTAACCGACGGTATCGGCCACGACCAGTTCCTCGGCGCCGGCCTCCAGCAATTGTCCGGCCAGTGCCACCACCGCGTCCGGTGACACCGCCCCGGCGATGGAGCAGCCGAAGGAGGTGGACAGGCCTGCGGCGAGTACGGGCCGCGCGGAGCCCGGCAGGGCGTTGCGCGCGGCGACGATGGCCCGGAAGTCGGCGACGGACTCGGCCACGGGACGGCGGACATTGGCGAGGTTGTGCGCCTCGCTGACCGAGACCACGAAGTTGAGCTTGTGGACGCCGAGCGCGAAGCCGCGTTCGGCGCCGCGCAGGTTCGGCGTCAGCGCCGCCACCGTCAGGCCATTACGGCCGAGGGCGTGCTTCACCACCTCCTCGGCGTCGGCGAACTGCGGCAGCAGCTTGACCGGCACGAAGGAGCACACTTCGATCTCGTCGACGCCGGCGCCGTGCTCGGCGTCGATCCAGGCACACTTGTCGGCCGTCGCCATGTTGGCCGCGATGCTCTGCAACCCGTCGCGCATGCCGACTTCGCGGATGATCACCCGGGTCATGGCGGTCTCCTGCTGCGTTCAGCGGCCCTTGAAGGCGGGGCGCCGCTTCTCGTTGTAGGCGGTGATGCCCTCGATGCGGTCCTCGGTGCCGACGAGCCGGTTGTACGCCTCGATCTCGAACAGCATGCCCGAGTGCAGGTCCATCTGCGTGCCGTGCTGCATCGACTTCTTGGCCTGACGCACCGACAGCGGCGCGTTGGCGCATATCGTGCGCGCGAGGTCGAGCGTCTCGTCCATCAGCTTGCCGGGTTCGCACAGGCGGTTGACGATACCCCAGGCGAGCGCCTGCTCGGCGTCGAATGGCCGGCCCGACAGGATGATCTCCTTCGCCCGCCGGATGCCGGCGGTGCGCGGCAGGGTCTGCGTGCCGCCGCCGCCCGGCATGATCCCGAGCGTCACCTCGGTGAGGGCGAAGCGCGCCGTCTTCACCGCCCAGGCGAAGTCGCAGCACAGCATCATCTCGAAGCCGCCGGCGAAGGCCGGGCCGTTGACGGCGGCGATGACCGGCAACGGGCAATCGAGCACGGCGAGCAGCATGCGCTCGTAGATCTCGTGCTGGCGCACCCACGCCTCGTTGGTCATGCCGTGGCGTTCCTTGAGGTCGGCACCGGCGCAGAAGGCGCGGTCGCCGGCTCCGGTCAGCACGACACAGCGCACGTCGCCCGGATCGTGCGTCAGTTCGGTGAACAGGCGCGTGATCTCGAGGCCGGTCGCCGTGTTGAAGGCGTTGCGGACTTCCGGCCGGTTGATGGTGACGAGCAGCAGATGCTCTGCGGGCCGCTCGACCTTGAGAAACTGGTGGTCGCCGTTCATCCGTCCTCGCGCTTTCCGCCGGGTTTGCCGGCGCCAAGAATGTCGTCGGTGTGCTGGCCGAGCGTCGGCGCGGAGCGGCGGTAGGGCGGCCGCGCCCCGTCGAAGGACAGCGGCAGGCCGACCAGCGCCATCTCGGCGTCCGGCGCGTGCTGGATCATACCCGTGGCGAGGGTCTGCGGCCACTCGACCACCTTGTCGACCGACAGGATGGGCGCGCACGGCACGCCGGCGGCGTCGATGCGGGCGAGCCACGCGTCACGGTCGTCGCCGCCGATGACGCCGTTGATCAGGCCGATCAGCGTCTCGCGGTTGGTCACGCGCACGCCGTTGCTGGCGAAGCGTGGGTCGGCCGGCCATTCCGGGCGGCCGAGCACGTCGCAGAGGCGGCGGAACATGTTGTCGTTGCCGGCGGCGATCATCAGCCAGCCGTCGCGCGCCCTGAACGCCTGGTGCGGCACGATCTCGGCCACGCCCGAGCCGTAGGGCCGGCGGATTTCGCCGGAGGCCAGGTAGCCGGCGATGTGCGTGCCCATCCAGGCGATCGCCGTCTCGAACAGCGAGGTCTCGACATGGCCGCCCAGGCCCGTGGCGGCACGGCGATGAAGCGCGGCGAGGACGCCGTTGGCGGCCCACATGCCGGCACCCATGTCGATCATCGAGGTGCCGACGCGGACGGGCGCGCCGCCGGCCTCGCCGGTGACGCTCATGACGCCGCCCGACGCCTGCATGAGGGGGTCGTAGCCGGGCCGGTCGGCGAGCGGGCCGGCCGACCCGAAGGCGCCGAGCGAGCAGTAGATCAGCGACGGCCTGGCGGCGAGCAGCTCGGCGGCGCCGAGCCCCTTCTTTGCCGCCGCGCCGGCCCGCAGGTTCTGCAGGAAGACGTCCGCGCGGTCGAGCACGAGGGCGCGCAGGCGGGCGCAGTCGGCATCGTCGCCGAGGTCGACGGCGATGCCCGTCTTGTCGCGGTTGAGCGCCTGGTAGAGCGACGAGGTGCCATGCAGCCAGGGCGGCCCCCAGTCGCGGGCGTAGTCGCCGCCCTCGGGGTTCTCGACCTTGATCACCTCGGCGCCGAGCCCGGCGAGGATCCACCCGGCATAGGGTCCGGCAAGGCTGTGGCCGAGTTCGACGACGACGATGCCGGCGAGCGGCAGGGCGGGCTCCATCGCGCTCACTCCGCCGCCGCCCGGCGCAGCGCCGCGGTCGCCGCGATATCGACGGCCAGTTCGTCGGTCAGGGCGACGGCATACAGCGTGCGTGCCGCTTCGCGTGTGACGTAGCCGTCGAGCACGTCCTCGCGCACCAGCGCGGGGTCGCGCGCATGCGGATCGCCGTAGCCGCCGCTGCCGGCCGGCTGGACCGTCACGCGGTCGCCGGCGCCGACGACCTCGGAACCGCCCTTGGCCGGTACGTGACGCGTCACGCCGTCCGATGTGGCCACGCTGGCCGTGAACAGGCTGCCGGCGCCGCCGCCGAACAAGCCGGCCGGGGCGACGCGGCCGCGCTCGCACGCGATCGACAACGTCGCCTCCTCGTAGCCGACCCGGTAGACGCGGCGCGCCGTGTTGCCGCCACGCCATTTGCCGGCGCCGCCGCTGTCGGGCACCAGCGACCACTCCTCGATCACCAGCGGAAACGCCTGCTCGGTCTGCTCGACCGACTGGGTGCCGGTGTTGCCGACATAGACGCGGATGCCGTTGACGCCGTCCTGGGCCGGCCGCGCGCCCATGCCGCCGGCGTGCACGTCCATGAAGGCCGCATTGGCGCGGCGCATGGCGCGCCGCCGCGCGGCGTCGGGGTCGGGCCCGCTGATGATGGCCGAGCAGGCGGAATCGTAGCTCTGGGCGATGACGCGGTCGGGGATCGCCTGCGCCAGCGCCGTCAGCAGCATGTCGATGACGCGCGGCGAGGTCTCGGTATTGCCGCTGACGACCGACGCGGGGAAGGTGCAGTTCAGGATGCTGCCTTCCGGCGCGATGATCTTCACCGGGCGATAGCAGCCCTGGTTGATGGGAATGGCCGGATCGGTGATCGCCTTCACCGTGAACCAGGTGCTGTTGCAGGTGACGGAGAAGGGGCAGTTGATGCCGCCGCGCACCTGCTTCGCCGTGCCGGTGTAGTCGAAGGTGATGCTGTCGCCGGCGATGGTGATGGCGACCCTGATGGGGATGAGGTCGGCAGGTGCGCCGGCCTCGACCGGCTCGACGAAGTCCTCGCCGTGGTAGGTGCCGTCGGGCATGGCGGCGATCTGCGCCCGCATCAGCCGCTCGGAATAGTCGAGCGACTGCGCCATCGCCTCGCCGACCGCATCGACGCCGTACTTGCCGGCCATCTCGACGACGCGGCGGTCGCCGACATAGGCGCCGGCATATTGCGCCTTGATGTCGAGCATGCGGCTGTCGGGGTCGCGCGTGTTCTGCACGATCAGCTTCGCCACGTCCTCGACCAGCCTGTCGTCGCGGAACAGCAGGACTGGCGGGATGCGGACGCCTTCGCCGAACAGGTCCCAGGTATGCGGCGTGTAGCTGCCGGGTGCCTGGCCGCCGATGTCGGTCCAGTGGCCGCGGGTCATGGTGAAGGCGACGATGCGGCCGTCGACGAACACCGGCCGGGTGAGCTGTACGTCGGGCTGGTGGTTGCCGCCGCCGAGATAGACGTCGTTGGAGATGATGACGTCGCCCGGCCGCAGGTTCTGTCGGCCAACCGCGTTGACCGACTCCCGCACCGAGATGACGGCCGAGCCGAGCATCGTCGGGATGTCGTTGCCCTGGGCGACGAGCTGCATGTCGGCATCGAAGATGGCCGCCGAGGCGTCGCCGCCGGCATGGATGATGGGGCTGACCGCCGTGCGCATCATGGCGATCTTCATCTCGCGCGCGATGGCGTAGAGGCCGTTGCGGACGATCTCGTAGGTGGTGCGGTCCATCACGCGCTCCCCGCCACGTCGACCACGAGATTGCCCCAGCCGTCGACGCGCAGCGTGTCGCCGCGGTGGATGACGAGGCTGGAGCTTTGCTCCTCGATCATCGCGGCGCCGCGCAGGGTCGCTCCGGGCGCGAGGTCGGCACGGCGATAGAGGGGCAGCACGGTTGTCGTACCGTCGAGCCAGACGCTGCGCTCGCCCGAACGGCGCGGCGGCGGGGCCTCGGCAGGGGACGGCGCGTCGGCGCCATCGTCGTGCAGCCCGACACGGCCGACCGCCTGCAGCCGGGCATTGACGATGCGGACGGGCCGCTCGGGCTGGACGAAGTTCCACAGGCGGTGATGCTCGGACGCGAAGTCGGCGCCGATGGCGGCGAGCGTCGCCGCGTCGAGGGGGCCACCGGCGACGTCGACGGACACGGTCTCCGATTGCGCGAGGTAGGAACAGTCGAGGCGGCGGCGCAGGGCGATATCGCCCGCCGGCACGCCCGACGCCGCCATGACCGTGCGGGCCTCGGCCTCGAGCTTCGCGAACGCGGCGCCCAGCGCCTCGGGTGTCGCCTCGTCAAGATTCTGCGACACCGGCGCCTGGAACTCGTGGACCATGTCGGCGACGAGCATGCCGAAGGCGCTGAACAGGCCCGGCATGGGCGGCACGACGACACGCGGGATGCCGAGCTCGCGGGCGAGGTCGACGGCGTGCACCGGCCCGGCGCCGCCGAAGGGGATATAGGCGAACTCGCGCGGATCATAGCCGCGCTCGACAGTGACCAGGCGGATTGCCTGCGCCATCAGCGCGTTGGCCAGCGTGCGTACCATCTGTGCCGCCGCCTCGACGCCCATGCCGAGGGGGCGGGCGACTTGGGTCTCGACCGCACGCCGCGCGGCGGCCGGGTCGAGCGAGAAGCTGCCGTCGAGGAATCGCTCGGGGTCGAGATAGCCGAGGATGAGGTTGCAGTCGGTCACGGTCGGCCGCTCGCCGCCGCGGCCGTAGCAGGCGGGGCCGGGATCGGCGCCGGCGCTCTCGGGGCCGACATGCACGCCGCCGCCGGCATCGACGCGGGCGACCGAACCGCCGCCGGCGCCGATCGATTCGATGTCGAGGGTGGGGAAGCGCACGGCATGGGTTTCCAGCCGCGTCATGGTACGCATTTCCGGCCGTCCGTCGCGGACGAGGGCCACGTCGAAGGTGGTGCCGCCCATGTCGCCGGTGATGGCGTTGGCGATGCCGGCGCGGGCACACAGGCGCGCCGCCGCCGTCACGCCGCCGGCCGGACCGGACTCGAGCAGCGCTACGGGGCGCCGCGCCACTGTGGCGGCGCGCGCGAGGCCGCCGTTCGACTGCATGAAGTGGACATCCGCCGCGATGCCGGCCGCCGCCACCTCGCCCTCGATACGGCCGATATAGCTGCCGCAGCGCGGGCCGAGCATGGCGTTGACCACCGTGGTGCTGGTGCGCTCGTACTCCAGCATCTCGGGGTTCACCTCGTGCGAGGCGGTGGTGAACAGCGCCGGGCGCTTCGCCCGCACCGCGTCGGCCAGCGCACGTTCGTGCGCCGGCGCGACATGGGCGTTGAGGAAGCAGACGGCGAGGGACTCGACGCCGTCGGTCGCGACGGCTTCGACCTCGGCCAGCGCGGCGGCGAGGTCCAGCGGCCGTTCGATCGTGCCGTCGGCGAGGACGCGCTCATGCGCCTCGCGGATGCGCCGCCGCGGCACCAGCGGCGGGGGCGGGGTGAAGAACAGGTCGTAGAGGTCGGCCCGGTCGTGACGCGAGACGCGCCGCATCTCCAGCACGTCGCGGAAGCCGGCCGTGGTGACCAGCGCCGTCCTCGCGCCCTTGCCCTCGACGATCAGGTTGGTGGCGATGGTGGTGCCGTGGCCGACGAAGGCGACATCCGACGGCGCGGCGCCGGCCAGCGCGAGGATCTGCGCGACGCCGGCCAGCACGCCCCGCTCCGGCTGGGCAGGAGTCGTCGGTACCTTCGCGGTCCACAGTTGCCCGGTCGCCGCGTCCAGCAACACGACGTCGGTGAACGTGCCGCCGACGTCGATCCCGAGCTTGTACATTGGGCTGGTTTCCGGCGTTCCGTTGGCCCGTGCCGCCCGTATTCCCGGTGCGGAGCCGGAGGGTGCTTTGCCCCCTCCGGACCTGTCAACCGCGGCCGTCCGGGCCATTCGCGGGGCGGGACGGCCAAGGATTTCGTTGACTTGGCGCGTGCGTCGGCCCATATGCAGGCCACGAATTCTCGCGATTGCGCGACGTTCCGCCCGCTTCCGGCCGGCGGCAACCTGTCCCGAGACATTCCCTGTAACTTCGTCTGCCCCGTTCGCGCGCGGGTTTGGCGGTACGCCGGCCCGTATGCCGCCCCTCCCTCGGAGGGCGCGCGGTCCGGCGCGATTGAGGACCATTATAACCGTGCCCAATACTTCCACAGTGACGACCACGACCTTCGCTTCGCTCGGCATCGCCGGGCCCCTGCTCGAAGCCCTGACGGCCGAGAGCTACGACGAACCCACGCCGATCCAGGCCCGCGCCATTCCGACCCTGCTCGAGGGCCGCGACCTGCTCGGTATCGCCCAGACCGGGACCGGCAAGACGGCCGCCTTCGCGCTGCCCGTTCTGCAGCGCCTGAGCCAGATGCGCGCCCATCCCGGCGCCAAGGGCGTGCGCGCCCTCATCCTCGCGCCGACGCGCGAACTCGTGCTGCAGATCGCCGAGCGCATGCGCGCCTACGGCGGCAGCTTGCCGCTGCGCCAGACCGTTGTCCTCGGCGGCGTTGGGCAGGGGCCGCAGGTCAAGGCGCTGGCGCGCGGCGTCGACGTGCTCGTCGCCACGCCGGGGCGCCTGCTCGATCTCGTCGAGCAGCGCCACGTCCGCCTCGACGGCGTCTCCATCCTCGTCCTCGACGAGGCCGACCGGATGCTCGACATGGGCTTCGTGCGCGACGTCCGCCGCATCGTGGCGATGCTGCCGAAGGCACGCCAGTCGCTGCTGTTCTCCGCGACCATGCCGGACGACGTGGCCAAGCTCGCCGCCGACATGCTCAACGCGCCCGTGCGCGTCGAGGCTGCGCGGCAGGCGACGACCGCCGCCCGCGTCGACCAGCGGGTCCATTTCGTCGATGCCGGCGGCAAGCGCGCGCTGCTGGTCAGCCTGCTGGCCGATACGGCAATGTCGCGCGTCATCGTGTTCACGCGCACCAAGCACGGCGCCAACCGGCTGGCCGAGCAGCTCGAACGCGCCGGGATCGGCGCCGAGGCGATCCATGGCAACAAGTCGCAGGGCGCGCGCGTGCGGGCGCTCGACGGTTTCCGCTCCGGCCGCGTTCGCGTCCTGGTGGCGACCGACATCGCGGCCCGCGGCATCGACGTCACGGGCATCAGCCATGTCGTCAACTACGACCTGCCGGATGTGCCGGAGGCCTATGTCCATCGCATCGGCCGCACGGCGCGCGCCGGCGCCGCGGGCATTGCCCTGACGCTATGCGCGCCGGAGGAACGTGGCCTGCTGCGCGACATCGAGCGCCTGACGCGTCAGCCGCTGACGGTCATTGGCCAGCGGCCGGCCGAAAGCGAAGGCCGCGCCGCTGCACCCCGCGGTCATCAAAGTCGCTCGCATCGTGGCGGCGGGCGCCACGCCTCGCGCTCGCGCGCGGCCTGACGTATTGGCAGCCGTCCCGTTCCACCGGGAACGGGACGGCGCCCCTTCATTCGATCAGCCGAAGGCGAGCTGCGGCAGCCAGAGTACCAGTTCTGGCCAGATCGTTATGAGCACCACGATCCCGAGCACGGCCAGGAAGAACGGCGCCACGCCGACGAAGATGTCGTTCAGCGGCACGTCCGGCGCGACCTTTGCCATGACATACACGTTGACGCCCACGGGCGGCGTGATCAGCGCCAGTTCGGTCATCACCGTGGCGTAGATGCCGAACCATACCGGGTCGATGCCGAAGGCGAGGATTACCGGGAACAGGAACGGAATCGTCAGGATCAGCATCGCCCAGACGTCGAGGATCATGCCGAGCAGGATATAGATCAGGCTGATCACGATGATCATCGCGATCCAGTCGAGACCCAGGCCCGTCAGCCATATGACGATGCCTTCGGTGAGCTTGGTCAGCACGATGAAGTGACCGAGCACGTGGCCGCCGGTGATGATGAGGAACAGCATCCCCGTCGTGTGCATGGTCGAGATCAGCGAGATGCGGATCGCGGCCCAGTCGAGCCGCCCCATGGCCAGGGCGATCACGACGATCGATGAAACGCCGATGGCGGCGCCCTCGGACGGATCGAACACGCCGCCATAGATGCCGCCGATGACAATGAAAAAGACGAGGAAGGTCGGCAGCACCTTGCTGAGCGAGCGGATGCGTTCGCCCCAGGGGAATGTCACGCCGGGTGGCCCGAGTTCCGGGCGCGCGATACACAGCGCGAGGATGATGACCGAGAAGGCAATGGTCATCAGGATGCCCGGTACGATGCCGGCGATGAACAGGTGCCCGATCGAGGTCTCGGTCCAGACTCCGTACACGACAAGGATGATCGACGGCGGGATCAGGATGCCGAGCGTGCCGGCGGAGGATATGGAGCCGGCGGCCAGCTTGTTGGAGTAGTTGTACTTGCGCATCTCGGGCATGCACATCGGCCCGAGGGTGGCGACCGCCGTGGCGCTGCCGCCCGAAACCGCGCCGAAGCCGGCGCAGGCCACGACCGAGGTGATGGCGAGGCCGCCGGGAAGCCAGCCGAGCCAGCGGTAGACCGCGTCGTACAGGTCCGAGGCGATGCGCGTCCGGTATACGAGCTGGCCCATCAGGATGTAGAGCGGGATCGTCGTCAGCACGAAGCTGGTGCCGCGGTCCCAGACGTTGAGGATCAACTGGCCCTGGGCCTGGTTGATCGTGCCGACCGTAAGCATGCCGAGGATGCCGGTGATCAGCATCGAGAACGCGATGGGCACGCCGAGCGCGATGAGCACCAGCATGCCGCCGAGAAAGGCGAGGCCGAGCCACGCGAGATCCATGGCCTAGTCCTCCAGCGTTCCGATGGGAGCGGGAGCGGGGGGCTCCTGCACGCCCAGCACCAGTGCGATCACCCGTAGCGCGAAGTAGATCACCATCAGCACCGACACGACCGCTATGAAGGCGTAGTAGGCCCAGTAGGGCAGGTGCAGGTATTCGGTCGATTCCGGGATGGAATAAAGGAACGGAATGTCCTCGGCGGCCTTGGTCGCCAGCAGCACGAAGACGGCGATTCCGCAGAGCCCCGTCAGCGCGCTGACGATCTGCTGCGCTCGCGGCTTCATCCCCATGTAGAAAAGGTCCATACGGATGTTGCCGTCGGTTCGTGTCGCCTCGAGGATGGCGCAGAGGAACACGAGGATCAGCAGGTGCTCGGCCAGTTCGAGCCCCCAGATCAGCGGCGAGTTGAAGAAGTACCGAAGGATGACGTCGAGCGTCATCATGAACGTCATCACGGGCAGCACGACGATCCCGCCGAGGCGGTCGAGCGTGCGTGACACGGCACCCATAACGGCAAAGGCGCGGTCCATCGGACCCCTCCGCTGATTGTCTCCAAAGCCGCGTCTTGCGAAGTCCGGGTTGCCGCGGCCGCGTCGCCGGATGCCGCAGGCCGGGCCTGCGGCGATGGCGGTCGGCGGCGCCGGAGCGCTGCCGACCGCCGTGTCGTCACGTCACTTCTTGGGGATGACGCCCTTGATCGGGCTCTTCACCACCTGGGCAAAGATCTGGTTGGGCGACATGCCCTTGAGCTTGGCCACGGTGGCCCGCATGTCGGCGACGAGTTGCTTGCCCGGCAGTCCCTTGCCTTCGAGTTCGGCAATGAACTCGTCGATCACGGGGTTGGCCATCGACTGCCACTTCGCCTCTTCCTCGGGCGAAATGTCGATGAAGGTCATCTTGAACTTTTCCTTGAAGATGTCCTCGCGGGCCTTGGCGCCATAGTAGACGTACGACATCTGCGTGTCGTACTGCGCCGCGCCTCGACCCCAGTGCTCGTAGACGGCCCGCAGGTCGGCCGGCAGGGCATTGACCCAGTCGGGGCGTACGCACTGCTCGAGGACGATGCGGGTCAGAGTGAAGTAGGTGCGGTGCGTGGCGATCTCGTGCACCTTGAACACCTCGGCCGCGCCGTCGGAGATCGAGACGCCGTCGACGATGCCGCGCTGGAAGGCGGTGTAGATTTCGGTCGAGGCCATCGACGTCGGCGTTGCCCCGAGTGCAGCGAGGACCTTGGCCTCCGTGCCGCCGCCCGAGCGGATCTTCAGGCCCTTGAGGTCGGCGAGGTTCCGTACCGGCTTCTTGGTCCACAGGATGTACGGCGTTGTCGCGCGGAGGCGGCCGAGATAAACCCCCTGGCGCTCGTACTCGTCACGGAAATGCTTGTCGTACAGCGTCTCGGCCATCAGCGAATGCACGGCCGCATTGGGCGAAATGCCGGGCAGGAAGAGGCCCTGCATCTTCGGGAACGAATTGGCCTTGTAGAACGACCAGCAGCCCGTCGTGTCGGTCAGGTTGTCGCGGATCGCCTCGAAGCCCTTGTTGACCGGGTGGATGGTGGCCGACCAGCGATGCTCGACCTTGATCTTGCCGCCCGACATGCGCTCGAGCGCGTCGAACTGCCACTGCCAGACCTTCGAGGTCCACGCCACCGGCGGCGTGTGCAGCGAGGCGCGCAGCACGATCGGCTCGCCGGTGTAAGTCACCTTGGGGGCGTTGTAGTCGTCGATGCCGCCGGTGCCCCATTCCTGCGCCAGCGTCGTTTCCTTCTGGATCAGCTCGAAGGACCCGTTGTCGTAGTCCACCTGCTGTGCCGTCGCCGGCACGGCGAGGGCGAGTGTCGCGACGAGCGCGACGCCGCCCGCAACGATCTGTTCACGTCGCATCTGTGCGCCTCCTTCGTTCGATCCCTCGGATCGTCTCCGCGTCCCGGCTTCCTCCCTGAAATCGCCGCCGGCACCGGGCCGCATCGCCGGCAGCGAAGAAACTGTCCGTCAGGTCACCCCGAGCGGATTGCCGCCGAGCACCTCGGCCGCCCAGTCGGCCATGACGTCGGCGACATACTGACGGTTGTCGATCTGGCAGTGCTCGGCGCCGCCCTCGTCGAGGCGGAAAATCTTCAGTTTGCGGTTCGCACTGTTGACGGCCGCGTCGAAGGTGCGATGCGCCGTCCACAGCGGCAGCTGGCGGTCGTTTTCGCCGTGGACGACGTAGAGCGGGCAGGTTATGCGATCGGCTACGCCTTCGAGCGTCATCCGCTTGGCCACCTCGCGGGCGCCCTCGGCGGTGTCCTGTCCGAACACCCACATGCCATGTCGCACCATGTCGGGAACGGACGGGGCCGTTTCGATCTGCGCGTAGGCCCGCTCGAAGTAGACGGAAAAATCCCAGACAGCGCCCCAGGCGATGCAGGCGGCGAGGCGCTTCTCGAAGGCGGCAGCGCGCGGTGCGTAGTAGCCGCCGAGGCTGTTGCCGGAGAGGCCAATGCGCGTCGCGTCGACGTCGTCGCGGGTTTCGAGGTAGTCGACCAGCTTGCCGACATAGTGCTCGGTCTCGTGGCCGGTCGTCAGCCCGTGCAGGCGCAGCGCGCCGCCCGCTCCCGGCTGGTCGCACAGCAGCATCGACATGCCGCGACGGCGGTATTCCTCGCCGACGATCGGGTACTGGAACTCCTTCAGCGAGTCGAAGCCCTGGATATGGATCATGCAGGCCTTCGGGCCGTCCCCGGGCGCCTTGACGAACAGGCAGGGGATGGTGCCGTCCTGCCACGGCACCTCGACGAACTCGACCGGATCGCCGTTCAGTTCGCGGGCGCGGCGATAGCAGTCGATGCCGCGGCGGTAGGCGACGATCTCGCGCGGATCGCTGTGGTGGATGAAGCGGTCGGCCCGCAGATGGTACATGCCGGCGCGGTGGTACTTGCGCGCCGCCGAAAGCGGATGGCCGGCCGCCTCGTCCTCGCCGGCCTGGCGTTCGAGCTTCTCGCCGAGACGGGTGAACGACTGGTACCAGGCCTCGTTGGCGACCGCGCGATCGCCGCCGGCGATCATCTTCAGTTCACGCAGTGCGGTTTCCGGCTCCGACACGGTGCCGACTTCGTCGAACAGCGTCGCCGTGGTCAGGCTCCAGGCGTAGTTGTCGGCGAAGTATTCGAACATGCCTAGCGTTCCTCCCCTCCGTGGTCAGGCCGTCGCGCCTCGCGGATTGCCGCCCAGTATCTCGGCCGCCCAGTCGGCCGCGAAGTCGGCGCCGCGCCTGCGATCGTCGATCTGGCAATGCTCGGCGCCGCCCTCGTCGAGGGTGAATATCTTGAGGTCGCGGCGTCGGGCGTTGACGGCCGCATCCACCGTCTTCGTCGCCGTCCAGAGCGGAACCTGACGGTCGTTCTCGCCGTGCATCACCAGCAGCGGACAGGTGATGCGTCCGGCCACGCCTTCCAGCGTCATGGCGCGTGCGACGTCGCGGAACTCCGCGGCCGTCTTCTTGCCGCACACCCACATGCCATGGCGGACCATGTCCGGGATCGACGGCGACGTCTCGAGGCCGGCAAAGGACCGTTCCAGAACCACCGAGAAGTCCCAGATGGCGCCCCAGGCGATGCAGGCGGCGATGCGCTTCTCGAAGGCGGCGGCGCGCGGCGCGTAGTAGCCGCCGAGGCTGATGCCCATGACGCCGACACGGTTCATGTCGACCACGTCGGCGCGCAAGCCCTGCAGCCAGTCGATGCACGCCCCGACCGCGCCCTCCGTTTCCGGCACTGCCGGCAGCCGGTGCAGGCGCAACGCGCCGCCGGCGCCGGGCTGATCGACGATCAGCATGGCGACGCCGCGGCGGCGGAATTCCATGGCCGTCATCGGGAAGTACCACTCCTTCAGGGAGTCGAAGCCCTGAAGGAAGATCATGCAGGGCGCGGGCCCTGGCGTGGCGGCCGGCACGAACAGCGCCGGCAGTGAGGCCTTTCCGAACGGCACATCGACGAATTCGACCGGGCTGTTCTGCAGCTCGAACGCTTTCCGGTAGCAGGCAATGCCGCGGCTGTAGGCGAGGACTTCGCGCGGGTCGGTATGCGGCATGAAGCGTTCGGCACGCAGGTAGTAGAGCGCCGCGCGGTAGTATTTCCGGCCTGCGGTGAGGGGATGTCCCTCGGCCGTGTCGGCTTCCGCCAGTCGTTCCAGGCGTTCGGCGAGCCGGGTCAGGGACTGGTACCAGGCTTCGTTGGCGCTGCTGCGGTCTCCCCCGGCGACGGGGCGCAGGGCACGCAGCGCCTCCTCCGGCTCGGTCGTCGTGCCGACCTCGTCGAACAGGGTGGAGACCGTCAGGTTCCAGGCGTAGTTGTCGGGGAAGTACTCGAACATTGCTGACGGGTTCCTCCTCGATTTCCGCCGGTCAGCCGGCGCCGATCGCCGCGAGTAGCGGCCTCATGGCTGCGGGCTGGGCCTCCGGCGGTGCGCGGAACAGCGCGGCCAGCAATGGAACGTGGTTGGCGAGGACGGTCATGCCGTCTACCGGCGGGGCATCGTCGAGCGAATGCACCGTTCCCGTCCCGCTCGCGGTGTAGACCAGCGCCGCCACGAGGACCTGGTAGCGCCAGCGCAGGCTCTCCTCCGAAATGTCGGGCAGGGCGGACTTCAGCGCAGCGAACTGGGCCTTCGCCGAGGTGCGGAAGTGATCGCGGAGCAGTCGCCGGGCGAGATTGCTGTTTTCCGAGACGAGCCGGGCACGGATGCGCAGGAATTCGCGGACGGCGCTGGCTTTGCCCTCGCGCTCGCCGATGATTCCCGGTGCCAGGAAGGCCGTGATCACCTGTTCGAGCAGGGGCGGCCGGCCCGGGCCGGCGACGCAGTTGGCCAGCAGCCGCACGCGCATCTGGGTGATGCGCTGGGCGCCGCGGGCGAAAACCGCCTCGAACAGCCCCTGCTTGGACTCGAAGTGATAGTGGACCGCGCCCAGGTTCACGTCGGCGGCGGCAACGATCTCGCGCAGGGAAACGCCGTCGAACCCGCGTTCGGCGAACAGGCGTTCGGCCGCATCTATCAGTCGTTCACGGGTATCGGCGCCCGTTCGCCCGCCCGGGGCCCGCAGCCCCGGCTCGGCGACACGGGCCTCGGCGGCCCTCATCCGGCATCTCCTCCCGTCCGGCTTTGTTTGCCGGCTCGTTGATCGAAGGCTAGGCCAGCGTGAGATATCAGTCAAACGTCTGTCCAAATTCACGACGCGCGTTATCGTTCACGGGCGACAGGACGGATGACGGGAGGAGCGCGTGAAGATCGACGATCCGCGGGTGGTGGCCGAAGTCACGGCCGCGTTCGAGCGATACGAGGCCGCCTTGATGGCGAACGACGTCGCCGTGCTCGGCGAGCTGTTCTGGAACAGCGAGCTGACCCTGCGCTACGGGATCGGCGAGATACTCTATGGCTGGCAGGCCATTGCGGCATTCCGCGCCGCGCGTTCGCCGGCCGGTCTGGCGCGGACGCTTGCCAACACCCGGATCAATGCCTGGGGCGACGACTTCGCCACGGCCAACACGGAGTTCCGCCGCCCGGCGACGCCGCGTGTCGGGCGGCAGAGCCAGACCTGGGTCCGCATGCCCGAGGGCTGGCGCATCGTCGCCGCGCATGTGAGCCTGATGGACATTCCGTTCACCTGAAGACGGTTAGGAGTCGGCGTTTTGTCCGGTTACCAAAGCCGTTAGCATTGTGGACTGGTTCGAGAACTGGGATGGCGACGGGCATGGACGGTGCGGCGCAGGCAGGCGATCCCAACGACTGGGGTGATGTGCGCGAGGGCGTGCGCAAGCTCTGCCTGAGATTTCCCGGGGAGTACTGGCGCGCGCTCGACGAGGAGCGCGGCTACCCGACCGACTTCGTCCGGGCGCTGACCGACGAGGGCTGGCTCGGCGCGCTCATTCCGGTCGAGTACGGCGGCAGCGGCCTGCCGATCTCCGCCGCCTCGGCCATCCTCGAGGAGATCCACGCCTCGGGCTGCAACGGCGCCGCCTGCCACGCGCAGATGTACACGATGGGAACGATCCTGCGGCACGGTTCGGCGGAGCAGAAGCAGCGCTGGCTGCCTGGCATCGCCACCGGCGCGCTGCGCCTGCAGGCCTTCGGCGTCACCGAGCCGACCAGCGGCACAGATACGGGCTCGCTGCGCACCATGGCGAAGCGCGAGGGCAATGGCTGGTCGATCACCGGCCAGAAGATCTGGACATCGCGCGCCGAACACTCCGACCTGATGCTGCTGATCGCCCGCACCACGCCGCGCGACCAGGTGAAGCGGCGCACCGACGGCCTCTCGCTGTTCGTCGTCGACATGCGCGAGGCGCGCGGCAACGGCCTCACCATCCGCCCCATCCGCACGATGATGAACCACGGCACGACCGAGGTGTTCCTCGACGATGTGCGCGTGCCGGCCGACGCCCTCATCGGCGAGGAGGGCAGGGGCTTCCGCTACCTGATCGACGGCATCAACGCCGAGCGCATCCTGATTTCCGCCGAGGCGGTGGGCGACGCCCGCTGGTTCATCGAGAAGGCGACGGCGTATGCCAAGGAGCGTTCGGTGTTCGGCCGCCCCATCGGCCAGAACCAGGGCATCCAGTTCCCCATCGCCACGGCCTGGGCGCACGCGCAGGCGGCGATGCTGATGCAGCGCCGCGCCGCCACGCTGTTCGACGCCGGCGAGCCCTGCGGTGCCGAGGCCAACACGGCGAAGCTGCTCTGCGCCGACGCGGCGTGGGAAGCGGCGAATGTCTGCCTGCAGACGCATGGCGGCTTTGGCTTCGCCGCGGAGTTCGACATCGAGCGCAAGTTCCGCGAGACCCGCCTGTTCCAGGTCGCGCCGATCTCGACCAACCTCGTGCTCTCCTACATCGCCGAGCACGTGCTCGGGATGCCGCGGTCGTACTGACCGCTTGGGGCTATCCGAACTGCCGGGCGAAGAACCGCCCGAGGTTGGCGTAGGGGCCTGGCTGGCCGCGCAGCGCCTGGTCGAAATGGACCAGTTCGATCGTGCCGCCGGCCTTGCGGTAGAGGGCGGCGAAGCGTTCCGGCTCGTTGGGGCCGTCGGCGCGGTCGGGGTCGCGGTAGTCATGGACCGGGTCGGGCCGGCCCTGCACCCACATCGCCGGCGGCAGGGCGACACGCTCGCCGCCTTCGAGCGCGGTGACGGGGTTGCCCTCGGCCATCGCCGCCTCGGTCTTCCAGAACAGGTCGTGGCGCTCCTTGAGGTCCATGACCCAGGCCGGTACCGGATCGAGCGTCTTTGCCCGCAGGATATGGCGATAGCGCGACAGCGGATTGATCACCGGCCACATCATGCCGACGCAGCGCACGCTGGCGTCGACCTTCGGCGAACCGGCGGGCAGGGCGACGGCCGCGTAGCGCGGATCGTCCGGCCGCATCGCTGCGAGCATGGCGAGGTGGCCGCCGCTCGACTGGCCGCACAGCCCGACGCGGCCGGCGTCGATGTCGAGCCGCGCGGCGTTGGCCTTCAGCCAGCGCACGGCATAGTTGGCGTCGGCCAGTGGCGCCGGATAGGCGTCGGCGCCCTGGCGGAACTCGATCGCCGCGACCGCCGCACCCTCGGCAACGATGGTCTCGGCCCGGACCCGGCACTCCGAGCGGTCGCCGATGCACCACGCGCCGCCATGCAGATCGACCACGACCGGGTGCGGCCCGGATGCGGCCGGACGGTACAGCGTCAGCATGAAGCTCCGCTCGCCGTGGCGAACATACTCCATGTCGCTCGTGGTGTAGGTCCTGGCGATGGTGTCCATGGGCCGCCTCCCGGGCGCGCGTGTCTGCCCGGCACGGTCTCCCGTGCCGGGGTTCGGGTCAAGGTCGAGTCCTCTATTGCATCGGGATTGGCCCGAAAGACGGCGGCGGCACGCGTCGCTTCGTGGCCGCCTCGTAGGCCGAGGCGATCCTCAACGTGATGTCCTCCTTGCCCGGTTCGCAGCGGAACACCAGCGAGAACGGCAGGCCCGGCGGAATCGCCTTCGTCGGCGTGTCGGATGGGGCAGGCACGTAGCGCTTGCGATCCGGCGACAGCACGAACACCGGATCGTAAGCCGTGTCGACATAGCCCGCCGGGATCAGGATTTCGGTCAAGCCGGCGTTGGGGCCGTAGAACGATTCCCAGGTCAGGTTGTGCATGCCGCCGCGCGGCTGGTGCGCATGGCCGATCTTTCCCGGCGGCCAGGGCGTGTGCAGGCGCACCAGCGCATCCAGCCTGTTCTCGTAGATCACCATCATGTCGACGCGCCGCAGCAGTTCGCGCAGCATGATGCGCTCGTTGACGCCCTGGCGGCCGTCGAGGCGGTTGCGCAGGTCGGACAGCTCCTGCCAGTTCCTGAAGGCGGCGCGCTGGTCGTCGCCCCAGAACTTCGATCGCGCGTTGAGCGCGGCGAAGTCGGCCAGTGTCTCCCGGAAGCCGCGGTCGTCCCAGTCCTTCGCCCGCCGCATCAGGTATTGCTGGATGTGGAACGTGAAGGTGGTCGACAGTTCCTGCTCCTGGATGGTGCCGATGTCGAGGTTCGATGGCGGCGCGATGCGTCCCTCGGCCATCGCCACGCAGTAGTCGATGGGCTTCATCGTGCCGCTGCCGAAGACCTTGGGCGGCTCGGCCGCCGCCGTGGCGCCGGCGGCGACGTTGGGCGAGGCAAGGCTCGGCATCGAGCCGGGCATGAACACGGTGGGCTGGATGGCGGCGGCGAATTCCTTGAACACCGGCTGGCCGTCGGCGCCGAGGCGGAACAGGATGTCGGGCATGAAGATCGGCACGAGCTGGGCCAGCGCCCGGCGGAAATCGACCTTCATCACCTCGATGTCGGGGTCGCGCTGCCACAGCGGATCGGACGATTCGACCAGCGTGGCACCGAGTTGGCCGCCCAGCACCTCCTTGATCTCCTTCGTCGCCGCCGTGACGATCGGCACCTCGGTCATCGAGCCCTTCGGGTAGACCATCGACTCGCGAACGACGCCGATCCGCATGCCCTTGAGCGCGCCGCGTGCGCCGTTGCCACTCACATGGCTGGAGAAGGGCGTCGACAGCACCGAGGAGCGCGGGATCGTCGTGAAGGGATCGCGCGGGTCGTAGTAGGTGCCGTCGGGGTTCTTCAGTGCGTCGAGAACCTTGGCGCAATCCACCACCGAGCGACAGATGACGCCGGTGCGGTCGCAGTAGATGTCGGCACCGATGGCGCCGCCGTCGAAGCTGATCATCGCCTTGTGCGGCAGGATCAGCGCGACCGAGTTGTGGTTCGACGGGCCGCGCGTCGACGCCCGCGTTTCCTCGCCGAGGCTCGCCATGACGAGATTGGCGCTGACCGACACCGCCGAGCCGGAACTCGACCCCAGTGACGGTGCGCGCGTCGTGTCATAGACGTTCGAAGGGTTGCCGCCCCAGGTCGTGCGCTGGTAGCCGAGCGTCGATGGCAGCACCTTGTCCGGCGTGTGCCGGCCGCCGGGATCGCCGGCGCGGCCGTTGTACTCGGTGCTGCAGGCCTTGGCGTAGATGATGGCGCCCTTTGCCCGGAGCTGCTCGACGAGGATGTGGTCGCGCGCCGGGAAGTCGATGTCGTAGGCGGCATCGGCGCCGCCCATCGAGCGCATGTCCTTGCAGTCGAACGGGTCCTTGAAGGAGAAGGCCACGCCGTACATCGGCATCTTCTCGAGGTCGGGATCGCGGCCGTACTGCGCGTCGAGTTCGGCCGCGCGCTCGAGCGCGTCGGGAAAGTGACGGAACATCTCGCAGACCGGCGGCGCCCCGGCGGGCAACGGGCCTTTCGACGGGTGGCGATCGAATTCGCCCTTGCAGGTGACGGAGCGTTCGCCCCGGATGTTGATGGTCGCCAGCGCGTTGACCTGTCCGGCGTTCGGGATGCCGACGATCATGCCGTACTGCTGCTGCACCGAGGGATCGGAGCGCGTCGGTTCCATACGGCCGAGCTCGAGCGGCTTGCCCTCGTATCGATCGAGGTCGGGGTAAATGTCGGCGGCCTTCGCGGTCGCGGTTGGAAACGCCAGCGGCGCCCCGGCCCGAACCGTGCCGGCCGCCGGCGCCACGTCGCCGCCGTCGGCCGTCACCAGCATGCTGGCGACGCCGTTATAGGCGCGGGCGCGGTCGATGTAGTGCTGGACGATCTGGACACAGGTGATCTCACCGGCGCGGATCGCCGCGTGCATTTCGGCGATCGTCGCCTCCTCCAGACGGAACGACGACTTCCGGGCACTGGACGGTGCTGCCATGACGTTCCTCCCGCTTTCGATGGGCGTCCCCCGACACCCATGGGCAAAGCTTACCGGCTTTGCGAAACCCGCGCAGCCGCGCACTCGCGGTCGCCTTGCGGTTGACGTAGTCTCTCGCGCCGCCGCGTCGGCGGGTGTGCAAGGGCAGGAGGGGACGGCATGAGCGACAGGAAGATCGCGATTCTGGGGTCAGGCGCCAACGGCAGTGCCATCGGCGCAGACCTGACGCGGGCCGGCCTCGACGTCGTGCTGATCGACCAGTGGCCGGCCCATGTCGAGGCGATGCGGGCCAACGGCCTGCGCGTCCGCACGGCGGGCGTCGAGACGGTGACGCAGGTGCGCGCGCATCACCTCTGCGACATCGCCACCTTCACCGACAAGTTCGACATCGTGCTGATGCTGTTCAAGGCCTACGACACGCGCTGGGCTGCCCGCCTGATCGAGCCCTATCTCGCTGCGGACGGGTTCCTCGTCGGGGTGCAGAACGGCATGAGCGCCGACGACATCGCGGAAATCGTCGGCCCGTCGCGGACGCTCGGCTGCGTCATCGAGGTCGCGTCCGAATTGTGGGAGCCCGGCGTCGTCCAGCGACATTCGCCGCCCGACAGCGGCTCGTGGTTCGCGCTCGGCAGCATCGACCCGTCGACGCGGGGCCGCGAGGAAGAGGTGGCGGCGGTCATGCGCCATGCTGGCGCCGTCGAGATTTCGCAGAACATCCGCTCGTCGAAGTGGATGAAGCTGACGATGAACGCGATGACCCTGGCGCCGTGGTCGCTCACCGGCCTGCCGCTGGACCAGGTCGACACCATTCCCGGGATGCGCGAGATATCGCTCGCCGCCGGCACCGAGGCGCTGGCCGCCGGTCAGGCGCAGGGGTTCAAGGTCGAGCCGATCATCGGCCTGCGCCCGGACGAGGTGGAGAACACCAACCGCCTGCTCGAAACGTTGCTCGACAAGCTGGCCACGATCACCCGTCCAGGCACCTTCACCACCGTTCACTGCGACCATGTGAAGGGCCGTCTCAGCGAGACCGACAACATCAATGGCGCCGTCGTCGCCGTGCTGGAGCGGCGCGGCGGGAGGGCGCCCGTCAATGCCGCCATCGTCGAGGCGACGCGGCGTCTCCACGCGGGCGAGGTGAAGGCGGGGCCGGAGGCCGTCGCGCTGCTGCGCGACCTCATCGCCCACGGCCGAGCCTGAGCGGCGGACGGCCATGAACGGCAAGCGGATCGCGATCCTCGGCTCGGGCGCCAACGGCAGTTGCATCGGCCTCGACCTGACGCTGGCCGGGCTCGACGTCGTATTGATCGACCAGTGGCCGGCGCATGTCGAGGCGATGCGCGCGAACGGGCTGACGGTCCGCCTGGAGGGCAGGGAAACGAATGCCCGCGTCCGCGCCCATCACCTCTGCGACATCGCCACCTTCACCGCCAAGTTCGACATCGTGCTGATGCTGTTCAAGGCCTACGACACGCGCTGGGCCGCGGAGCTCATCGAGCCGTACCTAGCCGAGGACGGGCTGCTCGTCGGCGTGCAGAACGGCATGTCGGCGGAAGCCATCGCCGAGGTCGTCGGGCCATCGCGCACGCTCGGCTGCGTCATCGAGGTCGCTTCCCAGTTATGGGACCCCGGCATCGTCGTGCGCACGACGCCACATTCCGGGGTCGGCTGTTCGTGGTTCGCCGTCGGAAGCTTCGATCCCTCGACTGCCGGCCGCGAGGAGGAAGTGGCGACCGTACTGCGCCACTCGGGCGAAGTGGAGATATCGTCCGACATCCTGTCGTCCAAGTGGATGAAGGTGGTCTTCAACACGATGGAGCTGACGACGGCCGCCCTGTCCGGCCGACCGCATGGTGAGGCCGAAGGCCTTCCCGGCATGCGCGAGATCGCGCTTGCCGCGGGAACCGAGGCGTTGGCGGCCGGACAGGCGAGGGGACACACGATTCAGCCGATTGTCGGTCTGAGCCGCAACGAGGTCGAGAACACCAACCGGCTGTTGGAGGTGATGCTCGACCGTCTCCCCGTCATTGCCCGGCCTGGGACCTGGACCACCATGCACTGCGACCACGCCAAAGGCCGCCTGACCGAGACCGACGACATCAACGGCGCGGTCGTCCGGGCGCTGGCGGAGCGCGGCGGCAGGGCGCCGGTGAACGCGGCGATCTGCGAGGTGATGCGGCGCATCCATGCCGGCGAGCTGACCCCCGATCCGGCCAATGTCGGGCTGGTGCGGGAACTGGCTGCCCGCGGTGGTGCCTGAGGCGTTCGCCCGGACGGGAAGGACAAGGCACGATGGACGGCAAGAAGATCGCGGTGCTCGGTTCGGGCGCCAACGGCAGTTCGATCGGCTCGGACCTGACGCGGGCCGGCCTCGACGTGGTGCTGATCGACCAATGGCCGGCGCATGTCGAGGCGATGCGCGCCAACGGCCTGACGGTCCATCTCGACGGTGAGGAGACCAACACCCCGGTCCGTGCCTACCACCTGTGCGACCTCGCCACCTTCACCCACAGGTTCGACATCGTCCTGATGCTGTTCAAGGCGTACGACTCGCGCTGGGCGGCGCGGCTGATCGAGCCCTATCTGGCCGACGACGGCCTTCTGGTGGGCGCGCAGAACGGCATGTCGGCGCTGGCCATCGCGGATGTCGTCGGCGCGTCGCGGACTCTCGGCTGCGTCATCGAGGTCGGCTCGGAGTTGTGGGAGCCGGGCGTGGTCCGTCGCTCGACCCCGCATTCGGGCGTCGGCAGCTCCTGGTTCGCCGTCGGCAGCCTCGATCCGGCGACGGCGGGGCGCGAGGAGGAGGTCGCCTCCGTCCTGCGCCATTCCGGCGCGGTCGAGGTGTCGCCCGACATCCTTTCGTCGAAGTGGATGAAGCTGGTCCTCAACTGCATGGAACTCGCCAACTCGGCGATGACCGGCCTGCCTCTCGACGTGGCCGAGAACCTGCGGGGCATGCGCGAGATCGCGCTCGCCGCCGGCACCGAGGCGCTCGCCGCCGGCCAGGCCCAGGGCTTCACCATCCAGCCGATCATCGGTCTCAAGCCCGAGGACGTGCAGAACACCAACCGCCTGCTCGAGACCCTGCTCGACCGCCTGGCGGTGATCGCCCGGCCGGGGACGTGGACCACCATGCACTGCGACCAGGCCAAGGGACGCCTGACCGAGACCGACGACATCAACGGCGCGGTCGTCCGGGCGCTGGCGGAGCGCGGGGGGCGGGCCCCGGTCAACGCCGCCCTGTGCGAGATCACGCGCCGCATCCATGCGGGTGAGCTCAAGCCCGACCCGGCCAATGTCGCCCTCGTGCGCGAGCTGGCCGGGCTTGGACCCGTTCGCGCCGGCTGAAGTCCATCGAACGGCTTGCCGGCGGAGCGGCGGGGCGCTATCTGCTGGCCATGCCCGCCATCCGCAAGTCCGCGCCGCGCGTCGGCCTCGTTTCGCTCGGCTGTCCCAAGGCGCTCGTCGACTCCGAGCGCATCCTCACGCGCCTGCGCGCCGAGGGCTACGAGGTGGCGCCCGACTACGCCGGTGCCGACGTCGTGCTGGTCAACACCTGCGGCTTCATCGACAGCGCGCGGGCCGAGAGCTTCGCCGCCATCGGCGAGGCGCTGGCGGAAAACGGCAAGGTCATCGTCACCGGTTGCCTCGGCGTCGAGGAAGGCCAGATCCGCGATCGCTACCCCGACGTTCTCGCCGTCACCGGGCCGCACCAGTACGAGGCAGTGGTCAATGCCGTCCACGCGGTGGTGCCGCCGGCCGACAGCCCTTACGTCTCGCTGGTCCCGCCGCAGGGCATCCGCCTGACGCCGCGCCACTACGCCTATCTCAAGATTTCCGAGGGCTGCAACAACCGCTGCACCTTCTGCATCATCCCGTCGCTGCGCGGCGACCTCGCCAGCCGCAAGGCGTCCGACGTGCTGCGCGAGGCCGAGCGGCTGGTCGCCGCCGGGGTGCGCGAGCTGCTGGTGATCTCGCAGGACACGTCCGCCTACGGCCTTGATCTGCGGCACGCGCCCAGCGCGTGGAAGGGAGGCGAAGTCAGGGCGCATGTCGTCGATCTCGCCCGCGCGCTCGGCGCGCTCGGCGCCTGGGTGCGGCTGCACTACGTCTACCCGTATCCGCACGTCGACCGTCTCATCCCCCTGATGGCGGACGGGCTGATCACGCCCTATCTCGACATCCCGTTCCAGCATGCCAGTCCGCGCGTGCTCAAGGCGATGCGGCGGCCCGCCGACGGGGCGAAGGTGCTCCAGCGCCTGCGCAAGTGGCGCGACGCGGTGCCCGATCTCGCCATCCGCTCGACGTTCATCGTCGGCTTCCCCGGCGAGACCGAGGAGGACTTCGTCCGCCTGCTCGACTGGCTGGAGGAGGCCGAACTCGACCGCGTCGGCTGCTTCAAGTACGAGGCTGTCGCCGGGGCGGTGGCCAACGACTTGACCGGCGCCGTGCCGGAAGAGGTGAAGGAGGAGCGCTGGCACCGCTTCATGGCCGCCCAGCAGGCGGTCAGTGCCCGCCGCATGGCCGCCAAGGTCGGACGCGTCCTGCCGGTCATCGTCGATGCCGTCGACGGAACGAAGGCCGTGGCGCGCTCACAGGCTGACGCGCCGGAAATCGACGGCACGGTGCATCTCACGGGCGCCCGCGGCCTGCGGCCGGGCGACATCGTCGAGGTACGCATCACGCGCGCCGATGCCTACGACCTCTGGGGCCGCCCCGCGGCGACGTCACGCCGGCGCGCTTGATCACGGCGCGGGCGGCGGAGGACGATGCCCCGTCCTTTGCCGCGCCTCGGGCCGCCCCATGAGCCAGAAACGCCCCCGCCGCCTGCGTGCCCGTCTCGCCCTGCGCGCGCGGCGTCCGCCGGTCGGCTCGGCCCCCGGCACCCTCGCCACGTCTGGCGGACAGACCTGGCCGACCGTCGTCAGCTACATCGGTTACGATGCTCACGTCCTGACCGAGCACAAAGTCGCGGAGTTGGCCGATGTCCATGGGCTGATGGGGGCCCACATCGTCAACTGGATCGACGTTGAGGGCTTCGCCGACCGCGAAAAGCTCGCCACCATCGCCGGTGCGCTCGGCCTGCATCCGCTGGTGCTCGAGGACATCGTCCACGCCGACCAGCGGCCGAAGCTGGAGGTGCATGACGACTATCTGTTCATCGTCGCGCGCATGGCCAATCCCGACCCCGATGGTACGGCGCTGACAGAGCAGATCGCCATTATCGTCGGCGACGGATGGATCGTCACCTTCCAGGAACGGCCCGGCGACTGCCTCGAGCCTGTGCGGCGCAGGCTGCGGGAGGGTCGCGGCCGCATCCGCGGCTCGGCCGCGACCTATCTCGCCTATGCGCTCGTGGATGCCGTCATCGACAGCTATTTCCCCCTGCTGGAGGACTTCGGCGAGACGGTAGAGCGGCTGGAGGAGCGCATGCTGGCGCAGCCCGGCCGCGGCACGATTGCCGGCGTCCACCGCGTCAAGCGCGAACTGCTCGAAATGCGGCGCGCCATCTGGCCGCATCGCGAGATGGTCGGCGCCATGCTGCGCGAGGAGGTCTTCCTTGCCGATCCCGGCCTCGCCTCGTACCTGCGCGACTGCCAGGATCACGCCATCCAGCTCATGGATATCGTCGAGACCTACCGGGAAATTTCCATGGGCCTCGTCGACCTCTACATGTCGGGCACCTCGGCGCGCCTCAACGAGGTGATGAAGGTGCTGACCATCATCGCCACGATCTTCATGCCGCTGAGCTTCATCGCCGGGGTCTACGGCATGAACTTCGATCGCAGCGCCTCGCCGTGGAACATGCCGGAACTCGGCTGGGCGTGGGGCTACGCCTTCGCCCTCGCCCTGATGGCGGCGGTGGCGGGCGGCCTGCTGTTCTGGTTCCGTCGCCGCGGCTGGCTGGGGGGCAGCGACCGCGAACCGCCCGAGGACGAGGCGGGACCATCCGCCCCTTCCCACAGGGGCAATGCCGGACGATGATGCCGGCCAACGACGTCCGGTACAGGGCGATGGTCAGGAGAGGATTGCGCCGATGTTCTTCAATCCCGCCGAGGGACTTCGCCCGCCGCCGCTGAGGTTCAGCCCGCTGAAGGCGCTGACGGTGCCGCGCCCCATCGGCTGGATCACGTCGATGAGCGCGGCCGGCCAGATCAACCTCGCTCCCTTCAGCTACTTCAACGCCTTCGCCGAAGATCCGCCAGTGGTCGCCTACGCGCCAAACGGGACCAAACCGGATGGCAGCCTGAAGGACAGCCTCGTCAACGTCCGCGAGACCGGTGAGTTCGTCTTCAATCTCGTCACCTGGGACCTGCGCGAGGCGATGAACCGCACGTCCGCGCACGAGCCGCGCTCGGTCGACGAAATGCGTGCGGCCGGGCTGGAGCCGGCGCCCTCGATGTTCGTCAAGCCGCCGCGCGTCGCCAATTCGCCGGCGGCCTTCGAGTGCAAGCTGCTGCAGATCGTCGAACTGCCGAAGACCCGCCGAGGCCTCGGCAACTGGATGGTCATCGGCCAGGTGGTCGGCGTGCACATCGACGAGGGCGTCATCGTCGACGGTATTGTCGATATCACGAGGATCAAGCCGGTCGCGCGCCTCGGCTACAAGGATTACTGCGTCGTTACCGACACGTTTGCCATGGATCGGCCGGACTGAACGGCCGCCACGAGCTGAACGTCATTCCGCGGGGAGGAGTATCGCCATGAAAGCTGTCGTGATGCACGAGTTCGGCGGACCCGAGGTCCTCAAGTACGAGGACATCGAGACACCGAAGCCGGGGCCGGACGAGGTGCTGGTCGAGGTCCGCGCGGTCTCCGTCAATCCGATACTCGACGTGGTGGTGCGTCAGGCCAAGTACGTGCGCAAGCCGAAGCTGCCGCACGTTCTCGGCGTCGATCCCTCGGGCGTGGTTGTCGCCGTCGGCAGTAATGTCAAGGACCGCAAGGTCGGCGATCGCGTGTTCTGTTCGATCATGGTGCCGACCGACGACCCCGCAGCGAAGAACCTGCCGGGTCTGCCGGGCATCTGGATGCTTGGCGTCGACATCTGGGGCGGCTATGGCCAGTACGTTAAGACGCTGGCGCGCTCGACGCAGATCGTCCCGGACAACGTCTCCTTTCACGATGCCACCGTCATCGGCCGTCATCTCGCCACCGCGATGAATCAGGTCGAGGGTGTCGGCAAGGTGAAGGCAGGCGACTGGGTGCTCGTCATGGGCGCTTCCGGTGGGCTCGGCAGTTGCTGCATCCAGGTCGCGAAATGGAATGGCGCGAAGGTCATTGCCGCCGCCGGCAGCGATGCGCGTGTCGCGGCGGCCGTCGGCGTCGGCGCCGATCATGGCGTCAACTATCGCGGCCAGGACCTCGCGGCCGAGGTGATGCGCATCACCGGCGGCCACGGTGCCGACTTCGTCTGCGAAAACGTCGCCGACCCCGTGATGTTCAACAAGGCGCTGTATTCGATGGCGCGCGGCGGCACGATGGTTACCGCCGGCAACGCGTCTGGCCATCACGAAGTGCCGCTCGACGTTCGCCGCCTCTACCTGTTCCAGCTCCACATCGTCGGCGAGCCGCGCGAGGCGCCGGGTGGACTTGCCAAGGCGTTCGAACGGGCCGGCAAGGGCGGCGTGAAGACCATCATCGACAAGGTCTATCCGCTGCGCGACGCGGCCGAGGGCCATCGCCGCGTCACCAGTCGCGACGGCATCGGCAAGGTGCTCCTCGACCCGACCCTGGGATAGCGGGTCGGGTTGCACAGGCGGTATGGCAGGACTTCCCGTCGCGGGAGGTCCTGCCGGCTGCGTCGGACGTTACGGTGGGATGGATGATGGGCGCGGCGATGCGCCCTCGGCAATTTCAGGTACGGAATGCCATGACAGCGGTCGACATCGAGTACACGCGGAAGGTCCGGGAGCTGCCGCGTCGCGCACTGCCGGTGCTCGACCTGGCGCCGCTTGCCTCCGGCGATACGGCCGGGGTGTCGAGGCTGGTGCGCGAACTGCGCGAGGTCGCCAGCGGCATCGGCTTCCTGTGCGTCGTCAATCACGGCGTATCGGCCGCGACGATCGAGCGGACACGCGACCGTTTCGCCGCTCTCTTTGCCTTGCCGGAAGCAGCCAAGATGGCAGTGCCGGTCGACCAGCACGAGCGCGGCTACCTGCCGTTCCGTTCGACCAAGGTGCGGCACTCGCGCTACCACGGCGGCGTGCAGTCTGACTGGTACGAATGCTTCAACTACGGTGTCGACTACGCCGCCGATGAGCCGGGGGCGATGCAGGGCTCACGGCTCTACGGCCGCAACCGCTGGCCGGACGGCGTACCCGGGCTGGTCGACGCGGCCTTGGCCTTCCGTGACGAGGTCGCGGCGCTTGGCAAGCGCATGCTGCCGCTGTGGGCGCGTGCGCTCGACCTTCCCGAGGACTATTTCGCGCCGTACTTCGCCAAGGCTCACCCCTATGTGCGGCCGATCCACTATCCGCCGAAGGTCGGCCTCGCCGTCGACGAGCTTGGCATCGGCGCGCATTCCGACACCAGTTTCGCGACCTTCCTCGCGCCGGAGAACGAGCCGGGCCTGCAGGTCATGGAAGCCGACGGCACATGGGTCTGGCCGGATTGTCCGGCCGACGGGCTGATCGTCAATTTCGGCCAGTTTCTCGAGCGCTGGTCGAACGGCGTGGTCCGCGCAACGCCGCACCGCGTCATCCCGTCGACGCGCGCAGACCGCATCTCGCTGCCGCTGTTCTTCTGCCCGGAACTCGACCGTGTCTGCGAATGCCTGCCGTCATGCTGCGGGCCCGACAATCCGCCGCGTTTCCCGCCCCAGTCGTTCCGCCAGTTTCACCTCGACTACATGAGCCGCGTCTACGCGCACTTCGAGGCGTTCGGCGGCGACGGCGAACTGCGCCGGTCCTGACGGTCAGGCCGCCGGATAGCGCACCAGCGCCCGTACCTCGATGCTCTCGCGCGGACGCGCGTTGGCCGGCGTCGTCGGGTCGTCAAAGGCCGAATGGGCGGAGAACCGTGCCGTTCCGTCGGTGGCGCTGTCGTAGGTCTTGAGCAGCATCACCTCGTCGCGCGTCATACGCGGGAAATAGTACCAGCGCTGCGCGGCGTTCCAGGCGATGTCGTAGATCTCGCCGGTGCGGTCGGTATAGACGAGGTCGGCGGCGACGAGATCCGATGGGGTGAGCGTCGTCGAATCCGCGACCCCGAGAGGCGCGGTTTCCACCGGTCCGGTGATCGGCCGCCAGACACTGAAGATGGCGAAGCGGCTGCCGAGCCAGGCATCAACACGATCCGGCGCGACGAGGTCGCGCACCCGCTGCGGGCCGGACACGGGAGTGTAGTCGTTGTGCACGGTCCGCACCGGCTTGCGTGCGCCGCGCGCCGTGCCCTTAGCCGTGTCGTCGATGCGGATGGTGTGGTCGAAGATCAGCACCTCGGCGACGCCCAGCGCGTCCTTCAGCAGCGCCTCGACTTCCGGGTAGTACGCCGCCTTGATCGCCGCGTCGTCGCCGAAGTCGGGCATCGCGGTTGGCCGCGACACCAGGTCGAAGCCCTGCACGTCGACCGACAGGCGGCCGATGAGCGGGCGTCCGTCGGCGATGGTCACGCGCCGCGCCGCGTACTTCGCCTGACGGCCGGTTTCCACGCCTGCCACGGTGGGCACGATGATCTGAGGCTTCGTGCCGTCGGGCACGAGGAACGTCAGGTCGGCCGTTACGGCATCGATCCTTTCAGCGGCCATCGACACGGGGCGAACCCTCCTTCCACGCCGGGGCGTGAATACTGCCGGCCCCGCGCCAGAAGAGATAGTATCGCCTCGGCGCCGGGAAACCCGCCGACCGGCACAGCCATCTGTGCCGGCGGGTCCGCAATCGGCCCCGTGGCCGCGTTGTCGGAGCCTTTGCGTTCGCCCGGCTCGTGATAGCATGTCGGTCGATGCGAGCACGGGGAGCGGAGGGGCGATGAACCGCGGCGTTCAGGACTTCGGCGGCCTGTCGGCGGGCCCGGTGCGGCCCGATGACGACCATGTTCCGAACATGACCGAGAAGCGCGTCGACGCGATGATGATGCTGCTGTTCGACAACAAGCGGCGGCTGGCGCGTGTCGACGAGTCCCGGCGCATGCAGGAATCGCTTTCGGAGGAAGAGTACCTCAAGCTGCCCTATTACGAGCGCTGGCTCACCGCCATAAAGTGGCTGATGCTGGAGAAGTCCGTGTTTTCGCAGGAAGAACTCGACGCCAAGCTCGCCGCTGTGACGGCGCGGCTGGAGGCGGAGCGGGCGGAGCACGGCCAGTGAGCGCGCGTTTCGCCACCGGTGACGCCGTCCTGGTCGACGACCGCGACCAGCCGGGCCATGTCCGCACGCCCGTCTATGTGCGCGGCAAGACGGGCACCATCGAGCGCATCGTCGGCGCCTTCCCCAATCCCGAGAAGCTCGCCTACGGCCAGTCGGGCCTGCCCTACAAGTATCTGTACCGGGTGAACTTCCGGCAGACCGACCTGTGGCCGGACTACGACGGCAATCCGACCGACACCCTGGAGATCGAGATCTACGAGCACTGGCTGTCGCCGGCCGACGCCGGCGCGGCGAAGGGAGGACGATCATGAGCGGCGGCCACAGCCATCCCCATGACCACAATCAGCCCCCCGCCCCGGACGAGGAGCGGCCGCCGCTGGCCTTCGAGGCGCTCGAGGTGTCGATCCGCGAGCTGCTGATCGAGAAGGGCATCATCTCCGCCGACGAGCTGCGGGCAACGGTCGAGTTCATGGATACGCGCGGCGAGGAACTGGGCGCGCGCATCGTCGCGCGGGCGTGGACCGATCCGGCCTTCAAGGAACGCCTGCTGAGGCATGGCGACGAGGCGGTACGGGAATTCGGCGTCGACATGCGGCCGACGGAGCTGTGCGTCATCGAGAACACCCCCGCCGTGCACAACCTCGTCGTCTGCACGCTGTGCTCGTGCTACCCGCGGCCGATCCTCGGCGTGCCGCCGGCCTGGTACAAGCGGCGGGACTATCGCGCCCGTGCCGTGCGCGAGCCGCGCAAGGTTCTCGCCGAGTTCGGCACCGTCCTGCCGGCCGGGGTCGAGGTCCGTGTCCACGACAGCAACGCCGACTTGCGCTACCTCGTCCTGCCCCGCCGGCCGGATGGTACCGAAGGCTGGAGTGCCGAGCGGCTGGCCGCCCTCGTCAGCCGCGACAGCATGGTCGGCGTGGCCTTGTGTCGGCGGCCGGAAGATGAAGGGCGGGCGGCGGCCGAGTAGCGCATCGATCGCAACGACGGAGGCACGATCATGTCGGGACGCCGCGGCATCGGCTGGCTGATCCTTGTCGTCGGCCTGCTGGCCAACAACTACGCTTACCTCCACGACCTCATCACCTGGAGCAATGGCGGGGCGATCTATATGGGCCTCAAGTCCGGCCTGCTGGCCATCGCCGGCCTCGTCGCGATCCTCGCCGGAGCCTGGCTGATCGCGCGCGACCGGGCCTGAATCGTCGGTGGCGTAGCGGCAGGCTTGCCAGTCCCCAAGCAAGCCCGTTACCGTCCGTGCAGACGAGACCCGAGCGAAGCTGAACGCGGCACCCGGGGGGGTGTGCGGGCAGGGGGGAGGGTGGCAGTTGGCGACCGCGTGGAGGCGGGCGATCCGGCGGCTCGTGCCGGAACGTCGGGAAATCATCCTGCGATCGCGCGGGCAGGTTCGCTACCTGCGGCTGCCGCGCTGGCTCCAGATCACCGCAATCGCCGCCGCTGCCGCCCTTGTCGGCTGGACCGCGACAGTCACCGACCGCTACTTCGACCATGCCGGCATCGTCGGAGAGCGCGATCAGCGGATCGCTGCGGCGACATCGTCGAACCGCGTGCTCGTGGCCGAACTCGAAGCCGCCCGGCGGGACCTCGTCGCCGCCCGGCGGGCGATGGCCGAGTCGAAAGCGGCCGGCCACGCCAATTTCGCCCGGGTCGAGGAGCTTGAGGCGGACCTCGCGCGGCGGCAGAGCAGCGTCGATGCCCTGATGGCCGAACGCGACGGTTTGCGCGCCGAGCGCGACGACCTCGCCACCCGGCTGGCCTCGCTCGGCGAGGCGCAGCACGTCGCGGCGGGCGAGCGCGCCCGCCTGGCCGCCAGTCTCGCCGAGGCGCAGGAGCGTCTTGCCGCGGTCAGCGCCGAGCGCGATCGCCTGACGGCTTATGGCGAATCCCTGTCCGGCAGGGTCGAGGAACTCTCCGCCCGCGTCGGGGCGCTGGACAGTGAACGCGGCGCCCTCGCCGGCGTGGCCGACGATCTGCGGCGCCAGCTGGCCGAGGCGACGTCGGCGCATGACCTGCTGGCCGCGCGCCGCGCCGACCTCGAAAGCGAGGTCGCGGGATTGCAGCGGGCGCGCGACGAGATCGTTGGCCGGCTCGGGGATGCGGATCGCCAGTTGGTCGCCGTGGCGGGCGAGCGCGATCGCCTGCGGGAAGACCGCGACCGGCTCGGGGCCCAGGTCGCGGCACTGTCGGAACGGCTGGTGGCGTTTGCCGACTCCCAGCGCGGGATCGTCGAGCGCCTGGACGAGCGGACGACGGCGAGCCTCGCAGTGGTCAGCCAGACGCTGGCCGGGACGGGCGTCGATGTCGATCGCCTGCTCGAAAGGCTGGGCGTCGATGGCAGCGTCCGCAACGATGCCGGCGTCGGCGGGCCGTTCCTGCCGCTGCCCGCCGAGCGCGTGATGCCGCCGACGATGGCCGTGCCCGGCGATGCCCTGGGGAACAAGCTGGCGAAGCTCGACGCACGGCTGACCTACTGGGAGGGCGTGCAGGCGATTCTTGCCCGTCTGCCGCTCGCGCCGCCGCTCGACTCCTTCCAGGTGACCAGCGGCTTTGGCCGGCGCATCGATCCTTTCACGGGGCAGTGGGCGATGCACGAGGGCCTCGACCTCTCGGCGCCGGAACGGACCCTGGTCTATGCAACTGCCCCGGGTACGGTTACCTTCGTCGGGTGGAAGGGCGGCTACGGCAAGATGGTCGAAATCGACCACGGCCTCGGCATCCGGACGCGGTACGGTCACATGCGCAAGCTATACCTGCGCAAGGGTCAGGAGATCGAATTCGGCGAGAAGGTCGGCGAGGTCGGATCGACGGGCCGTAGCAGCGCACCCCATCTCCACTACGAGGTGGCGATCGACGGCCGCGCCCAGGACCCGGATCGCTTCATCAAGGCGGGCCGTCATGTTTTCAAGGAATGAGCAGAAGGCGCGGGGCATGCCGTCGATCGTGGCGGCGGACCTGACCATCACCGGCGACCTCGTCAGCGAGGGCGACGTCCAGGTCGAGGGTACGGTCAACGGCGATGTCCGTTGCCGCGCGCTCAGCGTCGGCGAGCAGGGGACGATCGCTGGGCAGGTCACCGGCGAGATTGTTCGCGTCCGCGGCGAGATCGTCGGCCAGATCGACGCCGCCAAGGTCGAACTGGCCAGCACCGCGCGCATCAAGGGCGACATCCTGCACGAGAGCATGTCGGTCGAGGCTGGCGCGCAGATCGAGGGCCACATGCGCCGGCGTGGCGGCCAGCCGACTCTCAACCTGATCCGCGGCGAGGCCGCGAAGGCCTAGGGATCAGGCCGCCGCCAGCGCCGCGGCGAAGGTGTCGCGGTCGACGTTGCCGCCCGACAGCACGACCGCGACCGTCTTTCCCTTCAGCGCCGGCCTGCCGGCGAGAAGCGCCGCCAGCGCCGCGGCGCCGCCGGGCTCGACCACCAGCTTGAGATGGCGGTAGGCGAAGGCCATCGCCCTCACGACCTCGGCGTCGCTCACCGTGACGCCGCCGGCGCACAGGCGGCTGTTGATGGCGAAAGTCAGGGCGCCGGGAGTTCCCACGAGCAGCGCGTCGCAGAGCGACGCCGCCCCCGGCTCGTTCTGCAGGCGGTGCCCTGCCGCCAGCGAGCGGGCCGTGTCGTCGTAACCGGCGGGCTCGACCGTCCAGACCCGTGCCGCCGGTGCCAGCTCGGCCAGCGCGGTGGCGATGCCGGCGGTCAGGCCGCCACCGCTGCACGGCACCAGCACCGCGTCGAGCGCTGCATTGGCGGCGTCGGCCTGCGCGGCGATCTCGGCGCCGACCGTGCCTTGACCGGCGATGATCCAAGGATGATCGAACGGTGGCACGAGCGTGGCCCCGGTCTGCCGCGCAATGTCCCCCGCAATCGCCTCGCGATCCTCCCGCTGCCGGTCGTAGGTCACGACCCGTCCGCCAAGCGCTTTCGTGCCCTCGATCTTGGCCGCGGGAGCATCGGCCGGCATGACGATCGTCGCCGGCACACCGAAATAAGCTGCCGCGGCCGCCACGCCTTGCGCGTGATTGCCGGAGGAAGAGGTGACGACCCCAGAGGCGCGCACATCGGGCAACAGCTGGGCGAGGAAGTTGTAGGCGCCGCGAAACTTGAACGAGCCCGTGCGCTGCAGCACCTCCGGCTTCACCAGCACCGTGGCGCCCGTTGCGGCATCGAGTGCCGGCACGCTGAGCAGGGGCGTCCGTACGGCGCGTCCGGTCAACCGGCGGCCGGCCTTGGCGATATCCTCGAACGTCGGCGGCGCATCGAGCGGGGAGGCGGACAGCCGCGGTTCGTGGAAACCGTCGCTCATGCGGCGACACCCAGCAGGGCCGGTAGTTCGGCCAGCGTGGCGATGGTCGCACGGGGGCCGTCGGGCAGGCGTTCGGCGGGCAGGCGGCCGCGATTGATCCAGACGACCCGGAAGCCGAACGCTGCGGCGCCGGCCGCGTCCCAGGCATTGGACGACAGGAAGCAGATGGTTTCCGCCGGCACGCCGAGACGGTCGACCGCGAGTTTGTAGACCGACGGGTGCGGCTTGAAGATGCTGACCTCGGCGACCGACAGCACGGCATCGAGGCGGTCGCCGAGGCGCGCGGCATTCACGGCCGCATCGAGCATCTCGGGCGACCCGTTCGACAGGATCGCCAGCGGATAGCCGGCGGCCTTCAGGCTGTCGAGCACGGCCGGTACTTCGGGAAAGGCGTCGAGTTCGCGGTAGGCGGCCATCAGGCGGTCGCGGAGGGCCGGCTTCGTGATCGCGAGAGTCTCGAGGCAGTAGTCGAGGGCTTCGCCGGTGACCTGCCAGAACGGCGCGTAGCGTCCCATCAGGCTGCGCAGCCATGTGTACTGGATCTGCTTGTCGCGCCATAGCGCGGACAGGCGATCGGCCTGTGGCCCGACCTCGTCCCGGCAGCGCGCCACGGCGGCGTTGAAGTCGAACAGCGTGCCGTAGGCATCGAACACGCAAGCGCGCGTGCCCGCGAAATCGGTGGTCGTCATGCGCGCCTCACGAGGGTGGATTGTCGTAGCCGCCGCGGTCGCCGGCCTCCAGCAGCCGCTCGTAGACCGGCACCGCCTCGAGCACGCGCTGCACGTAGTCGCGCGTCTCGTCGAAGGGGATCGCCTCGATCCAGTCGATCAGGTCGACCTGGCCCGTGCGCGGATCGCCGTTGTCGGCCACCCAGCGCACGACGCGGCTTGGCCCGGCGTTGTAGGCCGCCAGCGCCAGGGGCGCCGAACCGCCGAAACGGTCGAGCAGCCCGGCGAGATAGTGGCTGCCCAGCGTCACGTTGTAATGCGGGTCGGCGGTCAGGCGGGCTTGCGAGAATTGCAGACCCAACTCACCCGCCACCAGCTTTGCGGTCGATGGCAGCAACTGCATCAGGCCGAGTGCATTCGCCGGACTGACGGCCTCGTGGTCGAAGGCGCTCTCTTGGCGGATCAGGGCCTGCACCAGCGTCGGCTGCGGCAGCCGAACGATGCCGGACGGCAACGGAGCGACCGGCCAACCGGCGGCAGCGAAGCGGCCGTCCTCGCGGTCGGCGCGCTTGGCGGCCTCGACCGCCTCGCGTGCCCGGCCGAGACGGCGCGCGAAATTCGCCACCATCAGGCGTGTATCGGCGTCGTTAGCCGCTACCGCCAGGGTCCGCAGCATCGCGCGCAAAGGCCCGTGCTGGTCATGCGCGGCGAGCAGTTCGGCCGCCTTCACCCGCTCGTCGGCGCGGAAGGCCGCGGCGACTGATGCGGGCGGCTCCGCCGAGACCAGCGTCGGCAGCGGCTGGCCGAGACGTTCGAGGGCGCGTTGTCCGTAGAAGGTCGCGGGGTACTGGGCGGCAATCGCGTACCAGCGCTCGGCCAGCGCCGCGTCCTGTCGGGCCTGTGCGGCCCGCCCGGCCCAGAAGGCGCCGCGTGCGAGGCTGATCGGGTATTCGACCCCGCGGTAGAGGCGGTCGAAATGAGCGTACGCCGCGTCCGGATCGGACAGCTTCACGAGATTGATCCAGCCGGCGAGGAACTCCGCTTCGGCAAACTGGACACCGCGCTGGGCACCGTGCGCGGAGGCCAGGCGGGCTGCCTGGCTGTAATTGCCGGCGCCAAGCGCCCGGCGCGCCAGGAGCCGACCTTCCAGCGCCCAGCGGTCAGGGTAGGGGCGGTTGTCGATATGCGGGTCGAGCAGGATGGCGGCAGCGTCGGCGTCGTTGCCCGCCCGCCGGCGCCAGCGCATGCGCTCGTACATCAGGCCGGGGTCGCCGGCGAGCGCGGCGGGCACCCTGGCCACGGCGCCGTCGACGCCCGGCGCGCGCTGCATCAGGGCGATGCGGGCCTCGGCCAGTTTCGTCATGTCGCGGTCGACGCGCGGCAGCATGCGCCTGGCAGCCGTGACCTTCTCCTCCCAGAGCAGCCGGTCGAGGCGACGTACGTGGTCGCGCAGCGACAGCAGCCGGCCGAAGCGACCGAGAAAGGCCTTCTCGCTGTCGGCGTCGAAGTCGAGGCCGACCCATGCTTCTGTCAGGCCCTTCTCGTGCCCGGCGAGAGCGCTCGCGATGTCGAGGGTCCGGTAGTAAGCCAGCGCTCCGTCGCCGCTGCGCGGGGCGCGACGCTCGAACCATGCGCGCATCACGGCCGTCGGCGTGCCGTTGTCGCTTGCCGCGGCCTTCTCGGCCGTGCGGGCAATCGTGCCGGCGTCGGGCCAGCCGGGGTTGGCGTCGAGGAAAGCCGTCAGCGCACGGAAGCCCGCCGTCGTACCCTGCCGGCGATAGTCGAGCCAGTCGACGACACGGATGACCAGCGGGTCGCCACCTGCGACGGCCAGCCGGCGAGCGGTTGCGAAATCCTCCCGCTCGACGGCGGCGAAGATTGCCGCCGTTCCGGCCTTGTCCGCACTGGCGGTGCGTGCGTCGGGGCCGTTCGACGCGATCAGCGCCGCGGCGAGAATCGCAACTGCCAGAACGACTTGGCGAAGGAGCATAAGAGGCAGTCTAGCGATGCGCAGCCGCACCGGCAAACCGCGTTCATACGGCACGGCCGTTCGTGGCGCCGCTATCCTCCATCCACCGCGATCACCCGCACGGCGCGCGGTCGCCCCATCCCGTCGGTCCACCGGAAAGTGGTGTCGACGGTCATGCCGATGAGGGCTGCGCCGACCGGGGTCAACACAGAGACTCGGCCATGGTCGATGCTGGCATCGCGCGGCAGCACGATTTGCACGCGCCTTTCCCGTCCCGACGACAGGTCGATATACGTGACGAACGAGCCCAGGGCGACGAAAGGAACGGGGGCCGCGTTATCTTCCACCAATATGGCGCGTCGCAGTTCGCCCGCCAGCACGGCTGCGCCAGGCACGGCATCGCCAGCGGCAACAACGATCTGGGACAAGCGCTCGAAGTCGCCGTCGGTGACGTAGACGGACGGCTTCGCCGCCGAAGGGCTGGCGCGATTCGACATGGGTGAACTCCTGAAGGACAGATCGTGGTTGGCCACATGGCGACGCCTGCTCGGCGTCGACCAATTGCGCGCTGGGAAGATTGTGCCCCGGACCGCGGCGGCGACCGCCACCGGTTCCGGGGTCAGGCGCTCGTGAGCAGCTGCCCGGAAGGAACGATGACGCAGATGAGGGGGGCAGGCCTGCACATGACGCTTCCCAAATGGGTCGCGTGGGTCGCTTGGTCAATGCCCGTCGTCTGAAACGACGGATGCCGGGACGCGGCGCAGGACAGTCGCGACCAGCAACGCCGTTCCGAGCGCGATGACTGTACAGATCGCGGACGTCAGTGCCAGGGACTGCGCGAAGGCGATGCGCGCTGCGCCCAGCAGGGACGCGCCGATGTCGCCGCCGATCGACGCTGCGACCGCCGCGGCCGCGGCGAGACTGTCGCGTGCGGCCTCCGCGCCTGCAATGTCACCGGGTACTGCTCCTGCCATGGCGCCGCCATAGACGGCGGTGACGATACTGCCGAGCACGGCGATGCCCAGCGCGCCACCGAACTCCGCGCCGGTCTCGGAGATGGCCGCCGCCGCGCCGGCCCGTTCGGGCGGGGCGATGCTGACGATGGTGTCGGTCGTCAGCGTCGCGACCGGCGCGAGGCCGAGACAGAACAGCAGGAAGCCGGCCATCAGCACCCAGGGGCCGTCGCTGCCGGCAACCTGCGACAGGATGGCGAGGCCGATGGCGGCGACAGCGAAGCCGGCGGCGATCGCCTGCGCCGGCCGCATGACGCGCAGCAGCAGCGACGGCAGCATCGAGCCGACGATGAAGATGATGCCCGACGGCGCCGTCCAAAGTCCTGCCTCGAACGGTCCCATGCCAAGCACGAGCTGCAGGTACTGCGTGACAAGCAGGAAGGTTCCGAAGGCGATGAACACGCCGAGCAGGTTGGCGGCGACGGAGGTGGCGAAGGCCGGAATACGGAACAGGCTCACGTCGATCAGCGGATCAGCGAGGCGGCGCTGCCGGCGGACGAAAAGCAGGCCGACGCCAAGCCCGGCAAGGATCGACAGCGCCGGCACCGGCCCGAACCCTTCGGCGGCGATGCATTTCATGCCGTAGATGACCGCCAGAACGGCGATCAGCGACAGCGCCGCACTGGCGACGTCGATGCGGCCCGCGTTCGGGTCGCGGAACTCGGGCAGCAGGGACGGCCCGACCGCCAGAAGCAGCAGCATCACCGGCACGTTGATGAGGAACACCGAGCCCCACCAGAACTCGGCCAGCAGCGCCCCGCCGGTCAGCGGCCCGATGGCGGCGCCGGCCGAGAAGCTGGCGATCCACACGCCGATGGCGAAGGTGCGCTGGCGCGGGTCGAGGAACATGTTGCGCAGCAGCGACAGCGTCGACGGGGCGAGCGTCGCCGCCGCCACGCCGAGCACAGCGCGGGCCGCGATCAGCGCCGCCGCCGTATCGGCGAAGGCGGCGAGGACGGAGGCGGCGCCGAAGGCGGTGGCGCCAATCAGTAGCAGCTTGCGCCGGCCGATGCGGTCCCCGAGCGTACCCATGGTGATCAGCGAGCCGGCCAGCACGAAGCCGTAGACGTCGACGATCCAGAGGAGCTGCGGCGCGGTCGGCGCGAGATCGGCCGTCAGGTGCGGCATGGCCAGCATCAGCACCGTCAGGTCCATCGAATAGAGCAGGCAGGGCAGCGCCAGCACGGCGAGCCCGATCCATTCCCGCCGCGTCGCGCGGGCGCCCTCGACGGTTGCGATGTCGCTCATGGATGCCGGTCCGGGCGGCGGCTGTCGCCCCGCGAAGAGGCTCCGGCCGGTCGCGGTGGCACTCTAGTGGCGCACCGCCGGACCGACAATCGCATCGGCCCGATAGCGCGGATTCAGCGCGGGTCGTTGCGCGGCAGCAGCACCGGCTCGCCGCGTTCGGCCGACAGATCGGCGGCGGTGTAGACGTCCATCACCAGCCGTGCCTCGCGTGGCTGCACGAGGCAGGGACGGCCGAAGGCGATGCAGTCGAGGAAGTGACGCGTCTCCTCGACCATGGCGCCGGCGAAGACGTGGCCGACCGACTCGCCGGGCATGGAGGAGATCGGATAGCGGATGCCGTCCTTCGCCGTGTTGAGCTGCACGTCGCGGTGCGTGTCGTCGACCAGCAGCGCGCCCTCGGTGCCGATGATCTCGATCATGCACTGGTTGTAGTTGGGATAGCCGAGCGGCAGCACCCAGCCGGCGCCGACGGTGATGGTGGTGCCGTCGTCGAGCGTCACCATGATCCACTGGTGGTCCGGCGTATCGCTGACCCGGGCGAACAGCTTGCCGGCCGTCTGCGAGTAGACGCGCACCGGCTTCCGCGGTTGCAGGCACCACAGCAGGAAGTCGAGATCGTGCGTCGCGCCCATCGCCGCCGGCGACATGCGCGAGCGCCCGGTCACTTTCCTGCCGATCTCGCGCGTCACGTGGCGGCTGACGAGGCAGGTCACCGGCTCGCCGATCAGCTTCTCCTTGATGGCCTTGTTGACGTAGGCGTACTTGGGATCGAAGCGCCGCGTGTAGCCGACGGTGAGCTGCAGGCCCCTGGCCTCGGCGATGGCGATGGCCTCGTCGGCCTCCTCCATGGTCGGTGCGATCGGCTTCTCGACGAAGACGTGCTTTCCCGCCTCCAGTGCTGCCTTGACGATCGGGTAGCGCTCGGACTCCGGCGTCATGGCGACGATCAGCAGGTCGATCGACGGATCGACGACCAGACGCCGCCAGTCGTCCGTGGCCGTGACGGCCCCGGTCTTCGCGGCCACCTCGGCCCGTCGCGCCGCATTGGTCTCGGCGATGTGCAGGGCGCCCAGCGCCGGGTACTGCGCGCAGGCCTCGGCACGGATGCCGCCGACCCAGCCCGTACCGATGATGCCGACGTTGATGGGTTTCATTGATTGGCCTCATGCGCGCGGAGGAGCGGGCAGAAGGCTAGAGCCTCGTTCGCATCGCGTCACGCCGGGTCGGCTTGGGACCGCGCTATTGGACGGCGCGCGGCGGCCCGATGGCGGCGCTGACGGCGACTAATCGTCCGGAATGATCGTGACCCCGTGGTAGGCGAGGAACTCCATGACCTTGGCCTCGCCCATCTCGGCCGCCTCGGCGGCGTCGTTTCCCCATGTTCGTTGGTGCATCTCCTTCCCCAGGACCGGGAACTGCAGCGGACAGAACCACATGTCGAAGTCGGCATGGTAGTGTGGGGCGTATACGCGCGCCGACGTGTGACGTGTTTCGCCGTCGATCACCTTGCATCCCCGGATGGTTTTCATCAGCTTGAGTGAAAGATTGGCGAGGTCGAGCGGGACGGCATCGGGGGAAGATGGCTCGACTAAGTATCCAGAATAATCGAACATGATCTTGGCAAATTTGACGGAATTTTCTATGGCATTGGCTGCGTCGATGCCGAAAATTGGTCTATCTTTCGAGTCGAACGGCAAACGAACATCGCAAGCCCAGCATTCTAGAACTGCGTCGTCATCAAGATCTTCTGCGTCCTCCCACTCTTCGGAGGGCAATTGTGGAATGGGGCTTTGCTCCATCTCGTGATGGCGGTAGGGCGGGAAGACGTATGCCTCCACACTCATCGCTGCGCCATCCTCCTGGATGCGCCGCGCGCGAATCGTGCGAAGAGCCTGTACCATTGGCAAAGATGCGTATAGGTGGTACGTTTCCAAACAGATTCTATCTGAATGTGCTTTCCGTTTGCAAGATTTCTCCTTGTAGTCGACGACCAAGATAGGGTGCTGCTTTTGCGGCTATTGCTCACTTGGATTGGCCCGTCGCGGCGCAGAGGAAACATCCACTGTCCGATGTAAGCACCTGCCGTCAGTCGTTCCAGGTATTCAGTGGTGGGATCGGGTGACCCGCGAGGCAGGCACCATACCTAGCCATGGCCGCTGCGATGCAGAGGGCGGCAGCCCGCGGCCCGCGCCGCCGCGAGATGGCGCGGCATGTCGGCATGTCGACTTTGTACAGTTGGTATTCGCAGTTTTCCTTGTCGCCTTCCTGTACGGGTTTCTTCTTTGAGATATCGGTAAACAGTTCATTTCCGAATTGCTGTCCCAGCGCCGACGCAGTCTCGCCGCCGGGGCGCATGATGCCGTCGATGTAAAGACCGTTTGCCGATTGGAACTGCTTGATCGCAGCGAATAGCGGAGCATCCGGGAACGGCGACAGCCCATGCTTCGCCGCGTCCAGGTGACCGGTCCGGGACAAGGCATGTTTCGTCAGTATGACGTCGGTTTCGTCGGCACGGCTGCTTGTGCTGAGGGGCTTGCTGATAGGGAGGGCGGGAAAGTTCAGCATGGGGGCTCCTAATCATGCGGTAAAAGCATGATCTTGTCGCTCTATCTCCCCAGTGAAAGGTCATAATACTGCGATATTGCGAAAATATCAATGTATTTTTCACGCTCTTAGCGATCGAGTTCAGCGATGCGTCCTTCTCCGGCCCTCGCCTTGAAGCCCCCCTGTACCGGGTCTATGGTCGATGCGAGACGGGCAGCGGCTTGCGGGCGCCGCCGAGCCCGCGCCGAGGGAGGCAGCCGCCATGTTCAAGGGTTCGCTGGTCGCGCTGGTGACGCCGTTCCGCGACGGCAAGGTCGACGAGCGCGCCTATGCCGACCTCGTCGAGTGGCAGATCGGGCAGGGCACGCACGGGCTGGTGCCGGTCGGCACCACCGGCGAGTCGCCGACGCTGTCGCATGAGGAGCACAAGCGCTGCGTCGAGATCTGCATCGAGGTGGCGAAGCGGCGTGTGCCGGTGATCGCCGGCACCGGCTCCAACTCGACGGCCGAGGCGATCGAGTTCACGCAGCACGCCAAGAAGGCGGGAGCGGACGGCGCGCTGGTCGTCACGCCCTACTACAACAAGCCCAACCAGGCGATGCTCTACGCCCACTACACGGCCATCGCGAAGGCCGTCGACATCCCGATCATCATCTACAACATCCCCGGCCGCTGCGTGATCGACATGACCGTCGACACCATGGCGCGGCTGGCCCGCGACCTGCCGCAGATCGTCGGCGTCAAGGACGCCACCTCCGACCTCGTGCGGCCGCTGGCGACCAAGGCCGCCATCGGCGACGACTTCTGCCAGCTCTCCGGCGAGGACGCGACGGTGGTGTCCTTCCTCGCCAATGGCGGCGTCGGCTGCATCTCGGTGACGGCCAATGTCGCCCCGGCCCTGTGCGCGGCCATGCACGAGGCGTGGCAGCGCGGCGACGCCGACGAGGCCGCGGCCATCAACGACAAGCTGTTCCCGCTGCATCAGGCCCTGTTCGTCGAGCCGAACCCGGTGCCGGTGAAGTACGCGGCATCGCTGCTCGGCAAGACGTCGGACGAAGTGCGTCTGCCGCTGCTGCCCGCCGCCGAGGGCACCCGCACCCGGGTGCGCGACGCGATGGTCCACGCCGGCCTGATCAACTGAGGCCGGAGGAGGCGTGGGGGCCGGCCTTCGGTTCCCTTGCGGTCCCGGAGTGGCTAAACAGGCGCCATGGCGACACGTGAGGAAGCGCGCCGGTTCGTGGTGCAGAACCGGCGGGCGCGATTCGAGTATTTCATCGACGACAATCTCGAGGCCGGGCTGGTGCTCACCGGCAGCGAAGTGAAGTCGCTGCGCCGCGGACAGGCCGTGCTGGCCGATGCCTGGGCCGGCGAGAAGGACGGCGAACTGTGGCTGTTCAACAGCTACATCGCCGAATACACCGAGGCCAAGAACTTCAACCACGAGCCGAAGCGGCCGCGCAAACTGCTGCTGAAGGCCCGCGAACGCGACAGGCTGGTCGGTGCCATCCGCCGCGACGGCGCGACGCTGGTGCCGCTGTCGCTCTATTTCAACGAGCGCGGCATCGCCAAGATCGACCTCGGCCTCGCCCGCGGCAAGCGCAAGGCCGACAAGCGCGAGACCATCAAGGATCGCGACTGGCAGCGCGACAAGGCCCGCCTGATGCGCGACAAGGGCTAACCTGAGACGTCAGAGTCGCCCGCCAATCGCCTGAATTCATTGCAAATGAAACGTTCGCGGTCTGTGCCGGAACGGAGTGGTCGTTACAGCAACACCGAGCCGCCATCGACCATGATGGTCTGGCCGGTGACGAACCGCGCCGCGTCGCTGGCCAGCCACAGGACGGTGCCGGTCAGGTCGTCGGTCGTCAGGTTGGCCTTGAGGCTCTGGTTGGCGGCGATGGCCTTCAGCATGTCGTCGCGCTTGGCGCCCATGAAGGCGTCGGTGCCCTCGGTCAGCACCGCCGACGGCGCCACCGCGTTGACGCGGATCCACTCGCGCCCCAGTTCGCGGGCAAGGCCGCGCGTCAGGCCGATCACGGCGGCCTTGGAGGTGGTGTAGTCGAGGCCATAGGGCATGCCGTAGACGGCGGCCAGCGAGGCGATGTTGACGATGGAGCCGCCGCCGGCCGCGCGCATGGCCGGCACGCAGGCCTTGCAGCACTGCCACATGCCCTTGACGTTGACCGCCATCACCCGGTCCCACTGTGCCTCATCGAGACGGTCGAAACGGCCGCCCCTGATGTCGCCGTAGAGGGCGGCGTTGTTGACCAGCACGTCGAGGCGCCCGAAGTGGCCGGTGGCGGCGTCGGCCATCGCCTGGCAGGCGGCCATGTCGGTGACGTCCAGCTTGACCCCCAGGGCCTTGCCGCCGGCGGCCTCGACGGCGGCGACGGTCTCGGCCGTGTCGCGGATGTCGGCGGCGACCACGGCGGCGCCCGCCCGGGCCAGCGCCTCGCAATAGGCCCGGCCGAGCCCGCGCCCGCCGCCCGTCACCACCGCCACCTTGCCGTCGAGCCGCATCGTGTCCTCCCCGGTTGCGGGCGTCAGTGGAGCATGGGCAGAGAGCCTGTGCTAGGAGTCGGCGAAACCCTCCGGAGAGCCCGCCCGTGTCGATCCCCAACCGCTATCCCACCCTCGACTTCGACCTCGGCGAGACCGCCGACATGCTGCGCGACAGCGTGCGCGACTTCACCGCGGCCAAGATCGCCCCGCGCGCCGAGGAGATCGACCGCTCGAACGAGTTCCCCCGCGACCTGTGGCCGGAGCTGGGCCGGCTCGGCCTGCACGGCATCACGGTGGAGGAGGAGTACGGCGGCAGCGGCATGGGCTACCTCGAGCACTGCGTGGCGATGGAGGAGATCAGCCGCGGCTCGGCCTCGGTCGGCCTGTCCTACGGCGCGCATTCCAACCTCTGCGTCAACCAGATCCGCCGCAACGGCACGGAGGACCAGAAGCGCCGCTACCTGGCGAAGCTGATCTCCGGCGAGCATGTCGGCGCGCTGGCGATGAGCGAGCCCGGCGCCGGCTCCGACGTGGTCGGCATGACCACGCGGGCGGTGAAGAAGGGCGACCGCTACTACCTCACCGGCCGCAAGATGTGGATCACCAACGGCCCGGTGGCCGAGACGCTGGTCATCTACGCCAAGACCGATCCCAATGCCGGCCCGCGCGGCATGACCGCCTTCCTCGTCGAGAAGGGCTTCAAGGGCTTCTCGACGGCGCAGAAGCTCGACAAGCTCGGCATGCGCGGCTCCGACACCTGCGAGCTGGTGCTGGAGGAATGCGAGGTGCCGGAGGAGAACGTGCTCGGCGCGGTCGGGCGCGGCGTCAACGTGCTGATGAGCGGCCTCGACTACGAGCGCGCCGTGCTGGCGGCCGGGCCGCTCGGCATCATGCAGGCGGCGATGGACCTGGTGATCCCCTACGTCCATGAGAGGAAGCAGTTCGGCCAGCCGATCGGCACCTTCCAGCTCATGCAGGGCAAGCTGGCCGACATGTACACGACGATGAACGCCTGCCGCGCCTACGTGTACGCCGTCGCCAAGGCCTGCGACCGCGGCGAGACGACGCGCAAGGACGCCGCCGGCGCCATCCTCTATGCCGGCGAGAAGGCCACCTGGATGGCGCTGGAGGCGATCCAGGCCATGGGCGGCATGGGCTACATCAACGAGACCGGCGCCGGCCGCCTGCTGCGCGACGCCAAGCTCTACGAGATCGGCGCCGGCACCAGCGAGATCCGCCGCATGCTGATCGGCCGCGAGCTGTTCGACGAGACGGCGTAGTCAGATCGTTGAAGTTGCGCTAATTTCATGCTACCCGGAATTATGGTTGAACCAGCGACGAATGCTGTTCTAGGTATCTCGGGGACGGTTATTCCGGGACTAGTACTAGTTCTTCAATTTATGCTCAGGCTATGCATAGACCGAACGGTATCTCTCGGAATTTTCCTGAGGGCCATTTTATCTTTTCCTGTAGATATTTCATTTTTATCCGTCGCATTTTTCGGTGCTGCAGTTTTATACCGAGCCCGCATGGGCGCGCCCGAAGGAATCACGATGTCTTTCATAATGTTTACTGCGGCAATTGCTATTGCTATTGTCGTTCTCTGGATGGTTAGTGGCTCTAATCGATCTTACGACGCTGGCGCACGAGTCAAAGCAGGGGCTTTGACATTTATTGGGTATGCCTTGTGCGCCGGATCTTTAATTACTTCAATTGAAATGGTTCCCGGACCATGACCTGGAATATCTTTGATTGGGCCTTGATTGCGGTTGTCTTTTCGTTACCTGCATCATTTGTGGTTTTGCTTTTGTTTTATCGAGACCGAGTGCGCTCGCGGTATGACGAACAGAGACGCGCGGTAGAGATTTCCCTGCTACGGGATGATATTGAGCTTCGACTAAACAAACTTAATGAACGCCTCATGTCGAGCCCCGATAATTGGCGTGAATTGAATCATTTATTGATTTCCGCGCAAAAATCAAGCATAGAGGGTGAAATTCTAAGAAATAGAATCGCCGATTATGAGCAAACGATATTTAATTTTCAACAAGAAGTTCCACTATCTGTGGCTAAAAATCTTGGCGTAAATCTGAGTAATGAAGCTCCCGACCCCAAGCTTGTTTTTATGCTTACGCCTTTCCATAAAAGAGCGTCGGCTGTATATACTGCCGTAAAGAGCATAGTCTCTGATGTTGGCATGACTTGTTTTCGGGGAGATGAGCAATTCGTTCAAGGTGACCTTTTACCACATATAATTTCCATGTTGTACCGGGCTCGGTTGATTATCGCAAATGTAGATGGGAGAAATCCAAACGTATTCTATGAGTTGGGAATTGCTCATTCGATGGGAAAGGACGTTATAATTATTTCAAAGAATGTTTCGGAGATGCCGTTCGATCTGAAATCACACAAAATTATTGTTTACAAAAGCGGTGAGGATTTATCTGAGGCGCTCAAGCGCGAAATGTTGAAATTGTTTTCGTCCAAGTAACAGAGAGCGCCATGCCCACCGTCTGCATCATCGGCGCCTCGCGCGGCATCGGGCTCGGCTTTGCCGAGGCCTATGCGCGCGACGGCTGGCGCGTCCACGCCACCACCCGCTCGCCGAAGAACCCCGGCGCGCTGGGCAGGGTGGCCGGCGACGTCGTGCTGCACGAGCTGGAGGTCACCGACGCCGGCCACATCGCCGCGCTGGCGGCGGCGCTGGCCGGCGAGGCCATCGACGTGCTGATCCACAACGCCGCGGTGATGGGCGGCGGCATGAGCCGCGAGCAGGTGATGGCGATCAACGTGGAGGCGCCCTTCGCCGTCGTCGGCGCGCTGCTCGACCGCGTCGCGGCGTCGCGGCAGAAGAAGATCGCCATCCTGACCAGCCAGATGGGCGCGCGGCGCGGCGGTTCCACGCCGTCCGGCCTCTACGGCGCCTCGAAGGCGCTGCTCAACGACCGCTTCCGCGCGACCGAGCCGGACTGGCGGACGCGCGGCCTCACCGCCGTCGTCTTCCACCCCGGCTGGGTCAAGACCGACATGGGCGGCGCCGGCGCCTCGGTGACGGTGAAGGACTCCGTCGCCGGCATGCGCCGCGTGATCGACGGCCTGAAACCCGCCGACAGCGGCCGCTTCCTGACCTGGCAGGGGCGGGAGCATCCGTGGTGAGTGTGTGAAGATCGGCGCGGCCACACCTCACCCTCCCCGACGCTGACGCGTCGGGTCCCCTCCCTCTCCCCCCATTGGGCGGAGAGGGCTAATTCTCCCTCTCCTCCCGTGGGAGGAGAGGGGCGGGGTGAGGAGGGCCGGCACGACAGGGGACGAGACGTGGACGAATTCAGCGAGGACCAGCTCATCGTGCGCGACACGGCGCGGCGTTTCGCGCGCGACGTGCTGGCGCCGAACGCGGCGGAATGGGACCGCACGGCGGAATGTCCCAAGGACGCCGTGCGCGGCATGGCGGCGCTGGGGCTGCTCGGCATGGTCGCGCCGGAGGAATGGGGCGGCGCCGGGGCGGGGGCGCTGACGCACGCGCTGGCGCTGGAGGAGATCGCCGCCGGCGACGGCGCCTGCTCGACCATCATGGCCGTGCACAATTCCGTCGCCTGCCTGCCGGTGGCCAATTTCGGCACGCGCGAGCAGAAGGAGCGCTTCCTCAGGCCGCTGGCCAGCGGCGAGACCATCGGCGCCTTCGCGCTGACCGAGCCTCATGCCGGCTCCGACGCCGGCGCCATCCGCACGCGCGCCGAGAAGCGCGGCAACCGATGGGTGCTCAACGGCGCCAAGCAGTTCATCACCTCGGGCCGCACGGCCGGCGTGGTGATCGTCTTCGCCGTCAGCGACCCGGCGAAGGGCAACAAGGGCCTGTCGGCCTTCATCGTCCCCACCGACACGCCCGGCTACAGGGTGGCGCGCACCGAGCACAAGATGGGCCAGCGCGCCTCCGACACCTGCGCGCTCGCCTTCGACGAGATGGAACTGTCGCCCGACCTGATGCTGGGCGAGGAGGGGCAGGGCTACCGCATCGCCCTGTCGAACCTCGAGGGCGGCCGCATCGGCATCGCCGCCCAGGCCATCGGCATGGCGCGCGCCGCCTTCGAGCACGCGCTGGCCTACGCGCAGGAGCGCGAGAGCTTCGGCAAGCGCATCGCCGACCACCAGGCCGTCGCCTTCCGCCTCGCCGACATGGCGACGAAGATCGAGGCCGCGCGCGGCCTCTGCCACCGCGCCGCCCGCCTCAAGGATGCCGGCCAGCCGTGCCTGAAAGAGGCGGCGATGGCCAAGCTCTACGCCAGCGAGATGGCCGAGGAAGTGTGCTCCGACGCCGTGCAGATCCATGGCGGCTACGGCTATCTGTCGGATTTCCCGGTCGAGCGCATCTACCGCGACGTGCGGGTGACGAAGATCTACGAGGGCACCAGCGACATCCAGAAGCTGCTGATCGCGCGGGCGTTGCTGGGGAGGTGAGGGCTAAGTCATGCGCTCCCTCTGGCGAAACCTCGCGGCTCTTGCCGGATGGAATGTTCGTCGTCCCGCCGTAGCCGATGTCGAATCCCCACTGCCCGCGCCTCGAAAACGCAAACGGGGTGCTCGCCGGCGCATCATCGGGGCAGTCCAGGCGCACCTGACAACACTGGGCTTCGAGACGCATGACGCGACAACTTCGTGGCGTCCATCGAGCACGAAGGTCGACATTTTCCACTTCGATCTGTTGAGCCCAGGCATCTGCCAAAAATGGCGCGTACCGATGGGATCGTTCGGCATCTTCCCCGAATGCCATTTTCCGGCGTTGCCATCCCTGGGAGACGCGTGGGAGCGGTGCGATCCTTCCTATCCATCGCCCACTCCCGTAGCGGAACCGCGTGCCCAGTTTCGCTTGAAAGTATTCAAGGGTATCGACCAGCAGGACGGCACACATGGTGTCGTTTATGGCATGCCGCAAGACGACCAGGCCACCGAAGTCATTATTGCGGACATCAAGTCGATCATAGACACGAAGGTTCTGCAGTTCTGGTCCAGATTCGAGTACCCAGGCGAAGTGTTGCGAACGCTGCAATTTGATCGCGACGTGACCGGTTATGACGAGGAAGGCGTCGTGGATATCGGGGAAACAGGATCGCATATTCGGCTTTTCTATCTTGGTTTCGCGGCACTATGGCTGGAAGACTATGCGCTCGCCCTAAGCACCTTGCGGGAATGTCGAAGCAAGCCAAGATGGCAACCGATGAACATAAAGGGAGATCTCGATACACGGCCAATACTGGACTGTATCGATCGAGGAATCGTCCGAGCAGAGGAAGGTCTAAAGAGGCGCCATCTTTGAAACTTAAATTACGGAACTGCGGTGACGGTGCCCTCAATAGAGCGCGCCCTGTGCCGGCGGCCGGGAGTGAAATGCACTGTCACCGTAATTCCCAGCCCTGCCTCAAGGAGGCGGCGATGGCGAAGCTCTATGCCAGCGAGATGGCGGAAGAGGTCTGCTCCGACGCCGTGCAGATCCACGGCGGCTACGGCTATCTGTCGGACTTCCCGGTCGAGCGCATCTACCGCGACGTGCGCGTGAAGAAGATCTACGAGGGCACCAGCGACATCCAGAAGCTGCTGATCGCGCGGGCGCTGCTGGGGCGGTGAGGGGGCGGTCGGAATGTGGGTGATGGCGCACTTTGCTAAGCCAGCGCGTTCGGAAGTGAGGTGTGGGAAAGATGAACTGGTGGACCTTCATGGCATTTTGCTTTGCGGCCTGCCCAATGTCCCTGGGCGCAGATGTCAGCGCCGCAAGCTCGGGTTTGGTGAGTTTTTACGATGACGATACCGGTGACGATGAAATGTATCTTTCAGAAATATTGGACAAGCCTACCGACAGACTAGATGAGCTGAAGGAATATTATATATCTTTCTCGATCAGACGAAACGAGCCCCCAACAATTTTGGAAAGCATTGATAATTGGGACATATCGAAATTGTCGAATTTTTTGACACCTTCATGGTCTTTCTATGTGTCCGAGTTTATTTATAAAGATGGTCGGCAATATGCATTTGGTCATTTTGTGGATGGAAGAGGAAATCCTGTAGATGGATCATTTTATGTGGTTACTGCGGAGTGGTCGTGCTCTCTTTATAGAGATTAAATTACTGTGACAGTGCACTTTATTCGTGTTCGTGCCGTACCGTAATCCTGTTCGACGGTGGCGGTCAGCGCGGCCCCACCTCACCCTCCCCATTGCTTCGCAACGAGTCCCCTGCCTCTCCCCCCGAAAGGGGCAGCGCGTTCCGAAGCCGGCGACGGGAAAATGTAACCATAACTCAATGAATTTATTAACTTTACGTCACCAATGGAGTAATATTTCCGGTCTTTTGTTTATATTTTCACTATGTTCTTTTATCCATTCCATGAAATCGTTCTTGTTGCCTGCATAGTATCCTTCCAGCTCTATGCTGAGCTCTCCATTGCTGGAAACGACAACCCACTTTACGAGCCCGGGAAAGGCCGGATGCCGTAGACTCTTGGGTCCGCCTCTCGCAAGAAAATACAAAGCACGCTCATGAGGCGTTTCTATAACGTTTTGGTTGTTGTCAGAGACATGTGAGTCCGATCCTTGGCCAAATACAATCGGATCAAGAAAACTCTCCCATTTCTCGCGCTCGATTGAGACTATCTTTGCTATAACTTGCCCACTCGCTTTCGGCACCTCGACCTTATTTATCCACCCCTTTTTCAAAAGAAATTCAGAAGCTAAGCTTTTGGCGTGGATAATTTCTTCAGGAGTCATGTTCTTTGCATGGTGTTTTCTATATGTGTCAGTTCTGGCCCTCGTGAACTCTCCTTCATTCTCCATCGCTATGGTTAGCCATTTATATGCGTGAACGAGGTCCTTATTCGTACCTTTGCCCTGACTATACGCATATGCGACGTTCAGTTGGGCGTCGTTCACACCCTGTCCAGCGGCTTCCATCCACCAGCGAAAAGCGGCCGAGTCATCCTTTGGGATGCCGATGCCGAAGCTCAAATATTGACCCAGTGTAAACTGGCTTCTAGCGTGCCCCTTTTCGGCAGCAAGAAGCCACAATTGTTTAGCTTTTGGAGTTGACCTATTTCTGGCTTCTATCTCCCCTAGATAGTACAAAGCATCTAGATTTCCTATCTCCCAAGCGCTGTTAAATAGTTGACGGGCCATTGGGATGTTTTTTTCTACCCCCTGGCCAAAAAAGTACATTCTGCCAAGCCCGACCATTGCCTTGTCATCGGATTGGGCCAAAGGCAACCACTCGGCCTTGGCCTCTGCGTATTGCGCACGACGATAGGCCTCCCAGCCCTTTGCAAAGTCTGCAAGGGCAGTCGGGATTGGCGCCAACAAGCCAAAGCAGGCAGCCAGTACGAGACTATATGCTGTCAGACAGATGGATCGGCCGGTGTACCCGGCCACGCGGGAAATGCCGCGCCAGACGCTGCGGCGTATAGGCATTCCATGACACTTCTGACCGTCGCCGGACGTCATGATTGCGACCGAATGAAAGCGTGCCACTAAGTCTTTACCCTTGGTAGCTCGGTAACTCAGCGCCTGACAGATACTTTATTGCCTCGGACCGTACCGTAAACCCATTCGCCGGTCGCGACCGTCACTGCCCCACCTCACCCTCCCCATTGCTTCGCAACGGGTCCCCTCCCTCTCCCCCCCAAGGGGCGGAGAGGGCGATGGGTGGGTTGCGACGACAGTGCAATTGAATCCGGCAAGCGCGTTCCGAAGCCGGCGACGGTGGAATAAGGTGCGCTTCACCGTGACCGCGAAGTAGCCGTCAATGAGCGAAGCGCGTGCCATCCGTCGCCGCCAAACGGTGACGGCCTTGCGGGCGGTGGTCCGGACCGAGTTGGTTGAATTCCTGCGCACCAGGCAATTCACGCGCGAAAAAGGGGACAACCTCATCTATCGCTTTCGTCGGCGCGGCGCGAAGCAACACGACCTGCTTGAAATTCAGTTCGACAAGTACAGACGCCCCACCTTCAAGATCAATCTCGGCGTCGTGCCGACCAGCGGCATCGTGGATCAGCTCGGGCGTTTGAGAATGGCCGACGACGTTCTCATCTGGGATCTTCCCGATCCGGCGCAGTTGTGCGCGGTCCCGCTGCGATTGCCGTTCATGTGCTGGTTTGGAGTCGGATGGTTCTCCGCGCCGACTCCGGAGCAGGCGGCGGAACGAGAACTGCGACGAGTCATCCGTCTGTTCAGCCAGGCGGATCGGTGGTTCAGGACCGGTCGGGTCGGGCTCTATGTCAGTGTCCACACGTACGCCGATCTTGCTCCGAACGCCCTTCGGCGGCATCTGGAGGAAAGTGGTCGCTGGCCACCCGACTACTGGACGGAGGAAGACGAAGAAGCCGTGCGACAGGCGGAGGCCCTGTCCGGGACCGGCAAAGAATTGCGATGACTGTGCGCCTTATGCGTCCTCGCGGCGCGTCGATCGAAGGTGCGATACGGTAATTCCCTCTCCTCCGTGGGAGGAGAGGGCAGGGTGAGGAGGGGCCGACCGGTTGCGGCCGTCGGCGCCGCCCCACCTCACCCTCCCCGTCGCTGGCGCGCCGGGTCCCCTCCCACTCCCCCCAAGGCGGAGAGGGCGGTTCAGCGCCTCAACTCCTCGAAATCCTCCTCGAAGAATTCCAGCGGGGCGCGGTCGTCCGTCTTGCGGCGTGCGGCCTCGCCGGCGCGCAGTTCGACGCGGCGGATCTTGCCGGAGATGGTCTTGGGCAGGTCGGCGAATTCGAGCCGGCGGATGCGCTTGTAGGGCGCCATCGTCGCGCGCATGTGCTGGAAGACCGACAGCGCGAGGTCGCGGCTGGGCGTGAAGCCGTGGCGCAGCACGATGAAGGCCTTGGGCACGGCGAGGCGCAGCGGATCGGGGCTGGGCACCACGGCGGCCTCGGCCACCGCCTCGTGCTCGATGAGAGCGCTTTCCAGCTCGAACGGGCTGATGCGGTAGTCCGACGCCTTGAACACGTCGTCGGCGCGGCCGACATAGGTGATGTAACCCTCGGCGTCCACCGCGGCGACGTCGCCGGTGTGGTAGTGGCCGTTGCGCATCAGCTCGGCCGTGCGCGCCGGGTCGTCGCGGTAGCCGTCCATCAGGCCGAGCGGGCGCGGGTCGAGTTCGAGGCCGATCTCGCCCTCCTTCGCCGGCTTGTCGTACGGGTCGAGCAGGGCAACGCGGTAGCCCGGCATCGGCCGCCCCATCGAGCCGGCCTTGACCGTCTGGCCCGGCGGGTTGGCGATCTGGCAGGTCGTCTCGGTCTGGCCGTAGCCGTCGCGGATGGTCATGCCCCAGGCGGTCTCGACGCGCTCGATGACCTCGGGGTTGAGCGGCTCGCCGGCACTCAGCACCTCGCGCAGCCGGACCGGCCAGGCCTTGAGATCCTCCTGGATCAGCATGCGCCAGACGGTCGGCGGCGCGCACAGCGAGGTGACGCCGGCGCGGACGACGGTGTCGAGCAGCGACGTGGCGCTGAAGCGGGCGTAGTTGAAGATGAAAACGCCGGCGGCGGCGTTCCACGGCGCGAAGAAGTTGCTCCAGGCGTGCTTGGCCCAGCCGGGCGAGCTGATGTTGAGGTGCAGGTCGACGGGCTTGAGGCCGAGCCAGTACATGGTCGAGAGATGGCCGACCGGGTAGCTCTGGTGGTTGTGCAGCACCAGCTTGGGCTTGGCCGAGGTGCCGGAGGTGAAATAGAGCAGCAGCGGGTCGGTCGCCTGCGTCGGCGCGTCGGGGGCGAAGTCGGCCGGGGCGTCGTACGCCCGCTCGTAGCGCGTCCAGCCGTCGCGGTCGGCGCCGACGACGAAGCGGCCGTAGCCGCCGCTGACCGCATCGAGCTTCGCCGCATCGGCGGCGCCGACGACCACGTGGCGGATGCCGCCGCGCGCGAAGCGGTCCTTGAGGTCCTCGCCCGACAGCAGCGTCGTCGCCGGCACGATGACGGCGCCGAGCTTCATGCAGGCCAGCATCGTCTCCCACAGGGCCGGCACGTTGCCGAGCATCAGCAGCACCGCGTCGCCGCGCCGCACGCCGCCGTCGCGCAGGAAGTTGGCGACCCGGTTCGAGCGTGCCGACATCTCGGCGAAGGACAGCTTCGTCTCGTTGCCGGCCTCGTCGGCCACCCACAGCGCCGTCCGGCCGTTGCCGGCGGCCATCGGGTCGAAATAGTCGAGCGCCCAGTTGAAGCGGTCGAGCACCGGCCAGCGGAAGCCGGCGCAGGCGGCCGCGTAGTCGGTGCGGTGGGCGATGAGGAAATCGCGCGCGGCGATGAAGGAAGCGGCGTTGCCGGCCATGGCGTGGTCCCCTGCGCGGCGCGGCGGTCGTTGCCGCCGGCCGGATTCGTCGCCGGCAGGATGGCACGGCGGGGCGGGGCGGGCCATGTCGCGCCTCACGGGACGAGACATCGTGACGGATTTGGCCTTTGCGCCGCCGCCGGCCCATCGCAGGATGCGGCCCGCCCAACGATCCGAATCGATTCCTGGAGAGTTCCGCCATGGCCGGCGCGCCCATCGAGTTCTATTTCGACTTCAACAGCCCCTACGGCTTCATCGCCGCGCACAAGATCGACGCGCTGGCGGCGAAATACGGCCGCACGGTCGACTGGCGGCCGGTGCTGCTCGGCGCCATCTTCAAGGTGACGGGCGGCGCGCCGCTGCCCGACCTGCCGCTGAAGGGCGCGTATTCAAAGCGCGACTTCGCCCGCTCGGCGCGCTTCCACGGTGTCGCCATCAACATGCCGGCGAAGTTCCCGTTCTCGCCCGTCGCCGCCTCGCGCGCCGTGTGGTGGGCCAAGGGCCAGGACGAGGCGAAGGCGCACGCGCTGGCGCTGGCGCTGTTCCAGGCGGCGCTGCGCGACGGCAAGGACGTCACCGCGCCCGACGCCGTCGCCGACATCGCCGCATCCTGCGGCTTCGACAGGGCGGCCGTGCTCGCCGGCCTCAACGACGGCGCCGTGAAGCAGAAGCTGGTCGACGCCGTCGAGGCGGCGATCAAGGCCGGCGTCTTCGGCTCGCCCTACGTCATCGTCGACGGCGAGCCGTTCTGGGGCATGGACCGCTTCGACCAGCTCGAACGCTGGCTGGCGACCGGCGGGTTCTGAACCCGGGAAACCCTCTCCCAGCGGGAGAGGGCAGGGTGAGGGGTTACGGTGTCGCAAGCGACAGGCGCGATGCCGCGATTCCGTCTGCAGAGAGCGACGGCGCGGCAGCGTAACCCCTCGCCCGGCCGGCTTTCGCCGGCCACCCTCTCCCGCAAGGAGAGGGACAGATTTCCGATCTGGAGAGAACGATGACCGGCGCGCCGATCGATTTCTGGTTCGAGTTCAACAGCCCCTACGGCTACATCGGCGCGACGCTGATCGACAAGCTGGCGGCGCGCTGGGGCCGCGAGGTCGTCTGGCATCCCTTCCTGCTCGGCGTCATCTTCCGCGAGACCGGGGCGCGGCCGATGCGCGAGGTGCCGATCAAGGGCGCGTACCAGTCGCGCGACGCGGCACGCCTCGCCCGCTTCTACAACGTGCCCTACCGCGAACCCGACGTGCACCCGTTCTCGCCGGTCGCCGCCTCGCGCGCCTTCTGGTGGGCCGATGCGCAGGACCGGGCGCGGGCGAAGCAGCTCGCTCTCGCCTTCTACCGCGCCGCCCTGTCGGAGAACCGCTCGATCGCCACGCCGGAGGGCGCGGCGGATGTCGCGGCCGAGCAGGGCTGGGACCGCGAAGCCGCGCTCGCCGGCATGGCCGATCCGGCGGTCAAGCAAAGGCTCGCCGACGAGACCGAGGCGGCGAAGCAGAAGGGCGTGTTCGGCTCGCCGTTTGTGATCTGCGACGGCGAGCCCTTCTGGGGCGTCGACCGCTTCTTCGTGCTCGAGCGCTGGCTGGCGACGGGACCGTTCTGAACCGTCCCCTTCCTCCGCTGCGCCCGCCGGCGAGCGGAGAAGGGGATCGGGCCATTCTCCCTCTCCGCCCCTGGGGGGCGGAGAGGGCGGGGTGAGGTGGGGGATGTTCCCCGGGAAAATTCACGGGAGCGGAAGCGCTGGTAACGCCCCCACCTCTCCCTACCCTCTCCGCCCCGAGGGGCGGAGAGGGTGAGTGCGCGCGCCTCCCTTACCGTCCACGCCCGGCGGGAGAGGCCGCTATGCCCCCGTTGCCAGCGTCGTCGCCAGCCAGTCGGCGATGGCGGTGCGGTATTTGAACGCGTGGTTGTGGCAGCAGTGGACGCCGTCCTCGTCCATCAGCAGCTCGGCGCCAGGGATGGCCTCGGCGATGCGCACCGCCTGGCGCCACGGCAGGATGGCGTCGAGCTTGCCGTGGACGACCAGCGTCGGGCAGCGCACGCGGTCGATGACGTCCTCCAGCGAGGCGCGGCCGATGGCCTTGCGCGCGGCCGCCTCGCTGTCGGTGCCGGTGGCCGACCGGAAGCCGCGGCGCACGCTCGCCGGCATGTCGTCCCAGTGGTCGAAGTCGAAGGTGCCGCCGAAGACGACGCAGCCGGCGATGCGCGGCTCCAGCGCCGCGGCGCGCGGCACGTAGTAGCCGCCGAGGCTGCGGCCGAGCACGGCGATGCGGTCGCCGTCGATGTCGGGCCGCGTGGCAAGCCACTGGACAACGGCGACGATCGAGCGCTCGAAGCCCTCGGCGAGCTTGCGCGTCTTCCACGTCTCGCCCTGGCCCGGCCCGTCATAGGCGAGCGTGGCGACGCCGCGCTTCAGGCACATCTCGACGACCGTGTGGAAGTCCTCCTTGGTGGCGTCGAGACCGGGCACCAGCACCACCGCCGGCGCCGGCCCGCCGCCCCCCGGCTTGCGCAGGTAGCCGGGCAGCGCGATGCCGTCCCAGCCGATCTCGACGCGCTGGGCCGGCGGCGCGAGCAGCGGTGCCGCGTCGCGGAAGGCCTGCTCCTTGTGCGCCTGCAGCCGCGCCTTCCCGGCCGGCTCGTGGTAGGCGACGATCTGGCCGAAATGGAAGCACAGGCAGGCGCGCACATAGGCCTCGCCGGCGGTGACTTTATGGCCGGCGGCGAGCCGTTCCTTCGCCAGCTCCAGATGGGCGCGGCCCTGCGCCTCCCAGGCGCCCGGCCAGCTCTGCCAGTCGGTCGCCCTGGCGCGCACCGGCTCGATGTCGTTGGGATCGACGCCGTCGGCGAGCAGGCGCGGAATCCAGTAGCGGAAGACCTCGTCGGCGAAGCTTGCGTCGGCCGCCATGGCGGTCCTCCCCCGTTAGACGGGGGAGGATAGGGCCTGGGCGTCCTTCTCCGCCAGCACCCGCGCCAGCACGGCCCGGTCGAGGTTGCCGCCGGACAGGACAACCGCCGCGCGTTTCCCCGCCAGATTTCCGCGCTCCTGCAGGAGCGCCGCGAGGGGTGCGGCGCCGGCGCCCTCGGCGCCGTTGTGGGTGTCGGTCCACAGGATGCGGATGGCGGCGCGGATTTCCGCGTCCGTCACGCGGACGATGCGCGCGGCGTGGCGGTTGACGGTGGCGACCGCCTCGGCCACCGGCACGCGGCAGGCGAGGCCGTCGGCGAAGGTGTCGGCCGCGTTGGTCGGGACCGGCCGGCCGGCCTCGAAGGAGAGGGCGTAGGTCGGCGCGCCCTCGGCGACGACGCCGACGATCTCGGTCGCGAGGCCCAGCGCCTCGCGCGCGGCGATGGCGCCGCAGATGCCCGAGCCGAGGCCGATCGGCACGTAGAGCACGTCGAGGTCGGGCACGGCGGCGAACAGCTCTATCGAATAGCTGGCGACGCCGGCGACCAGCGTCGGCGCGAAGGACGGCACCATGACGAGGCCGCGCCGTTCCGCCTCGGCGGCGGCGAACTCCAGCGCCGCCTGGAAGTCGTGGCCGTGGACGACCAGCTCGGCGCCGAGCACGGCCATGGCGCGGTTCTTCTCCACCGCGTTGCCCTCCGGCACCACGATGGTGGCGGCGATGCCGTGCGCGCGGGCGGCGAAGGCGACCGACTGGCCGTGGTTGCCGCGCGTGGCGCAGACGACGCCGCGCCCGGCCGCGCCCGCCGCCGCCAGCCCGGCCATGTGGACGAGGCCGCCGCGCACCTTGAAGGCGCCGATCGGCAGGTGGTTCTCGTGCTTGACCCAGACGTCGCAGCCGGCCCGCGCCGCCAGCAGCGGCCAGGCGATCTGCGGCGTCGGCGGCAGGGTGCGGCGGACGAGGGCGAGCGCTTCCTCAAGCGCGGCGCGGTCGGGCAGGGCGGTCATCGGTCCGCTCCGTTTTCCAGCAAGGTCCTCGCCCTTCGAGACGCCCGCTGTCGCGGGCTCCTCAGGGTGAGGACCTTGTTGCACCATCCACGAAAACAGGGAACCTCATCCTGAGGGGGCGCGAAGCGCCATCTCGAAGGATGAGGCCGGCCCATCCCCCCGTTGGCCCAAGGCGCGCGCATCGCTATCGTGCCGCGCCATGACAGCCATCAAGACCGCCATCGACCCCAAGGGCGAGACCTTCGCCGCCAACGACGCCGCCATGCGCGCCGTCGTCGCCGACCTGCGCGACAAGGTCGCGGCGATCGAGCAGGGGGGCGGCGAGCAGGCCCGTGCCCGCCACCTGTCGCGCGGCAAGCTGCCGGCGCGCGAGCGCGTCCGCGTGCTGCTCGACGACGGCGCGCCGTTCCTCGAACTGTCGCAGTTCGCCGGCTGGAAGATGTACGAGGACGAGGTGCCGGCCGGCGGCATCGTCACCGGCATCGGCCGCGTCGAGGGCCGCGAATGCGTCGTCGTCGCCAACGACGCCACCGTGAAGGGCGGCACCTACTATCCGGTCACGGTGAAGAAGCACGTGCGTGCGCAGGACATCGCGCGCGAGAACAACCTGCCGTGTATCTACCTGGTCGACAGCGGCGGCGCCAACCTGCCGAACCAGGACGACGTGTTTCCCGACCGCGACCATTTCGGCCGCATCTTCTACAACCAGGCGACCATGTCGGCCGCCGGCATCCCGCAGATCGCCGCCGTCATGGGCTCCTGCACGGCCGGCGGCGCCTACGTGCCGGCGATGTCGGACGAGTCCATCATCGTCAACGGCACCGGCACCATCTTCCTCGCCGGCCCGCCGCTGGTGAAGGCGGCGACGGGCGAGGACGTGACGGCCGAGGAGCTGGGCGGCGCCGACGTGCACACCCGCGTTTCGGGGGTCGCCGACCACTGGGCCGCCGACGACCGCCACGCGCTGGCCATCGTGCGCCGCATCGTCGGCAACCTGAACCGCCGCCGGCCCGAAGGCCCGGTGCTGCGCGAGGCGCGCGACCCGCTCTATCCGGCCGAGGAGCTGTACGGCGTCGTCTCGGCGGACGTGCGCAAGCCCTACGACGTGCGCGAGGTCATCGCCCGTCTCGTCGACGGCAGCGAGCTGGACGAGTTCAAGGCCGCCTACGGCACCACGCTGGTGTGCGGCTTCGCCCATGTCCACGGCATGCCGGTCGGCATCGTCGCCAACAACGGCATCCTGTTCTCGGAATCGGCGCTGAAGGGCGCGCATTTCGTCGAGCTGTGCTGCCAGCGCGGCACCCCGCTGCTGTTCCTGCAGAACATCTCCGGCTTCATGGTCGGCAAGAAGTACGAGGCCGGCGGCATCGCCCGCGATGGCGCCAAGCTGGTGACGGCGGTGGCCTGCGCGCAGGTGCCGAAGTTCACCGTCATCATCGGCGGCTCCTTCGGCGCCGGCAATTACGGCATGTGCGGCCGCGCCTTCGGCCCGCGCTTCGTGTGGATGTGGCCGAATGCCCGCATCTCGGTGATGGGCGGCGAGCAGGCGGCCGCCGTGCTCGCCCGCGTGCGCCGCGACGGCATCGAGGGCCGCGGCGGCACCTGGCCGGCCGAGGAGGAGGAGGCCTTCAAGGCCCCCATCCGCGCCCAGTACGAGCACCAGGGCCACCCCTACTACGCCAGCGCCCGGCTGTGGGACGACGGCATCGTCGATCCCGCCGAGACGCGCACCGTGCTGGCGCTGGCGCTGTCGGCGTCGCTCAACGCGCCGGTCGAGCCGACACGCTTCGGCGTGTTCCGGATGTAGGCGGGGCAAAGGCCCCACCTCACCCTCCCCGTCGCCGGGGCGACGGGGCCCCTCCCTCTCCGCCCCACCGGCGGAGAGGGCGAAACGCTGCCGCGCCTGTGCTAATTCACCCTCTCCGCCCCGGGGGGCGGAGAGGGCGGGGTGAGGTGGGGCGACGCTGCCGGCCTCGCCGTTTTGCTTCACGACGCAGGGAGCGGTTGGATGGCGGGCGAGGGGCTGAAGGTCACGGTCGAGGGCGGGGTGGCGCGGCTCACCTTCGCGCGGCCGGAGCGGCATAACGCCTTCGACGACACCCTGATCGACGCCATCACCGTGGCGCTGGAGGCGGCCGCCGCCGACCCGGCGGTGCGCGTCGTGCAGCTTGCCGGCGAGGGGAAAAGCTTCTCGGCCGGTGCCGATCTCGGCTGGATGCGCCGCATGGCCGGCTATGGCGAGGCGGAGAACCTCGCCGACGCCCGCGCGCTCGCCCGCATGCTGAAGACGCTCAACGGATTGCCGAAGCCGACCGTCGCCCGCGTCCATGGCCCCTGCTACGGCGGCGGCGTCGGCCTGGTCGCCGCCTGCGACATCGCCGTGGCGACGCCGTCGGCGCAGTTCGTGCTGTCGGAGGCCCGCCTCGGCCTGACGCCCTCGACCATCTCGCCCTATGTCGTGCGGGCCATCGGCGAGCGGGCGTCGCGGCGCTACTTCCTCACCGCCGAGCCGATCCGCGCCGCCGAGGCGCTCGACCTCGGCCTGATCCACGTCCTCGTCTACCGCGAGCGCCTCGACCACACGGTCGACGACATCACCGCCGCGCTGCTGCGCAACGGCCCCGCCGCCATCGCCGAGTGCAAGTGGCTGGTCTCCCGCGTCGCCGCCGGCCCGGTCGACGACGCCATGATCGAGGACACCGCGCACCACATCGCCAGGGTGCGCGCCTCCGCCGAGGGAAGGGAGGGCGTCGCCGCCTTTCTGGAAAAGCGCGCGCCCAAGTGGCGGAATTAGACCGGGGTTGCGCCGGATCATTGTCGCTGGCCCGTGCCGTGCATAAGGTTTCGGGGCCGGCCAGACGGGCGTTTCCTCGCCAGCGTGCGGGCCGGATGGGGAACAGCCGCGCGCGATGCTCGATTTCGTCCTGCATTCGACCTTCGCCGAGGTGGCGGCGCTGCTGGTGCTCGCCTCCGCCGTCGGTTTCGCCGGGCTCGCGCTGCGCCAGCCGCTGGTCGTCTCCTTCATCGCCGCCGGCGTGCTCGCCGGCCCGTCGGTGCTCGGCATCGTGCACTCGTCGGAAATGGTCGCCCTGCTGTCGGAACTCGGCATCGCCGTGCTGCTGTTCCTCGTCGGCCTGCAACTCGACCTGAAGCTCATCCGCCAGGTCGGGCCGGTCGCCCTCGTCGCCGGCCTCGGCCAGATCGCTTTCACGGCGATCCTCGGCTTCCTACTCGGCGTCTGGCTCGGCCTCGAAACGGTCGGCGCGGCCTACATCGCCGTCGCGCTGACCTTCTCGTCGACCATCATCGTGGTGAAACTGCTGTCCGACCGGCGCGAACTCGATGCGCTGCACGGCCGCATCGCGCTCGGCTGCCTCATCGTCCAGGACCTCGTGGTGGTGGTGTGCATGATCGCGCTCGCCGCGGCCGAGGTCGGCGAGGGCGGCGCGCTCGGCGCCAGCATCCTCGAAGTGCTCGCCGTCGGTGTCGCGCTACTGGCGGCGACCGGCCTGTTCATGCGCTACGTCGCCAACTGGCTGACGCACCGGCTGGTCCGCTCGCCCGAGCTGATCATCTGCTTCGCGCTGGGCTGGGCGACGCTGCTCGGGGCGCTGGCCGAGCAGGGCGGCCTGTCGATGGAACTGGGCGGCCTGCTGGCCGGCGTCTCGCTGGCCTCGACGCCCTATCGCGAGGCCATCGCGGCGCGGCTCGGCAGCCTGCGCGACTTCATGCTGCTGTTCTTCTTCATCGCGCTCGGCTCGCGTCTCGATGTCGGGGTGATCGGCGATCTCGTCGGCGAGGCAATTGCACTGTCGGCCTTCGTGCTGCTGGGCAAGCCGCTGCTGATCCTCGCCATCATGGTGGCGATGGGCTATCGCGCCTGCACCGGCTTCCTCACCGGCATCACCATGGGGCAGATCAGCGAGTTCTCGCTGATCCTGATGGCCATGGGGCTGGCCGTCGGCGACGTCGACGAGGCGGCGCTGGGCCTCGTCACGGCGGTCAGCTTCGTCACCATCGCGCTGTCGAGCTACATGATCCTGTGGTCGCATCGCATCGGCGAGTTCTGCGCGCCGCTGCTGCGCCATCTCGAACGCCGCACGACGCCGCGCGAGCCCGACGGCGAGGCGGCGGAAGGCAGCAAGGGCGGCTGGCAACTGGTACTCTTCGGCCTCGGCCGCTACGGCGCACCGATCGCGCGGGCCCTGCAGCAGGCGGAGGTGCGCGTGCTGGCCATCGACTTCGATCCGCAGGCGGTGGCGCGCTTCCGCGACCTCGGCATCGACGCCCGCTACGGCAATGCCGACGACCATGCCTTTCTCGACGCGCTGCCGCTCGATGGCGTCGCCTGGGTGGTCAGCGCCGTGCATTCGCCCTACGACGACGTCTCCGGCTACGACCACCGCCTGGCGCTGGTCGGCGCGCTGCGGCGGCGCGGCTACGCCGGCAAGGTCGCCCTCACGGCGCACGATCCGCGCGACGCCGTGCGGCTGCGCCAGGCCGGCGCCGACCTCGTGCTGATGCCCTTCGTCGACGCCTCCAAGCGCGCCGCCGAGCTGCTCGTCGAGGCGCTCAACCCGCAGGCGGAAGCCCCCACGGCCGGATGACGGCCGGCGGGCCGGCAGAGTAGGGTGGCCCACCCTTGCCAACCTGCCGTGTGTCGTCGCCCGTGTTCCGCACCGTCCTGATCGCCAACCGCGGCGAGATCGCCTGCCGCATCGCCCGCACCGCCCGCCGCATGGGCCTGCGGACGGTCGCCGTTCATTCCGACGCCGATGCCGGGGCGATGCACGTCGCCGCCTGCGACACGGCGGTGCGGATCGGCCCGGCCCCGGTACGCGAGAGCTACCTCTCGATCCCGGCGATCCTCGCCGCCGCGCGCGCGTCGGGCGCCGAGGCCATCCATCCGGGCTACGGCTTCCTGTCGGAGAACGCCGACTTCGCCGACGCCGTGGCGGCGGCCGGCCTCGTCCTCGTCGGCCCGCCGGCAGCGGCGATGCGCGCGATGGGCGACAAGTCGCGCGCCAAGGCGCTGATGGAGAAGGCCGGCGTGCCGCTGGTGCCCGGCTTCCATGCCGACGGCGCCGACCCCACGCGCCTTGCCGCCGAGGCGGCGCGCATCGGCTTTCCGGTGCTGATCAAGGCCTCCGCCGGCGGCGGCGGGCGCGGCATGCGCGTGGTGCACGATGCCGGCAAGTTCCTCGAGGCGTTGGCCGGCGCGCAGCGCGAAGCCGAGAACGCCTTCGGCGACGGCCGCGTGTTGCTGGAACGCTGGGTCGAGCGGGCGCGCCATATCGAGGTGCAGGTCTTCGCCGACACGCTTGGCGAGGTCATCCACCTGTTCGAGCGCGACTGCTCCCTGCAGCGCCGCCACCAGAAGGTCATCGAGGAAGCGCCGGCGCCCGGGCTGACGCCGGCCCAGCGCGCGGCGCTGGGCGAGGCGGCGGTGGCGGCGGCGCGCGCCGTCTCCTATGTCGGCGCCGGCACGGTGGAGTTCCTCGCCGAGGCCGACGACCCCTCGAATTTCTTCTTCATGGAGATGAATACCCGCCTGCAAGTGGAACATCCGGTTACGGAATTCGTCACCGGGCTCGATCTGGTGGAGTGGCAGTTCCGCGTCGCCGCGGGCGAGAGGCTGCCGCTGCGGCAGGCCGACGTGAAGCTCGCCGGACATGCCATCGAGGCGCGCCTCTATGCCGAAGATCCGCAACGCGGCTTCCTGCCGTCCTCGGGCTATCTCGCGCATCTCGCCTGGCCCGAGGCGCGGGACGGCCTGCGCATCGACACCGGCGTGCGCGGCGGCGACACCGTGGCGCCGTTCTACGACCCGATGCTGGCCAAGGTGATCTTCGGCGGCGCCGACCGGGAGGCGGCGCGCGAAGGGCTGGCGGCGGCGCTGGCGGCGACCGAGGTGGTGGGGCCGCAGACCAACCGTGCCTTCCTGGTCGCCTGCCTGCGGCACGCGGACTTTGCCGCTGCCCGGCTCGACACCCGCTTCATCGAGCGCCACCAGGCCGACCTCCTGCCGCCGCCCGCGCCGGCGCCCGACGCGGCGCTGGCCCTCGCCACCGCATGGCTGGCGGAGGACTGGGCCGCGGCGGCCCGGCGGCGGGCCATGGCGGCCGGCGCGCCAGCGTCTCCCTGGGCCCGTGCCGACGGCTGGCGCCTCAACGCGCCGCCGCAGGTGGGCCTGACCCTGCTGGACGGCGAGCGCGAGGTCGCCGTCACGGCCCGTCCCGCGGGGAGCGGCTGGGCCATCGCCCTCGACGGCGCCGCTGCGGCGGCTGTGGACGGCGTTTCGGTCGCGGGGGCGTCCGTTTCCGCGACGCTCGACGGGGTGCGCCGGCAGGCGAGCGCCGTGGCGCATGACGGGGCGCTGGTCGTCCACCTCGACGGCGCCGCCTGGCGCTTTGTCCGCAAGCCCGAACTCGGCGGCGGCGCCGGGCGGGAGGCGGCCGCCGGCTCGCTGTCGGCGCCGCTGTCGGGCAAGGTCGTGCGCGTCGCTGTGGCGGCGGGCGATGCCGTGACGCGCGGCCAGACGCTGATGGTGCTCGAGGCGATGAAGATGGAGCACGCCATCGCCGCGCCGGCCGACGGCCGCGTCGCCGACATCCATTTCGCCGCCGGCGATCAGGTCGCCGAGGGCGCGGAACTGCTGCGCCTGGAGGCCGGCGCCGAGAAAGCCTAGACCGGCGCCGCGGGCGCCCAGGGCCAGGCGAAGGCGCCGAACAGGAACATCAGCAGCAGGATCACCACCAGCAGGCCGGCGAGGCCACTGGGGTAGTAGCCCCAGCCGCTGGCATAGGGCCAGGACGGGTAGGAGCCGACCGCGCCGAGCAGCAGCACGATCAGCACAAGGAAGAGCAGCAGGTCCATGACGGCCTCCGGAACGTTTGATCGCTAATGCCGCCGGACGGCGCGCGGTTCCCCTTTCATGCGGCGGGCATTGCCGGCGGGGCCGTTTGACGGCGGCGGCCCCGGGCACCGATATTCCCTGTGGGCAGCAAGCAGGAAGCAGCGATGGCATTGCCGAGCCGTGTCCGCATCGTCGAGGTCGGCCCGCGCGACGGGTTGCAGAACGAGAAGACGACCGTGCCGACGGCGGTGAAGGTCGAGCTCGTCGACCGGCTCTCGGCCGCCGGGTTGCCGGCGGTCGAGGCGGGGGCCTTCGTGTCGCCGAAATGGGTGCCGCAGATGGCCGACAGCGGCGAGGTGCTCGCCGCCATCCGCCGGCGCCCGGGCACGCGCTACCCGGTGCTCGTGCCGAACCTTCAGGGACTCGAGCGGGCCCTGGCGGTGAAGGTCGACGAAATCGCCGTATTCGCAGCGGCTTCCGAATCTTTCTCGAAGCGAAACATCAACTGCTCGATCGCCGAAAGCCTCGATCGTTTCCGGCCGGTGGCGGAGGCCGCCCGGGAGGCCGGCGTGGCGGTGCGCGGCTACATCTCGTGCGTCCTCGGCTGTCCCTACGAGGGCGAGGTGCCGGTGACGCGGGTCGTCGAGGTGGCCCGCGCGCTCACGGACATGGGCTGCTACGAGGTCAGCCTCGGCGACACCATCGGCGTCGGCACGCCGGCGCTGGCGCGCGCCGCGTTCGTCGAGGTCGGCGCGGCGCTCGGGCCGCAGCGTGTGGGGCTGCATTTCCATGACACCTACGGCCAGGCGCTGGCCAACATCCTCGCCTGCCTCGAGGAGGGCGCGGCGACGATCGACAGCGCCGTCTCGGGCCTCGGCGGCTGCCCCTATGCGCCGGGCGCAGCCGGCAACGTGGCGACCGAGGACGTGCTCTACATGCTGGCCGGCATGGGCATCCCCACCGGTATCGACTTCGAGGCGCTGGCCGAGGCGGGGGCCTTCATCTGCGCCGCCCTCGGTCGCGCGCCCAATTCGCGCGTCGCCCTTGCCCGGGCGGCTAAAAAGGCCGCCTGAGGCGCCGCCGCTGGCGGCCCGGCGCCGGCCAGTGGTAAAGAATCGTTCACGAATCGACGGTAGCGTCGCGTGCAGCGGTCGGTTCCGCCGGTTCGCGACGGAACGCGGGGGGCCTCGGGATTGAGCTACCGGCTCGACAATCTGCGCATCCTCATCGTCGACGACAACGCGCACATCCGCACGCTGCTGCGGACGATTCTGATGGCCCTCGGCGTGCGCGCGATCGACGTCGCCGAGGAAGGGCGCAGTGGTTTCGAGGCGTTCTGCCGGCTCGACTACGACATCGTGTTCACCGATTTCGAGATGCAGCCGGTGGGCGGCCTCGACTTCGTCGACCTCGTGCGAACCTCGCGCAAGAGCCCCAACCCGTACACGCCGATCATCATGATCACGGCGTTTTCGGACCGCGAGCGGGTGATGCGCGCGCGCGACCACGGCGTGACGGAGTTCCTCGCCAAGCCGTTCACGGTCGAGAGCCTGTACAAGCGCCTGACGGCCGTCATCGACAATCCGCGGCCGTTCGTGCGCACCGACTCCTATTTCGGCCCGGACCGCCGGCGCCGCGAGGACCCCGGCTATGGCGGACCGGAACGCCGCCTCGACACGGCCGGTGCCGAAACACGCGGCGGGCCAACGGCCCGCGCGGCCACGAGCCGCTGACCGCAGTCCGCCCGGAGGCTAGTGCCATGACCAGTCCGACCCGGCCCAATGGCAATTATCAGATGATCAACCGGCCCAACGTGCTGAAGGCGAAGGTGGCGAATCCCGCGCCGGGCCCGGCCATCGATCCGGCGGTGCTGGCCCAGGCCGAAGCCGCCATTGCCAGCATGCGCGGCGAGTTCGAGGAGCGGATGACCGACGAAGCCGCCCGGCTCGTGCAACTCGTCGACGGTTTCGCCGCGGCCGACGGGCAGCTCAAGGCGATCTTCCGCGTCGCCCACGAGTTGCGCGGTCAGGGCGGCACCTTCGGCTACCCGATGGTGACCGAGATCGGCACGCTGCTGTGTGACTACATCGAGAAGCTGCCGGATCCCGCCGCGGCCGACCGCAGCGTCCTGCGCGCCCATGCAGAGGCGCTCAACGCCGTCGTCGCCAACCGCGTGCAGGGCGACGGGGGCGCCACCGGCGCCGGCATCGTCGACGGCCTGCGCGTCCTGGTGAATCGCGGTACGGCCGGCTGAGCCGGCGCGAGGTTTTCCCCGCTTTTCAACGTCGCCGCCCGTTTGCGCCCGCGGTCGCCCCTGTTAAGGGTCGGTCGACATGCCGGTCCATCTCATCAAGCTCGCCGTCGGCGTCGACTCCGTCGATGCCCTCGTCGACCGCCAGCGCCAGCGGCGCGAGGAGCGCGTAGCCGCCGGCGGTCCCGACCGCATCCAGGTGCTGACGCGGAACGCGCCGCGCCGCCTCGACGAGGCCCTCGACGGCGGCTCGCTCTACTGGGTGGTCAAGGGCAGCGTGCTGGTGCGTCAGCGCCTGCTGGCGATCGAGCAGGTTTCACTCGGCGAGGGCGGACGACGCACGGCCCTCGTTCTCGACCCCGACCTGGTGCGGACGCGCCCGCGCCGGATGCGGCCATTCCAGGGCTGGCGCTACCTCGAGGCCGCCGACGTGCCGCCCGACCTGCGGCGCGGCGAGTCCGCCGAGGACACCGACGAGCCGCCGCCGGCCATGGCGGCGGAACTGCGTGAACTCGGGCTGTTGTAGGGCGCTCAGCGTCCGCCTGGCGACGGCGCAACAAGCGCCGGCCCGGCGGTCGGCCCGGCGGTGCGGCCGCGGGTGATCGCCCGGCTGAGCAGAACGACGGGGACGACGCCGGCGACGACGATGGTCAGCGAGGCCAGCGAGGCGTGTTCGAGGCGTTCGAGGGAGGCGTTCTGGTAGACCGCCGTCGCCAGCGTGTCGAAATTGAACGGGCGCAGCAGCAGCGTCGCCGGCAGTTCCTTCATCGTGTCGACGAAGACGATGGTCGCGGCCGCGAACAGGCTCGGGCGCATCAGCGGCAGCTGGACGCGCATGAAGCTGCCCGCCGGGCCCCGGCCGAGCGTCCGCGCCGCCATGTCGAGGCTGGGCGGAATGCGGCCGAGCGCCGTCTCCAGCGCGCCGTAGGCCACGGCGAGGAAGCGCACCATGTAGGCGAACAGCAGTGCGAAGATGGTGCCGGACAGCATCAGCCCGGTCGAGACGCCGAGATGCTCGCGAGCGAGCGCGTCGACGGCATTGTCGAAGGCCGCGAAGGGGACCAGCACGCCGATCGCCAGCACGGCGCCGGGCACGGCGTAGCCGAGCGATGCGGTTCGCGAGGCCCATTGCACCGCCGGCGAACGGGCGACCCGGCTGGCCCAGGCGAGGAAGGCCGCCACGGCCACGGTGATGGCGGCCGCACCGGCGGCGAGCAGCAGGCTCGCCCGCACGTGCCGGCCGAAATCTGCCGACCAGGAGATGTCGAAGTAACGCACCGCGTTGTCGACCAGCACGACGGCCGGGACGACGAAGCCCAGCACGACGGGCAGCAGGCAGACGACGAAGGCGGCGGCTGCGGCCGGGCCGCGCAGGGGCCACGTTACCGGCGGCGGGGTGCGCGTGCCGGTGCGGTGGAAGCGGCGGTGGCGCCTGCCGTGCCGCTCGAGCCACAGCAGCACGACGACGACGCCGAGCATCACCAGCGCCACCTGTGCGCCGCCGGCGATGTTGCCCATGTTCAGCCAGACGTTGAAGATGCCCCGCGACAGCGTGTTGATGGCGAAGAAGTCGACGGTGCCGAAATCGGCCAGCGTCTCCATCAGCGCCAGCGCCGTGCCGGCGGCGATGGCCGGACGCGCCATCGGCAGGGCCACGGCGAAGAAGCTGCGCCAGGGTCCGCGGCCGAGGGTCCGCGCCGCTTCCAGCGCGCCGGTCGACTGCTCGAGGAAGGCGGCCCGGGCGAGCAGGTAGACGTAGGGGTAGAGCACCATCGACATGACGAAGATGGCGCCGCCATGGCTGCGGATCTCGGGAAACCAGTAGTCGGCCGGGCTCGACCAGCCGAAGGTCGCACGCAGCAGGCGCTGCAGCGGGCCGGCGTATTCGAGCAGCTCGGTGTAGACGAAGGCGACGATGTAGGCGGGCGCCGCCAGCGGCAGCAGGAGCGCCCACTCGAAGATGGCGCGTCCCGGGAAGCGGCACACGGCGACGAGCCACGCCGTCGCCACGCCGACGACGAGAACGACGATGCCGTTGCCCAGCATCAGAATGCCGGTGTTCTGGATATAGCGCGGCAGGACCGTGGCAACGAGATGCGGCCAGATGTTTTCGCCCGGCAGCAGCGCCACCCAGACGATGGCGACGAGCGGCAGCATCACGAGACCGGCGACGACCAGCGCACCGGCGCGCCACAGGCGCGCGCCGCCGTCGCCGGCGTGAGACGGCGCGATCATGCGAAAACGGCCGGGGCGAGGCCCCGGCCGTTCCGGTACGTCAGGACTGTTGGCGAGACGATCACTCGTCGTAGCCGACCTTGTTGTTGAGCTGAACGGCCGCGCTGCGATACGTCGCGACCTTCGCAAGGTCAATGGGATCGACCTTCAGCGTGCCCATATTCTTCACGACGTCGGACAGCGCGACGCCCTGGACCACCGGGTACTCGTTGTTCTTTTCGGCGTAGAGGCGCTGCGCCTCGTCGGACACCATGTACTCCAGCAGCTTGATGGCCTCGGCCTTGTGCGGCGCCGCCCTGGTCAGCGAGATGCCGGAGATGTTGACGTGCGTGCCGGCGCCGCCGAGCGTCGGGAAGACCGGGTTGACCGCCTCGGCCCAGGCCTTCTGCTCGGGCTCGGCCAGCATGTAGCCGTAGTAGTAGGTGTTGCCGAGCGAGATCGCGCACTTGCCTTCCATCACCGCCTTGACCTGCGAGCGGTCGTTGCCGCCGGCCTTCTGCGCCAGATTGGCCTTGAGGCCGGTGAGCCAGGCCTCCGCCCTGGCCTCGCCATGGTGGGCGATGTAGGCCGAGAGCAGGCCGATCTGGTAGGGGTGCGAGCCGGGGCGGGTGCAGATCTTGCCCTTGAACTTCGGGTCGGCCAGCTCCTCGTAGGTCTTGATCGCATTGGCCTCCGGAGATTTCTTGCCGGCGTAGACGATGCGGGCGCGCATGGTCAGCGCGAACCACTGCCCCTGCGGGTCGCGCAGGTTGGCCGGAATGCGCTTCTCGAGCACGTCGGACTTCACCGGCTGGGTGACGCCGGCGTCGACGGCGTCGACGATCTGGTCGATGCCGACCGAGAGCAGCAGGTCGGCCGGGCTGTTTGCGCCTTCCTGGCGCAGCCGCTCGATCAGTCCCTTGTCTGCGGAAACGACATTGACCCGGATTCCCGTCTCCTTGGTGAAGGCGGCGAACAGCGGGTCGATCAGTGCCGGCTGACGGTAGGAGTAGACGTTGACCTCGCCGGCGGCGAGGGCGGGAGCCGCACCGGCGACACCGGCGGCCAGCACCGCGGCGGCGAACAGGTACGTGCCCGATAGTCTCGACATCGATGTCTCCTTGCGACGGGTGGTGGTCGATTGCCCCGGTCCGGGCCTGCGGGGCCGGACCTTTCCCGGCGCGGACCGTAGTCAACCGACAATGAGAACGCAAGGCGTTCTCAGTCGCATATCTGTGAATTGGTGCCCGAAAGACAGCCCTTGCCCAAACTGTAAATGAAAGTCATTCTCATTTGCGACATCGGTTGGAGATGGTTCATGTCGCTTGCGGACCTCGATGGTTTCGACGCCGATCTCGCGGTGCGGGCGGGCGCTTCCGGCGGCCACGCTGGGCGCCTTGCCGCGCTGGCGCCGTCGCAAGTCCTGGCGGTCACCGCATTGCGGCGCTGGGCCGTGGCGCAGAACGGCGACGGCCGGCAGCAGACGCGCCTGCTGTGTGCCGAGTTCCGCTCGGCGCTGGGCTCGGCCACGACCTGTGCCATCGCGGCCTTCCTGCGTTTCGTGACGGTGCTGGGCGGCAGCCGTTCGACGCCGTTCCGCCACTACGCGCCGTGCTGTCCGCTGCTGGCCTCCGACGAGGCCTGTCTCGCCGGATTGCTGCAAGCCTGCACTGCAGGCCGCTGGGGCGAAGCGCGCCTGTTCGCGGACCGGCTGGCTGGCGAGGACGGCGGCGGTGATCTGCTGACGGCCGCGACGGCGCTGGCCTCCGCGCTGGCGCGGGGCGGCCCCTGCGATGCCGTCCCCCGCGCGGTTTGACCGGCAGACGGCGGGCTACGCGGCGGCGCCGCTCCGGCGCTCGGCGACGGGCCGGAACCGCGCTTCCGCCATGCGGTCGGCCACTGCGGCGGTTGGCAGGTTGTCCGCACGGGCGCGGGCGAAGATTTCCAGCAGCGTGTCGTGGATGCCGGCGACATGGCGGCGGATGTCGTCCTCGCCGTGCGCGCCCATGAAGCCCGAACCGTACGCCACCTCGACGATGCCGCCGGCGTTGGCCACGTAGTCGGGCGCGTAGAGTATGCCACGCCGCGCCAGCATGGCGCCGTGGCGGGCCTCGGCGAGCTGGTTGTTGGCGGAGCCGGCGACGATGCGGGCGCCGAGCACCGGGATGGATTCATCATTCAGCCCGGCCCCGAGGGCGCAGGGGGCAAAGACATCGGCGTCGACGGCATGGATTTGGGTCGCCTCGGCGGGCGTGGCCCCGAATGCCGCGACGGCGCGACCGACTGCCTCGGCGCGGACATCGGCAACGACGAGCCTCGCCCCGGCCTCGTGGAGCCGGCGGCAGAGGGCGAAGCCGACGGCGCCGAGCCCCTGCACGGCGACGGTCAGGCCGGCGACATCGCCCTCGCCCCGGCCGCGCGAAAAGCGGACGGCGGCGCGGATGGCCTCGAACACGCCGAACGCCGTCCACGGCGACGGGTCGCCGCTGGCGGCGCTGGTGCCGGTGACGTGGCGCGTCGCCGTGGCGATCGCGTCCATGTCGGCGACGGTTGTGCCGACATCCTCGGCGGCGACGTAGCGGCCGCCGAGCCGGTCGACGGCGCGGCCGAAGGCGGCCATCAGCGCTGGCGACTTGTCGCGGCGCGGGTCGCCGAGGATGACCGACTTGCCGCCGCCGAAGGGCAGGCCGGCCAGCGCCGACTTGTAGGTCATGCCGCGCGACAGGCGCAGGGCGTCCGCCAGTGCGTCGTCGTCGTCGGCGTAGGGCCAGAAGCGGACACCGCCGACGCCCGGACCGAGGACCGTGTTGTGGATGGCAACGATGGCGCGCAGGCCCGTCGCGGCGTCGTGGACGAAGACGACCTGCTCGTGGGCATCGAAATCGCGGGCGGCGAAGACCGTCATGGCACCCTCCCCGGTGACGCGTGGCCTTGCCTGACGATGTTGCTTAATGCGTATTAAGGTTCAATGAATTTCGGGACTTGGCGCAAATTCGCAATGTTCCGTGTGGGCTGCCGGCGCCCGTGGTCGTTTCGGCGGCGAGACGCGCGCCGGTGCGAAATTTCGTTTCGCCGCCGGCAGGCTGGCAGGCGGGCGCGCCGCGCGCTATGTCATCGTCCATGAGCCGCCCCGCCGACCGTCCCGCCGCCGAACCGGCCGTCTGGCGCCAGCCCGACGGCGCGCCGATGAGTTGCGAAAGCTCGATCAAGGTGCTGCGCGAGAATCTCGTCGAGATTCGCGACATCTGCCAGGAGGCGCTGGAGGACGCGGTGCTGATGAAGGTCGACGAGGCGCAGTTCCGCGCCGTGCTGCGCGCCCTCGTCGACAGCCTCGACGCGCCGTTTCCGGCGAAGGACGAGGACGCCGCCTGAGCCTCAGGCGGTCTTCGCCTCGGCGAGGTTCAGCCGTTCGATCATCTGCTCGCGCATGACGAACTTCTGGATCTTGCCGGTGATCGTCATCGGGAAGCCGTCGACGAAGACGACGTAGCGCGGCACCTTGTAGTGGGCGATCTGGCCGCGGCAGTAGGCGCGGATGTCCTCCTCGCTCGCCGTCTCGCCCGGCCGCAGCTTCACCCAGGCGCAGATTTCCTCGCCGTACTTCGCGTCGGGGACGCCGATCACCTGCACGTCCTGGATCTTCGGGTGGCCGTAGAGGAATTCCTCGATCTCGCGCGGATAGACGTTCTCGCCGCCACGAATGACCATGTCCTTGAGCCGGCCGACGATGTTGACGTAGCCCTCGTCGTCCATCGTCGCGAGGTCGCCGGTGTGCATCCAGCCGGCGGCGTCGATGGCCTCGGCGGTGCGCTCCTCGTCGGCCCAGTAGCCGCGCATGACGCAGTAGCCGCGGGTGCAGAACTCGCCGGTCTCGCCGCGCGGCACGATGCGGCCCTCGGCGTCGACGATCTTGATCTCGATGTGCGGCTGCGCGCGGCCCACCGTCGACACGCGCCGCTCCAGCGAGTCGTCGTGGGCGGTCTGGGTCGAGACCGGCGAGGTTTCGGTCATGCCGTAGCAGATCGTCGCCTCGCGCATGTGCATGCGGTCGACAACGCGTTTCATCACCTCGATGGGGCAGGGCGAGCCGGCCATGATGCCGGTGCGCAGGCTGGTCAGGTCGTATCTGGCGAAATCGGGGTGGTCGAGGACGGCGATGAACATCGTCGGCACGCCGTGCAGGCCGGTGCAGCGCTCGGCCGCCACCGTCTCCAGCACCGACAGCGGATCGAACACCTCGGCCGGATAGACCATCGCCGACCCGTGCGTCATGCAGGCGAGGTTGCCCAGCACCATGCCGAAGCAGTGGTAGAGCGGCACCGGGATGCACAGCCGGTCGGCGGCGGTCAGCCGCATCGCCTCGCCGATGAAGAAGCCGTTGTTGAGGATGTTGTGGTGGGTCAGCGTGGCGCCCTTGGGGTGCCCGGTGGTGCCCGAGGTGAACTGGATGTTGATCGGGTCGTCGAACTGCAGCCGCGCCCCGATCCCGGCCAGCCGCGCGTGCTCGGCGTTGCCGGCCAGCGCCGGCACCTCGTCGAAGTTGAGCATGCCGGGCGTCTTCGCCGTGCCGAGGCGGACGACCGTGCGGAGGTCGGGCAGGGCGGCGGCGCGCAGCGCGCCGGGCCGGCTCGCCGCCAGCTCCGGCAGCAGGTCGTTGAGGATGGCGACGTAGTCGCTGGTCTTGAGGGCCGGCGAGGTGACCAGCGCCTTGCAGCCGACCTTCTTCAGCGCGTACTCGAGCTCGCTGCGCCGGTAGGCCGGGTTGACGTTGACCAGCACCAGCCCGGCCTTGGCCGTGGCAAACTGCATCAGCACCCATTCGGCGCAGTTCTGCGACCAGATGCCGATGCGGTCGCCCGGCTCCAGCCCGAGGGCCAGCAGGCCGGCGGCCAGCGCGTCGACCCGGCGGGCCAGTTCGCCCCAGCTCCAGCGAATGTCCTGGTGGCGCACGACCAGCGCCTCGCGGTCGCGGTGGGCGGCGACCGTGCGGTCGAACGCCTCGCCGAGCGTGGCGCCGATCAGCTTCGTCGCCGCGGCCCCGTGGTCGTAGGACGGTGCGGGCATGGCTTTCGCTCCCCTGCGCCCGCCGTGACCCGGCGTGACGCCTGCATTTCCTCCTGTTTATCGGCCGGGCCGGCCGCCGGCAACGGCGCGGCGAAGGGGCGGTCACCGTTTGGTCACCGACTTCCTCCGCCCCTGTCACCGCGACTCCCCCAATTGTCCGCGCAACCGCCCGCGTTTCGGGCGATTCGAGGGAGCGGCGAATGAACCTGAAACCCCGGCTGCTGGCGACGGCGGCCCTGGCCGCGGCGCTGGCGCTCGCCACGCCGTCCGGCCTGTCCGGCGGTTCCGATGGCGCCGCCTGGGCGCGTGGCGGCGCGGGCGGTGCCGGCGCGGGCGGCGGCAACGGAAATGGCAACGGCAACGGCAACGGTAATGGCAATGGTCCGGGCGGCGGCGCGGCGGCGTCCGCCGGCGGTCCCGGTCAGGGCCACGGGGTCGGCCATGCCCACGGTCAGGCCAACGCCCATGGTCATGCCAACGCCCAAGGCCACGCGAACGGGCACGGCCAGGCGAACGGGCACGGCCAGACGGCGGGCAACGGCCACGGGCGCGGCACGGTCGCCTCGGCCCTCGGTTCGCTGAACGCGGCGCATGCCTCGCCCACGTCGCTGGCGAACGCGTCGCCCAACTCGGTCGTCGGCATGCTCGGCGCCTACGCCGAGGCCGTGCGCGGCGGCGCCACCGAGGCCGAGGCGCAGGCGAGCCTGTCCGCCATCGCCGGCAAGGACGTCGACGCCGCGCTCGTCGGCGAGGTCAACGCCATGCTCGGCGTCGATTTCGCCGCCGACGCCCCGGACGAAGCATCGCCCGGCGACGCGGGCGCGAACGGCGAGCAGGCGGCGACCACGACGGACTGACCCGTCCGCACATCGGCAAGGGAGAGCCTGGAATGCTCCGTTCGCCCGTTCTGATCGCTGCCGCCCTCGCGGTTCTCGCGACGGCCGGTTGCGCCGAGATCCGCGACGGCGCCACGCGCGCCGACGCCCGCCTGCAAAGCCTGCTCGGCACCGACGAGGCGCCGTTGCCGGCCCCGGCGGCGCCCGACGAAACCGCGCAAGCCCTGGCCGACATCGAGGCCGCGCCCGATGAAGCCGCGCGGGTGGCGGCGACGAAGCGTCTGCGCGCCCAGGCCGAGGCCGGCGACGCGCGCGCCCAGTTCGCCTATGCCCTCGCCCTGCGCTCGGGGCGCGGCGTCGCGCGCGACCCGGCGGCGGCGGCCGACTGGCTGGAGCGCGCCGCCCGGCAGCAGGTGGCCCCCGCCGCCTATCTTCTCGGCCTTGCCTACTGGCGCGGCGAGGGCGTGGCGCAGGACGACGGCAAGGCCGTCGAATGGCTGCTGCGCGCGGCGGCGCAGAACAATCCCGGGGCCCAGTACCAGCTCGGCATCGCCCATCGCGAGGGCCGTGGCGTCGCGCCGGACGAGCGGGCCGCCCTCGACTGGTTCGAGCGGGCGGCGACGCTCGGCCACGCCGAGGCGCAGTACGTCGCCGGCGCGGCCTACCTGAACGGGCGCGGCACGAAGGCCGACAGCGCCTGGGCGGTGCGCTGGCTGGGCAAGGCGGCGGAGCAGGGCATCGCCGACGCCCAGTACCTCATGGCGCTGGCCAGCGCCGCCGGCAGCGGCCTGCCGAAGAGCAGCGTCGCGGCCTATGCCTGGGCCAGCCGGGCGGCGGCGCAGGGCCACGCGCGCGCGACCGAGCTGCGGGCGGCGATGGACGGCCGGCTCGATCCCGGCGACCGCGCGGCGGCGGAATGGCTCAACGCCCGCTGGCGTCCGGTCGACACCGCTTACGTCGATGCCCGCGGCGACCGGCCGACGGTCACCTTCGTGCAGGTGGCCCTGACGGCGATCGACGAGAAGCCGGGCCGCATCGACGGCGTCCTCGGCCCGATGACGCGCGGCGCCATCGCCGCCGCCCAGCGCCGCCTCGGCCTGACCGTCACCGGCACCATCGACGAGCAGACCCTGCAGGCGCTGCGGCGCGAACGCCTCGCCCACCAGGAAACGGCGGAGCGGCCGTCCTGAGGCGGTCCGCCGCGGTTGACAGGGTCGGGGGGCGTGGCTAGTTTCCGCCGCTCGCCGCCGCCCCCACGGGCCGGCCGGCTCCAGATTCCGGGGACGGACGATGAAGGTCCTGAGTTCGCTGCGCACCGCCAAGAAGCGCGACAAGAACTGTCAGATCGTGCGCCGCAAGGGCCGCGTCTACGTCATCAACAAGAAGAACCCGCGCATGAAGGCCCGCCAAGGCTGACCTGCCGGTCCGGGCGGCCTCGCGCCGCCCGTTCCCGACCTGTGGTTACCGCGCGCGCCGGCTCTTGCCGGCGCGTTTCGTTTTGGCCGGCTTGGCGTCGACCGGCAGGCCCTGCGAGACGCCGTGCGAGTCGATGGGAATGCCTGCCGCCTCGGCCTTGGCGATCATCGACGGGTGCCAGTGGACGTCGCCGGTGTCCGGCCCGCCGACCACGGCGAACAGCGTCGCGGTCTTGCGGCCGACATTGCGGAAGCCGCGGTAGATGGCGATCGGCACCGAGATCACGTCGCCGGCCTCGATGCGGACGGCGCGTTCCGCCTTGCCTTCGAGCCAGTAGATTTCCCACGTGCCGTCGACCGGCATGAACACTTCCTCGGTCTCGTGCCAGTGCAGGCCGGCACCCTTGCCGGGACCGCAGCGCGCGAAGGCGGCAGTGAAGCCGTAGGCCGGGAAGGGGATCTTCGGCTGCACCGAGGGATCGTCCTTGTTCTCCGACACGCCGAGGCCGATCAGCGGGATCATCTCGCGCTCATGGCCAGGGATGAACTGGTCGGCATGGATGATGCCGCCCTTGATGCCCTTGTAGCGGGCGACGCGCTTCTCCATCGCGGCGACGCCGATGCGTTGCGCCAGCGGTTTCGTCGGCAGCTTCGGCGGCGCGGGCTTGCGGGCGGCAGGCCGGCGCCCCTTGGCGGCCTTGCGTGTAGCGGGCATGGCGATGTCTCCCCGAAAGTGACGGCCCAGACTACCGCCACGCGGCCGCATCGCGCCATCGGGCGCAAAACAGGATTGCCCGGCGACGTCCCCGCATCGCCTGCCCACGGGTGTTCCGCCGCGCGTGGCGCGCTCTATAGTGACGGCGGCAGAACCCGGAGGGACGACGACGTGCTCACGATGCCCGAGCCCGATGCGGCGACGCTCGCCCGTCGCGCCGAGATCGTCGCGGCGCTGCGCGCCATCGTGCCCGGCGAGGGGGTGATCGAGCGCGAGGAGGAGCTGCGCGTCTACGAGTCGGACGGCCTCACCGCCTATCGCCAGCTTCCCATGCTCGTCGTGCTGCCGGAGACGACGGCGCAGGTGTCGGCCATCCTGCGCTACTGCCACGCCAACAACGTGCGCGTGGTGCCGCGCGGCGCCGGCACCTCGCTGTCGGGCGGCGCCCTGCCGCTGGCTGATGCGGTCACCATTGGCCTCGGCAAGTTCAAGCGCATCCTCGAGGTCGACTACGCCAACCGCTGCGCCGTGGTGCAGCCGGGCGTCACCAACCTCGCCATCTCCGACGCCGTGGCGAAGGACGGCTGGTACTACGCGCCCGATCCGTCGAGCCAGATCGCCTGCACCATTGGCGGCAACATCGCCGAGAATTCGGGCGGCGTACACTGCCTCAAATACGGCCTGACCACCAACAACGTGCTCGGCGTCGAGTTCGTGCTGCCGGACGGCGAGATCGTGCGGCTCGGCGGCCGCCATCTCGACGCCGAGGGTTACGACCTGCTCGGCGTCGTCACCGGCTCGGAGGGCCTGCTCGGCATCGTCACCGAGGTGACGGTGCGGCTGCTGCCGAAGCCGACGACGGCGCGGGCGCTGATGATCGGCTTCGCGTCGTCGGAAGTGGCGGGGGAGTGCGTCGCCGGCATCATCGGCGCCGGCATCATCCCCGGCGGCATGGAGATGATGGACAAGCCGGCGATCCACGCCGCCGAGGCCTTCGTCCATGCCGGCTATCCGCTCGACGTCGAGGCGCTGCTGATCGTCGAGCTGGATGGACCCGCCGCCGAGGTGGACGACCTGATCGGCCGTGTGCGCGCCATCGCCGACGGGCTCGGCGCGGTCTCGATCCGCGTCAGCGAGAGCGAGGCCGAGCGGCTGGCCTTCTGGGCCGGGCGCAAGGCCGCCTTCCCGGCGGTCGGCCGCATCTCGCCCGACTACTACTGCATGGACGGCACCATCCCGCGCCACAAGCTGCCCGAGGTGCTGAAGCGCATGGCCGAGATGTCGACGCGCTACGGGTTGCGCGTCGCCAACGTCTTCCATGCCGGCGACGGCAACCTGCACCCGCTGATCCTCTACGACGCCAACGCGCCGGGCGAACTGGAGCGCGCCGAGGCCTTCGGCGCCGAGATCCTGACCCTGTGCGTCGAGGTCGGCGGCGTGCTGACCGGCGAGCACGGCGTCGGCGTCGAGAAGCGCGACCTCATGGGCACGATGTTCAGCGAGACCGACCTGGCCCACCAGGAGCGCGTGAAGTGCGCCTTCGATCCGCGCCAGCTGATGAACCCGGGCAAGGTGTTCCCGACGCTGCACCGCTGCGCCGAGCTTGGCCGCCTGCACGTCCATCGCGGCGCCACCCGCTTCCCCGACCTGCCGCGGTTCTGATGGCGTCGATGACGATGTCGCGGCAGCGCCCGGTCGGGAGCGCCCCCACCTCACCCTCCCCGTCGCTGCCGCGACGGGCCCCCTCCCTCTCCCCCCCGTCGGGGCGGAGAGGGCATCGCAGGATGCCCCGCTCGATCCACCCTCTCCGCCCCGGGGGGCGGAGAGGGCAGGGTGAGGTGGGGCGGCGTTACCGCCGGACCGGGCGTGCCGCCACATGACCGACACGCTGAAACCCGACAGCGCCGAGCAGGTGCGCGAGGTCGTCGCCTGGGCGGCGGCGGAGGGCGCGGCGCTGGAGATCGCCGGCAGCGGCAGCAAGCGCGGCATCGGGCGGCCGCGCGGGCGCGGCAACGAGGCGCCGGCGCACGTCCTGTCGCTCGCCGGACTGTCGGGCATCACGCTCTACGAGCCCGAGGAACTGGTGCTGTCGGCGCGCGCCGGCACGCCGCTCGCCGAGATCGCGGCGGCGCTGGCCGGCGCCGGGCAAATGCTGGCCTTCGAGCCGCCCGACCTGCCGCGCCTGTGGGACGCGGGCGCGGCGGCGGGGCAGGGCACGGCCGGCGGCCTCGTCGGCTGCGGCATCGCCGGGCCGCGCCGCGTCAAGGCCGGGGCGGTGCGCGACCACCTGCTCGGCGCGCACGGCGTGTCGGGCCGCGGCGAGGCGTTCAAGACCGGCGGCCGCGTGGTCAAGAACGTCACCGGCTACGATCTGTCCAAGCTGGTGACCGGGGCCTGGGGCACGCTGGCCGCGCTGACCGAGGTCACGTTCAAGGTGCTGCCGGCGCCCGAGGCGACGGTGACGCTGCTGCTCGCCGCAGAGGACGCGGCGCGCGGCGTCGCGGTGCTCACGGCCGGGCTCGGCTCGAGCCACGACGTCTCGGGCGCGGCGTACCTGCCGGCGCCGGTGGCGCGGCGCTCGCGCGTCGCCGCCGTCGCCGGGGCGGGACGCGGCCTCGCGGCGCTGCGGCTGGAAGGCTTCGCGGCGTCGGTCGCCGCCCGCGTCGCGGCGCTGACGACGGCGCTGGCACCGCGGGGCGAGGTCGTGGCGCTCGACGATGGCGCCTCGCGCGCGCTGTGGGACGAGATCCGCGACGCCGCGTACTTCGCCGGCGGGGCGGCGCCGCTGTGGCGCGTCTCGGTGGCGCCGCAGGCGGGGGCGGGCGTCGCCGACGCGGTGACGCGGGCGGCCGGCGGCGAGGCACTGCTCGACTGGGGCGGCGGTCTTGTCTGGCTGGCGCTGCCGGACGCGCCCGACGCCCATGCGACGACGGTGCGCGGCGCCGTCGCGGCGGCGGGCGGCGGCCACGCGACGCTGCTCCGCGCGGCCGATGCCGTGCGCGCGGCGGTGCCGGTGTTCGAACCGCAGCCGGCCGGCCTCGCGGCGCTGTCGCGGCGGGTGAAGGCGCAGTTCGACCCGCAGGGCATCCTCAATCCCGGCCGCATGGCCGAGGGCGTGTGACCGATGCAGACACGCTTTTCCGAACTCCAGCTCGCCGACCCGGACATCGCGGAATCGAACCGCATCCTGCGCGCCTGCGTGCATTGCGGCTTCTGCACCGCGACCTGCCCGACCTACGTGCTGCTCGGCGACGAACTCGACAGCCCGCGCGGCCGCATCTACCTGATGAAGGAGATGCTGGAGCAGGGCGCCAAGCCGACTGCCGAGACCGTCAAGCACATCGACCGCTGCCTGTCGTGTCTCTCCTGCATGACCACCTGCCCGTCGGGCGTGCACTACCAGCACCTCGTCGACCACGGCCGCCAGTACATCGAGGAAAATTACTGCCGGCCGTTCATGCAGCGCGCGGTGCGGGCGCTGCTGGCGGCGGTGATCCCGTATCCGGCGCGCTTCCGGCTGGCGGTGGCCGGCGCGATCCTGGCGCGGCCCTTCGCGCGTCTGGCGCCGAAGGCGCTCCGCCCGCTGCTGGCGATGGCGCCGCGCGGAGTCGCCGGGCCTTCGCCGGTCGACCGGCCGCAGGTGTTCGCCGCACAGGGACCGCGCCGCATGCGCGTGGCGCTGCTCGCCGGCTGCGCGCAGCAGGTCGTCGGGCCGCAGATCAACGAGGCCACCGTGCGCCTGCTGACGCGGCTCGGCTGCGAGGTGACGATCGCGCGCGGCGCCGGCTGCTGCGGCGCGCTGGTGCATCACATCGGGCGCACCGGCCAGTCGCACGACCAGGCGCGCGCCAACATCGCGGCGTGGACGCGCGAGATCGACGGTGCCGGGCTCGACGCCATTGTCGTCAACGCCTCGGGCTGCGGCACGCAGGTCAAGGACTACGGCTTCATGTTCCGCGAGGATGCCGAATGGGCCGCGCGCGCGGCTCGCGTCTCGGCGCTGGCGAAGGACGTGTCGGAGGTGCTGGCGCAGCTCGGCGTGACGCCGGCCGGGGCGGCGCCGTCGCTGCGCGTCGCCTACCACGCCGCCTGCTCGCTGCAGCACGGCCAGAAGATCCGTAACGAGCCCAAGGCATTGTTGTCGTCGGCGGGTTTCGCCGTCGCCGAACCCGTGGAGGGCCATCTCTGCTGCGGCTCGGCCGGCACCTACAACCTGCTGCAGCCGGAGCTGGCGACGCGCCTGCGCGACCGCAAGGTGACGAACCTCGAAGCCACGCGGCCGGACGTCATCGCCACCGGCAACATCGGCTGCCTGACGCAGATCGCCACCGGCACGGGGATCCCCGTGGTGCACACGGTCGAACTGCTCGACTGGGCGACCGGCGGCCCGAAGCCGGCGGCGCTGGGCTAGCGCGCTTTCCGACCGGTCGAGCTTTCCTCTCCCATCGGGAGAGGGCTCCCGACGTTGGCGCCGCAGGGCGCGTAGCGACCGAGGCGCCTACGACGGGAGGGTGAGGGGTTACGCGGGTGGAGTTTCGCTTCCGTGAGCGTAACCCCTCACCCTCGTCGTCCAGGGCTCGCTTGCGCTCGCCGGGCCGACGAGCCCTCTCCCTTTGGGAGAGGGTAGGTGCGCCAGATGGCCAAGCTTTGGCGTTCAGGGTTCCCGGCTCTCCGCGCTCCGGCGGTTGTCGGCACCGCCGGCGGAAGCGGCCGTCAGTACGAGACCGTCGTCTGCCAGCGTGAAGATCACCTCGTCGCCGGGCGCAACCCCGAGCCGGTCGCAGACTTCCGGCGGGAGGACGAAGCCCCCCTCGTCATCGATCGTCGCTGGCCAGCGTTCCATGACGCGCTCCTTGGAACGGCAAGACCCGCACATTACGCTCTGCTGGTTCGCCCTGCCACCAATCACATGCTTCCGGCCTGCCTGACCACCATGACCGCAGACGACCACCGCCGCCTCGTCACCGCCTTCTACGAGGAGGCGTGGAACGGCTGGAACTTGGCGACGGCGCTGCGCATCCTCGCACCCGACCTGGTGTTCCGCGGCTCGCTCGGCGACGAGGTGCACGGGCCGGCGGGGTTCCTCGCCTACCGCGACAAGGTGCGCGACGCCTTTCCCGACTTCCACAACCGCATCGACGAACTGGTGGCCGACGGGACGGCCGCCGCCGCGTGCCTGACCTATAGCGGCACCCATCGCGGCACGCTCTTCGGCCGCGCCCCGACCGGCCACCGCATCGAATACGCCGGCATGGCGTTCTTCGCCTTTGCGGATGGCAGCATCGTGCGCGTGCGGGTGCTGGGCGATCTGAACGTGCTGCTGGACCAACTGGACGGGAAGTAGCTACGGCCCGCGACGCCGCCGTCCGCCGCCGCGTCGCGGGGCCTTGGCAGCCCCGCCGGTGTAGGGGCGCTGGCGTTCTGCGGCCATGCGTGGGCGATTGGCCCCGCGCGTGAAGTAGCCGTTGTCGTTGCCGGCGCCACGCTCGGCGGCGGCGAGCGGCGAGCCGTCGAGGTCGCCGGTGCCCATGGCCATGAGCTGCGTTTCCTCCAGCCGCCTGATCTCGTCGCGCAGGCGCGCGGCCTCCTCGAATTCGAGGTCGGCGGCGGCGGAGCGCATGCGCGCCTCGAGGTCGGCGATGATCTCGGGCAGGCTCTTGCCGATGAGGTGTTCGCCCTCGGCCTCGCCGATGTCGACGGTGACGTGGTCGGCGCGCTCGAAGACGCTCGACAGGATGTCCGAGATGTTGTGGCGGATCGATTCCGGCGTGATGCCGTGCTCGGCGTTCCAGGCGAGCTGCTTCTCGCGCCGCCGCTCGGTCTCGCCGAGCGCCGCCTTGAGCGAGTCGGTCATCACGTCGGCGTAGAGGATGACGCGGCCGTCGATGTTGCGTGCCGCACGGCCGATGGTCTGCACCAGCGAGGTGCGCGAGCGCAGATAGCCCTCCTTGTCGGCGTCGAGGATGGCGACCAGCGCGCATTCGGGGATGTCGAGGCCCTCGCGCAGCAGGTTGATGCCGATCAGCACGTCGAAGGCGCCGAGGCGAAGGTCGCGCAGGATCTCGATGCGCTCCAGCGTCTCGATGTCCGAGTGCATGTAGCGCACGCGGATGCCCTGCTCGTGCATGAACTCGGTGAGATCCTCGGCCATGCGCTTGGTCAGCGTCGTGACGAGGACACGGTTGCCCTTGCGCGCCACCTCGCGGCACTCGGCGATGAGGTCGTCGACCTGGGTCTCGGTCGGGCGGATGATGCAGACCGGGTCGACGAGGCCGGTCGGGCGCACCACCTGCTCGGCGAAGACGCCGCCGGTCTTGCCCAGTTCCCAGTCGCCGGGGGTGGCCGAGACGAACACCGTCTGCGGCCGCATCGCCTCCCACTCCTCGAACTTCAGCGGGCGGTTGTCGACGCAGGAGGGCAGGCGGAAGCCGTATTCGGCGAGGGTGGACTTGCGGTTGAAGTCGCCGCGGAACATGCCGCCGACCTGCGGCACGGTGATGTGGGATTCGTCGACGAACAGCAGCGCGTCGGCCGGCAGGTACTCGAACAGCGTCGGCGGCGGCTCGCCCGGCGCGCGGCCGGTGAGATGGCGCGAGTAGTTCTCGATGCCGGGGCACGAGCCGGTGGCGGCGATCATCTCGAGGTCGAAGTTGGTGCGCTGCTCGATGCGCTGGGCCTCGAGCAGGCGGCCGTTTTCGTTCAGCTCGGCCAGCCGCACCTTCAGCTCGGCCTTGATGGTTTCCATGGCCTGGGCGAGCGTCGGCTTGGGCGTGATGTAGTGCGAGTTGGCGAAGACGCGGATTTCCTCGAGGTCGGCGGTCTTGCGCCCGGTCAGCGGGTCGAACTCGACGATGGCCTCGATCTCGTCGCCGAACAGCGCGACGCGCCAGGCGCGGTCCTCAAGGTGGGCGGGGAAGATCTCCACCGTGTCGCCGCGCGCGCGGATGGCGCCGCGATGGAAATTGGCGTCGTTGCGCTGGTACTGCAGCTCGACGAGGTCGCGCAGCATCTGCGTGCGGTCGACCTTGTCGCCGGCCTTGTAGTTCAGCGTCATCCGCAGATAGCTCTCGGCGTCGCCGATGCCATAGATGCAGGAGACGGAGGCGACGATGATGACGTCGCGGCGCTCGAACAGCGCGCGCGTCGCGGCGTGGCGCATGCGGTCGATCTGCTCGTTGATCGACGATTCCTTCTCGATGTAGGTATCCGAGCGCGGGACGTAGGCCTCGGGCTGGTAGTAGTCGTAGTACGACACGAAGTACTCGACCGAGGCGTCGGGGAAGAAGCCCTTCATCTCGCCATAGAGCTGCGCCGCCAGCGTCTTGTTCGGCGCCAGCACCAGCGCCGGCCGGCCGGTGGCCTCGATCACCTTGGCGACGGTGAAGGTCTTGCCCGAGCCGGTGACGCCGAGCAGCACCTGGTCGTGCTCGTGTTCGGCGATGCCGGCCAGCAGGTCGGCGATGGCCTTGGGCTGGTCGCCGGCCGGCTCGTAGTGCGAGACGAGGCGGAAATCGGCCCGCTTGCTGCCGGCCGGATGCGCGTCGCGGAACACCGACACGCGGCCGCCCGGCGCCAGCGCCTCGGCCAGCGGGATCGACAGCGGCTGCGGGGCCGCCGCAGCCTGCTTCGCCGCCGAGAGTTTCGCCGTCGCCATGCCCCTCATATAGCCGTGCCGCCCGTCCCGGGCGAGTCCGGCGGCGCCGGCGATTTGACCTGTCTCAAGGCGCCGCGACGGCAGGCCGGCGACACTCGAACCGTCATCGGTTCGCGGGCGTTTCCGGGATGGGGACGTCCGGCTACGGGAGTTCCACCATGACCGGTTTCGAACAGTTCGTGATCGCCGTGATCGTCGGCGCCATGGTCACCTTCATGCTCGTCGTCGGCACGCTGTCGCGGCGCAAGCCCGGCGCGCGCTACTACAGCGACCGCGGCGCGCCGGCGGAGTAGGGAGCGTCCGTCGTCTGACGTGTTCTTTCCTCTCCCACAGGGAGAGGTCTGCCGTCGTTGGTGCCGCAGGGCGCGTGAGCGACCGAGGCGCCTAGGACGGCAGGGTGAGGGGTTACAGACGGCGGCAGCAAGTCTCCGCCCCCTGTAACCCCTCACCCTCCCGCGCTAGGCTCGCTGCGCTCGCCAAGGCGGGAAGCCCTCTCCCATTGGGAGAGGGGCACATTTGCGTCGCTACGTCAGCGCGGCGCAGGCCCGCTGGATGCGCCGGCAGGCTTCCTCGAGCTGTTCGGTCGCCGCCGCGTAGGACAGGCGGAAGTAGGGCGACAGGCCGAAAGCCTCGCCGTGCACGCCGGCCACGCCCTCGGCCTGCAGCAGGTAGCGGGCGAAGTCGGCGTCGGTCTTGATGGTGTCGCCCTTGGGCGTCCGGCGGCCGAGCGTGCCGGCGCAGGACGGATAGACGTAGAAGGCGCCGGCCGGCCGCTCGCAGGTGATGCCGCTGGCCTGGTTGAGCATCGAGACGACGAGGTCGCGGCGCTCGCGGAACACCTCGTTGTGCTTCGCGATGAAGTCCTGCGGCCCCTGCAGCGCCGCCACCGCCGCCCATTGCGAGATGGTCGAGGTCGAGGTGGTCGACTGCGACTGCACCATGTTCATGGCGTCGATCAGGGCCTTCGGGCCGGCGGCGTAGCCGACGCGCCAGCCGGTCATGCAGAACGCCTTGGAGACGCCGTTGAGCGTCAGCGTGCGGTCGTAGAGGGCCGGCTCGACCTGGGCGATGGTGCTGAACTCGGCGCCGTCGTAGAGGATCTTCTCGTACATGTCGTCGGTCATCACCCAGACATGCGGGTGGCGCAGCAGCACGTCGGCCAGCGCCCGCAGCTCGGCGCGCGTGTAGACCGCGCCGGACGGGTTGCAGGGCGAGTTGAGCATCAGCCACTTGGTGTTCTTCGTGATCGCCGCGTCGAGCTGCGCCGGCGTGATCTTGAAGCCGCTTTCGACCGGGCACTCGACGGTCACCGGCGTGCCGCCCGACAGCATGGTGATGTCGGTGTAGGACACCCAGTAGGGCGCCGGAACGATGACCTCGTCGCCCGGGTTCAGCGTCGCCATGAGAGCGTTGTAGATGTTCTGCTTGCCGCCGCAGCCGACGGAGATCTGGGCCGCCTTGTAGTCGAGGCCGTTCTCCTGCTTCAGCTTCACCGCCGCCGCCTCGCGCAGCTGCGGCAGGCCGGCCGGGGGGGCGTACTTGGTCTTGCCCTCGGCCATCGCCTTCGTAGCAGCGTCCTTGATGTGCTGCGGCGTGTCGAAGTCGGGCTCGCCGGCGGCGAGGATGATGACGTCGGCGCCGGCCGCCTTCATCTCCTGGGCCAGGGTGTTGAGGCCGACGGTGGGCGACGGCTTGATCGAGGCGAGACGGTCGGCGAGGAAGGCCATGGCGCGTGCCTGCGGCAGGTGGGGCAGAACGGCGCCCCTATAGTCCTCGCTGTCCGGCCCCGCAAGGCGCCTGCCCCGGTTTTGCCGCGATCGGGCAATCGCGCCGCCACGGTCGTCTGATTTCCTCGCCCGCGTCGCCGCCGGAACCGTCCGACGGCCATGCGAGAGGAGGGACAGGGCCATGACGGGGGTGCGATTCGGGCGGCGGGGCAGGGTGCCGGGCGCGCGGGTCTATACTGCGATCTGCGCCGCGCTGTGGGCGGCCGGCGCCGCTGCCGCCGTCTACCTCGCCGCGCACTGACGGGCGACGGGGCCGGCCGGCTCCGACCGATGCCTCCGCCGGCACTGGACTCCCCGGCGCCGGAAGTGAAACGATACTTCGGACGAAGCGGCCGATCCGGCCGGTACGTGTCGGCGGCCCGCAGGAGGAGTAGCAGCCAGGGGAGGTTACGATGGCGGACCAGTCGGCGCGCGGGCCCAGATGCGCGGCCCTTGTCGGGCCCTACGGCTCGGGCAAGACCACGCTGCTCGAATCGCTGTTGTTCGCCGCCGGGGCGACCTCCCGCAAAGGCACGGTACGCGAGCGCAACACGGTGGGCGACGCCTCGCCCGTGGCGCGCGAACGCGGCATGAGCACCGAGCTGAACGTCGCCAGCTGCGAGTTCATGGGCGACCGCTGGACGCTGGTCGACTGCCCCGGCTCGATCGAATTCGCCCAGGACATGCGGAACGCGCTGCCGGTGGTCGATTTCGCCGTCGTGGTGGTCGATCCCGATCCGGGCAAGGCCCCGATGGTGGCGCCGCTGCTCAAGCTGCTCGACGATCTCGGCACGCCGCACGCGGTCTTCATCAACAAGATGGACCAGCCGGGGGTGGGCGTCGGCGACGTGATGGCCGCGCTCGGCGCCGCGTCGGCGCGGCCGCTGGTGCTGCGCCACCTGCCGATCATGCAGGGCGAAGCGGTCGGCGGCTATGTCGACCTGATCAGCCAGCGCGCCTACCAGTACCGCAAGGGCGCCCAGTCGAACGTCATCGAACTGTCGGCCAACCTCGCCGACGAGCAGGCGGCGGCGCGCCAGGCGCTGCTGGAGAAGCTGGCCGACTTCGACGACGCGCTCCTCGAACAGCTCCTCGAGGACATGGTGCCCGACCAGAAGGACATCTACCGGCAACTCGTCGCCAACGTGGCGAAGGACAACATCGTGCCGGTGATGCTCGGCGCGGCGGAGACGCAGAGCGGCGTGTTCCGCCTGTGGAAGTCGCTGCGCCACGACGCGCCCGGCGTCGCCGAGGTGGCGGCGCGCCGGGGCGCCGACGCCGACAAGGGCGCCGCCGTCCAGGTGTTCAAGACCGTCCATGCGCGCGCCGGCAAGCTGTCGCATGCGCGCGTCCTCGCCGGCGAGGTTGCCGAAGGTGCGACGCTCGGCGGCGAGAGGGTCGCCGGCCTGTTCCACATGCTCGGCCAGCAGCAGACGAAGGTGGCGAAGGCGGGCGCCGGCGAGACGGTCGCGCTGGGCCGCATGGAGCAGGCGCAGACGGGCGAGATGATGACGCCGTCGGGCAAGCGGAGCGCAGATACCGACTGGCCGGCGCCGCTGACGCCGGTCTACGCCGCCGCCATCCGTGCCGCCCGGCGCGACGACGAGGTCAAGCTGTCGGCGGCGCTGCAGCGGCTCGCCGAGGAAGATCCCTCGTACAGCGTGGAGCACAATCCCGACACGCATGAACTGGTGCTGCGCGGGCAGGGCGAGATCCATCTCGCCGCCGCGTCGCAGGGTCTGCAGGCCAAGTACAACGTCGCGGTCACCACGGCCCGCCCGCAGGTGCCGTACAAGGAAACCATCCGCAAGGCGATCGAGCAGCACGCCCGCCACAAGAAGCAAAGCGGCGGGCACGGGCAGTTCGGCGACGTCAAGCTGGAGATCGGGCCGCGACCGCGCGGCGCCGGGTTCGAATTTTCCGAGCGCGTCGTCGGCGGCGCGGTGCCAAAGCAGTTCATCTCGTCCGTCGAGGCGGGGGTGCGCGAATACCTGTCGCGCGGCCCGCTCGGCTTCCAGGTGGTCGATGTCGGCGTCTGCCTGGTCGACGGCCAGTATCACACGGTCGATTCCTCGGACATGGCCTTCCGCACCGCCGCCGGCATGGCGATGCGCGAGGGCATGCCGAAATGCGATCCAGTGCTGCTGGAGCCGATCGGCAAGGTCGAGATCGACGCGCCGGCCGAGTTCACCAGCCGCGTGAACCAGCTCGTCACCGGCCGCCGCGGCCAGATTCTCGGCTTCGATGCCAAGCCGGACTGGCCCGGCTGGGAGACGGTTTCGGCATACATCCCCGAGGCCGAGATGCACGGCCTCATCGTCGATCTGCGCTCGATGACCCAGGGCGCGGGGACCTACCGCTACGCCTTCGACCACCTGCAGGAACTGGCCGGCCGCGAGGCCGAACAGGTCGTCAGCCAGCGCGCCCAGTCGGCCGCCGCCGCCTGAGTCCGATGCGGCAGGTTGCGGCCCGTGAAACCGCCGCCGGCTATCGGCTGGCGGCTGGCGGCGCCCATGCCACAAGTCCGGCATCGGCACCCGGGAGGGAAGCATGCTGAGCTGGACGATCCTCGAACACGGCAAGCCGCTCGAACCGGTCGCCGCGCCGACGCCGCAGCCGACCGGGCGCGAGGTATTGCTGCGAGTCGTGCGCTGCGGCGTCTGCCATACCGATCTGCACGTCCACGACGGCTGGTACGACATCGGCGGCGGCAAGCGCTTCCACATGCGCGAGCGCGGCAACATGCCGCCGATCGTGCCCGGCCACGAGATCGTCGGCGAGGTCGTCGCGAGCGGCCCTGATGCGGCGCCGCTGGCGGCGGGGCGTCGCTGGCTGGTCTACCCGTGGCTCGGTTGCGGGGCCTGCGCCACCTGCCGCGGCGGTGACGAGCACCTGTGCGCGACGCCGCGCTCGCTCGGCATCTTCCGGCCGGGCGGCTATGCCGACCATGTGCTTGTGCCGGACGCGAAGTACCTCGTCGATATCGACGACCTCGAGCCGGGCCTCGCCGCGACCTGCGCCTGCTCCGGGCTGACGGCGTGGGGCGCCTTGTCGCGGGCGGCGCCACTGCCGGGCGAGTGGCTCGCGATCATCGGCGCCGGCGGCCTCGGCCTCAACGCCGTCGGCCTTGCGCGGGCGCGCGGCATGGACCGCGTGGCCGTCGTCGAGATCGACGAGGCCAAGCGGCGGGCGGCGCTGGCGGCGGGGGCGGAAATCGCCCTCGATGGCGCGGCCGGCGACATCGCGGCGCAGGTGCGGGATGCTACCGGCGGCGGGCCGCGCGCCGTGATCGACTTCGTCGGGGCCGCCGCCACCGCCGCGCTCGGTACCGCCGTCCTGCCGCGCGGCGGCCGCTACGTCATCTGTGGCCTGTTCGGCGGCGAGCTGACGCTCGCCCTGCCGTTCCTGCCGCTGCGCGCGATCTCCGTGATCGGCTCGTTTACCGGCAGCCTCGCCGAGATGAAGGCCCTGCTGGCGGTGATGAAGACCGGTCGGGTGGCGCCGCTGCCGGTCGACGCGCGGCCGCTTGCCGCGGTCAACGACGCGTTGACGGACCTGCGCGCGGGGCGTGTTTCGGGTAGGATCGTTCTCGCGCAATAGAGCGGTTGCGCAGGCCGGCCGGGCGCCCCATATGGGGGTGAGGCGACAGGTTGGAATAATTCCAAGGAGAGTTGAGATGGCGAAATCGAAGATCGTGCAACCCTCTGATTTGCCTGGAAATATTGGCATCAGCGAGGGCGACCGGCGGAAGATCGTCGAAGGACTCTCGCACCTGCTCGCCGACACCTACACGCTCTATCTCAAGACCCACAACTACCACTGGAACGTCACCGGCCCGATGTTCAACACGCTGCATCTCATGTTCGAGACGCAGTACACGGAACTGGCGCTGGCGGTGGACCTGATCGCCGAGCGCATCCGTGCCCTCGGCTTCCCGGCGCCGGGCAGCTACAAGGCCTATGCCTCGCTGTCGTCGATCAAGGAGGCCGATGGCGTGCCGTCGGCCGAGAAGATGATCGCCGATCTCGCCGCCGGCAACGAGACGGTCACGCGGACGGCGCGCTCGATCTTCCCCGCCGCCGACGCGGCGAGCGACGAGCCGACCGCCGACCTGCTGACCCAGCGCATGCAGATCCACGAGAAGACCGCGTGGATGCTGCGGGCGATGCTGAAGAAGTAGACCGCCGGCACCCGGCCGCGCCCGCTGCCGTCGCGCTGTCGCGTGTGGGCAGCGGCGGCGCGGCGCCCACGACATTCGACGTTGCCCGGCCCAACGTGGCCCATGCCTTGACCGCGTCCGGGCGGGCGCGCATCGTCCCGGCAAAAGCCGGGAGCGCGCCATGACGTCCAGCACCGATCGCATTCTCACCACGCATGTCGGCAGCCTGCCGCGGCCCGACGACCTGCTCGTCCTGCTGCGCCAGGAGGACCGCGGCGAAGCCTTCGACGCGGCGGCCCTCGCTGCGCGCGTGACGACCGCCGTCGCGGAGGCCGTGGCCAGCCAGGTGGCGGCCGGCGTCGACGTCGTCAACGACGGCGAGATGGGCAAGATTTCCTATCACGTCTACGCCAAGCACCGGCTGGCCGGGCTCAGCAGCGTCGACGGCACCGGCGTTCCAGGCCGCCCCGCGCCGCGCGACATGGCCGACTTCCCCGACATGGCGGCCGAGTTCCTCGCCCGCTCGGGCACGGAGATGATGAAGGCGACGGTCTGCAAGGGCCCGGTATCCTTCGCCAACCGCGCGCCGCTCGACCGCGACATCGCCAACCTGACGGCGGCGGCCAAGGCGTCGAAGCCGGTCGGCACCTTCCTGTCCTCGGTCTCGCCGGGCTGTCTGTCGACCTATGTCCCGAACCAGCACTACCCCACCCGCGACGCCTACCGCGAGGCGCTGATCGAGGCGCTGCGGCCGGAGTACGAGGCGATCCACAAGGCCGGCATCGTCCTGCAGCTCGACTGCCCCGACCTCGCCGGCGCGCGCCATACCGATTACCAGAAGATGAGCGAGGCCGAGTTCCTCGCCGACGCCGAGAAGAGCATCGAGGCGCTCAACGCCGCGACGCGCAACATCCCGCCCGAGGCCATGCGGATGCACATCTGCTGGCTCAACTACGCCGGGCCGCACACCCACGACCTGCCGGTCAGCAAGCTGTTCGACCTGCTGGCGAAGGCGCGGCCGGCGGGCCTGCTGTTCGAGGGCGCCAATCCGCGCCACGAGCACGAGTGGGAGGACTGGAAGGCGGCGAAGCTGCCCGACAACAAGATCCTGATTCCGGGCGTGCTCGATTCCACCAGCAACTTCGTCGAGCATCCGCTGCTGGTCGCCCAGCGCCTGAGGCGCTATGCCGACGTCGTCGGCCGCGAGCGCGTCATGGCGGGCACCGACTGCGGCTTCGGCACCTATGCCGGCCGCAAGGGCGTCTATCCGACCGTCGTCTGGGCCAAGTTCCGTGCCATGGCCGAGGGGGCGAGGATCGCCTCCGACAGGCTGTGGCAGCGCAAGGGCGCGGCCTAGCCCGGCACGCGGGCGAGGCGCAGGAGGTTCGTCGCGCCGGGCGTGCCGAAGGGCACCCCGGCGGTGATGGCGATGCGGTCCCCGGCACGCGCGAAGCCTGCTTCCGCCGCGACGGCGACGGCGCGCGAGACCATGTCGTCGAAGTCGCGCGCGTCTTCCGTGATCACCGGGTACACGCCCCAGGCCAGCGCCAGCTTGCGCGCCGTCGCCGCGCGCGGCGTCAGGCAGACGATCGGCGCGGCCGGCCGCTCGCGCGATGCGCGCAGCGTCGTCGAGCCGGAGGTGGTGTAGGTGACGATGGCGGCGGCGCCGAGCGTCTCGGCCACCTGGCGGGCGGCGGCGGTGATGGCGTCGGCCGAGGTCGCCTCGGGCGTCTCGTGCGCCGCATGCACCTGCACGCGGTAGATCGGGTCGGCCTCGACCACGGCGGCGATGCGCGCCATCATCGCCACCGCCTCGGCGGAATACTGGCCGACGGCGGTCTCGGCCGACAGCATGACGGCGTCGGCGCCGTCGTAGATGGCGGTCGCCACGTCCGACGCCTCGGCCCGCGTCGGGGCCGGCGACGAGATCATCGATTCGAGCATCTGCGTCGCCACGACGACCGGTTTGCCGGCGTGCCGGCAGGCCCGCACGATACGCTTCTGCTGGCCGGGCACGCTTTCGGGCGGCATTTCGACGCCGAGATCGCCGCGCGCCACCATGACGGCGTCCGACAGTTCGACGATTTCCTCAAGCCGGTCGAGCGCCGCCGGCTTTTCCAGCTTGGCCATCACGCCGGCGCGTCCCGCGACCAGCTTCTTCGCCTCGGCGACGTCGTCGGGCCGCTGCACGAAGGACAGCGCGATCCAGTCGCAGCCGAGATCGAGCGCGAAGGCGAGGTCGCGGCGGTCCTTCTCGGTCAGCGCCGAGATCGGCAGCACCGCGCCGGGCAGGTTGACGCCCTTGCGGTCCGACAGGCGGGTGCCCGCGACGACCTCGACATCGGCGCGCTCCTTGCCCGCGCGCAGCACGCGCAGGCGCACCTTGCCGTCGTCGACCAGCAGTTCGGCGTCCTTTGCCAGCGCCGCGAAGACTTCCGGATGGGGCAGGGGGATGCGCCTAGCGCCGCCCGGCGCGGGATCGAGGTCGAGCGTCAGCCGGTCACCCGCGGCGATGTCGAGCGCGCCGCCGGCCAGCGCACCGAGCCGCAGCTTCGGCCCCTGCAGGTCGCCCAGCACGGCGATCGGCCGTCCGTGCCGCGCCTCCAGCGCGCGCACGGCGGCGTAGCGCCGGCGATGGTCGTCGTGGCTGCCATGCGAGAGATTGAAGCGGAAGACGTCGGCCCCCGCCGCGACCAGACGGCCGATCGCGTCCTCGCTGTCGCTGGCCGGGCCGAGCGTGGCGACGATCTTGGCGTGGCGGAAGCGGGTCACGGCAAACGACTCCTCGGGTGGCCCGGCATGGTCGGCCGCGACACACAGCCGTTATAGTGCGCTGCGTCGCGCGTCGCCGCCACCGCCACGGACTGTCGCATGTCTCCTGTTGCAGAAACGCTGCTGGCGCCGGACGAACCGCCGGCCGCGATCGTGCTGCCCGGCGATGCGGGCCGGGGCGTCCTGCTGGTCTGCTGCCACGCCGCCAACGGCGTGCCGCGCGCGCTGGGCGACCTCGGCGTGCCGGCCGCCGACCGCGAGCGCCACATCGCCTGGGATATCGGCGCCGCGGCGGTGACGCGGGCGCTGTCGGCGCGTCTCGGCCTGCCGGCCGTGCTGTCGGGCTACACGCGCCTCGCCGCCGACTGCAACCGCGCGCCCGAGCAGCCCGGCGTGATGCCGGAGGAAAGCGACGGCACGCCGGTGCCGGCCAACCGTAGCCTCGACGATGCGGCCCGGGCGCGGCGGCTGGCGGCGCTGCACGCGCCCTACCATGCGGCGATCGCGGGCGAACTCGCGCGCATCGAGGCTGCCCGCGACGGCGGCGGCGCCGCGCTGGTCGCGATCCACTCCTTCACGCCGGCCATGGCCGGCGTCGCGCGGCCCTGGCATGTCGGCGTGCTGTGGCATTCCGACCGGCGCCTGCCGCTGCCGCTGCTCGCCCGCCTGCGCCGCGAACCCGGCCTCGTCGTGGGCGACAACGAGCCCTACGACGCCCGCAAGGGCTTCGGCTATACGCTGGGCCGCCACGCCGAGGCGGCCGGCCGCCCGAGCGCCATGATCGAGGTGCGCCAGGACGAGATCGGCGACGAGGCCGGCGTCTTGCACTGGAGCGGGCTGCTCGCGCGCGTGCTGGCGGACGTGCTCGGCGAGGCGGGGCTGTTTCGCGGGGCGTGACGGTCGAGGACCTGCGCCGGCCCACCTCACCCGCCCCTCTCCGCCCACGGGAGGAGAGGGCTTGCTATACGCCGTCGTCCACGACCTTCGCGATGACCGGCCAGTATTGTGCGCCGAGCCCGCGCGCGATGGCCGCGCGCAACAGGGCGGCGGCGTGTTCGGCGCCGGGGGCCGCGACACCGGTCGCGGCGGCGAGGTCGAGCGCGTAGCCGAGATCCTTCAACTGGTATTCGGCAGAGAAGGCGCGTTCGGGATAGTCGCCCGGCAGCATCGCCTTCATGCCGTGATTGCGCAGCGCGAAGCTGTCGGCCGAGCCCTTGGCCAGCGTGTCGAACAGCACGGCCGGATCGACGCCCGCGCGACGGCCGATGGCCAGCGCCTCGGCCAGCGCCGCGACAGTCTCGGCCAGCACCATATTGTTCATGATCTTCACCACCTGACCGCTGCCGACCGGGCCGCAATGCGTGACGTCGCTGGCGAAGCAGCCGATGAGCGGTTCGAGGCGGGCATACACGGCGGGTGTCGCGCCGACCATCACCGACAGCGTGCCCTGCTGCGCCGCCTGGCGCGTGCGGGCGACCGGCGCGTCGGCGAAGTCGGCGCCGCTGGCGGCGAAGCGCCGGGCGAGGTCGCGCGCCAGCGCCACCGGCGAGGTGCCGCAGTCGACGACGGTCTGGCCGGCGCGGGCATGCGCCAGCAGGCCGTCGGGGCCGTCGCACACCGCCGCGACATGGGCGCCGCTCGGCAGGCAGACGAAGATCGTCTCGGCCCGCGCGGCGACGTCGGCGATCGAGCCGGCGACCGCGGCGCCGTCGGCGGCGAGCCGGGCCAGCGGCTCGGGCGCGCGGTCGAAGGCGACGACCGGGCGGCCGCTCTTCAGGACGAGGTTGCGGCACATCGGCTCGCCCATCGTGCCGGTGCCGATGAAGCCGATCGCCGGTCCGTCCGCCATGCTGGCCCCCGCGCCGCACGCCGGGATTGCCTGCACGCCCCGGCGGACCACATCATGGGGCGGAGACAACCCCTGCGCCAACCGGGAGGCACGCCATGGCGGACCTCGACCAGAAGACCCAGACCGAACTGGAAGCGGCGGCGTTCCGCACCCTCATCGGGCATCTGCGCGAACGCACCGACGTGCAGAACATCGACCTGATGAACCTCGCCGGCTTCTGCCGCAACTGCCTGTCGCGCTGGTACCGCGAGGCGGCCGAGGCGCGCGGCCTCAAGATCGAGGACGGCGCGGCCCGCGAGCACGTCTACGGCATGCCCTACGCCGAGTGGCGGGCCAAGTATCAGAAAGAGGCTTCGCCGGACCAGAAGGCGTCCTTCGACAAGAGCCATCCCAGGCACGGTTGAGGCATATCGCCCGCCCCGGCCTGTGGACGGATCGGGGACAACGCGCGGCGAACGGCCGGGGAGGCTTGCGCGCCGCCCGATTGCGCCCCGATGGCGGGCGCGGTTGTCTTTCCACAGGCGGGGCCGCTAGACCGATAGCCCGGGATCGCCGCGACGGCGCGGCGGCCGGCAGGCATTCGGGAGCGGCAATCATGGCCCGTGACGGCAGCATCGCGGCGGACCAGCTCAAGAGCTTCGTCGAGCGCGTCGAGCGCCTCGAGGAGGACCGCCGCAACCTCGCCACCGACATCAAGGACGTCTATTCCGAGGCCAAGGCCACCGGCTTCGACGTCAAGACGATGAGAACCGTGGTGCGCCTGCGCCGCATGACGCCGGCCGACCGCCAGGAAGCGGACTTCCTGCTCGACACCTACAAGGCCGCGCTGGGGATGTAGCGCCCGCGGGGTCAATCCTCGCGACGCTTTCGCCCCGTCCACATCGCCCGCGGCAGGTTTTCGCCGTGCGCCAGACTGGCCAGTCCGACACCGGCGATGTGCGCCAGCACGAGGATCAGCGCCAGGTTGGCGAGAAACTCGTGCAACTCCTTGATCTCGCGGCCCGGTTTGGCGCCTTCGCGCCCCTCGTCGTCGTCGGCCCACGCGGCCCGGATCGGTGACAGCGCCCGCTCGAGGGCCTCGAGGGCGGCGTCAGCGCGCGCCAGCGCCGGGCCCGGCGCGGCGACGAACGGCGCCAGTGGTCCTTCGCCCTCGCGCACGGCCAGCGTGGCCATGCCGGTCACCGTGGTCGCGGCGAGCACGATGAGCAGCGCGACGACCATGGCGCCGCCCGCCGGGCTGTGGCCGAGGTAGCGGCGCGAGCGGAAGCGCACGAGGTCGGCCAGATAGCCGAACACCATCCGAGGACGGTAGACGAAGTCGGCAAAGCGCGCGTGGCGCGGCCCGGCGAACCCCCACACGACGCGCCAGATCACGTAGAGGGCGATGACATAGCCCGCCCAGGTGTGGACGAGTTCGGGCTCTCCCTCGGTCACGTAGGCGACGGCGAACGCGACCACCAGCAGCCAGTGGCCGACGCGCACCAGTGGATCCCAGACGACTGTCGCCGCAATCGGCTCTCTGGACATGGAAGGGGGCTCCTGACGCGCATGTGCCGGACGGGGCGACCCTTCCTCGGTCCGTCCGCATCCTACATGCCGTCAGTGTGCAATACGCCCCGTGCGTGCGACTCGTTATCGGCGGCCCTGCGGCGACCGGCCGCGCCGGCTACTCCGCCGCCGCCACCTGCGTCGCCGGTCGCCGGTACGCGGCGAGCAGGTCGGCCTCGCGCTTCTCGGCCTTGTCGATGTTCTCGTCCTTGACGTGGCCGAAGCCGCGCATGCTCAGCGGCAGCGAAGCGATCTCGATCGCCATGGCATGGTTCGACTGGTCGAGCGACGCCAGCAGCGCCTCGACCGTCTTCTCGTAACGGCCGATCAGGGACCGCTCGCGCTTGCGCTCGGCCGTGTAGCCGAACGGGTCGAGCGCCGTGCCGCGCAGGCCCTTGAAGGCGGCGAGCAGGCGGAACGAGGCCATCATCCACGGGCCGAACTTCTGCTTCACGAGATGGCCGGTGGCCGGGTCGCGGCGGGCGAACAGCGGCGGCGCGAGGTGGAAGGAGAGCGAGTAGTCGCCCTCGAACTGGTCGCGCAGCTTCCGCAGGAACTCGCCGTCGGTATAGAGGCGGGCGACCTCGTACTCGTCCTTGTAGGCGAGCAGCTTGTGGTAGCTCCGCGCCACCGCCTCGACGAGGCCGCTGCGGCCCTTGGCGTTGGCCGCCTCGGCCTCGCGCACGCGCGCCAGCATGCGGTCGAAGCGGCGGGCCAGCGCCTCGCCCTGGTAGGCGACGAGGTGGCGGCGACGGCGCGCGATCATCTCCTCCGGCGTCGTCGCGATGTCGGGCGCGCGCAACGCCACCGGCGTCGCCGGCGCGGCGGCGGCCTCGACCTTCGCCTGATCGGCGGCGGCGCGGCGGCCCCACAGGAAGGCGCGCTTGTTGGCGTCGACGGCGACACCGTTGAGTTCGATCGCCCGCTCGATGGCCGCGCCCGAAATCGGGATCAGGCCCTTCTGGTAGGCATAGCCGAGCATGAACGGGTTGGTGGCAATGGAGTCGCCGAGCAGCGCCGTCGCCAGCCGCGAGGCATCGAGGAAGCTCGCGTTCTGCTCGCCGACGGCGACCTTCACCACCTGCGCCAGCTCGCGGCTCATGAACGACATGTCAGGCTTGCGCGTGAACTCGCCGGTGATCGTCTCGTGCGCGTTGACCACGGCGTGCGAACGGCCGCTCTGCAGGCGTGCCACCACGTCGGGCGAGGCGGACACCATGAGATCGCAGCCGATCAGCGCGTCGGCGCCGCCGGCGGCGAGGCGCACGGCATGGATGTCCTCGGGCGCGGCACCGATGTGGATGTGGCTGAGCACGGCGCCGCCCTTCTGGGCAAGACCGGTCATGTCGAGCACCGAGCAGCCCTTGCCCTCGAGATGCGCGGCCATGCCGAGCAGGGCGCCGATGGTGACGACGCCGGTGCCGCCGATGCCGGTCACCATGATGCCCCAGGGCCGGTCGAGCGGCGGCAGCGTCGGCTCGGGCAGCACGACGCCGTCGAAGGCGCCGGCCGCACCGCCCCTGGCGGCGGTCTTCGGCTTCTTCACGCCACCGCCCTCGACGGTGACGAAGCTCGGGCAGAAGCCCTTGAGGCAGGAATAGTCCTTGTTGCACGAGGACTGGTCGATGGCGCGCTTGCGGCCGAACTCGGTCTCCACCGGCACGACGGAGACGCAGTTGGACTTGACCGAGCAGTCGCCGCAGCCCTCGCACACCGCCTCGTTGATGAAGACGCGGCGCTGCGGATCGGGGAAGGTGCCGCGCTTGCGGCGGCGGCGCTTCTCGGCGGCGCAGGTCTGGTCGTAGACGATGGCCGTGACCCCGGGGTGCTCGCGCAGCTCCTTCTGCACGGCGTCGAGGTCGTCGCGGTGGCGGACGGTGGCGCCGGGCGCGAATTCGATGCCGACCGGATACTTCTCCGGTTCGTCGGTGACGACGACGATCTTGCGGACACCCTCGGCGGCGAGCTGGCGCGTCACCTGGTCCGCCGTCAGCGGGCCGTCGACGTGCTGGCCGCCGGTCATCGCCACGGCGTCGTTATAGAGCACCTTGTAGGTGGCGTTGACGCCGGCGGCGACCGACTGGCGGATGGCGAGGATGCCGGAGTGGTAGTAGGTGCCGTCGCCGATGTTGATGAAGACGTGCTTCTCGTCGGTGAACGGCGCCTGGCCGACCCAGGAGACGCCTTCGCCGCCCATGTGGGTGAAGGTATCGGTGCGGCGGTTCATCCACTGCGACATGAAGTGGCAGCCGATGCCGGCGAGCGCGCGGCTGCCCTCGGGCACGTTGGTCGAGGTGTTGTGCGGGCAGCCCGAGCAGAAATAGGGCGTCCGCTTGACGAGCTGCGGCTGTTGCTTCGCCGAGGCTTCCTTCTGGTCGAGGTAGGCGAGGCGCTCGGCCACCTCCGCCGGTGCCTGGCCGCCGTTGAGCCGGCCGAGGCGCTGCGCCAGCGCGCGCGAAATCTCGCCCGGCGACAGCTCGTAGTGCGACTTGAGCAGCGGCCGGCCCGCCTCGTCGGTCTTGCCGGTCACCAGCGGCCGGCGGTCGGCCGGCAGGTGGTAGAGGATGTCCTTGACCTGCGCTTCCAGCAGCGGCCGCTTCTCCTCGACGACGAAGACCTCGTCGAGGCCCGTGGCGAACGCCTTGAGGCCTTCCGGCTCGAGCGGCCAGACCATCGCCACCTTGTAGATCGACAGGCCGAGTTCGGCGGCGCGGCGCTCGTCGAGGCCGAGGTCTTCGAGCGCCTGGCGCACGTCGAGATAGGACTTGCCGGCGGTGACGATGCCGAGGCGACGGCGCGGGCCGCCGAGCACGACGCGGTCGAGGCGGTTGGCGCGGGCGTAGGCGACGGCGGCCGGCAGCTTCCAGCGGTGCAGGCGCTCCTCCTGCGACACCGGATCGTCCGGCCAGCGGAGGTTGGGGCCACCCTCGGGCATCTCGACGCCCTCGGGCAGCACGATCTGCAGGCGCGCCGGATCGACATGCACCGAGGCCGAGCTGTCGGCCGTCTCGGCGATCACCTTGAAGGCCGCCCACAGGCCGGAGAAGCGCGAGAGCGCCCAGCCATGCAGGCCGAGATCGAGGAATTCCTGGACGCCGGCCGGATTGAGCACCGGGATCATGGCGTCCATGAAGTTGTATTCGGTCTGGTGGCAGGTCGTGGACGACTTGCAGGTGTGGTCGTCGCCGGCGAGGCAGAGCACGCCGCCCGTCTTCGAGGAGCCGGCGAGGTTGGCGTGCTTCAGCACATCGCCAGAGCGGTCGACGCCCGGACCCTTGCCGTACCACATGCCGAACACGCCGTCGTAGCGCGCGCCGGGGAACAGGCCGAGCTGCTGCGAGCCCCAGATGGCGGTGGCGGCGAGATCCTCGTTCACCGCCGTCTGCAGGCGGATGTGGTGGGCGTCGAGGAAGCCCTTGGCCCGCTGCATCTGCTGGTCGATGCCGCCGAGCGGCGAGCCGCGATAGCCGGAGACGAAGCAGGCGGTGTTGAGGCCGGCGGCGAGATCGCGCCGGCGCTGCATCATCGGCAGGCGCACCAGCGCCTGGATGCCGGTCAGGAAGACGCGCCCCTCATCGAGCACATACTTGTCGTCGAGCGTGGCAGCAGCGAGCGACATTTCCATCCTCCCGGCGACGCTTCTATCCGGTCCGACGCCAGCCGACCGGAACTATGGGAAAAAGCTAAGGCCCGGCCGCGTGGCTGTCCATTGCCGCCCGGTGGCTCCCCGCAGTCCGCAATTAAGTCCGCAACCGACGAGGGCACGCGCACGATCGTTGCGTGGCGGGCCGGCGGTGCGAACGGGCGTGACCCGACGGGAGCGCCACGAGTCGGCGGCGCCGGACCGCGGCCGCCCTCGCCACGCGGGCGAAGGCGGCCGTCACGCCGCTACTTCTTCAGGTTCCAGCCGACCCACTTGCACAGCGACTCGCCCATGACCTTCTCGAGGTCGCGGCCCTTGAGCCACGGCAGTTCCTCGGTGAACATCGTCACGCACTGGCGATAGGTGCAGGGCATGCGGCTGAGGTCGGTGCCCCAGAAGCACCGGTCGGGCCCGAAGGCGTCGAAGATCGCCTTAATCTTGTCGTGGATGTTGCGGTACGGGTACGGGTCGCTCGAATGCACCGGCGCGCCCGACAGCTTGACGCCGACATTCGGGTATTTCGCCAGCTTGAGCAGGTCGGGGAGGGTGGCGAAGGCCTTGTCGTCCTTCTCCATCGGCGAGACGCCGAGGTGGTCGACCAGCAGCTTCAGGCGGGGATGGCGCTCGGCCACCTTCGCGAGGTGCGGCAGGAAGGAGAAGGCGAGCAGGCCGAGGGGAATGCCCCTGTCCTCGCACTCCTTGTAGATCCAGTCCATCGTGCCGTCGGTCGGCCAGGTCTCGCGGCCCGGCAGGATGAAGATGTAGCGCAGGCCGAGGAAGCCGGGGTGCTTCAGGCGCTCGTCGAGCAGCTTGCGGCTCTCCGCCGGCGTGTCCGGCGGCACCCAGCCGAGCAGCGCGAACTTGTCCGGGTGGGCCTTGGCGGCCTCCATCGCCAGCTCGTTGCCGTTCGGCACCGTCCCCGGCGGGTGCAGCAGCACGGCATCGACGCCGGCCGTCTTCATCTCCGCCAGCAGGTCGTCCTTGGAGTAGGTTTCGACCTGGCGGTGGATGGGCGTCAGCTTCGTGTTGACCCAGATATGTACCTGCGAATCGACGATCAGCATCGGCGTTGCGTCCCGTGTCTGCGGTTGTCGGTTTCCGGTGGGACGTTAGCGTGATCCGGCGGCGCAAACGAGCCCGACATGGCCGCCAGCCCACCAGCCGAAACGGCGGTGGGCCGGGCCTTTCCTTTTTGCCGTCGGCGGGCAACCATCCGGCCGCATTTCAGGGAGCGGACACGACATGAGTGGAAGACTGGCCGGCAAGACGGCGCTGATCACCGGGGCGAGCAGCGGCCAGGGCGCCGCGGAGGCGCGCCTGTTCGCGGGCGAGGGCGCGCGGGTCGTACTCTGCGACGTGCAGGACGCGGCCGGCGAGGCGATGGCGAAGGCGATCCGCGACGCCGGCGGCAAGGCCGAGTACCGCCACCTCGACGTCGGCAGCGAGGCCGAATGGAAGGCCACCGTCGACGCTGTCGTGGCGGCGCATGGCGGGCTGCACATCCTGGTCAACAACGCCGGCGTGTCGCTGCGCGGCGTGACGCTGGAGACGACCAAGCTTGCCGACTGGCAGCGCCTGCTCGACGTCAACCTCACCGGACCGTGGCTCGGCATCAAGGCGGTCGCCCCGGCGATGAAGGCCGCGGGCGGCGGCGCCATCGTCAATACCGGCTCGACCGCCGGCATGAACGGCCACTTCGCCACCGCCTACAGCGTCACCAAATGGGGCGTGCGCGGCCTGACCAAGAGCGCCGCCAACGAGTTCGCGCCGTGGGGCATCCGTGTCAACGCGGTGCATCCCGGCATCGTCGAGACGCCGATGGTCGCGGGCTCGGACGATTTTCTCGAGGCGATGGCCTGGGCGACGCCGCTGGAGCGGGCGGCGAGCGCCGACGAGATCGCCACCGTCGTGCTGTTCCTCGCCAGCGACGAGGCGAGCTTCGTCACCGGCATCGACCTGCCCGTCGACGGCGGCTTCAGCGCCAGCGGCCTCTACCGCCGCGTCCTGCTGCGCGTGAAGGAGAGTGCCGGCGGCCGCCTCTGACGGCGGTCGCGGCGAGCGGCTTCCCCAAGGCCGGGCCTGCCGCTATACCGGCACCCGGCGCGGTCGCGCGGTCGGAGGCATCGTTGACGGTTCTGTTGACCGGGGCGGCCGGATTCATCGGCATGCACGTGGCCGAGGCCCTGCTCGGCCGCGGCGAGGCCGTGCTCGGCGTCGACAATCTCAATGCCTACTACGACGTCCGCCTGAAGGAAGCCCGGTTGGCCCGTCTACAGGGTCGCAAGGGTTTCAGCTTCGTCCGCTCCGATATCGCCCAGCCGGGTGCGCTGGACGCCGTGATCGCCGCCGACGGCGGGGTCGACCGCATCGTCCATCTCGCCGCCCAGGCCGGCGTGCGCTACTCGATCGAGAATCCCGGCGCCTACGTCACGGCCAATCTCGTCGGCCACGCCAATGTCATCGAGGCGGCGCGCGCGCTGGGGCCAAGGCTGCGCCATCTGGTCTACGCCTCCTCGTCCTCCGTCTACGGCGGCAACACCAAGCTGCCGTTCTCGGTGGACGATCCGGTCGACCGGCCGGTGTCGCTCTACGCCGCGACCAAGAAGGCCGACGAGCTGATGAGCCACGCCTACGCCCACATGTACGGGGTGGCGTCGACGGGGCTGCGCTTCTTCACGGTCTACGGGCCTTGGGGACGGCCCGACATGTCGGCCTGGATCTTTGCCGAGCGCATCCTCGCCGGCGAGCCCATCCCGGTCTTCAACCGGGGCGACATGCGGCGCGACTTCACCTGGATCGCCGACATCGTCGCCGGCGTGGTGGCGGCCCTCGACCGCCCCCCGGCACCCAACGGCGCGGAAGCGCCGCACCGCCTCTACAACCTCGGCAACCACCGCTCCGAGGAACTGCTGCGCTTCATCGCCCTGATCGAGGAGGCCATCGGCCGCAAGGCCGTGCTCGACCTCCTGCCCATGCAACCGGGGGATGTGCAGGCGACCTACGCCGAAATCGAGTCCTCGACGGCCGACCTGGGGTTCGTGCCGCGGACGACGATCGACGAAGGTATTCCCGTATTCATTGAGTGGCTGCGGGGCTGGCTCGGCCGCTGAGCCGGACGGCAGGCGGCGGCGGCGCGAGCGAAATGCCGGCAATCGCTGTGAAAGGCGTTGCGGAACACCCTGTAAATCCCTTAAATCAGGGAAGGTTCGCCAGCGGTGCCAGGTTTTGTGCCGGGCGGGCTCAAGGGGTTGTTAACCATGGTTGCCGAAGCTGGCGTTCGCGCCATGAAAGCGCCATGACCCGAAGCGAGGATGGTGTGGTGATCCGCCGGACGACCGCAGCGACGACATCCAGCCCGACGCGCGCCGCGCGCCGGGACGGTGGCGTGCTGCCGCTGTCGCTCCTGCGGGCGCTGCGTGCCGCCGCCCGGGGTGCGGCCCTGCGACTTAGGTGCCCCTGAGCGTCCGTGTTCCTCGATTTGCGAGGCAGGGATGTTCAGGGGGTGACCGACAGCACCTGAGAGCAGAGATTCCGCGAAAGGACCCCACGACATGACCGCCACAGAGAATCCCGCCGGCCGATCTGCGCAGCGCGCAGCGGCGTCGGCATCCGACCGCGTCTTCATCTTCGACACCACGCTGCGCGACGGCGAGCAGTCGCCCGGCTGCTCGATGAACCTCGAGGAGAAGGTCCGCGTCGCCACGATGCTCGAGGAAATGGGCGTCGACATTATCGAGGCCGGCTTCCCCATCGCCTCGAACGGCGACTTCGAGGCCGTGCGCGCCGTCGCCAACACGGTGCGGAACAGTTCCGTCGCCGGCCTTGCGCGCGCTTCACGCCAGGACATCGACCGCGCCTGGGAGGCGCTGCGCGGTGCGGCGCGCCCGCGCATCCACACCTTCCTGTCCACCAGCCCGCTGCACATGAAGTTCAAGCTGCAGATGGAGCCGGAGGCGGTGCACCAGGCGGTGATCGACAGCGTCAGCTACGCGCGCAACCTCTGCCCCGACGTCGAGTGGTCGCCCGAGGACGGTTCGCGCACCGAGCACGACTTCCTCTGCCGCACCGTCGAGAGCGCCATCCGCGCCGGCGCCACGACGATCAACATTCCCGACACGGTCGGCTACGCCGTGCCGGACGAGTTCGCCGCGCTCATCCGCATGCTGTTCGACCGCGTGCCGAACATCGACAAGGCGGTGATCTCGGTGCACTGCCACAACGACCTGGGCCTCGCCGTGGCCAATTCGCTGGCGGCGGTCGGCGCCGGCGCACGGCAGATCGAGTGCACCATCAACGGCATCGGCGAGCGCGCCGGCAACTGCGCGCTCGAGGAAGTGGTGATGGCGCTGCGCACGCGCCACGACCGCATGCCGTTCGACACCGGCGTCGACACCACGCTGATCACGCGCGCGAGCCATCTCGTGTCGACGATCACCGGCTTCTCGGTGCAGCCCAACAAGGCCATCGTCGGCGCCAACGCCTTCGCCCACGAGTCGGGCATCCATCAGGACGGCGTTCTCAAGAACGCGCAGACCTACGAGATCATGACGCCGGAATCGGTTGGCCTCACCAAATCCAACCTGGTGATGGGCAAGCACTCCGGCAGCCATGCCTTCCGCGAGAAGCTGCGCGATCTCGGCTATTCCGACCTCGGCGAGAACGCCATCCGCGACGCCTTCGTCCGCTTCAAGGCGCTGGCCGACAAGAAGAAGGACGTCTTCGACGAGGACATCGTGGCGCTGGTCGACGACGCGGTGATGCGCGGCAACGACCGCATCCGCTTTGTATCTCTGCAGGTCGTCGCCGGCTCCAAGGGGCCGCAGACGGCCGAACTGGAGATCGTCATCGACGGCGTTACGCGCAAGACGCTGGCACACGGCAACGGCCCGGTCGACGCCACTTTCAACGCCATCAAGCAGCTCTTCCCGCACACGGCGGTGCTGCAGCTCTATCAGGTCCACGCCGTCACCGGTGGTACCGACGCGCAGGCCGAGGTCACCGTCCGGCTCGAGGAGAACGGCAAGACCGTCAACGGGCAGGGTGCCGACGCCGATACGCTCGTCGCCTCGGCGCGGGCCTATCTGCACGCGCTCAACAAGCTCGTGGTGAAGCGGGAAAAGACGGCGCCTGCGGCGCTGTCGGCATAGGCGGCCGCGCGGTTCCCCCGGGGGGACGGACCCGCGCACGCCACTGGGTAACGCCGTCGGCGCCGGCAGGCGCCGACGGTGCCGCGGCCACATCGCGTGGTCGCCGGGGCAAAGCGACAGGGACGGCGTGCAACCATGTTCTCGCGACTGATGGGCCTGCTCTCGGCCGATATGGCCATCGACCTCGGCACGGCCAACACGCTGGTCTACGTCAAGGGCCGCGGCATCGTGCTCAACGAGCCGTCGGTCGTCGCCATCGCCGAGACCAAGGGCAAGAAGAAGGTGCTGGCCGTCGGCAACGAGGCCAAGCAGATGCTCGGCCGCACGCCCGGCAACATCCAGGCCATCCGCCCCCTGCGCGACGGCGTCATCGCCGACTTCGAAGTCGCCGAGGAGATGATCAAGGAGTTCATCCGCAAGGTCCACAACCGCCGCAGCTTCGCCTCGCCGCAGGTCGTCGTCTGCGTGCCGTCGGGGTCGACGGCCGTGGAGCGCCGCGCCATCCAGGAATCGGCCGAGAGCGCCGGCGCGCGCCGCGTCTGGCTGATCGAGGAGCCGATGGCGGCGGCGATCGGCGCCGGCCTGCCGGTGACCGAGCCGACCGGCTCGATGGTCGTCGACATCGGCGGCGGCACCACCGAGGTCGCCGTGCTGTCGCTCGGCGGCATCGTCTACTCGCGCTCGGTGCGCGTCGGCGGCGACAAGATGGACGAGGCCATCATCGGCTACATCCGCCGCAACCATAACCTGCTGGTCGGCGAATCCTCGGCCGAGCGCATCAAGCACCAGATCGGCTCGGCCTGTCCGCCCGAGGACGGCGAGGGCCGCACCATGGAGATCAAGGGCCGCGACCTGATGAACGGCGTGCCCAAGGAACTGATCATCTCCGAGCGGCAGATCGCCGAGAGCCTCGCCGAGCCGATCAGCGCCATCATCGACGCCGTCAAGGTGGCGCTGGAGCACACCGCGCCAGAACTCGCGGCCGACATCGTCGACAAGGGCATCGTGCTGACCGGCGGCGGCGCGCTGCTCGGCAACCTCGATTACGTCCTGCGTCACGCCACCGGCCTGCCGGTGTCGATCGCCGACGACCCGCTCTCCTGCGTGGCGCTCGGAACCGGCAGGGCGCTGGAAGAGTTCGGCAAGCTCAAGGACGTCCTGGTCAGCATGTACTGAGCCGGCGACCGGCCTGACGCCGGCGCGGGCCCGAGGGGGATGAGGTGGCAGCGCGAGGGGGGAACCGCAGCATCGCTGGTCTGGCGGTCCCGCTTCGCGTCTGGGCGCAGCGCTTCGCCTTCCTTCTCCTCGTCGCCATCGCCTTCGCGCTGATGCTGCTGTCGAAGGCGGAAACGGTGGTGGTCGAACGGGCCCGGCTGGCCATCGTCGACGCCTTCGTGCCCGTGCTCGACGTCATGTCGCGGCCGGCCCAGTCGGCCGGCGAGGCGATCGACGCGATCGACAACTTCTTCTTCACCAACGCCGACAACGCCCGCCTGCGGCGCGAAAACGCCGAACTGGCGCGCTGGGTCGACCTTGCGCGGCAGCTCGAGCTGGAGAACGCGACGCTGCGCGCGCAGCTCTCGCATGTGCCCGACAACCCGCCGAACATGATCTCGACGCGCGTGGTCGCCGATGCCGGCGGTGCCTTCTTCCACAGCGTGCTCGTCAATGCCGGGGCGCGGGAGTACCTGCGCCGGGGCCAGGCGGTGGTGGCGCAGGGCGGACTGGTCGGCCGCGTCGCCGCGGTCGGCGAGCGCTCGGCGCGCGTCCTGCTGCTGACGGACATCAACTCGCGCATCCCGGTCATCGTGCTGTCGACCGGCGACCGGGCGGTGCTGGCCGGCGACAACTCGCGCCAGCCGAAGTTGCTCTACCTGCCGACGACCGCCCCGGTGTCGCCGGGCGACCGGGTCGTGACCTCCGGCGACGGCGGCCTGTTTCCGCGCGGGCTGGTGGTCGGCAGCGTGACGGAAGCAGGCGACGGGCACGTCAGCGTCGAGCCACTGGTGGACTTCGCCCGCCTCGACCAGGCCCTTGTGCTCGACTACGGGCTCGACGGCGTATTGCCGCCGCCCGAGCGTGTGCCGGCGCGCGGGGCGACGCCGGCCGCGCCGCCGAAATGAATCCGGCCGACATCGTCAGCCAGGTCGAGCGCGTCTCGCGCGGGATCGTGCCGGCGGCGAGCGTCCTGCTGCTGGTGCTGGTCTCGATGCTGCCGCTTCCCGTCGCCGGCCTCGCGACCGTGATGCCGGCCTTCGGCCTGATGGCGATCTACTACTGGGTGGTGCTGCGGCCGGACCTGCTGCCGCGCACGGTGGTGTTCGCGCTCGGCCTCGTCGTCGACGCGCTTTCCGGGCTGCCGTTCGGCGTGCACGCGCTGGTCTACCTGCTGGTGCACGCCGCCATGCTCGACCAGCGCCGCTTCATCGCCGGCCGGCCTTTCTGGCTGTTCTGGGGCGGCTTCGCGCTGGTGGCCGTGGCGGCCGAGACGGGCACCTGGATCATCGCCTCGCTGCTGCGCGGCGCGGTGCTGGCGCCCGCGGCGACGCTGACGACCACGCTGCTGACGATCGCCGCGTTTCCGCTGGCGACCTTCGCGCTGGTGCGGATCCAGCGCGCGCTCGTCGGCGCCGGACGGCGCTGATGCAGCGACGCGACAACGACCGCCAGCGCCTGTTCACGCGGCGCGCGGCGCTGCTGGCCGGCGGCCAGCTGCTGCTGCTCGGCGGCCTCGCCGCGCGGATGTACCAGCTCCAGGTCATCGAATCGCGCAAGTACCAGACGCTCGCCGACGAGAACCGCATCAACCTGCGCCTGCTGGCGCCCTCGCGTGGCCGCATCCTCGACCGCTTCGGGGTGCCGCTGGCGGTCAACCAGCGCAACTACCGCGTCGTCGTGACGGCGGAGAACACGCCCGACGTATCCGACACGCTGCTGCGACTGGCGCGGCTGATCCCGTTGTCGGAGGACGAGCAGGCGCGGATCCTGCGCGAGATACGGCGCAAGCGGAAGTTCGTGCCGGTGACGGTGCGCGAGTACCTGAGCTGGGACGAGGTGGCGCGCGTCGAGGTCAACGCGCCGGACCTGCCGGGCGTGTCGATCGAGGTCGGCGAGCGCCGTGCCTATCCGTCGGGCGCGCAGATGGCGCACATCCTCGGATACGTCGCCGCCGTGGCGCAGGAGGACATGGACGGCGATCCGCTGCTCGAACTGCCGGGCTTCCGCATCGGCCGCAACGGCATCGAGCGCCAGTTCGACGGCGCGTTGCGCGGCCGCGCCGGGGCAAGCCAGCTCGAGGTGAACGCGCTCGGGCGCGTCATCCGCGAGCTCGACCGCCGCGAGGGTGAGCCGGGGCAGGACGTGGTGCTGACGCTCGACGCCGCGTTGCAGCGCACGGCGATGGCACGGCTCGGCGAGGAAGCCGGCGCGGTGGTGGTGATGGAGGCCGCGACCGGGTCGATCCTGGCGCTCGCCTCGACGCCGTCCTACGACCCCAACGCCTTCGTCCAGGGCCTGACGCCCGCCGAATGGTCGGCGCTGGCCGACGACGAACGTGCGCCCCTGCGCAACAAGGCGGTGGCGGGCGAATTCGCGCCCGGCTCGACCTTCAAGATGGTCGTGGCGCTGGCGGCGCTCGAAGCCGGCCTGATCGACGCGCAGACGCAGTTCTACTGTCCGGGCTTCCTCGAACTGGGCGACGGCAGGTTCCACTGCTGGCGCGAGCATGGCCACGGCAGCGTCGACCTCGGCCGCGGCATCGCGGAATCGTGCGACGTCTATTTCTACGAGGTGGCGAAACGCGTCGGCATCGACCGTATCGCGACGATGGCCGGCCGGCTCGGTCTCGGCCACAAGCTCGGCATCGACCTGCCGGGCGAGCGGGCCGGACTCATTCCGACGCGAAACTGGAAGCTGGCGCATTTCGGCCACGGCTGGGCGCTCGGTGAAACCCTCGTCGCCGGCATCGGCCAGGGATACATCCTGACCACGCCGCTGCAACTGGCGGTGATGACCGCCCGCATCGTCAACGGCGGCCGTGCCGTCGTGCCGCACATGGCGCGCGATCACGCGCAGGGGCGCACTCTGGTGTCGCGCCAGGCGTTCGACGCGCCGCCGATCGGCCTCGCGCCGCGTCACCTGGCGCTGGTGACGGAGGCGATGTCGGGCGTCGTCAACGGGCCGCGCGGCACGGCCCGCGCCGCGCACCTCGATGTCGGCGGCCAGCTGATGGGCGGCAAGACCGGCACGGCGCAGGTCCGCCGCATCACGCGCGCCGAGCGCCTGGCGGGCGTGCGCAAGAACAGCGACCTGCCGTGGCGCCATCGCGATCACGCCCTGTTCGTCGCTTTCGCGCCGGTCGTGGCGCCGCGCTATGTCTGCGCCGTGGTGGTCGAGCATGGCGGCGGCGGCTCCGCCGTGGCGGCCCCGATCGCGCGCGACGTGATGATCGAGGTGCTGCGCCGCGATCCGGCGCGCGAGGCGCCGGGCGCCGGCGTCGCCGCGATGCCGCCGCCCCTGCGCGGGCGGCCGTCATGACCTTCGCTGGCGGCTTCAGCGGCACCGAGCCGACCCTGCGCGAGAAGATCCTGCGCCTCAACTGGGGCCTGGTCCTGCTTGTCTCGATGATCGCCGGCATCGGCTTCGCCATGCTCTATTCGGCGGCCAATGCCAGCCTCGAGCCATGGGCCGGGCGGCAGATGGCCCGCTTCGCCTTCGGTGTCGTGCTGATGGTCGGCGTGGCGTTGGTCGACATCCGCTTCTGGCTCAGGGCGGCGTGGCCGTTCTACGCCATCAACCTCGCGCTCCTCGTCGCCGTCGAGATTATCGGCGACATCGGTGGCGGCGCGCAGCGCTGGCTCGATATCGGCGTGCTGCAGCTGCAGCCTTCCGAGACCATGAAGGTCGCCGTGGTGCTGGCGCTGGCGCGGCATTTCCATGCCGTCGAGGCTGAGGACGTCAACCGGCCGCGCACGCTGCTGGTGCCATTGCTGGTCGTGCTCGCGCCGGCGGCGCTGGTGATGCGCCAGCCGGACCTCGGCACGGCAATGGTGCTGATCATGGTCGGCGGCGCGATGATGTGGCTTGCCGGCGTGCGCCTGTGGCTGTTCGCCGCGCTGATCGCCGGCGCTGCCGCCGCCGTGCCGGTGGCCTGGGGCTTCCTGCGCGAGTACCAGAAGCAGCGAGTCCTGACCTTCCTCGATCCCGGCAGCGATCCGCTGGGGGCCGGCTACCATATCCTGCAGTCGAAGATCGCCCTCGGCTCGGGCGGGCTGTTCGGCAAGGGTTTCCTTGCCGGCACGCAGAGTCATCTCAACTTCCTGCCGGAGAAGCAGACCGATTTCATCTTCACCATGCTGGCCGAGGAACTCGGCCTCGTCGGCGCGCTCGGCCTCGTCGTGCTCTATGCGCTGATCCTCGCCTGGGGCGTCGCCATCGCCCTGCGCGCGCGCAGCCATTTCGCCCGCATGCTGGCGATGGGTCTGACGGCCAATTTCTTCCTCTACGTCTTCGTCAACATCGCCATGGTGATGGGCCTCGTGCCGGTGGTCGGCGTGCCGTTGCCGCTGATTTCTTATGGCGGCACGGCGATGCTGGCGGTGCTGTTCGCCACGGGCCTCGTGATGTCGTGCCACACCCACCGCAATGTCTGGATCAACCGGCGCGGCGGGGCCTGAACGGCGTCCGGCGGGCCCGGCCCGGCGGTATCGACACTGCAGGTATCGCCTGCTATATCCCCCCACCCCTTGGGGGCGCATAGCTCAGTTGGCAGAGCAGCTGACTCTTAATCAGCGGGTCCCAGGTTCGAGTCCTGGTGCGCCCACCAACCCCTTCGGACGGGCCGGTGGCGAGGAACGCGGCGGTGGCGCAGGCCACGCCCGGGCGGTCCTCGTTGCCGGCGACGGATGCCTGTCGTGCCCGGACCTGCCATTGCCGATCTGCTGCGCGCCTATCGCGCCGGCACCAGCGATCCCGTCGCCGCGCTGGAGCATTGTCTCGGCCGCATCGCCGCACTCAACCCGCGCCTCAACGCGCTCGTCGCACCCGACCCGACCGCGCGTGCGCAGGCCGAGGCCAGCGCCGCGCGCTGGCGGGACGGGGCGCCCTGTGGGCAGCTCGACGGCGTACCCTGCACGGTCAAGGACAATATCCCGCAGGCCGGGCTGCCGGCGAGCTTCGGCAGCGCGGTCTATCGCGCGGAGGTGTGCGCCCGCGACGAGACGGCCGTGGCGCGGCTCCGCGCCGCCGGAGCCGTCCTGCTCGGCAAGACCAACGTGCCGGAATTCTGCCTCGAGGGATTCACCGCCAACGAGGCGTTCGGCGTCACGCGCAATCCCTGGAACCCGCAGCTGACGCCGGGCGGGTCGAGCGGCGGCGCCGTGGCCGGCGTCGCGGCGGGGATGTGGCCGGCCGCCATCGGCACCGACGGTGGCGGTTCGATCCGCCGCCCCGCCGGACATACCGGCCTCGTCGGCCTCAAGCCGACCCTCGGCCGCGTCGCGCGCGTCCATCACCTGCCGCAGCTTCTCCTCGACATGGAGGTCGTCGGCCCGATCGCCCGCACCGTCGGCGATGCCGCGGCACTGTTCGCGGCCATCGAGGGACCGGACCCGGCCGATCCGCGCTCGCACCTGCCGGCCGAACCGGCGGCCGATGCGGCCGTCGACTCGGCGCCGTCGGCGCTACGTGTGCTGTATGTCGAGCGCATCGGCGCGGCGCCGCTGGCGCCGGAGATCGCGGCGAGCGTGCGCCACGTCGCCGACGACCTCGCCGATCTCGGCCACGACGTGCGGCAGGGCCCGTTGCCGCTGCCCGTGGAACGGCTCGGCGATCTCTGGCCGCGCATCGGCGAGTCCGCGCTGGCGGCACTGAAGGCGCGGCTGGGCCGCCGCTTCGACGCCGCCGCGGCGCCGTACCGGGCGATGGCCGAGGCGGGCGAGCGACTGCCGGCCGGCGTGCTCTACAAAGTGCTGGAGACCATCGCCGAGACGCGCGTGGCCGCCGCCGCGCTGTTCGCGGAGACCGACATCGTGTTGCTGCCGGCGACGGCGGCCCAGCCCTGGCCGGCCGCGGAGCGTTTTCCGACGACGATCGACGGCGTCGCGGTGGGGCCGCGCGGCCATGCCGTCTACACCGGTTGGGTCAACGCGGCGGGCCATCCGGCGATCGCCATCCCGGCGCCGCCGGCGCCCGACGGCATGCCGGTCGGCGCACAGCTCGTCGGCGCATGGAACCGCGACTGGCAGTTGCTGCGCCTTGCCCATGCGCTCGAGCGGCGGCGGCCCTGGGCCGACCGCTGGCCCGCTATGGCGGCGTGAGGCCGTCGGCCCGCTCGGCGATCACCGCGACGAGGCCGCCGCCGTCCGGCCCCTGATGCTCGGCGCCGCCGGATACGAAGATCGCGGTCTCGCCCAGCACGCCGGCGACGAGCGCGCCGACCGCGCCACGGATATGACGCTGGGCGTTGATGTCGCCATCGTCGAGCATGGTGTGGCGGCGGCCGCGCACGCGGCCGTCGCGCTGCGGCTCGCACTTGACGAAGACGGCGCGAAGACGGTCGCGCTCGGCTGGCGCGACCTGCGGCGACGCATCGAGCCCGACGTCGCGCAGGACGGCGTACACGGCGCCGATGTCGAGCGCGTCGGCCATCGGCCGGTGGGCGATGGCCAGCGGGCCCGACCACGCCGCGCTCATGCCGATCACCACGACCTCGTTGCAGTCGACCTCGACGCCGGCCGAAATGCTGGCGACGTCCGAGCGCACGGCATAGTCGCGGAACATCGCGGCCTCGGCCGTCTCGTCGGCCGTCGCTTCGCCGAGGGCGCGGGCGACGCCGAAGGCGCAGGCGACGCGGCCCCACGCCATCAGCCGGTTGGCGTCGCCGGCGACCGCCGGGCGGCCGGCGGCGGCGGACGCGGCGATGGCCTCGCCGGTGCGCGCGGGGCCCTTCACCTGCACGAAATGCACGTCCTGCGGCCGTTCGATCCGCGCCGCGGCCATCGCCTCGCGGACGGCGGCGGCGGTGGCGGCGACCTGCGCCTCGCGGCCGATGTCGGCGACGGCCATGGCGGTCGACAGGGCCGTGCCGATGGCCAGTGCCGGACGACCCGGAACGCCGGGAGGCGCCGTCCGGTCGACCGACAGCACGACGTAGTGCGGCGACAGCACGCCCTCGCAGCCGCCCGAGAAGATGAACGGCACGCGCGCGGCAACGGTCTCGCGCGTCTCGCCGGTGGCGCGAGCGATCGCCCCGGACAGCACCAGCGTCAGGTGCGCCCGCGTGTAGTCGTTGACGAGGCCGTTGCCGTGCGTCTTGCCGATGACGGCGACGATGTCGCGGGCATCAACCGTCCCGGCGGCGATGGCGGCGGCCAGTCCCGACGCGTCGCCGGGGTCCGCCAGTTCGTGCCTGTCGACATGCGCGCGCATCAAATGCCCCGATCCGGCAAGCCGGCCTGCGAACGGTCCCGCCGATTGCATGGTGCGTGCCAATAGCCAAGGCAGGCCTTCGCAAGCATCCCGCGCGCGCCCCGGCGCGGCAAGCGTACCGGCAGGGGATCGCGGCCCGGAACACGCGGCGGATCGCTGGCACGGGGGTTGCTAGCCTGGGGGCGAGGGAAAGGCGCGTGGCCCGGCACGGCGCGGGCCGCGCAGCGGGAGGAGCGGGAGTGGCGGGCAGACGGCCGCGCATCGCCATCGTGGGGGCAGGGGTCGCGGGCGCCATCGTCGCCGGCGGGCTGCGCGAGCTGGGCGACCGGGTCGATGTCGTCTGCCTCGAGCGCGTGGCGCGCGGCGACCACGCCGGCGCCGGTACAGGCCTCAATGTCGGACCCAATGCGCTTAAGGCGCTCGAACGCCATTTGCCGGCGCTGGCCAGATGCCTGTACGCGGAGAGCCAGCCGTGGCGCAGCTGGCGCATCTCGCTGACCGACGGGCGCCTGCTGATGGACCTGCCGCTCGGCGAGGTGGCCGACAATGACGGCATCCGCATCCGCTGGTCGGAACTGTACCGGCTGCTGCGCGAGGCGGCCGGCCCGGCCATCCGTTACGGCATCGAGGTCGACGAGATGCGTTATGCCGGGCCCGGCGAGGCTGGGCCGCTCGTGCTGCGCTATACCGACATCGCGACAGGGCGCGAGGAGGTCGTCGACGGCATCGACCTGCTGATCGCCGGCGACGGCCGCTACTCCCAGGTGCGCTCCGCATTTTTCGGCCCGGCCGAGCCGACTTTCCTCGGCATCGCCATCTTCCGCATGCTCATCGAGAAGGCAGCGGACACGCCGATCGACGACTACGAGCAATGGTTCAACGGCCCCAATCGCCTGCTCGCCTTCCAGGTGCCGGGCGGCGCGGTCTATCTGGCCGGCGCGTTCCCGATTCCGCCAGGGGACGAGACGCCGCCGGAGGACCGTCAGCCGTCGAGCCTGCGCGCGCGCTTCCTCCCCGCGTCGGGGCAGCCCGATGCCAAGTGCCGCTTCCTCATCGACGCGCTCGCCGCCGACGGGGCGCGGCTGCACTGGGCGCGGTTCCAGCAGTCGCCGGCGGCCTACCGCGACCGGCCGGGGCATGTGCTGCTGCTCGGCGACGCCTCGCACGCCATGGTGCCGACGCTGGGGCAGGGGGCGACGCAGGCGGTCGAGGACGCCTGTGCGGCGGTCGCGCTGATCCGCGCGTCCGTCACGGCCGATGCCTTCGCGGCCGCCGACATGACCGCCCGCTATGTCGCCTGTCGCGAGGCTCGCATCCGCTTCGTCGTGGACTTCTCGGTCGCGGCAACCGACACCATGCTTGCTGGCGCCGATCCGGTCGCCGGTGCCGCGAGGAAGTCTGGTCCGGCGTTCCGTCGCGACCTCGAGCGCCTGTACCGCGACACGCCCGAGATCTGAGCCGCCTGTCGCTGCATGCGCGGTGTGCAATGTGCCCCGCCGGCAGCAGCCGATGCGTCGCGGCGGTGCACGACGCGCCGGTCCGCGCGCGACCCGCATGGCATGCACATTGCATTTTCCCAGCCGGCGATGCGCTGCAGGCGAGGGGCGTCATGGCGGACGAGTCCGTGCCGGTGATCGATATCGCACCGTCCCGCCGCGACCAAGCGGGTCACGCCGGGGTGGCGCGGAAGATCGCCGCGGCATGCGAGACGATCGGCTTCTTCACCATCACCGGCCACGGCGTCGACGGTGCCGTGATCGAAGCCCTGCGCGCCGCGTCGGGCGCCTTCTTCGCGCAACCCGCCGCGGCCAAGGCGATGGCCGGTCCGCCGGCGCCCAGCGTGCCGCGCGGCTACCGGGCCATCGGCGACGAAGGGCTCGGGGCGAGCGACGGCGACGCGACGCCGCCCGACCTCAAGGAGGTATTCCATCTCGGCCCCATCGACTATCCGGCCGACGCCTATCACCTGACGGCGGCGGCCCGGCCGCACTTCATCGAGAACGTCTGGCCGGCCGCGCCGGCCGGCTTCCGGCCGGCCGCGACCGCCTATTACCGCGCCATGGAGCGGCTGGCGGGCGACCTGATGGCGCTGTTCGCGCGCGCGCTCGACGTGCCGCCGGCCGACTTCGCGCGGCGCATCGACCGGCACATCAGCGCACTGCGCATCATCAGCTACCCGCCGCTGTCGGGCACGCCGCGTCCGGGCCAGCTTCGCGCCGGCGCCCACAGCGACTACGGCACGCTGACAATACTGCTCAGCGAGAACAAGCCGGGCGGTCTCCAGGTGCGCACGCGGTCCGGCGCGTGGATCGACGTGCTGACGCCGCCCGACGCGTTCGTCATCAACATCGGGGACCTGATGATGCGCTGGACCAACGACCGCTGGATGTCGAACCAGCATCGCGTCGTAAACCCGCCGCCCGAGGCCGGCGACGCCAGCCGGCGCCTCTCGGTCGTCTTCTTCCATCACCCCAACTACGACGCCGAGATCGCGTGCATCGACAGTTGCGCCGGGCCGGGGACGCCGGCGAAGTATCCGCCGGTGCTGGCCGGCCCCTATCGCCTCGACAAGTACACGCGCACGCGCATCGCCGAGCCGGTGTCGTGAGCAGACCGGCGCGCGGCCGTCCCGCGGCGACGTTCGTGCTGGTGCACGGCGCCTGGCAGGGGGCGTGGGCGTGGGAGCGGCTGCTGCCGCATCTCGAGGCCGCCGGCTTCGCCGCCGTCGCCGTCGACCTGCCGGGCAACGGCACCGACGCGACGCCGCCGGGCGCAGTCGATACCTACCTCTACGGCCGTCACGTCGCCGCCATCGCCGACGCGCTGGACGGTCCGGTCGTCCTCGTCGGCCACAGCATGGGCGGAACGGCCGTCGCGCAGGCCTGCGAATACATGGCGCGGCCACCGGCCCTCGCCGTCTACCTCGCCGCCTTCCTACTGCGCGACGGCGAGTCCGTCATGGATTTCTACGCCGCCAACCTGCAGCCGTGGATGCGCGGCGCCCATGCCCGCGTGACGCACAGCGCCGACGGCCTGCTGTCGTCGATCGACCCGCGTTCGGCGATCGAGGTGTTCTACAACACCTGCGCGCCGTCGGACGCCGCGATCGCGGCGAGCCGCCTGACGGCGCAGCCGGAAGGCGGACGGCGCACGCGCCTGCAGTTGTCGGCGGCAAGGTTCGGACGGGTGAAGCGGATCTATGTCGAGACGCTGCGCGACCGTTCCGTTTTCGTCGAACTGCAGCGCGCGATGCATGGCGCCTCAGCCTGCGCCGAGGTGCATGCCCTCGACACCGACCACGCGCCGCAACTGTCGGCGCCATCGCAGCTCGCGCGCCTGCTGGTCGATTGTGTGGTCCGTCAGCTTGGTCCTGGCACGGAGCTGGCGGCCATCGCCTGAAGCCGCAGCCTATCGGCGCGATGATCAGGCGCCTATCCTGCCGCCGTGCCGATGCGGCGCGGGAGGATGCGATGGACGACACAAAGATCGACCGCGAAGCGATGGGGCGGCTGGCCAAGGCGCTGGCCTTCATCTGCGGGCCCGATCATCCGACGACGGTCGCGCTGCGCGGTGCCGCCGAGAGCGGCAGCGAACGCGATATCCGCAATGCGCGTGGCCTGTTTCTCAAGTTGAAGTCGAGCGACCGTGCCGCCGCGCTGGCGATGCTGTCGGGCTGACACAGCGCCAAATCCGCGCGCCGTTACGGCGTCGCGCCGCAGCGGGAACTTTCTTCGCTGGAATGTATCCGCCGCCTTGACCCGTGCGGCCGCTTTGCGTAGCAGTCCAATGTCCTCATTGGTCGTGGCCGGCGCGTCGGGCGCCGCCGCGGCACACGGGGCGGAACAACAGCAACAACCGCCTGACGGGGATGCTCCGGTGGCCGATGCCGCCGGTGCCGGGTGGCGTGCCATCACGGCGCGCGGAACGGGGACGAACGAAAGCGATGCGCAGGCTCGCCGCCAGTCTGGTGCTGGCCATGCTTGTCATGCCGTTCGCGTGCTCTGCGCTCGCGGGTGACAGCTTCCGTCTGCTGCAGTTCGATGGACACGCGGTCAAATGGAGCGGGTCGGCTGCGGGGCTCGGGGCGCGGGTCGGCTATGCCTTCGTCGACCGTTCGGCCCATTTCGACGACGCTCGCAACTGCCGCGACATGACCTCGCTCGACGACGTGCTGGCGGCGTCCGGCATCGGATGGTCCGAATTGCGGCGGGAGGCGGAAGCGGCCTTTGCCCAGTGGTCGAGCGCTGCCGACATCGCCTTCCATGAGGTGCCGGCCGCGCGGGCCGACATCCTGATCGGCGCCTTCGAGGGACGCGGCGCGGCCTTTGCCGACGTCGCTTGGCGGCCTTCGGCGGTGGGTGGGACGGCCCGCATCGAGCGCGCGCTGGTCTGCCTGAACGCCGGGCGGCGCTGGAAGCTGGCATTCGACGGCGACCTCAAGGTCTACGATATCCGCTACACGCTGACGCACGAGATCGGCCACGCCATCGGCCTCGATCACCCGGGAGCCTTCGGCGCGCTGATGTCGTTCCCCTATGAGGAACGCTTCCGCACCCTGCGGGACGGCGACATCCGGGGGGCGATCGCCCTTTATGGCGCACGCGGCCTGCCGGTCGCCGCCGCGCCGGCCGCGGCGGGCCCGCTGCCCGCTGCGGAAATCGGCGGACTACCGGTGTCGGCGGCCAGGCACCCCTTCCACTGACCGGACCCCGCGCTCTGCCCTGAAGGGCGCATGCGCCGGGCCTGCGGGCCGGCCCCGGCATCAAATCGCTTGACCGTGGGCGCCAGCCGGTGTGCGTTTCTCCTTCCCAGGGGAGGAACGAACATGCGCAACTGGCTTATGACGGTGGCCGCGGCTGCCCTGATCGTCGCATCGGGCACGGCGGGTGCGGCCCCGATGGTGATCAAGTTCTCGCACGTCGTCGCCGAGAAGACGCCCAAGGGCCAGGCGGCGCTCAAGTTCAAGGAAGAGGCCGAGAAGCTCCTGCCCGGCAAGGTGACCGTGGAGGTCTACCCGTCCTCGCAGCTCTTCGGCGACGCCAAGGAAATGGAAGCGCTCGCCCTCGGCGACGTCCACTTCATCGCGCCGTCGCTGTCGAAGTTCAACAAGTTCACCTCGAAGATCCAGGTCTTCGATCTGCCGTTCCTCTTCGAGAACCCGGAGGCCGTCGACCGCTTCCAGGCGACGAAGGAAGGGCAGGCGCTGCTGACGAGCATGGAGTCCAAGGGCTATATCGGCCTCGGCTACTGGCACAACGGCATGGTGCAGCTCTCGGCCAACCGGCCGCTGCTGATGCCCGAGGACGCCAAGGGCCTCAAGTTCCGCGTGCAGCCTTCGGACATCCTCGCCGCCAAGTTCGAGGCGGTCGGCGCGACGCCGCAGAAGATGGCCTTCGCCGAGGTCTACCAGGCCCTGCAGGTCGGCACGGTCGACGCGCAGGAGAACACCTGGTCGAACATCTACTCGCAGAAGTTCCATGAGGTGCAGAAGCACTTCACCGAAGCCAACACCGGCGTCGTCGATTACATGCTGGTGACCAACGCCGACTGGTGGAAGGGCCTGCCCGCCGATATTCGCACGGCGCTCAAGAAGGCCCTCGACATCGCCACGGCGACGAACAACGACATCGCCGCCAAGCTGAACGAGGAGGCGAAGGCCAAGATCGCCGCCTCTGGCGTCACCACCATCCATCGGCTGACCCCCGCCCAGCTCGCGGCGTGGAAGAAGGCGATGGCGCCGGTGTGGACCAAGTTCGAGGGCGAGATCGGCAAGGACCTCATCGAGGCCGCCGTGCGCGCCAACGACCCCAAGCCGAACTCGTCCGGTCGCGGCGGCCGCGGCTTCGGTCGCGGTCGCCGCGCCCGCCGACGGGGGGATCCGGCGGTGTCGCTGCGGACGCTGGCCTATCGCGCCGAGGAGAGCCTGATCGCGCTCATCGTCGGCGTCATGACCGTACTGACGTTCGTGCAGGTCGTCCTGCGCTACGGCTTCAATTCGGGCTTCATCTGGGCGCTCGAGGCGAACTTCTATCTCTTCGCCTGGCTGGTGCTCATCGGCATGGCCTATTGCGTGCGCGAGCGCGCACATATCGGCGTCGATGCCGCCGTCCGCCTGCTCGCGCCGCCCCTGCGGCGGGCCGTCGGACTGCTCGTGGCGCTGCTGTCGATCGGCTACGCCGGGCTGATGCTCTACGGCGCGTGGAAGTACATCGACCGGCTGCGGATCATCGGCGTCGAGGCCGAGGACATCGCGGTCGAGCGCTGGATCCTGTCGATCTGCCTGCCGATCGGCTTCGCCCTGCTTCTGGTGCGCCTGCTCGGCATGGCGTGGCGCATCGCCACCGGCCGTTCCGGGGGCTACGAACTGGCGGACGAGGCCGGCGAGGCGATCCGCGAAGCGACGGCCGAGCGCTCCGGCGCCGGCGGCGCGGCACGATGAACACCGTATTCCTGTTCGCCAGCCTGCTGGTGCTGCTCGCGCTCGGCATGCCGATCGGCATCGCGCTGGGCCTGTCGTCGCTCTCCACCATCCTGCTGTTCCAGGGCGACAGCCTCGCCTCGCTGTCGCTCAAGTATTTCCAGACGATGGAGCAGTTCACGCTGCTCGCCATTCCGTTCTTCATCCTCGCCGCCAACTTCCTGACCAACGGCGGTGCGGCGCGGCGGATGATCAACTTCGCCGTCTCGGTCGTCGGTCACCTGCCGGGCGGCCTCGCCATCGCCTCCGTGCTGGCCTGCATGCTGTTCGCTGCCGTGTCGGGATCGTCGCCGGCGACCGTGGTGGCGATCGGCTCGATCGTCATCGCCGGCATGGTCCAGGTCGGCTACACGCGCAGCTTCGCCACCGGCGTCATCGTCAACGCCGGCACGCTCGGCATCCTCATTCCGCCGTCGATCGTCATGGTGGTCTACGCCGCGGCGACGGAAACCTCGGTCGGCCGGCTGTTCATCGCCGGCATCGTGCCGGGCGCGCTGCTCGGCCTGTCGCTGATGACGGCGATCTACATCGTGGCGCGCATCCGCAACCTGCCGCGCCAGAAGCGCGCGACGTGGCGCGAGCGGAATGCCCATTTCTGGCGGGCGCTGCCGGGCCTGCTGCTGGTGATCATCGTCCTCGGCGGTATCTACGGCGGCATCTTCACGCCGACCGAGGCGGCCGCGGTGGCCGCCGTCTACGCCTTCGTCGCCGCCGTCGGCATCTACCGCGACCTGCGGCTGGGCGAGGTGCCGCGCGTGCTGCTCGAGTCCGGCCGCGTGACGGTGATGCTGATGTTCATCATCGCCAACGCCGTGCTGTTCGGCCACGTGCTGACGACGGCGCAGATTCCCCAGGACATCGCCCGCCTCATCGCCGCCGCCGACTTGCGGCCGTGGCAGTTCCTGATGATCGTCAACATCATCCTGCTGATCGCCGGCAACCTGATGGACCCGTCGGCGATCGTGCTGATCACGGCGCCGATCCTGTTCCCGGCGGCGATGGCCCTCGGCATCGACCCAGTTCACCTCGGCATCGTCTATGTGGTGAACATGGAGATCGGCATGGTCTCGCCGCCGGTCGGCCTCAATCTCTTCGTCGCCTCAGGAATCACCGGCATGAGCCTGGTCGAGGTGGTGCGCGCGTCCTGGGGCTGGCTGATGATCCTCGTCGCCTTCCTCATCTTCATCACCTACATCCCCGAAATCTCCCTCTGGTTGCCTGATCGCATGTTCGGCGTGGCGACGCAGTAGCGGCGGGCATCGGCAAGATCGGTCTTGCCCCGGTCACGGCGGCGGGTTGCTAATCGCCCTCGTCCGGCCGCGTTCGGGCGGCCGGCGATCGGGGGATCGCTGCCATGAAAAAGCCTCTGGCGGAATTCATCGGTACGTTCACGCTTGTTCTGTTCGGCTGTGGCGCGGCTGTCATCGGTGGCATGGGGACAGGGCCGACGGCCATCGACGTGCTCGGAATTTCCTTCGCGTTCGGCCTCGCCATCGTGGCGATGGCCTATGGCATCGGCCCGGTCTCGGGCTGCCACGTCAATCCGGCGGTCAGCTTCGGCGTCCTGCTGGCAGGGCGGATGTCGACCGGCGACTTCATCGCCTATGTGGTCGCCCAGGTGCTTGGCGGTCTCGCCGGCGCGGCGGTCCTGTGGCTCATACTGTCCGGCAAGGCGGCGGGCTGGAGCGGCGGCCTCGGCCAGAACGGCTGGGGTGCCGGCTACCTCGGTGAGTACTCGACTCTGTCGGCCTTCGTGTTCGAGGCGGTGGCAACCTTCCTTTTCCTCGTTTGCATCCTCGGCGTGACGCAGAAGGGTGCCCCGTCGCAGTTCGCCGGCATCGCCATCGGCCTGACGCTCGTGGTCATTCACATCGTCGGCATCAATGTGACGGGCGTATCGGTCAATCCTGCGCGCTCCATCGGCCCGGCCATCGTCGGCATGGGGGCCAACGCAATGCCGGTCGAACAGCTCTGGCTGTTCATCGTGGCACCGCTGCTCGGAGCCGGCGCCGCCGGCCTGATGTTCAAGTCGGGCCTGCTGGCGGCCGAGGATTAGCCGCTGCGCGCGGTCCCTCTCCCCGTTCCCGCGCGGGAACGGGGAGAGGAGGATGTCGCCTATGCGTGGGCGCTGACCTTGCCGCCGGCGCGCGCGGCGCGCTGCTTCCTTACGCCGCTCTTTCCGGCCGACGTCTCGGCCTTCCACGTGTTTTCGTGGGCGAGGTGCTTCTTCTCGTCCCATTTGTGCTGCGTGCCGTTGCCCATGAAGACCGAGAACACCTCGCAGCCGTCGGGATACTCGTAGGGGCCGTGGGGCATGTTGCCGCCGAACACATAGTCGCCGGGGCGCAAATCCTTGCCGGCCACGCACATGCGGCCCTTGAGTACGATCAGCGAGTGCCAGCTCTTGTGGCTGTGCTCGGGCTCGACGTAGCCCGGCGGAAATTTGACCTTCATGTCGATGCGGTTCATCGACCTGTCGTGGTTAAGGATCTTCACCAGCAGGCCCGGCGGCAGCGTCAGCATGTCCTTCACCTCGTCGCCGCCCTGCCACGGGATGTCCTTGTCGTGCAGCGCGACGAAGACGTGCTGGCCTTTCTTCGCCGCCGTGCGCTTCGTCGCGGCGGACTTCGCCGTCTTCTTCGCCGGTGTCTTCGCGCGCGCGGGCTTTGCCGTCGCGCCCTTGCCGGCTTTCGTTGCCGTCTTCCTGGCAGCCATGATGCGTCGTTCTCCCTTCGCGGCCGAGCCGCAGTGACGCGCGGAGGTTAGCAGGGCGCCCCGTCGCCGTCTCGGACCGTGCCGGCCGGGACGCATGACGCACCGGCCGAAATCTGATTGAATTTCACCGGCGAGAAGCGAAGGCGAGGGCGGCGCGAACCGCCCCGCGACCCAGGGGATGGACGATGGCGCTGGCGGAGACGCATCGCGAGGCCGTGAGCCTCGACGACAAGTACACGGCGACGCAGGGGCGCATCTACCTCACCGGCACGCAGGCGCTGGTCCGCGTGATGCTGCTGCAGGCCCGCCGCGACCGCGCCGCGGGCCTCCGGACCGGTGGCCTCGTCACCGGCTACCGCGGCTCGCCGATGCACAATGTCGATCGCGAGTTCTGGCGCGCCGCCCGCCACACCCAGCCGCTCGATATCCACTTCCAGCCGGCGGTCAACGAGGACCTTGCGGCCACCGCCCTGTGGGGCACGCAGCAGGCGCAACTGCATGGCGATGCCCGCTTCGACGGCGTGTTCGGCCTCTGGTACGGCAAGGCGCCGGGCCTCGACCGCTCGCTCGACGCGCTGCGCCATGCCAACTACGCCGGCACGTCGCGGCATGGCGGCGTGCTGGTCAGCGTCGGCGACGACCCGCCGATGATGGCGACGGACGTGCCGACGGCGTGCGAGCCGACCTTCATGGACCTTCGCATGCCGGTGCTCTATCCGGCCGACGTGCAGGACGTCGTCGACCTCGGCCTGTTCGGCATCGCGCTGTCGCGCTACTGCGGCGCCTGGGTCGGCTTCAAGGCCATTTCGGACTCGATCGACGCGGCGACAGTGATCGACGCCGATCCCGACCGGCCGGCGCTGGTCATGCCGACCGACTACGCGCCGCCGCCAGACGGGCTGTGGATCCGCCGCGTCGACGGCTGGAAGGAGCAGGAACTGCGCGGCGGCCGCGACAAGATCGCCGCCGCGCGCGCCTTCGCCCGCGCCAACGGCGTCAACCGCACGCTGATCGCCGCGCCGCGCCCGCGCCACGTCATCCTCGCCAGCGGCAAGGCGGCGCTCGACGCGCACCAGGCGCTGGCCGACCTCGGCATCGACGACGCGACCGCCGCCGGCCTCGGCATCGTGCTGGTCAAGATTGCCATGCCGTGGCCGCTCGATCCGGTCGAGGTCCTGCGCTGGACGGAGGGCGCCGAGCAGGTGCTCGTGGTCGAGGAGAAGCGGCGCATCGTCGAGACGCAGGTGCGCGACGCGCTCTACGACCGGCCGGCCGGGTCGCGGCCGCGCGTTCTGGGCCGCTTCGACGCGGCCGGCGCCGAGCTGGTGCCGTTCGCCGGGGAACTCTCGCCCGATGCCGCGGCGCGGGCGCTGGTGCGCGCCATTCCGGCCATCGCCGAACGGTCCGATGCGCGCGCCCGCATCGCCCTGCTCGATGCCAAGGCGGCGCAGGCCTCGGCGCGCGAAGCGATGTCGGTCGTCCGCACCGTCACCTTCTGCTCAGGCTGTCCGCACAACACCTCGACGCGCGTGCCGGAAGGCAGCCGCGCCCATGGCGGCGTCGGTTGTCACTTCATGGCCGAGTACATGGACCGCTCGACCTCCAACCACTCGCACATGGGTGGGGAGGGCGCGGTATGGATCGGCCAGGCGCCGTTCGTGAAGACGAAGCACATCTTCCAGAACCTCGGTGACGGCACCTACTACCACTCGGGCTATCTCGGCGTGCGCGCCGCGGTCGCCGCGAAGAGCAACATCACCTTCAAGATCCTGTTCAACGACGCCGTGGCCATGACCGGCGGGCAGCCGCACGACGGCCCGCTGACGCCGATGATGATCGCCCGCCAGGTGGCCGCCGAGGGCGTCGGCAAGATCGTCGTCGTCTCGGACGAGCCCGAGAAGTACCCGGTCGGCGCCGACTGGCCGCACGGCACGCGCGTCGAGCACCGCAACGGCCTCGACCGCATCCAGCGCGAGTGCCGCGAGTATCCCGGCGTGTCGGTCATCGTCTACGACCAGACCTGCGCCGCCGAGAAGCGCCGCCGCCGCAAGCGCGGCGCCTTCGCCGATCCCGACCGGCGCATGTTCATCAACGACATGGTGTGCGAGGGCTGCGGCGATTGCTCGGCGAAGTCGAGCTGCCTGTCGGTGCTGCCGCTGGAGACGGAGTTCGGCCGCAAGCGGCGCATCGACCAGTCCTCCTGCAACAAGGACTACAGCTGCGCCGATGGCTTCTGCCCGTCCTTCGTCTCGGTGTCCGGTGCCCGCATCCGCCGCGCGGCGGCCAAGCAGGGCGTGCCGGACGCGCTGGCGAACCTGCCGATGCCGATCCTGCCCGTGCTGGGCGACGAAGCGCCGTGGCGCATCCTCGTCACCGGCGTCGGCGGCACCGGCGTCGCCACCATCGGCGCGCTGCTGACGATGGCGGCCCATCTCGACGGCATCGCCACGCGCGGCGTCGACCAGTTCGGCATGGCGCAGAAGGGCGGGCCGGTGACGAGCCATGTCCAGCTCGCGCGCTCGCGCGCCGCCATCCGCGGGCCGCGCCTGCACACCGCCAGCGCCGACGTCCTGCTGGCCTGCGACAAGCTGGTGGCGGCGGGCGAACCGGCCCTCGCCACTGTCGCGCCGGGGCGGACGAAGGTGGTGATCAACGCCAACGAGGCGATCACCGGCCAGTTCACGCGCCAGCCCGACCTGCAGTTTCCCAGTGCCGACATCGAGCGCCGGCTGGCCGCCGAGGCCGGCGACGGCAATGTCGAAACGGTCGACGCCACGCGCCTGGCGACGGCGCTGCTGGGCGATGCCATTGCCGCCAACCTGTTCGTGCTCGGCTTCGCCTGGCAGCGCGGCCTCGTGCCGCTGAGCCACGAGGCGCTGATGGCGGCGATCGACCTCAACCGGGTCTCGGTCGCCATGAACAAGGAGGCCTTCGCCTGGGGTCGCCGCGCCGCTGTCGATCTCGCCGCCGTGACGGCCTTCGCCTTTCCGCCTTCGGCGACGGTGACGCCGCTGCCGCGCGATCTCGACGCCCTGGTCCGCCATCGCGTGGCCGAACTGACGGCCTATCAGGACGCGGCCTACGCCGCCCGCTACGCGGCGCTGGTCGAGCGGGCGCGCGCCGCCGAACGGTCGCGCGCGGCCGGCTTCAGCGGCTTCGCCGAGGCGGTCGCGCGCTACGGCTACAAGCTGATGGCGTACAAGGACGAGTACGAGGTGGCGCGGCTGTTCACCGACGGCCGATTCGCGCGCAAGCTGGCCGCCGAGTTCGAGGGCGAGGCGAAGCTCGCCTTCCACTTCGCGCCGCCGCTGTTCGCGCGCGCCGACCCCGAGACCGGCTTGCCGGCCAAGATGACCTTCGGCCCGTGGGTGGTGCCGGCGCTGCGCCTGCTGGCGTCGGCGCGGCGGCTGCGCGGCTCGTGGCTCGATCCCTTCGGCTGGCTGCCGGAACGCCGTCGCGAGCGGGCGCTCATCGCCGAGTACGAGGCGTCGGTCGCCGAACTGTGCAAGGGCCTGACGCCCGACAACCATGCCCTCGCCATCGAGATCGCGTCGGTGCCGGAGCGCATCCGCGGCTACGGCTACGTCAAGGATCGCCATCTCGCCGAGGCGAGCGCCTGCAGGAGCGACCTGCTGGCCCGCTGGCGGGCGCCGCGGGCGTCGGCGACGGCGGCGGAATAGCGTCGCAGGGAGGTACCCATGAAGACGATCGACATGTCGCCCGAGGAAATGGCGCGCTACGTCGCCCGCTACGAGGAGCTGGTGCCCAACAAGGCGCGCACCGGCGACCGCATCCCCCCGGCAGCGCGCGAGGCGCTGACCGCGCGCGCGACCAAGACCGTGATCGCACGGGTGACGGCCGAGACGCCGTGGGGCAATGGCGCCATTCCGGGCCCGCCCAACTTCGCCGTCGTCATCGCCGAGTGCGAGCCGGGCAACGGTCCCGGCCTGCACGTCCACCAGAATTCGACCGAGACCTTCACCTGCCTGCGCAGCCGCTTCCGCATCGAGTGGGGCGATCGGGGGCAGCATTCGACCGAACTCGGCCTGTGGGACACCATCTCCGTGCCGCCCGGCGTGATGCGCCGCTTCGTCAACATCGGCGACGAGCCGGGCGCGCTCTACGTCATCCTGCAGGGCGGCGAGCAGGGGCTGCGCGACGTCGAGTTCGCGCCGTCCGTCGGCGACGATCTGCGCGGCAGGTTTGGCGACGGCGTCATCGCCGAACTCGAGAAGGTCGGCTACAGCTTCAACGCCGGCCGCTAGCGTCACGCCGCTGCGCCACCGATCCGCACATTGCCACGGTGCGCGAGGTGGTAGGCCGGCCCGAAGTTATGCACCTGCCAGCCGAGGCGGGCGAACAGCGTCGCGAGGCTGGCGGCAGTATGGATGGTGATGTGGCCGTTGCGCGGTGCCACATACCAGTGATCGAGCACGTCCGGCGCGGCGGTTTCGAGCACCAGCGTGCTGAACAGCACAATGCCGTTCGGTCCGGCGTGACCCGTCATCTCGCGGGCCGTCGCTCGCGGCGTCGGCGTGTGTTCCATCACCTCGAACGCCGTGACGAGCGGGAAGCCGCGACGATCGGGCGCCGGCTGACCGGGCTCCATCGGATCCCATGATGTGGCGTCGAGGCCCTGCGCCGCGAGCGCGCGGGCAAGGTCGCCGTTGCCGCCGCCATAGTCGAGCATGCGGGTGATGCCGTTCTGCTTCATCAATCCGGCGACCGTCGTTGCGTTCGCCGCCGGGCGGGCCGCCACGTAGTCCGGATCCACCGTCGCATATTCGTCGTTGTAGATCCGGCGGCGGAACTCGGCCGGCGACCAGCCGTCGAACGCCCGCGTATAGAGCAGCCCGCAATCGCCGCAGCGGTGGTAGTGGATCGCGGTGCCGGCGGGCGGCAACGCGACACCGCGACGTTCCTCGCAGTTCTTGGCGAAATCGACGGCGCCGACCGGCGTGCCCGGGCCGCCGCAGACCTTGCACGGGTCGCCGCCGGGTTGGGGGATTCGCACGGGCACGTTCATGGCGCAACTCTAGCAGCGTCGTCGCGCCGTCGCGCGGCAGGAACCGCCGCCGTGGCAAGCCGTTGATGAGTCGAGGCCACAAAAGGAGAGTTCCATGTCGACGACAGCCTGTCTGCGTGTCATCGGCCTTTGTGCCGGCACGCTCCTGCTGGCGGCCTGCGGCAGTTCGCCCACCGACCGCGCCCTGAGCGGCGGCGGCATCGGCGCGGGTGCCGGCGCGGCCGCCGGCGCCCTCACGGGTGGCAGTCCGATCACCGGCGCGATCATTGGCGGTGCCGCCGGCGCCGCTGCGGGTGCGCTGACCGACGAGGACGACGTCAACCTCGGCAAGCCGGCCTGGCGATAGCGGCACGGCCTGAGCCGGAGCGCGGGCACGCGCGATGACAGCCCGGCGGCGGGCATGGCTCGTCGTCGGGCTGGTTCTCGGCGTCGTCGCCGCGGCCGGCGTGGCCGGCGTCGTCTGGGCGCTCGGGCGGGTTGTTCCGTATGCCGAGGGCATGGCGAGCGACGGTGTCGGGCGTAGCGTCACGATCGGCGGCATTTCGCTCGACGGTCTGTCCTGGTCGCCGGTCGTCCGGCTGAACGACGTGCGCGTCGCCGATGCCGAGTGGCGCGACGACGAGCCGATGCTCGTCGTCGAGGCGATCGCGGCGCAAATCGACCTCGAGGCCTTGCTGCGCTTCGAGGTCGTGCTGAGGGAACTGCGTATTGAACGTCCGCGCGTGCGTCTGGGCGTCGATCGCGACGGCCGCACCAACTGGCAGATCGGCAAGGACGAGGATGGTGCCGAGCCGGGCGAGGGCGGCCCGGACGACCGTCGACTGGTGCCGCGCATCGAGCGCATCACGATCACCGACGGAACGCTCGAGTACGTCGACGCGGTACGTGCGGTGGACATCAAGGGCACCGTGGCGACCGCGACCGGCCAGACCGAGGGCGCGATCGGTATGCGCGCCCGCGGCACGCTCGAGGGCGCGCCGATGACTGTGACATTCGACGGCGGGCCGATCAGCGTCCTGCACGACACCGATGAGCCCTATCCCCTGCGCCTGAAGGTGGTCGCGGGCACCGGCCGCCTCGAATTCGACGGCAACGCGGCCGACCTGTTCGCGCTCGACGGCCTCGACGGCAGGCTTGACGTTGCCGGTGACGATCTGGCCGAGATGGCGGCGCTGGTCGGCCTCGCCGCACCGGATACCCCGCCGTTCGAATTGCGGACGCGACTTACCCGGCGGGGCGACCGCTGGCGGCTGGCGGACCTCACAGGCGACATCGGCGACAGTGACGTCGCGGGAACGCTCGCCATCGACGCCGGCGGTCCGAAGCCGATGATCAGCGGCGATCTGCTGTCCCGGCGCCTGGATCTCTATGAGCTGGGGCCTCTTGTCGGTTTGCCGGCGCAGGGTGCCGCGCCGCCTGCGCCACCGGGGGGCGGCGCTCGCGCCGAGGCGGGAAGGTCACGCGCCGGGGCGCCGCCGGAGGCCGATGCGCTGCCCGCCGAGGCGGGCGGCGACACGGGGCCGCGGCCCGGGCGGCGTGTGCTGCCCGACGCGCCCCTCGACACCGAACGCCTGGACCGCGTCGATGCCCACATCACGTTCCGCAGCGACAACGTGCTGGCACCCGGTCTGCCCCTGCGCGACGTCTCGCTGACCCTCGACCTGAAAGGCCGGCGGCTGGCACTGAGCCCGCTGAGGTTCGGGCTCCGCGGGGGCACGGTTTCGGCGAACCTTGTCATTCACGGTGGCAACGATCCTGTTCGCTCGGAGGTGGAGGCGGCGTTCTCTCAGCTCGATCTCGCCGAACTGGTCGGCGGCGGCGAGGGCAACCCGCCCATCACGGGGCAGCTCTTCGGCCGGACGCGCCTGACGTTGCTGGGCAACACCGTGCACCGCGGCATGGCCAATGCGACCGGGCGGCTGGCCATGGCCATGACCGGCGGGGAGATCGACGCCGTCGCGGTCGAGGCGGCCGGGCTCGACGTCGGCCAGGCGCTGCTGACGCTGGCGGATGATGGCGAGCGCTTTCCGGTCCGATGCCTCGCCATGTCGTTCCGTGCCGAGAGCGGCATATTCACGTCGGAGGCCTTCGTGCTCGATACGTCGGACTCGCAGCTCGTGGCGTCCGGATCGGTCGACATGCGCGACGAGGCCCTGCACCTCGAAATGCTGGCGCATCCCAAGGATGCCAGCATCGGCAGCGCCCGGACGCCAATCGAGGTGGGCGGCACGCTGGCCGAGCCGCGCGTCTCCCCCGGTGCCGGCGGGCTGGCCGGGCGCGGCGCCGCGGCCGTGGCCCTCGGCGTGGTCCTCGGGCCGCTCGCGGCCTTCCTGCCGTTCATCGAGCCGGGCCTGGCCGAGGATGCCGATTGTGCCGGGCTCATCGGCAGCACGGGCCTGCCCACCGCATCGCCTACCGCGCCCGGGCGCTAAGGGTTCGGAAATCATGCGCCGGTTGCGCCTGGCGCCATGCCGCCGTAAACCCGGTGCGTTGGGGATCACCCTGCGAACAGCAAGAGGCGAGGGAGAGGGACATGGCGGATCTGCGCAAGGCGGCGAAGCGCAAGCTGGGGGCGAGCGGCATTGCCATCGCACCCGTCGGGCTCGGTTGCATGTCGTTCTCCGGCGTCTACGGCCCGTCCGACGACGAGGCGGCGGTGCGCTTCATCGGCCAGGCCGTCGACGAGTACGGCATCGATTTCCTCGACTCCTCCGACATGTACGGCTGGGGCCACAACGAGCAGGTCGTCGGCCGCGCCCTGAAGGGCCGGCGCGACAAGGTCGTGCTGGCGACGAAATTCGGCCAGACGCAGAACCCCGGCGGTCCCAACGGCGTCGACGGGCGGCCCGAATATGTCATGCAGGCCTGCGAGGCGAGCCTCAAGCGGCTCGGCATCGACGTGATCGACGTCTACTTCCAGCACCGCATCGACCCCAAGGTGCCGATCGAGGACACGGTCGGGGCGATGAAGCGGCTGGTCGAGCAGGGCAAGGTGCGCGCCCTGGCGCTGTCGGAGGCCAGCCCGGACACGATCCGGCGTGCGCACAAGGTCCATCCGATCTGCTGCGTGCAGAGCGAATACTCGCTGCTCTATCGCGATCAGGCGGAGGCGACGCTGGCCGCCACGCGCCCGCTGGGCATCTCGTTCATCGCCTACTCGCCGCTCGGCCGCAGCCTGCTGACCGGCGCCCTCAAGTCGCTCGAGGGCTTGCCGCAGGGCGACGGGCGGTTGCGCCATCCGCGCTTCGCCGGTGACAACCTGAACAAGAACCTGACGCTGGTCCAGAAGCTCGACGCCATCGCCGCCGAGAAGGGCTGCAAGACCTCGCAGCTCGTCCTCGCCTGGGTGCTCGCGCAGGGCGAGGACGTCATTCCCATTCCGGGAACGAAGCGGCGCGAGCGGCTGGAGGAAAACCTCGGCGCGATCGACGTCAGGCTCACGGCGGCGGACGTCAAGCGCATCACTGACGCGGTTCCGCCGGACGCCGTGGCCGGCACGCGCTACCCCGAGGGCCAGATGAAGGGCGTCTTCGTCTGAGGCAACTGTCGCGGCGGCCCGGCTCCCGCAGGGGTGGCGGGCCGCGCGCTCGTTCCATTGCAGCCGCCGCGTGCAATTCCTCGTGATCGTTCTTCCCCTTGGATTCCTGATCCTGTAGGCTTTTCTTCAAGCGCCACTACAGAGCGTGCCCTGCGGGCGACGGTACCGGCGGGAGGGGCCGGCGTCCGACAGCAAGTAGGCAAGGGCAAGCACAATGGCGAAACGCCCTGACGGGCGGCCCGTGGGTGATGTCGGACATCCGGCAGGCACGGGCGGGCGGGGAAACGCGGCAGGGTATGACGTCCGGTGGCATGCCGCCGCGGCGGGCAGTGATGCGTCCGTTGCCGGCGTGAGCGCGCCGTGAGCGACCGGACCTTGCCCTTGCTGGTCGTCGCGGACGCGGCCGACAGGCGGCTTGTCGTCGACCTGCTGCGCCGCGAACTCGAACGTCCAACGATACGCGAGATTGCAGGCGGCGACGCATTTGCCCTGGCGCTGGGCGGGCCGCCGCCGGGGGTGATGATCGTCGGTCACCATACCGGCTGGGCGGAGGGCACGGACATCCTGCGGCAGGCCCGCGTGGCATGGCCCGAATGCGCGGTCATCATGCTGACCGGACAGCGTACCGAGGCGCAGGCGGCGGCGGCGCTGCAGGAGGGCCTCGACGACTATGTCGTCAAGACCGCGATGCGCCTTGTCCGCCTCGGCCATACGGTTCGCGCGGCGCTCGCACGGCGCGAAAGCCGCACGGCGCTGGTCCAGCTCGAACGGCGTTTCCGCGATGCGCTGGAGGCCATGCTCGAAGGGGTCGCCGTGTTCGACGCCGACGACTGCCTCGTCGCCTGGAACAGCGAGTACGAGCGCTTCTTCCTGCCGGTAACGGGGCCGCTACGCTCAGGGCAGACGCATGGCGAACTGATGCGGGCCTGCGTCGCGGCGGGCCTGTTTCCTGCCGCCATCGGCCGCGAGGAGGAGTGGCTCGCAGGACGGCGGGAAATCCATCGCTCGACCGGCGGCACCCAGGAACTGCACATCGGCGGGCGTTGGTACAGTGTGCGGGAATATCCCGTCGCCGATGGCGGCAGCGTCGGTCTGCGCTACGACATCACTGCACTGAAGGAAACAGAGCAGGCCCTCCGCGAGGCCGAAGCGCGCGCGCGCGATTTCGCCGCCGCGAGTTCCGACTGGCTCTGGGAGTCGGATGCCGAACACAGGCTTCGCAACATCGAATTCGGCGGCGCGACGGATTTTGCCGATCCCGAGGTGCACGACACCTCGACGCGGATCGGCCGCACCCGTTGGGAGGTCGTCGGTGCCGACGTGACAGGCGATCCCGCATGGCGCGAGCATATCGCCGATCACGAGGCACGCCGTCCGTTTCGCGATTTCCGGTTTTCCTTCCGCGACGGACGCGGACGCGAACGCCACATTCGGATCAGCGGCAGGCCGCACTTCGATGCCGGGGGCGACTTTCAGGGGTACCGGGGCACCGCCACGGACGAAACCGTCGAGTACGAGGCGCAGCTCCGCGCCGAGCGCGCCGAACGTCTCGTTGCCGGCATCGCCCAGAGCCTGCCCGGCGTGGTGTTCCAGCGCGTCGTGCGGGCCGATGGCGGCATCCAGTACACTTACCTGAGCGAAGGCGCGCGCACCTATCTGGGCTTCGACGCCGACGAGTTGACGGCGGACCCCGCGCCGTTCCTTGCGCGCATCCATCCCGATGATCTCGGGCAGTTCGAGCGCTATCGGACCAGCCGTGCCAGCGAGGACGACTGGGCAGACACCGAGTACCGTCTTGCCCAGCCTGACGGCTCGACGCGCTGGCTGTGGACGCGTGCCCTGGCCGACCACCGTGCCGACGGAACGGTGGTCTGGAACGGCATTGTTCTCGACGTGACGGCGCGCAAGGAAGCTGAAGCACGCCTGCGCCATATCTACAATCACGACACGCTGACCGACCTGCCGAACAGGACGCTGCTGGAGGACAGGCTGGCCCAGGCGATACCGACCGCGCGGCGCGGTCGCGGTACCCTGGCAGTCGTCGTCCTCGGCCTCGACCGCTTTCGCACGATCAACGAGCGGCTGGGCCTCGCCGGTGGGGATGCGGTGTTGCGGGAGGTGGCCGCGCGGCTCGACGACGCCGTGCGCCCGGGCGATACCGTGGCACGCCTCTCGGGCGATCGCTTCGGCATCATGCTGACCGACATTGCGCGCCGCGCCGACGCGGCGATCCCGCTCGCCCGCCTGAGTGCGGCGCTGTCCGCTCCCGTGACCGTCAACGGCGAGCAGCACACGATCGCGGCAACGCTCGGCGTCGCGGTATGGCCGGATGACGGTGACGAGCCCGAACCACTGCTGCGCAACGCCGAGGCGGCGATGGCCGCGGGCAAGGCGAGCCGGGCCGGCAGGATACATTTCTTCTCCGCTGCGCTCGGCGAAGCGGTCCGCGGCCGCGCCCAGATGGAAGCCGACATGCGGCGGGCCATCGAGGCTGGCGAGTTCACCGTCTACTACCAGCCCATCGTCGATGGCGTTGCCGCGCGGACGGTCGGCGCGGAGGCCCTCGTGCGTTGGCGGCATCCGCAGCGCGGGCTGGTCAGCCCGGCCGACTTCATCCCGCTTGCCGAGGAGACCGGTCTGATCGTCGGGCTCGGCCTGCACGTCCTGCGCTCGGCCTGCCGCGAGCGGCACCGCTGGCGCGCCGAGGGGCGCGACCTGAAGCTGTCGGTCAACCTGTCGGCACGACAACTCCGCGAGGACGATCTTGGCGAACAGGTGGCAACGGTGCTGGCCGAGACCGAGATGGACCCCAAGTGGCTGGAATTCGAGCTGACGGAGTCGGTGATGCTCGACCAGCGCGACCGGGCGCTCGAGTTCATGACCCAGCAGGGCGGTCAGGGTGTCCGCTTCGCCATCGACGACTTCGGGATCGGCTATTCGTCGTTCGGTTACCTGCCGACGTTCCCGGTCGATACCATCAAGATCGATCGCTCGTTTACCAACGCCATGACGCAGGACCGCACCAGCGCCACCATCGTCGATGCCATCATCGCCATGGCGCACACGCTGGGCAAACGCGTCGTCGCGGAAGGTGTGGAGACGGCCGATCAGGCGGCGTATCTGCGCGCCTACCGCTGCGACGCCCTGCAGGGGTATCGCTTCGGCAAGCCGATGCCGGCCGACGAGTTCTTCGCCCACATCGTGGCGGGCAACTGAACGAGCCCTTCTCCACGGCAAGTCGCCGCGTCACACTGCCGCCCGAAACGGCGGGAGCGCGGATGTCATGGCGGATTCGGCGGGGCGGCTGGACGGACTGGTTGCGCTGGTGACAGGCGCATCGCGCGGCATCGGCAAGGCCATCGCGGCGGCCTTCGTGCGCGAAGGCGCGACAGTCTGGCTCGCGGCGCGGGACGCAGCGACGCTGGATGATGCGGTCGCTGGCATGGCCACGGGCCCCGGCCGGGCGGCCGCGCACCCGCTCGACGTCTCCGATGGTGAGGCCTGCCGCGCCGCCGTCGCCGCGCTGGAGCGCGCGCACGGGCGGGTCGACGTCCTCGTCAGCGCCGCCGGCCTCTACCATTCGGCCCGCTTCCTCGATTATCCTGTCGCGGCGTTCGATCACCTGATGCGGACCAATCTCTACGGTCCGATCCACCTCATGCAGGCGGCGCTGCCGGGCATGCAGGCGCGCGGCTTCGGGCGCATCGTCAACATCGCCTCGACCGCCGGCAAATGGGCCTCGCCCAACCAGAGCGGCTACAACGCCAGCAAGCACGCCCTCGTCGGTCTGACGCGCTGCGTCGCGCTGGAGACGGCGAAGAGCGGCGTCACCGTCAATGCCATCTGCCCCGGCGTCGTCGATACCGACATGATCCACGCGCTGTGGCAGGGGCAGGGCGATGCCATGGGCATCACGGCGGAGGCGGCGCGCAACGCGGTGATGACGCGCGTGCCGCAGGGCCGCCTGCTCGACCCGGCCGAGGTCGCCGAGCTTGCCGTCTACATGGCGTCGCGCGAGGCCGGCGGCATGACCGGCCAGTCCGTGCTGCTGGACGGCGGCATCCTCTACGTCTGAGTCAGCGCAGGCGCCCGCCATGGGCATCGGCGAACAGCCCCTCCAGCGCCGGTACGTCGAGCGGCACCGGGTTGCCGCCGGCGCAGGGATCGATCGCCGCTTCCCCGGCGAGCCAGCCGAGGCTGTCGTGTGCGACGCCGAGGGCCGCCAGCGTATGCGGCTGGCCGAAGCGTTCGCGCAGGCCGAGGCTCCAGTCGATCACGGCATCGGTACCCTTGCCCGGCAGGTCGAGGTAGCGGGCGAGGCGCGCCATCCGGTCGTCGATGGCGGCGCGGTTGAAGGCCAGCACGTATGGCATGACCACGGCGTTGGTCAGGCCGTGATGGGTGTCGAAGCGGGCACCGACCGGATGGCTCATGGCGTGGATGGCGCCGAGGCCTTTCTGGAACGCCGTGGCGCCCATATGCGCGGCGGCCAGCATCTGGCTGCGGGCGACGAGGTCCGTGCCGTCCGTCACCGCATCGGCGAGGTGCTCGCGCACCAGCCGCATCCCCTCGAGCGCGACGCCGTCGCAGAGCGGGTTGTGGAAGGGCGAGCAGTAGGCCTCGAGACAGTGCGCGAGGGCGTCCATCCCGGTCGCCGCCGTCAGGTGCGGCGGCAGGCCGACGGTGAGCGTCGGGTCGGAGATCACCACCTTCGCCATCAGGCCGGGGTGGAAGACGATGATCTTGCGGCCGGTTGCCTCCTCGCGGATCACGGCCGCCCGCCCGACCTCGGAGCCGGTGCCGGCCGTGGTCGGCACGGCGACGGTCGGCAACGGCGTCGCCGCGCCGGCCGGCGTGTCGCGTCCTTCCTGGAAGTCGAACAGGCCCGGCCCGTTCGGGGCCTGCGCCGCTGCGAGGGCAATGGCCTTGCCGGCGTCCATGGCGCTGCCGCCGCCGAAGGTGACGACGCCGTCGGCGCCGTGCGCCTTCAGCGCAGCCACGCCGTCGGCGACGTTGGCGCCGATCGGGTTGGGCCTGATCGCCGAGAACAGCGCGGGCGCGAGGCCCTCCTTGCGCAGGCCGTCCAGCGCGTCGGCGATCATCGGCAAGGCGGCGAGGCCCGGATCGGTAACCACGAACGGCCGCGCCATGCCGGCGGCGCGGCACGCCCGGCCAAGCAGGCCGATCTTGCCGGCGCCGAACCAGATGGCGGTCGGGAAGTTCCAGTTGCCGCGCAGGCGGCGTGCGTCGAGGGCCATGGATCGTCTTCCTGTCAGGGCCGGGCACCTACCGCCGCGAACGGTACTCCGCCCATTCCTCGTCGGTGACGTCCTGGATGAAGTTGAACTCGCCGGCGTTGCCGACCCATTCGCCGCCGTCGATGGTGACGACCTCGCCGGTGATGTAGCCGGAACCGTCGGCCATGAGATAGGCCGCGAGATCGACCAGTTCCTGATGGTCGCCGTGGCGGCGCAGCGGCGTGCGCGTCTCGAACAGGGTCTCGAAGCGCGCGCTCGGCAGCAACCGGCTCCATGCGCCCTCGGTGGGGAAGGGGCCCGGCGCGATGGCATTGAGGCGGATGCCTTTCGGCCCCCACTCGGCGGCGAGCGAGCGCGTCATCGCCAGTACGCCGGCCTTGCCCATCGCCGACGGCACGACGTAGGCCGAGCCGGTCCAGGCATAGGTCGTCACCATCGACAGCACGTTGCCCTTGCGGCCCTCGGCGATCCAGCGCTTGCCGCACGACAAGGTGCAGTAGGCCGAGCCGTTCAGCACGATGCCGAGCACGGCGTCGACGGCGCGCGGCGACAGCGTCTCGTACTTGGCGATGAAGTTGCCGGCGGCATTGTTGATGAGCGCGTCGAGCGGCCGGTCAGCCCACAGCGCGCCGACCATGGCGTCGACGGCCGCGGCGTCGCGGATGTCGACCGTGTGCGTGGCGACCTTGCGGCCGAAGCGCGCCTCGTGTTCGGCGGCTGTCTCCTTCAGTACCGCCTCGCGCCGGCCGCAGATGGCGATATCGGCGCCCAGCTCCATGAAGCGGGCGCCCATGGCCTTGCCGAGCCCGGTGCCGCCGCCGGTGATGAGGATGCGCTTTCCCTTGAGCAGGTCGTCCTTGAACATCGTTGCCCCTGTCCGTCCGGTCCTTGTGCGGCCGGCAGCATAGGGCGCGATCCGGCGGGCGGCGAGATCCACGCGCGGCCGTCTTGCCGGCCGAGCGGCGCCGATTGCCTCGCCGCGGCTCCCGGCACTAACGTGGCAGCAACGACAAGCACGGTGTCAGGGGAGCGAGCGCGTGAAGCCGGCAGCCAGTTACCAGGAAATGCGGGCGCGCCATCGCTGGCGCATCCCCGAGCGCTTCAACATGGGCGTCGCGATCTGCGACCGGCAGCGCCAGCGCGACGTGGCGCTGATCCATCCGCTGCCCGATGGCACGGTGCGCGAATACACCTTCGGCGACCTGAAGAAGCTGTCCAACCGCCTCGCCAACCGGCTGGTCGCGGCCGGCCTGCAGCGTGGCGACCGCGCGGCGATCCTGCTGCCGCAGGCGCCCGAGAACACGGTCGCCCACATGGCGATCTACCGTGCCGGCTTCATCGTCCTGCCGTTGTTCGTGCTGTTCGGCGCTGACGCGCTGGAATACCGGCTGCGCGATTCCGGCGCTCGTGTGGTCGTTACCAACCGCGCCAACGCCGCCAAGATCGCGCAGATCCGCGACCGCCTTCCCGACCTCAAGCTCGTGCTGTCGATCGACGGGCCGGCCGAGGGCGCCCTCGATTTCTACCTGGAAATCGAGCAGGCGTCGGACCGCTTCACGCCCGTCGACACCGCGTCGGAGGAGCCGGGCCTCCTGATCTATACCTCCGGCACCACAGGGCCGCCGAAGGGCGCGCTGCACGCGCACCGCACGCTGATCGGCCACATGCCGGGCGTCGAGATGATCTTCGACTTCTTCCCGCAGCCGGGCGACGTCGCCTGGACGCCGGCCGACTGGGCGTGGATCGGCGGCCTGTTCGACGTGATGATGCCGGCGCTCTATCGCGGCGTGCCGCAGGTCATCAACCCGCCGGGCAAGCTCGATCCCGAGGCGACCTTCGCCCTGATGGCGCGCCACGGCATCAACACCGCCTTCCTGCCGCCGACCGCGCTCAAGTTGCTGCGCCAGGTGCCGAACGCGCGCCAGCGCTGGAACTACGGCCTGCGGACGGTCTTCTCGGGTGGCGAGGCGCTGGGCACGGAGTTGATGGGCTGGGGCCGCGATACCCTCGGCGTCACCATCAACGAGGCCTACGGCCAGACCGAGGCCAACGTCATCGTCGGCTGCTGCGGCACGATCATGAGCAACCCGCCGGGCTCGATGGGCCGGGCGGCGCCGGGCCATGACCTCAAGGTGCTCGACGAGGCCGGCGAGGAAGTGCCGCGCGGCAGTCTCGGCAATCTCTCGGTCAAGGCGCCCGACCCGGTGATGTTCCTCGAATACTGGAAGCGGCCCGAGGCGACAGCCGAGAAGTTCGTCACCAACGCCGCCGGCGAGAAGTGGATGTATACCGGCGATACGGTGAAGATGGACGAGGACGGCTGGATCTTCTTCGTCGGCCGCGCCGACGACGTGATCAACTCGGCCGGCTACCGCATCGGGCCGAGCGAGGTCGAGGACAGTCTGATCGCCCATCCGGCGGTGTTCATGTCCGCCGTCGTCGGCGTGCCGGACAAGGAGCGTGGCGAGCGGGTGAAGGCGTTCGTCATCCTCAACGAGGGCCATGCACCGTCGCCCGAACTGACGAAGTCGATCCAGGACCACGTCAAGACGCGCCTCGCCGCGCACGAGTACCCGCGCGAGGTCGAGTTCGTCACCGAACTGCCGATGACCACCACCGGCAAGATCCAGCGCAAGGTGCTGCGCGAGCGCGAGGTGGCGAAGCAGGCGGCGGGCGGACGCTAGAAACGCATGATCGCGCGTGCGGAGAGCTGGTCGGCCCTGCGCGCGTCTTTCCGCTGGGACTTGCCCGCGCGTTTCAACATGGGCGCGGCGCTGATCGACGCCCATCGCGCCGATGCGATCGCGGTCATCCAGCGCCTGCCCGACGCCTCGCTGCGCCGCTGGACGGTGGGCGAGCTGCGCGGCCAGGCCAATCGCCTTGCCAACGTGCTGGTGACGCACGGAATCGCGCGCGGCGACCGTGTCGGCGTGCTGCTGCCGCAGGCGCCGGAGACTGTGGCGGCGCACATCGCCATCGCCAAGGCCGGCATGGTGACGGTGCCGATGACGGCGCAGTTCGGCGCCGACGCGCTCGCCTTCCGGCTCGGAGACTGCGCCGCGCGCGCCGTCGTCACGGACGCGGCAGGCGCGGCGAAGCTGGCGGCGCTGCGCGACAGTCTGCCGGCGCTCGAACTGGTGCTGTCGATCGACGGCGCCGGCGAGGGCGGGGCGGTCGGCTACCACGCGCTGCTCGAGCGCGCCTCGGACCGCTTTGCCACCGTCGATACGGCGGCCGACGATCCGGCCCTGCTGATCTACACCTCGGGCACGACCGGCCCGCCCAAGGGCGCACTGCACGGCCACCGCGTGCTCGCCGGCCACATGCCCGGCAACGAGCTGCTGCTCGGGCATTTCCCGCAACCGGGCGACGTGTTCTGGACGCCGGCCGACTGGGCCTGGATCGGCGGCCTGGGCAGCGGAGTCTGGCCGGCGCTGCACCACAACGTGCCGCTGGTGGCCTGGCGCATGGCCCGCTTCGACCCCGAAGAGGCGCTGGCCTTCATGGCCGAGGCCGGCGTGACCTGCGGCTTCGTGCCGCCGACGGCGCTCAAGACCTTCCGCACCGTGCCCGACATTGCGCGGCGCTTCCCCCATCGCCTGCGCGTCATGTTCGCGGGCGGCGAGGCGTTCGGCGCCGAACTGACGGACTGGGTCCGCGGCGCCCTGTCGCCGGTGCTGAACCAGGGCTTCGGCCAGACGGAAGCCAACCTCGCGACGATCAACGCCGCGCCGGGGCCGGAGGGGCCGCCCGGCGCGCTGGGCCGCGCCGTGCCGGGACGCGACGTCGCCATTCTCGATGCCGGCGGTAACCGCGTAGCGGCCGGCGAACTGGGCGACATCTGCATGGCCGCGCCCGACCCCATCCACTTCCTCGGCTACTGGAACCGGCCCGACGCCACAGCCGGGAAGTACCGCGAAGGCTGGGACGGCCGGCGCTGGCTGGTGCTCGGCGACACCGGCCGGCAGGACGAGGAGGGCTGGTTCTGGTTCGTCGGCCGCGCCGATGACGTGATCAAGACCGCCGGCTATCGGGTCGGCCCCGGCGAGATCGAGGATTGCCTGATCGCGCACCCGGCGGTGCGGATGGCCGCCGTCGTCGGCGTGCCCGACGCGCGCACCGGCGAGCGCATCAAGGCGTTCATCATCCTCAATGACGGCGTCGCGCCGCACGCCGACCTGACGGCCTCGATCCAGACCCATGTCCGCACGCGCCTCGCCGCCTATCAGTACCCGCGCGAGGTCGAGTACGTCGCCGAACTGCCGCTGACCACGACCGGCAAGATCCAGCGCAAGGTGCTGCGCGAGCGCGAGGCCGCTGCGCCGCCGTCGCCTACTTCGCCCCGCGCATGACGTGGTAGCTGAGGTCGCCCGGATCGGTGAGGTCCGGGACGCGCCAGCCGTCGAGGTCGTATTCGGCCATGCACTGCTCGGCGAAGCCCTTGAAGCGGTCGGCATTGCCCGACGCCTGGGCGCCGAACAGGCAGTAGCGCCTTATCTCCTCGGTCGAGCCGCCGTAGTTGATCTCGTACAGCTCGTGCCGGCCGCCGAACTCGCTGCCGATGCAGTCCCACAGCAGCTTCAGCAGCTTGACCCGCGCCTCGGCGGTGTAGCCGTTGGAGCCGCGCATGTAGCGGTCGATGTAGGGGCGGATATCCGGGTTCGAGAAGTCGCGGGCGTGCGAATTGAGGTAGATGAGACCCGAGGCGACCGTCTGCTCGATGATGTACTTGATCTTCGAGTACGCCATGGTGGCGATGATGGCGTAGGCGTTGCCGGGGTCCATGTTCGGCAGCTTGTAGTCGGCGATCCACGGCTTGGGGTCGCGGACCATGGCGTCGGACAGCGCCCAGAACAGGTTACGCCAGGCGATCACCTCGCCGACATTGGCCTGCACGCCGCGATAGTCCTTGGTGCCGGCGGCCTCGGTCGCCTTCAGCAACAGGCCGGCGATGAAGTCGAGCTTCACCGCGAGGCGGGTGCAGCCGTGGACGACGAAGCGCGGCAGGAAGCCCGTGCGCGGGAAGAAGTTGTTGGCCTTGTCGATGTCGCCATAGACGAACACGTTCTCCCAGGGCACCAGCACCTTGTCCATGATGAACACCGCGTCGTTCTCGTCGATGCGGCTCGACAGCGGATAGTCGAAGGGCGAGCCCATCGCCGTCGCCGACATCTCGTAGGAAGCGCGGCAGATGAACTTCACGCCCGGCGCGTTGGTCGGGATCATGAAGACGACGGCGAACTTCCTGTCCTGCACCGGGATCAGCCCGTGATGGGCGACGAACGTGTAGTTGGTCAGCACCGAGCCGGTCGCGACCACCTTGGCGCCGGACACGACGATGCCGGCGTCCGTCTCCTTTTCGACATGGCAGCAGACGTCGCCGACCTCGTTGGGTGGTCGGTCGCGGTCGACCGGCGGGTGGATGATGGCGTGGTTGATGAACGGCACGCGTTCCTGGCTGAACTTGTACCAGCGCCGCGCATTGTCCTGGTGCGGGTCGTAGAAATCGGCGTTGGCGCCGAGCGTGGCGAGGAAGGCTGCCTTGTAGTCCGGCGCGCGGCCGAGCCAGCCATAGGTCAGGCGCGCCCATTCGGCGATGGCCTCGCGCCCGGCCAGCATCTCCTCCAGCGTCTTCGGTGCCTTGAAGAAGGCCTGCGTCATGCCGCCGTTGCCGGTGTCGGTCGGCAGTAGCAGCTTGTCCTTGCGCGCCGGGTCGTGCAGCGCATCGTAGAGGCGGGCGACCATGCGCGCGGTGTTGCGGAAGGCCGGGTGCCCGGTGACCTTCGCCACCCGCTCGCCGTAGATGTAGACCTCGCGGCCGTCGTCGAGCGACGCCAGGTACTCGGCCCCGGTCTGCGGCCGCGATACCGCGACCTTGCCGATGGTTTCGGGCAGCGCGGCGAAGGCTTCCGGCGTCGGACGCGTCGTGTCGGGCATGAGCGTTCCCCCCCTGGTCGTGCGGCGTCGCTCCGGTCCTGCCGGCGGCGCTTGCGCCGAGGGCGGCATCGTATCGCATACTGTCGCCGTTGCACGGCAGAGTGGTAGTAGCCCATGCTGGAAGACCGCCCCGAGTACCGCGACCTCGTCGCCGCCAACCGCATCCTGGCGAAAGAAGGCGTGGTCGACGCCTTTGGCCATGTCAGCATCCGCCATCCCGGGCGGCCGGGCCGCTACGTGCTGGCGCGCTCGCTGGGACCGGCGCTGGTCACCCTCGCCGATCTCATGGAGTTCGAGCAGGACGGCACGCCCGTCGACCAGCGGGGCAGGGCGGTCTACCTCGAACGCATGATCCATGGTGCCGTCTACGAGGTACGGCCCGACGTGACGGCGGTGGTCCACAGCCACGCCGCCGCCGTGCTGCCCTTCGCCGTCAGCAAGTCGCCGCTGCGCCCGCTGTTCCACCTCGCCGCCGGCATGGGCGGCGCGGCGCCGGTCTGGGACATCCGCGATACCTTCGGCGATACCGACCTGCTGGTGCGCGACATGACGCAGGGCCGCGACCTCGCCCGCACGATGGGCGCCGGCGCCTGCCTGCTGATGCGCGGCCACGGCGCTGTCGTCGCCGGCCCGACGCTGAAGGCTGCCGTGATCACCGCCGTCTACCTGCAGGTCAACGCCGCGGTGCAGCTCGCTGCCATGCAACTCGGCGAGCCGGTCTTCCTCAGCGACGGCGAGGTCACCATGGCCGCCGCCGCCACCCAGTCGCCGGTGCCGCTCGACCGCGCATGGGAGTATCTCTGTCAGCGGGCGGGGGCGGACTGACGATCAGTACGTGGTGCGCGACCGCTGCCGGCGCGGATGAACGACGACTACGTAAGCTGGCTCGCTGGGACGCGAAAGACCCCTTTGATGCAGTCGGGGTTGCAAACGCAAATCTGGATGTGGGTCTTATCGCGGAAGCCGGAACCGCCGAAGATTGGCTGGCCTTCGATGAAGACGCCGCGGACTGTATCGATGGGCGGCTCGCCTGCTTCGCGTCGTACCTGATGCAACAGCGTAATGACCGCACAGTCGAGATTTCGCCTGAGCTTGTCAGGATCGGGACTGTTTTTCGGCAATGGATAGCCGGCAGTGGCTGCAATTTCGACCAGTCGACCATGGGCTTCGCGGACGTGCTGGATGCCGGCCGAAGTCGTCAGGTCGAGGCACAATCCGGGTTCGATTACCGCGCCGACCACGGCCGGCGTCGCGATGGCTGGACCACGCTTCAAGGCCCTGAGTTCCTTGGCGAACTCCAGCCCGCGAACCGGATTGGCTTCCCAGAAGTAGATACCGGGGCCGAGCCAGTCGTAGTCGTTGTTGCTGGGCTTGAAATCGGAGCCGGAAATCAGGGCGTTGGCAACGGCGCTGTCGCAGCCGTGATAGCCAAGAAAGAAGGCTGCCGACAGCCGATGCACTTGTCAGCCGTAGCGCTTCGCCAACTTGCCTGTTGGCGTATAAAGACCTAATGATTTCAACGTATCTTGCGCCGTTTTTTGTGACTTGTTGGCTGCGGCGGCGTATTTTTTCGCAGCCACGCGAAAACGGTCGGCGTCCCGCTGTGTAAGAACTGCCGAGCCGGTGACCGATGCACGCTTCTGGTCGCTGCGCTTTTTGCTCATGGCCTATTTCAAAGTCGATTTCGCAAAAACCCTACCAGAAATTTGCCGATGATGCTCGCCCGGATCGACATACCAGTTGAGGCTCAGCGCGCCCGCGCGTCGTCGATGTTCACCGGCAGGCGCAGGCGGCGGCGCACGGTGGTCGAGATCCAGTTGATGGTCATGCCGGCGAGGCCGGTGACGGCGATCAGGGCGATGGCGCGGTCGAAGCGCAACTCGGAGATGGCGCTGTCGACGAAGAATCCCAGCGTGTGGACGCCGAGGATGCCGAGGATGGCCGTCTCGCGGAAGATGATCTCCCAGCGGTAGAACAGGAAGGCGAGGAACTGCCCGTAGACGCGCGGCACTGCCTCGAAGGCCCACAGATCGGCGCCCTTGGGCGCGTCGTCGCGCAGCGGCAGGGTGTCGGTCAGGCGGGCGATGAGGTGGCCGATGATGGCGCCGTTGTGCAGCGACAGCGCCACGAACGCCGGCAGCATCGACGGCCCGCAGATCAGCAGCACCATGTAGGCGATGATGTATTCCGGCGTCGAACGCACGACGACGAGGAAGACATGCCCGGCGATGCGTCCGCGCGGGCCGGCGAAGCGCCGTGACGCCAGCGGAAAGGCCAGCAGCGTCACGGCGCCGGCCGCGACCAGCGACATCTGCGTCAGAATGATGGTGTTGAGCAGGCCCGGCCCGGCCTGGGTCGACGCCAGCATCCACAGCCAGTCGGCGAAGGCGGCGAGGCCCTGGTCGTTGCGCAGCGGTGCCGGCACGATGTCGACGGTGAGGAAGCGGACGATGTTGGCGACGGACACGTCGGCGCCGAAGGGCAGCACCCACAGCGCGACGGCGAGGAAGAACGGGAACAGGATCGGCCGGAACCACAGCCGCACCGTGGCGATGGCGGCGTAGACCAGCAGCAGGATCGCGCCGGCCTCGGAATAATGTCCCTGCCGGAAGGCGCTTTCGAGGTGGAAGCCCAGCGTCGGCAGGCCGACGAAGCCCATCACCGCGCTCGACCGCAGGGCGCATTCGACGCGGTAGAGCGTGTAGGTGACGATCTGGCCGGACAGGTCCGGCAGTTCGCCATAGAGGAAGCGCGAGACGAAGCCCGGCCGCCCCGGGATGGCCTCGGCGGGCCGGCGGTCGCCTTCCTCCAGAATCTCCGAGAAGACCTTGGCGAAGATGCAGGTGAAGGGAATGACGATGGCCAGCACGCCGCTGGTCGCCGACAGGCCGAAGAGCTGGATCAGGATCAGTGCCCAGAACAGCTCGTGGATCGAGCGCAGGAAGGCGCAGGCGACCCGCACGGCCTGCGAGCGCGGATAGACGAGGCAGAGCAGGAAGCCCAGTGGCGCGGCGACGACCACGGCGAGGAAGGCCATCGCCATGGTTCGCAGCACGGCGCCGAACAGGTCTTCGGTGGCGAGGAAGTCCGGCGTGACGAAGCCGAGGCCGAGCCGGCCCAGTTCCAGCCAGGGGTGCAGGGCCTGCACCTCGAAATCGGCGAAGACGGCGCAGACGACGGCGATGAGGGTGAAGGCGCGGGTCGCCCGGACCACCGGCGAGGCGCGCGTCCGGTCGTGCCGATCGCCGGCGGTTGCCGTCATTCCTCGCCCGTGGCGACGAAGGGAGCGATTTCGCCCGCCGGCAGCCCGGCGGTGGGCGCATCGAGCACCACGCGGCCGTCGGCGATGCCGATGACGCGTGTCGCCAGTTCGAGCAGCAGCGGAATGTCGTGCATGGCGATGACCACGGTGGGGTGGCGGTCGATTACCATGCGCAGAACGTCGCGGGTACGCTGGGGGTCGAGGGCCGAAACCGGCTCGTCGGCCAGCAGCGCGTCGCCGCCGAAGTGCAGCGCCCGGCCGACGGCGACACGCTGCTGCTGGCCGCCCGACAGGCTGCCGGCCGGCGCGAACAGCTTCTCGGACAGGTCCAGCGCCTCGGTCAGCGTCCGCACGGCCGCCACTTCGCGCGGCAGCGGCCGCACGAGGTTGGCGATGTTGTAGAGCGCCGAATGGTGCGCCAGCCGCCCCATGTAGATGTTGTGGAACACCGACAGGGTACGGACGAGGCCGAGATCCTGCGGCACCAACGCCGTCCGCTCCCGCCGCTGGGCGTGGAGCAGACGGAGCAGGCTCGACTTGCCGGCGCCGCTCTTGCCGATCAGGGCAACGCGCTCGCCGGCGTCGATCGTCAGGGTCACGCCGCGCAGAACCTCGACGCCGCCATAGGCGACGCGCGCGTCCGCCAGCGCGAACACGGAACCGGACACGGTGCTACGCCCGCGTCAGTCGATCAGGCCGATCTTCCTGGCCGTCTCGGCGATCGCCTTGTAGTCGTCGTTCGAGGCCGGAATGAATTCCGAGCGCGGAAAGGCCTTGAGGATCGCCGGATCCTTGAGGTCCACCAGCGCCGCCTTGAGCTTGGCGGTGAAGCCGGCGCCGTAGGTCTTGTCGAGGTCGCCGCGCGCCGTCCACTGGTAGTCCTGATAGGTCGGCGTGACCCAGATGACCTTGACCTTCGACGTGTCGACGAGGCCCTTGGAGACCTCCGTCTCCCAGACCTCGTAGTTCAGCGCGCCGATCTCGTAGGCGCCGCTCTCGACCAGATCGATGGTCTTGGAGTGGTCGCCGGAGAAGCCGACGCGCGAGAACACCTCCTCGGGCGACTTGCCGTAGGCCTCGCGGAGATAGAACTCCGGCATCAGGCGGCCGGAGGTCGAACCCTTCGAGCCGAAGGTGAAGGACTTGCCGGCCAGCGCCGGCCCGAGCTTGTCCATCTTGTCGAGCCCGGTCGAGACATGGGCGATGAAGTAGCTCTTGAACTTGGTGTCCTCGACGCCCTGTGCGAGGGCCTGCGCGCCGGGAACGAGCAGGCGGGCCTGCACGCCCGACAGGCCGCCGAACCAGGCAAGCTGCACCTGGTTGTTGCGGAAGGCGGTGACGGCCGCCTCGTAGGACTTCACGGGGATGTACTTCACGTCGACGCCGACCTTGCCCTTGAGGTAGTCGGCGACCTGGGTGAAGCGCTGGACGAGGCGTGTCTCGTCCTCGTCGGGGATGGCGGTGAAGGTGAAGGTCTGGGCCTGGCTGACAGCGGGCACCAGCAGCGCGGCCAGCATAAGGCCGAGTGCCAGAGGATTACGCACGGTACCTCTCCGGTTATGTGTTTTCAGGGGCGCGACCCTAGCGACGGGAGGCGCGGCGAAAAAGCGAAATGCGGCGCAACGTCTGTGAACGTGCCGCACAAGCCCTCGCGCCGTGGGACGCGATGTGGTTGCCGGGCATGGGCCCGTGGGCCGAGACTGTGGCCAAGCGGCGCCGCGACGTGCGCCGCTCTGTCAGGGGAGGTCGGCCATGGCCGCGGACATTCCGGTCGCGGGCGAATGCGATGCCCGTTTCGCGCCGGTGCGCGAGGAATTTGAGCGCAATTTCGCCGAGCGCGGCGACATCGGCGGTGCGGTCGCGGTCTACTGGCAGGGAAGGAAGGTCGTCGACCTGTGGGGCGGCCATCGCGATCGCGAGCGCACGAAGGTCTGGGCGCCCGACACGATCGCCATGACCTATTCCATCGGTAAGAGCATGCTTGCCACAGGCGTTCACATGCTGGCGGATCGTGGCGTCATCGATCTTGAGGCGCCGGTGGCCGGCTACTGGCCGGAATTCGCCCAGGGCGGCAAGCAGGACATCAAGGTGCGCCATGTCGTCTCGCACCACTGCGGCGTCATCTTCAACGACGCGGCCAAGGCCGGCGACATTCTCGACTACGACGCTATGATCCGCGCCCTCGAGGTGCAGGAGCCGGCGTGGCCCGCCGGCAGCAGGGGCGCCTACAACTCCATCAACTACGGCTATCTCAACGCCGAGATCATCCGCCGCGCCACCGGCAAGCCGGGGCCGCGCTTCCTCAAGGACGAGCTGTGGGATCCGCTGGGGGTGGACTTCTACGGCATCGGCCTCGACGACGCGGCCATCGCGCGCTGCGCCACGGTCTACCCGCCGCCAGCCGCCAACGCCCAGCTTGCCGCCGGCAGCGCCACCAACGTCCAGACCAACGCGACGCGCGCGTGGAATGCCGTACCCAAGCCCTACAATGCCGAAGTGATCAGCAGCACGGCCTTCCGCAAGGCGCCGGTGATGTCCTTCGGCGGCCACGGCACGGCGCGCGGCATCGCGCTGGTCTACGCCATGCTCGCCAACAACGGCGAGTTCGGCGGCAAGCGCTACCTGTCGGCGGCGGCGGTCGAGCGGGCGCAGACCCAGCAATGGTCGGAGGACCAGGACGGCGTCTATCTGCGGCCCTACCGGATGGCCATGGGCTATTTCAAGAACAAGCCGGGCTGGGTGCCGATGGGGCCCAACATGGAGGCGTTCGGCCATCATGGCCTCGGCGGGCCGCTGGCCTTCGCCGACCGCGACCGCAACCTCGCCTTTTGCGCGCTTTCGAACTACCAGGCGGCGGGCGCCAGCGTCGGCGAGCGTACCGAGGCGCTGGTCGACGCCACCTTCCGCTGCGTGTGATTGCCGATGCCGCTCAGCCCTGGCCCGGCAACAGCCCGTGCTTGCGCAGTTCGTGGCGAAGCTGGCTGTAGGTGAGGCCGAGGTGGTCGGCGGTGGCACGCTGGCTGTGGCGGTTCGAGGCCAGCGCCTCGGCCAGCAGGCGCCGTTCGATGCCGGACACGACGGCGCGGAAGTCGAACGGCGCCGCCGCGTCGGGCAGGCCCGGATGCGCGGGCGGCGGGCTTTCCGGGCCTGAGGCTGCGCTGGCGGCGTCGAGCGGCCGGGGCGACGGGCGCCAGGGTGAGGCGAACGGATCGAAGGTCAGGGTCTCGACCGGCAGGGCAGGGTCGGTCGCACGATAGACGGCGCGCTCGGCCACGTTCTTCAGTTCCCGCACATTGCCCGGCCACGGCCACTCCTCCAGCGCCTTCACCGCGGCACGAGAGAAGCCGGGGAAGGACGGCCAGCCGAGTTCGGCGGCCATGGCGCGGCCGAAATGGTCGGCCAGCAGGGCGATGTCGCCGCGCCGCGCGCGCAGCGGCGGCACGGTGACGACGTCGAAGGCGAGGCGGTCGAGCAGATCCGGGCGGAAGCGGCCGGTGTCGGCCAGCGCCGGCAGGTCGGCGTTGGTCGCCGCGATCAGCCGTACATCCACCGACAGGGTGGCGTCGCCGCCCAGCCGCTCGAAGGTGCCGTACTCGACGGCCCGCAGCAACTTCTCCTGCACGGTCAGCGTCGCCTCGCCGATCTCGTCGAGGAACAGGGAGCCGCCGTCGGCCAGTTCGAAGCGGCCGCTGCGCCGCCGCACGGCGCCGGTGAAGGCGCCGGCCTCGTGGCCGAACAACTCGCTCTCCAGCACGCTTTCGGCGAGGGCGGCGCAGTTGAGGCCGACGAAGGGCCCGGACCAGCGCCGCGACAGGAAGTGCAGGCGCGCGGCGATCAGTTCCTTGCCGGTGCCGCGTTCGCCGACCACCAGCACCGGCCGGTCGAGCGGGGCGACGCGCGCCACATGCTCTTCCAGTTCCAGGAAGGCGGGGGACTGGCCGACGAGCGGCGGCAGGTCGGGTGGGCTGCCATCCATGATCGGATAAGACGATATTTTGTCAGAAATTGCAATCTAATGATATTTTGTGACATTACGATTTCTTCAAATCAACATGAGAAATACAGTTTAATATATTGATATTAAATATGTTAAATAGAAGACGACGTGTCTGGCACGGAGGTTGCTGAATGGGAGCCGTAACGGGCCGGGATGGCCCAACCAGGAGGCTCCGAGATGACGGTGCGCTACGACGACGATCGCCTGCGGAGGGCCCGGCCGCGCGCCGGCTTCGATTTCGGCGAGTGGCTCGCCACGCGCACGACGAGCCAGTGGGTGATGTTCCTCATCGGCGCGCTCATCGGCGCCATCGTGTTCTGATCGGCCCCCATCGGAGATGACATCAATGGGTATCTTTTCCCGCCTTGCCGACATCGTGGATTCCAACCTCAACGCCATGCTCGACCGGGCCGAGGATCCCGAGAAGCTGATCCGGCTGGTCATCCAGGAGATGGAGGACACGCTGGTCGAGGTCCGCACCACGGCGGCGCGGACCATTGCCGAGCGCAAGGACGTGCATCGCCGCCTCGCGCGCCTTACCGAGGCGCAGGGCGAGTGGGAGCGCAAGGCCTCGCTTGCCCTCGGCCGCGGCCGCGAGGATCTGGCCAAGGCGGCGCTGGTCGAGAAGGCCCGCCTCGCTGACATGGCGAAGGCCATGGAGGACGAACTGGCGCAGCTCGACGAGGCGCTGGCGCGCCACGACGAGGACGTCGCCCTCCTCGACGCCAAGCTGTCGGAGGCGCGCGCCCGCCAGAAGGCCATGACGGCCCGCCAGACGACCGTCGACCAGCGGGTCAAGGTGCGCCGCAAGCTGGCCGACCCGCGCATCGACGACGCCTTCGCCCGCTTCGAGCAACTCGAGCGCCGCATCGACCGTGCCGAGGGTGAGGCCGAGGCCTATGATCTCGGCCGCCGCAAGTCGCTGGCCGAGGAAATCGCCGAACTCGAGGCCGAACAGTCGATCGAGGCGGAGCTGGCGGCGCTGAAGGCGCGCATGTCGGGCGGCGGCGCCGCCTGACCTGGCGGCGGGGAAGGGGATAGGGGATGGAACTGGTCCTCGGGCTTGCCTTCATCGGCGTCGCCGCGGTCGTCGCGCCGGTCTGGATCGTCTTCCATTATCTGACCAAGTGGCGCACGGCGAAGACGCTGTCGCGCGAGGACGAGACGATGCTGCAGGAGTTGTGGGAGACGGCGGCACGGATGGAGGCGCGCATCGTCACGCTGGAGCGCATCCTCGATGCCGAGCAGCCCGGCTGGCGCGCCCGTCACGGCGAGGAGCCGGCGGCCGATGCCGGCCGGCCGGGTCAGCGGCCATGAGCCGCCGCTTCGGTCGCCGCGCGCGCGGGGCCAGCGTCGCCCCGGCGAGCCGCTCGCGTTTGTGGCGCGACCCGGAGCACGGCGTCGTCGCCGGCGTCCTGGCCGGCGTCGCCGACTGGCTCGGCGCGCCACGCGTCCTGTTGCGCGTCGTCGCCGTCGTGGCCCTCTTCATGAACCCGTTCCTGACGCTGGGGGCCTACTTCCTCGCCGCCTGGCTGCTGCCGCCACGGCCGGACGACCTCTATCGCGACGAGCGCGAGGAGCAGTTCTGGCGCGGCGTGCGGACCGAGCCGGCGACGACGGCGCATGGCCTCGCCAGTACCTTCAAGTCATTGGAATTCCGCCTGCGCCGGTTGGAGGCGCACGTCACCTCGCCATCCTTCGACCTCGACCGCCGCTTCCGCGACCTGCACTAGCGGCGCAATCGACGGCGGTGTGTGCGCTGCGGTACGATCCGCTTCTCAGGAAGGGGCCGGCCCCGCGGCCGGGGATGCCATGCCGCCGCTCGATCTGACCGCACCGCTCGACGCCCGCGAGGCGCGCGGAAAGGTGGAAATCCACCACTCCACCTGCCCGCACGATTGTCCGTCGACCTGCTCGCTCGAAGTCGAGAAGCTCGATGCCCGGACGATCGGCCGTGTGCGTGGCGCCGCCGGCAACGACTACACGGCGGGCGTCGTCTGCGCCAAGGTCGGTCGCTACGCCGAGCGCGTGCACCATCCCGACCGCCTGCGGACGCCGCTGCGCCGGATCGGCCCCAAGGGGTCGGGGCGCGACGGCTTCGTGCCGATCTCGTGGGACGAGGCGCTGGACGAGGTGGCCGAGAACTTCATCCGCGTCGCTCGCCAACACGGCAGCGAGGCGGTGTGGCCATACTACTACGCCGGCACGATGGGCCATCTGCAGCGCGACGGCATCCAGCGCCTGCGCCACGTCATGCGTTACTCGGGCCAGCACTCTACCTTCTGCATCACGCTGGCCGACGCCGGCTGGAACGCCGGCACCGGCGCCAAGCGCGGCGTCGATCCGCGCGAACTGGCCCACTCCGACCTGATCGTCGTCTGGGGCGGCAATCCGGTGTCGACCCAGGTCAACCTGATGACCCATATCAGCCGGGCGCGGAAGGCGCGCGGCGTGCCGCTCGTCGTGGTCGACCCCTACCGCACGCCGACCGCCGAGCAGGCCGACATCCACCTCATGCTGCGGCCGGGCACCGACGGCGCGCTCGCCTGCGCCGTCATGCACGTGCTGTTCGCCGAGGGCTTCGCCGACCGCGACTACATGGCGCGCTACACCGACTGTCCCGACGATCTGGAACGGCATCTGGCGACGCGCACGCCCGCCTGGGCGGCGGCCATCACCGGCCTGTCGGTCGACGAGATCGTCGCCTTCGCCCGGCTGTACGGGAAGACGAAGAAGAGCTTCCTGCGCCTCGGCTACGGCTTCTCGCGCACCCGCAACGGCGCGGCCCAGATGCACGCGGCGGCGTCGCTGCCCGCCGTCACCGGCGCCTGGCAGTACGAGGGCGGCGGCGCGCTCTATGCCAACGCCGCGCTCTACAAGCTCGACAAGACCCTGATCGAGGGGCTCGACGCGCGCGATCCGTCGGTGCGCGTGCTCGACCAGTCGCGCATCGGCGCCATCCTCGACGGCGACGCGGCCGACCTCTGCGGCGGGCCGGGCGTGCACGCGATGCTGATCCAGAACACCAACCCCTGCGTCGTCGCGCCCGATCTCGGCCGCGTGCTGCGCGGCTTCGCGCGCGACGACCTGTTCGTGTGCGTGCACGAGCAGTTCCTCACCGACACGGCGAGGATGGCCGACATCGTGCTGCCGGCGACGACGTTCCTCGAGCACGACGACTTCTACACCGGCGGCGGCCACACCTATCTGCAGGCGACGAAGGCGGTGATCGAGCCGCTGGCCGAGGCGCGGCCCAACCACTACGTGCATTGCGAGCTGGCGAAGCGGCTGGGCGCCGAGCATCCCGGCTTCGGCATGACGGCGTGGGAACTGATCGACCAGTGCCTCGTCGCCTCGGGCCTGCCCGATGCCGAGACCATGTGGCGCAACCACTGGGAGGACCGGGCGCTGCCGTTCCGCGCCGCCCACTACCTCGACGGCTTCGCGCACCCCGACGGCAAGTACCATTTCCGCGCCGACTGGACGAAATGCGGCCCGCTCGCCGGTCCCGACATGCCGGCGCTGCCCGATCACTGGGACGCGATCGACGGCGCGAACGACGAGCACCCGTTCCGCCTCGTCACGGCGCCGGCGCGCAGCTTCCTCAACTCGACCTTCGGCGAGACGCCGGGCTCGCGGAAGAAGGAAGGCGGCCGCCCGACGGCGAAGATCCACCCCGACGACGTGGCGGCGCTCGGCCTCGCCGCCGACGGGCTGGTCCGCCTCGGCAATGCGCGCGGCAGCGTGCTGGTCCATGTCGAGCCGTTCGACGGCCTGCAGCGCGGCGTGGTGGTGGTCGAGGGCATCTGGCCGCCCGAGTGCTTCATCGAGGGACGGGGGATCAACACCCTCGTTTCGGCCGACCGCGGCCGCCCCAACGGCGGCGGCGTCTTCCACGACACGGCGGTGTGGTTGCGGCCGGCGTAAGATTCCCTCTCCCCGGTGGGGAGAGGGTGGCCGGCGTAGCCGGCCGGGTGAGGGAA
>JBFWVF010000007.1:186604-319145 GCA_050246875.1 Alphaproteobacteria bacterium | reverse complement strand
TCCCTTTGTCCCCTGCCGGCGGGCCGTCACCCCTCGTTTCGCGCCGGCCCAAGAGCCTCCGATGGAGAAAAAACCGCGTGCTCCCGAATCAAGTGGTGCCGACTCCCGCTTCAAGTGTCGCGCTACAGCGCGGAACCCCTCTCCGCCCCGTGGGGGGAGAGGGAGGGGCCCGTCGCGTCGGCGACGGGAGGGTGAGGTGGGCCGGCACGGTCGGGGCCTCCGGCCATGACCGCCGCGCCGATCACGCTCGCCGGCACGCGCCTGCTCGCCGATCCGTCCGGAGCACTGATGCTGGTCGAGGCGCGCACCCTCGTCGTCAGCGACTTGCATCTTGAGAAGGGTTCGGCGCTGGCGGCGTCGGGCGCCGGTTCGCTGCCGCCCTACGACAGCCGCGCGACGCTGGAGCGCCTCGACGCCGTGCTGCGGCGCTGGCAGCCGCGCGCCGTTGTCTGCCTCGGCGACAGCTTCCACGACGCGGACGGGCCCGCCCGGCTGGGCGCGGCCGAGCGCGGCCGCCTCGGCCGCATGGTCGCAGCGCATGACTGGATCTGGTTGCTCGGCAACCACGACCCGGCGCTGCCCGAGGCGCTCGGCGGCCGCACGCTCGGCGAACTCGCCGTCGGCCGTCTCGTGTTGCGCCACGACGTTGTTGCCGGGCGAGGCGCCGCCGGGGGCGAGGTCATTGGCCACTACCACCCCAAGGCCGGCGTGCGCGTGCGCGGGCGCTTCGTCTCCGGCCGCTGCTTCGCCACCGACGGGCGGCGTCTGGTGATGCCGGCCTTCGGCGCCTATGCCGGCGGCCTCGACGTGCAGGACCCGGCCATCGCGCGTTTGCTCGGCCCGAACTTCGGCGTGTTTCTGCTGGCGCGCGAGCGCCTGTTCGCCTTCCGCCGCGACCAGCTCTCGGTGCCGCCGCCCGACCCGTTCCGGGCGCGCGCCTCGTGACCCGGCCGGTCATCGTCTGGTTCCGCCGCGACCTGCGGCTGGCGGATAACCCCGCCTTCGCCGGCGCGGTGGCGACGGGCGCGCCGGTGCTGCCGCTCTACGTGCTCGACGACGAGACGCCGGGCCGCTTCCGCGACGGCGGCGCGGCGCGCTGGTGGTTGCATGGCTCGCTCGCCGCGCTCGCCGCGAGCCTGCGCGACCATGGCCTGTCGCTGGTGCTGCGGCGCGGCGTCGCGCACAAAGTCGTGCCGCAAGTAGCGCGCGAGGCCGGCGCCGCCGCCGTCGTCTGGAACCGCCGCTACGAGCCTTGGGCCGGCGTGTCGGACGCGCGCATCGCCGCTGCGCTGGGCGTTGGCGGAGTCGAGGTGCGTAGCTACAACGCGTCCCTGCTGGCTGAACCGTGGGAGATCGAGTTCGACACGGGACCACCCGCATTCGATATGTTCAACCGGTTCTCTCGTGCTCTATCGAAGCGGGCTTTGTCGGAACGCCCGCGATGTGTGGCGGCCCTGACGGGCCCCGTCGCCGCAGCGCCCCCACTCGTTTCGGACCGGCTGGATGGCTGGCGCCTGCGGCCAACGGTATCCGGTCGGGCCTCGGACTTCGGCGAGGTATGGACGCCGGGCGAGGCGGCGGCGCAGGCGCGCCTCGCGGCCTTTGTCTCCGGTGGTCTCGCTCACTACGAAGCCGGCCGCGACCGGCTCGATGGCGAGGGCGCCGCTCGTCTGTCACCGCACATTGCGTGGGGTGAGCTGGGGCCGCGTCAAGTCGCTGCCGCGCTCGTCGCGCACATCGAGGAAGGGGGACGGGACACGCGACCCTGGTTGGTCTGGGCTCCGCTGGAGGAACTTGTATGGCGCGAGTTTGCCTGGCATCTGCTGCACCGCTTCCCCAGTATGGCAGCGGAGTGCGCAGATCGCGCCTTCGACGCCATGGCGTGGCGCGACGATCCTGCCGGGCTTGCCGCATGGCAGTGCGGGCGCACCGGCTATCCGGCGGTCGATGCCGGCATGCGCGAGCTGCGGCGGACCGGCTGGTTGTCCAAACGTGCCCGCATGGTCGTCGCCTCCTTCCTCGCTAGCCATCTTCTGATCGACTGGCGGACCGGCGCCGACTGGTTCCTCGACACGCTGGTCGACGCCGACCTCGCCGGAAACGCGGCTTATTGGCAGTGGCTCGTCGGCTCCGGCTTTCATGCCCGGCATTTCACCGACTTCATGGATCCCGTGACCATGGGCCGGCAGCACGATCCGGGCGGCGCGTGGGTGCGGCGCTGGGTGCCGGAGCTCGCCGGAGCGCCCGATCGATACGTTCACGCGCCGTGGGAAGCGCCTGCCGATCAGCGCGGCGCGGCCGGCCGGCCGCCCATCGTCGAGCCCGCAGCCGCGCGGGAGCGCGCGCTCACTGCTTACGCGGCACTGCCGAAATACGGAGCGCGCGCCTCGTGACCCGGCCGGTCATCGTCTGGTTCCGCCGCGACCTGCGGCTGGCCGACAACCCGGCGCTGGCCGATGCGGTGGCGACGGGTGCGCCGGTGCTGCCGCTCTACGTGCTCGACGACGAGACGTCGGGCCGCTTCCGCGACGGCGGCGCGGCGCGCTGGTGGTTGCATGGCTCGCTCGCCGCGCTTGCCGCGAGCCTGCGTGCGCATGGCCTGACGCTGGTGCTGCGGCGGGGCGCGGCCGAGCGTGTCGTCGCGGAACTGGCGGCGGAGGCGGCCGCCACCGCCGTGCTGTGGAACCGCCGCTACGAGCCCTTCGCCGCCGAAAGCGAGCGCAGGCTTTCCGACGTCCTCGCCGCCGCCGGCATCGAGACGCGCCGCTTCAACGCCGCGCTGCTGGCCGAGCCGTGGGAGATCGCCACCGGCGCCGGCGGTCCCTACCGCGTCTTTACGCCCTTCGCCCGGGCGCTGGCGGCGCGGCCCCCGCCGCCGCCCGGCACGATGCCGCGCGGCCCGTTCGTCGCGGCTGCGCCCGTCCGTTCGGAGCGGCTGGAGGACTGGGCGTTGCGCCCGGCCGCGCCGGACTGGGCTTCCGGCTTCGCCGCGGTGTGGACGCCGGGCGAGGCGGGGGCACGGGCGCGCCTCGCCGGCTTCCTCGACGACGGTTTGCGCGACTATGCGAGTGCGCGCGATCGCCTCGACGGCGCCGGCGCGTCCCGCCTGTCGCCGCATCTCGCCTGGGGGGAGATCGGGCCACGCCAGGTCGCCGCCACCGTCGCCGCGCGCGTCGCCGCCGATCCGGCCTTCGCCGCTGGCGTGGAGAAGTTCATGGCCGAGCTGGCGTGGCGCGAATTCGCCTGGCATCTGCTGCATCACTTTCCGCACATGGCCGAGCGCAACTGGCGCGCCGCCTTCGACGCCATGGCCTGGCGCGACGACCCCGCCGGGTTGCGCGCGTGGCGGCGCGGGCGCACCGGCTATCCCGCCGTCGATGCCGGCATGCGCGAGCTGTGGGCGACGGGCTGGCTGTCCAACCGCGCCCGCATGGTCGTCGCCTCGTTCCTGACCAAGCACCTGCTGGTCGACTGGCGCGCCGGCGCCGACTGGTTCCTCGACACGCTGGTCGACGCCGATCTGGCGAGCAATTCGGTCAACTGGCAGTGGGTCGCCGGCTCGGGTGTCGATGCCGCGCCGTTCTTCCGCATCTTCAATCCGTCGGCGCAGGGGCAGCGGTACGACCCAGACGGGGCCTGGGTGCGGCGCTGGCTGCCGGAGCTGGCCGACGTTCCCGACAAGTATGTCCACGAACCGTGGCGGGCGCCGCGCGACCGGTTCGACATGACGACTGCGGCCCCCGTCGTCGACCACGCCGCCGCGCGTGCCCGCGCGCTCGCTGCCTTCGCTGCCCTGCCGCGCGAGGGCGGGTGATCAAGCGCGTCGTCATGATCCGGCGGCGGCCCGGGATGGCGGTCGCGGACTTCCAGGCGTACTGGCTCGGCGAGCACCCGCGCCTCGTCACGCGCCTGCCCGGTCTCGTGCGCTACGTGCAGTCGCACACCCTGCCGGGCGTCTACCGTCATCGCCAGCCGCTCTGGGACGGCATCGTCGAGGTCTGGTTCGCCAGCGCCGAAGCGCGGCGTGCGCTGCGCGGCACGCCCGAGCTTGCCGCCGTCGAGGCCGACGAGGCGCGCTTCATCGACCGGGCGGCCATGCGCGTCCTCGACATCGAGGAGCATGTCGTGGTCGACGGCGACTGGCCGCGTCCGGGCGTGAAAAGCATCGAGTTCATCCGCCGCCGCGAGGGCATGGCGCGCGACGCCTTCGATGCGTACTGGCGCGACGTTCACGGACCGCTCGCCGCCGGCATCCCGCAGCTTCGCCGCTATGTGCAGAACCACCTGCTGCCGGCCGCGTGGACGAGCGGCCGCGAGCCGGTGCATGACGGTCTGGCGATCACCTGGTTCGACGACCGTGCCGCCCTGCGCGCCGCCGCCGAAACCGACGCCTATCGCGCCACCCGCGACGACGAGCCGAACTTCCTCACCGTGCCGTCGCCGGTGATCCTCGCCACCGAGCACGTCATCCTCGCCTGACCGGCGGCGGCAATGGCGGCGTCATAGCGCCGTCACGGTTGCGCGCGAGACTGCGCCGCGCCGGGACCCGTCCCGCAACGGCCCGGCCGTGCAGCCCGCGTCGCCGGCCCCTTGCACCGTCCCCGCAAGCCTGCGCCGCGCTCTCCGGGCCGCGGGAGGGCGCCCGTCCTCCCGCGGCCTTTCTGCGCCTCCGGCCGGCACGCCCGGCGGATTCCCGCCGCTGTCACCGCATCGCAACGCCGGCGCCGTCTGGGCGCAACGCGGCGCGGGCAGGTTGCCCCCGGACGTCACCCCGGGAGTCGCACATGACCTACGACCGCAGCCTCTATTCCTGCCGCAGCGAGGCCTACGAGGCCTCCGAGAATGTCGGATCCAACCCCACGGCCAACCCCGCGTTCGGCGACGTGCTGGCCGCCCGCCTCAGCCGCCGCAACCTGCTCGCCGGACTCGGCGCCACGGCCACGATCGCCGCGCTGGCGACGCCGGCGGCGACGCTGATCGGCCGCGCCGCGCACGCCGCGACGATGAACTTCGGCTTCGCCGAAATCCCGCACGGCGTCGATGAGACGCATCATGTCGCGCCGGGTTACAGCGCCGACGTGCTGCTGCGTTGGGGCGACCCTGTGCTGCCCGACGCGCCGGCCTTCGACCCGATGAAGCAGAGCGCCGCCGCGCAGGCGAAGCAGTTCGGCTACAACTGTGACTTCCTCGGCTTCGCGCCGCTGCCGGCGGGCTCGAGCACAGCCGATCACGGCCTGCTCTGCGTCAATCACGAGTACACCTCCGAGGAAGTGATGTTCCCCGGCCTCGGCGGCGAGCAGGACGCCAAGGGCGTCGAGTTCGCCAGGATGACGCCGGAGCTGGTCGATATCGAGATCGCCGCGCATGGCGGCTCGATCGTCGAGATCCGCAAGGTCGGCGGCAAGTGGCAGCCGGTCGCCGGCAGCCGGCTCAACCGCCGCATCACCGGCACCACGCCGATGGCCATTTCCGGCCCGGCCGCCGGCCACGCCCGCATGAAGACGAAGGCCGACCCGACCGGCAAGCAGGTGCTCGGCATGCTCAACAACTGCGCCGGCGGCATGACGCCGTGGGGCACGTGGCTGTCGGCCGAGGAGAACTTCAACGGTTACTTCTGGGGCAAGGTCGCCGATGGCGACGCGCAGGCCGCCACCTTCAAGCGCTACGGCATTCCCGGCAACTGGTACGCCTGGGGCAAGTGGCACGAGCGCTTCGACGTGACGAAGGAGCCGAACGAGGCCAACCGCTTCGGCTGGATCGTCGAGATCGACCCCTACGATCCGACCGCCGTGCCGGTGAAGCGCACGGCGCTCGGCCGCACCAAGCACGAGGGCGCCGAGACCATCGTCAACAAGGACGGCCGCGTCGTCGTCTATTCCGGCGACGACGAGCGCGGCGACTACCTCTACAAGTTCGTCACCGAGGGTCGCTTCAACGCCACCGACCGCAACGCCAACCGCAACCTGCTCGACAGCGGCACGCTCTATGTCGCGCGCTTCGATGCCGACGGCACGTTGACATGGCTGCCGCTGGTGCACGGCCAGGGCGGCCTCACCGCCGCCAACGGCTTCGCCAGCCAGGCCGACGTGCTGATCGAGACGCGGCGGGCGGGCGACGTCGTCGGCGCGACCCGGATGGATCGTCCGGAGGACGTGAACCCCAATCCGAAGACCGGCAAGGTCTATGTCATGCTGACCAACAACACCTCGCGCAAGGCGGGCCAGGAGGACGCCGCCAACCCGCGCGCCGACAACACCTACGGCCACATCATCGAGATCGGCACGCCGGACATGGACCACGCCGCCGCGAAGGGCACCTGGGAGGTGCTGATCCTCTGCGGCGACCCGAAGGACCCGGACCACAAGGCCAAGTGGGGGCCGGCGACGACCGAGAACGGCTGGTTCGGCTCGCCCGACAACTGCACCATCGACCATGCCGGGCGGCTGTGGGTGTCGACCGACCAGGGCGGCGCCTGGCCGAAGAGCGGCACCGCCGACGGCGTCTGGGCGGTCGAGACCGAGGGCGCGGCGCGCGGCTCGTCGCGCATGTTCTTCCGCGTGCCGGTCGGCGCCGAGATGTGCGGCCCGGTCTTCGCGCCGGACGACCGCACGCTGTTCGTCGCCGTGCAGCACCCGGCGACGGACGGCGTCAAGGCCTACAAGCCGTTCGGTCGCGAATCGACCTTCGAGGACCCGGCGACGCGCTGGCCGGACTTCCAGCCCGGCATGCCGCCGCGCCCCTCGGTGGTCGCCATCACCAAGAACGACGGCGGCACCATCGGGAGTTGATCGTATCGCGCAGGGCCACCTCGTCCTTCGACAAGCTCAGGATGAGGTGGCCTTGTGGCGTTCCGTGTTCCCGCGGTGCTTCCCCACGGCCTCATCCTGAGCTTGGCGAAGGACGAGGCCGTCCGCGCCGCTATTCCGCCTTGTCCCACGCCTCGCGCAGCAGCGCGCAGAGCGGCGCGTGCAGCTTGTCGTTGGCGGCGACGACGTTGCCGGAGCGCAGCGGATCGCCTTGGCCGTCGTGTTCGCTGGCGAAGCCGCCGGCCTCGCGCACCAGCAGCAGCCCGGCGGCGATGTCCCAGGCCTTGAGGCCGTATTCCCAGTAGCCGTCGAAGCGCCCCGCGGCGACCCAGGCGAGGTCGAGCGAGGCGACGCCGAAGCGGCGCACGCCGGCGGTCTTCGCCATCACCGCCGCCTGGGTGGCGAGATAGCGCGGATGATCGCCGCGGCCGATGAACGGGATGCCGGTGGCGACCAGCGCCGCGGCCATGTCGCCGCGCGCCGAGACGCGCAGGCGCTGGTCGTTGAGCCAGGCGCCACCGTTGCGCTCGGCCCAGTAGAGGTTGTCCGACAGCGGATCGTAGACGGCGCCGGTGACGATCTCGCCGGCGCGTTCGACGGCGATCGAGATGGCGAAGTGCGGCACGCCATGGAGGAAATTGGTCGTGCCGTCGAGCGGATCGACGATCCAGCGGTGCACGCCATCGCCGGCGCTGCGGGTGCCCGCCTCCTCGCCTAGAAAGCCGAAGCCCGGCCGCGCCTTCGCCAGTTCCTCGAACAGGATGCGCTCGGCCTTGGTGTCGGCGGTCGAGACGAAGTCGGCGACCCCCTTCTTCGACACCTGCAGCTTCTCGACCTCGCCGAAGTCGCGCACGAGGCCGCGCCCGGCCTTGCGGACGGCACGGTCGATGACGTTGATCAGCGCCGGGCGCATCGTGGTCCGGTTCCCGCGATTTCGGTTCGGTCGGACGGCGGGCGGCGCCCGCCGGCGGAATCAGTCGCGCGCGCGTTCGACGTAGCTGCCGTCGGCGGTGTCGATGACGACGCGCATGCCGGTCTCGATGTGCGGCGGCACCATGGTGCGGCGGCCGTTGTCGAGCACCGCCGGCTTGTAGGACGAGGCGGCCGTCTGGCCCTTCACCACCGGGTCGGCCTCGACGATGGTCAGGGTCACGCGCTCGGGCAGTGACACGCTGAGCGGCTCGTCCTCGTAGGATTCGATGGTGACGACCATGGCTTCCTGCAGGAAGTCGGCCTGGTCCTCGCCGACGATGTCCTTGTTGAGGGTGATCTGCTCGAAGGTGTTCTGGTCCATGAAGGTGTAGGCATCGCCGTCGGCGAAGAGGAACTGGTACTCCTGCTGGTCGAGGCGCACGCGCTCGACCGTGTCGGAGGAGCGGAAACGCTCGTTCAGCTTGGTGCCGTCGCGGATGTCCTTGAGCTCGACCTGCATGAAGGCGCCGCCCTTGCCCGGCTTGACGTGCTGGGTGCGCACCGCCCGCCACAGGCGGCCCTGGTGCTCGATGATGTTGCCGGGGCGGATGGCGTTGCCGTCGATCTTCATGGATGTGCTCGGATGGGGGCGGGCGGCGGCTCTCTAACAGGGGCGGCAGGCGCGCGCAAGCGCCGCGCCCGGCCGCCTCAGCCGGCTTCCTGGGCCGCGGCGATGGCCCGCGCGAAGGCGGCGACGCCGCCGCCCGGCCCGTCGGGATGCGCCCACACCCCCGCGGCGACGGCGAGGAAGTCGGCGCCGGCGGCGACCAGCGGCGCGCAATTCTCCGCCGTGATGCCGCCGATGGCCACGCACGGCACCTCGAAGGTCTCGGCCCACCAGGCGATCAGTTCGGGCCGCGCCCGTGTCTTCGCCTGCTTGGTGCCGGTGGGGAAGAAGGCGCCAAAGGCGACGTAGTCGGCGCCAGCCTCGCCGGCCACCATGGCGAGGTGGCGCGAGGCGTGGCAGGTGACGCCGACGATGCGATCGGGGCCGACGAGGCGCCGCGCCTCGGCATAGGGCGTGTCGGTCTGGCCGACATGCACGCCGTCGGCGCCCATCTCGGCGGCGATGGCCGGGTCGTCGTTGAGGATGAAGGCGATGTCGCGCGCCTGCACCAGCGGCATCAGCCGCTCGACCGCGCGGCGCACGTCGCCGGGCTCCGCCGGCGCCTCGCCGTCCCGCCCCTTCAGGCGCAACTGCACGCAGGCGACGTCGCCGCCGTCGAGCGCCCGTTGCAACGGGTCGGCGAAGGCGGCGGGATCGAGCGCCGGCGGGGTGATCAGGTACAGCCGGCAGGCGGGGGCGTCGGACGGAGAGGTCATGGCGATGCAACCGTCCGCCCCTCCTCACCCCGACCCTCTCCTCCCAAGGGAGGAGAGGGAGAGTGACCCCTCTCCGCCCCGTGGGGGGAGAGGGTGGCGAGCGCAGCGAGCCGGGTGAGGTGGGCCAGCGCGATGCCGGACGTCAGACCCCCGAGGCGCGGCAAGCTCAGTCCTTGCCCTGGTAGATCTTGATGATCGAATCGAGCAGCTTCAGCGCCTCGTCCTTCGGCCGCTGGAAGGAGTTGCGGCCGATGATCGAGCCCGAGGCGCCGCCGTCGCGCAGCTCGCGGATCTCGGCGAGGATCTCGGCCGTGCCCTTGGCGGCGCCGCCGGAGAACACGACGAGGCGGCGGCCGTTGAACGAGGCCTGCACGACGTGGCGGATGCGCGCCGCCAGCGTGGAGGTGTCGACGCCGGCCTTCTCGTAGGCCTTCTTCGCCTCGTCCTGCTCCATGAAGGCGGTCGGCGGCTTGACCTTGATGATGTGCGCGCCGAGCAGGGCCGCCATGTGCGCGGCGTAGGCCGTGACGTCGAGGGCTGTTTCGCCGTCCTTCGACAGCTTGCCGCCGCGCGGGTAGGACCAGATCACCACCGCGAGGCCGGCGGCCTTGGCCTCCAGCGCCATCTCGCGGATTTCCTCCATCATCTCGAACTGCTCGTCCGAGGCCGGATAGATGGTGAAGCCGATGGCCGAGCAGCCGAGGCGCAGGGCATCGTCGACGCCGGCCGTCACCGCCTGGTCCTTCGACTGCGCCAGCGAGTTGGAGCTGTTGACCTTGAGGATGGTCGGGATGGCGCCGGCATAGCTGTCGGCGGCGGCCTCCAGCAGGCCGAGTGGCGCGGCGTAGGCGCTGAGGCCGGCCTCGATCGCCAGCTCGAAGAAATAGTGCGGGTCGTAGGCCGGCGGGTTGGGCGCGAAGCTGCGTGCCGGGCCGTGCTCGAAGCCCTGGTCGACGGGCAGGATCACCACCTTGCCGGTGCCGGCGAGCCGGCCGGTCGACAGGATGCGCGCGATGTTGGCCTTGGTGCCCGGATTGTCGCTTTCGTACCAGGAGAGAATCTTGCGGACACGCTGGGTCACTCGCATGGCGGCTGTTCCTGTCGGCAGGCTGCGTCGGCTGGGCGTTGGCGCCCGTTGGCGCTCCCTTAGCGCAGGGTGCGGTGCACAGGCAACGCGGCGTTAGCGCCGCGCTGCAACAAGATGGGCCGCCGCCAGCGTACCCGGCCGGGCGGCGCCGGCGAGGTCGAGCGCGCCGCGCCGCGACACCCGCGCGATCCGTGCCCCGCTCTGGCCCGCGATGTCGGCGACGACGCGGCGGGCCGCGTCCGGCGCGGTCAGCGCGATGACGCCGACGCCGGCGCGCAGGGCCGCCAGCGCGGCGCCCGGACGGTCGGCGCAGTCGAGCACGAAGGTGGCCTCGGCCGCCGGCACGGCCCTGCGCGCCGCCCGTTCGACCTCGCGCCACCAGCCCGGGCCGGCATGCAGCGCCGCCCCGGCGCCGCTGAGCACCGTTACCGGCCGGCCGGCGGCGGTGGCGGCGCGCAGGGCGGCGACGGCGTGCGCGAGGGAGTGGACGATGACGACGGCGGCGGCGCGACGGGCGGGCATGGCGCCACGCTAGCCGATTTCGCGCCCGCATCGGCGGCGCGGTGGTGAGGGGCCCCGAAAATGGGGCCGCCCGGCAACCGGAGGCTGGTTGCCGGGCGGAGTGCGGCTCGCTTTTCTGCTTCCCGGATCGGGCAGGACGCGGTGGTGGGGGGGTCAGGCTGTCGGGTGGTGGCCGCGTCCTGTCGTCCGGGTGCCCACGGCCAAACGCATGGCCGCATCGGTCGTGTGATGCCGCAACGCCGGCCGCTGCGCTGCGGTTCCGGCGACGGCGAAAAAAATCGCCCGGCGCGTTGGGGCGCGCCGGGCGAGGGTGCAGGCGATCCGGTGCCGCCGGGTCCGCGGGGGAGGAAAGGGGCGGGTCCGGCGGCCGGGTCCGGATCAGGCGGCGCAGACGGGCGCCGCGGGAAGGCCTGCATGACGGCGATGGAAGGGCCGGGCGAGCTGGCGGCCGAGGGCGCCGAACACGGCGCCGAAAACCTTCGCCTGCTCGGAGTGCGCGTCGTGCAGCACGTCGGCGAGATGGGGATAAGCGATGGTGTTGCGGCTCATGGCGGTCTCCGTTGGCTGGCCAGCCGGGCTGGCCACAAGGGCTGGCCGGTGGTGTGGCCTCTGGAGCGTGATTTATTGAGGCAATGCAGGTTGAAAATATGATCAACCTCGCACTAACATGTTCCATGCAGGCATATATCGAGGCGCCCGGCCATGGACACCCTGACGAGCATGGATCTCTTCGTGCGCGCGGTCGACACCGGCAGCTTTTCCGCCACCGCGCGGCAGATGAGCCTGACGCCCTCGGCCGTCAGCAAGCAGATCTCGCGGCTCGAGGACCGGCTCGGCGTGCGCCTGTTCAACCGCACCACGCGGCGGCTGGCGCCGACCGAGGAGGGGGTGGCCTACTACGAACGCTGCCGGCGCATCCTCGCCGACGTCGACGAGGCCGAGCAGGCCATCAGCCAGCTCAACCAGACGCCGCGCGGCGTGCTCAAGATCAACATGCCGGTGGTGTTCGGCCGCCGCCACGTCGTGCCGGTGCTGAGCGGCTTCCTCGCCGCCCATCCCGAGGTGCAGCTCCACGTCACCATGACCGACCAGTTCGTCGATCCCATCGAGGTGGGCGTCGACATGCTGATCCGCATCGGCGACCTCAAGGATTCGAGCCTCATCGCCCGCAAGCTGGCGACCGCCCGGCGGGCCATCGCCGCGACGCCGCGCTACTGGGACAGGCACGGCCGCCCGCGCGTGCCGGAGGATCTCGCCGGCCACAACTGCCTGACCTACGCCTACCTCGCCACCGGCGACACCTGGCGCATGATCGGGCCCGATGGCGGCGAGCACGCCGTCACCGTGCGCGGCAACCTGTCGGCCAACAACGCCGAGGCGCTGCACGACCTTGCCCTCAGCGATGTCGGGGTGATGATGGCGCCGACCTGGATGTGCGGCGAGGCGCTGCGCGACGGCCGGCTGGAGGAGGTGCTGACCGACTATGCGCCGACCTCGCCGCCGGTCTGGGCGATCTATCCGCCGGGCCGGCATCTGTCGCCCAAGGTGCGCGTGTTCGTCGACCACCTCGCCGAGGAATTCCGCAAGCGCCCCTGGGACGACGGCACGACGTGATTTGTTACGGTTCGGTTACAATCCGCAGCCTGTGGACAACTCGCGGCTGTTGTCGCCGCACGGGGACAGATACATGAAGGTCGGACGCGCCGTGTCCCTCTGGCGGGAAGCACGCGCCGATCCGAGGGGGCCCTATGGCCGAACGCACCCTGCCCGTGGCAGCGGTCGAGCGCGTTGCGCCGGGGGGATGGCCTGTCCCTGACGATGGCCCCATGCCACGCCTGAAAGGTGCCAGTCTCGACGCCGCCCAGCCGGCCGGCGAGGCGTTCCGCACGCTGGCCGAGGCCGGCTTCGCGACGCTGGCGCGCCGCGCCGCCGTGCCGCTCGACCCCGCCGACATCGAGACGGTGCACCAGTTGCGCGTGGCGACGCGGCGGCTGCGCGCGCTCGTCGCCGGCTTCCGCGGCGTCATCGCGCCGCCTGCCGAGGCGGCGCTGAAAGCAGATCTGCGCTGGCTGCAGCAGGCGCTCGGGCCGGCGCGCGACCTCGACGTCTTCGCCGCCGACACGCTCGGCCCGCTGCTGCGCCGCCATCCGGACGACGCCTCGCTGGCGGCGCTCGCCGGCACCGTCGAGCGGCAGCGCCGGCTGACCTACCGGCGGGCGGCGCGGGCGCTCGCCACGCGGCGCTTCGCCAACATTCTCGCCACGGCGCAGGCGCGGCTCGCCGATGGCGGCTGGACCGCCGCCAGCCCCGACAAGGCGCTGGCGCGCCCGGTGGGCGAGCACGCACGGCGCGTGCTGGCGAAGGCCGACCGCCGCCTGCGCCGCAAGGGCGACAACCACCGCGACCTGTCGCTGGCCGAGCTACACGAGGTGCGGCTGGCGGCGAAGAAGCTGCGCTATGCCGGGGAGACCTTCCGCGCGCTGTGGCCGCGCGGCGCGAGCCGTCTCTACCTCGCGCGCGTCGAGGCCATCCAGGACAGCCTCGGCGCCGTCAACGACGCCGCCACCGGCGAGGCGATGCTGGCCGGCCTGCCGGCGGTCGACCCAGCGGCGCACGCCCTCGTCACCGGCTGGCTGACGGCGCGCCTCGAGGCCGGCCTCGACCGTTTCCCCGCCGTCTGGCGCGACTACGCCCGCGCGCGGCCCTGGTGGGGCGGGTAGGGGCGACAGTTTCCGTCGTTGCGAGGAGGCGAAGCCGACGCGGCAATCCAGTCCGCTGGCCGCGAGACTGGATTGCTTCGCTGCGCTCGCAATGACGCTGCCGAATTGCGGTGACAAATAACGGTGACAGTGCATTCAATAGAGCACGGCCGGAAGCCAGCGACGGGGGAATAAAGTGCACTGTCCCCGTAATTTGTCACCGTAATTCCGAGGTGCTTACTGGCGAACGGCCGGTGATTGAGTTCCTGCTGGCGCTGCTATTCCAGTACCGGGACAAGGAGATGCGGGAAAGATAAATGAGATTAAATAAAAAAAATCATTTTTTGAAAATTCCGGCGTCACTAATCCTACTGTTTATCTTTGTTTTACCTATACTAGGTGGATGTCGTCAGTCATCATTAACCCATTCAATATGGGCAGCGGATAGACTTAAAATTCAGTCGCTTATGAAAGAGCGCCGCTGCACTTCTGCGTGGCTGATTGCGTGGCCGTGGGCAAAACTTGATGTCCCCGAAGCATGGTTATATCTAAGGCTGCTATTTTACCTGGGGACCTTTCCGCTGCCAGATTACCTGGGGACCCCTCCACTTTCCGAGAAAAAGACGCTAGGTTATTTATACGAATACCACAAAATACTCATTTTTCAGACCATATTACTTGATAGAGAGGAGTTGGATGAAACAAACATCAGCTATTTATCGAGTTTTCCCCGATTTCAGCCATACGGTGCCGAAGTCGTCGCGTGCATCCGGTCCGGAGAAGATAGGCGAATATGTCGAGATATCGCTATCTCGGCTGGGGTTCCAAAATTTGAAGAGTTCGTATTGCAGGTCGACAGGCAATTGTCCGAAGGAAAACTACCGAGGGAATGTCCGAAGACGGGTATTCCAGCATTTAATATCCATTAATCAGAATTACGGTGACACTGCACTAAATTGTACCGTCGGGTGCAATCCGAGTCCAAAGCCGGCGACAGGGGAATAAAGCGCACTGTCACCGTAACTCGGGTGACGCCCCTCGCCCTTCGAGACGGCGCTGCGCGTTCACAAGCCCGCATCGCCGCCGCCCATCGGCACAAGGGCCTCATCCTGAGGAGCCGGGCGAAGCCCGGCGTCTCGAAGGACGAGGCCCGGCGGTGGCGGATGGGCGCGGCATACCTGCCGGCGGGTGACGCCCCTCGCCCTTCGAGACGGCGCTGCGCGCCTCCTCAGGGTGAGGAGCGTGGGTGACGGCGGTGTTCACGAGCCGGCGTTGCTGCCGCCGGCGGGCACAGAGGGCCTCATCCCGAGGCGCCACCCGCAGGGTGGCGTCTCGAACGACGAGGCCCGGCGGTGGCGTCGCTCCCAAATCACCCTCTCCGCCCCTCGGGGCGGAGAGGGCGGGGTGAGGTGGGGGCGCCGCCTGCAAACTCGGTCGTGGCACCCTGTACGCCGGTAACACCCCCACCTCACCCTGCCCTCTCCGCCCCCGAGGGCGGAGAGGGTTCTTGCAGTCGACCCCGGACGCGCAGGGCGCGCTAGTTGAAGCGGCCCATCGCGGCGGCGGTGTCGCTCATGCGCGAGGAGAAGCCCCACTCGTTGTCGTACCACGACAGCACGCGCACCAGCCGCTTGTCCGTCACCTGCGTCTGCGTCGCGTCGAACACCGAGCTGGCGGCGTTGTGGTTGAAGTCGACCGACACCAGCTCGTCGTCGCAGACGGTGAGGATGCCGGCGAGCGGCGCCTTCGAGGCCGCCTCGCGGATGGCGGCGTTGACCTCGTCGGCCGAGGTGTCGCGCTCGGCCTCGAAGACGAGGTCGATCATCGACACGTTCGGCGTCGGCACGCGCACCGAGGTGCCGTCGAGCTTGCCGGCGAGTTCCGGCAGCACGAGGCCGACGGCGCGCGCCGCGCCGGTCGAGGTCGGGATGATCGCCGTGGCGGCGGCGCGGGCGCGGCGCAGGTCCTTGTGCAGCGTGTCCACCACGCGCTGGTCGCCGGTGTAGCTGTGCACCGTCGTCATGAAGCCGTGCCTGATGCCGATCGCCTTGTTCAGCACCGCGGCGACGGGGGCGAGGCAGTTGGTGGTGCAGGAGGCGTTCGAGACCACCCTGTGCTCGGCCTTCAGCTTGTCGGAGTTGACGCCCTGCACGACGGTCAGGTCGGCGCCGGTCGCCGGGGCCGAGATCAGCACGCGCTTGGCGCCGGCGTCGAGATGCAGCGCCGCCTTGGCCTTGTCCGTGAACAGGCCGGTGCACTCCATCACCACGTCGATGCCCATCTCCTTCCACGGCAGTTTGGCCGGATCGCGCTCGGCCAGCACCTTGATCGGGCCGCGGCCGAGATCCATCCAGTCGTCGCCGGTCTTCACCTCGCCCGGGAACGGACCGTGCGCCGAGTCCCAGCGCAGCATGTGGGCGTTGTCCTTGACCGAGCCGAGATCGTTGATGGCGACGAAATCGAGGTCGTTGCGGCGATGCTCGTGCGCGGCACGCAGCACCAGCCGTCCGATACGCCCGAAGCCGTTGATCGCAACCCGCGTACCCATCGCCCGTATCCTCCGTTTGTCGAAACGTCGTTAGCCGATACCGAACTGGCCCACCTCACCCGGCTCGCTGGCGCTCGCCACCCTCTCCCCCCACGGGGCGGAGAGGGTTACGCCACGCCCCTCTCCTCCCCTGGGAGGAGAGGTTGGGTGAGGAGGGGCAGCGCGATCTACCCAGTCACGCGCCTTTTCCCGTACGGCGGCGCACCCGCTTGCGCACCGCGTCGGCCACCGCCGCGGCGGTGATGCCGAAATGCTCGTAGACCTTGCCCGCCGGGCCCGAGGCGCCGAAGGAGCGCATGGCGATCATGGCCTCCTCGTCGACCCCCCAGCGCGCCCAGCCGAAGGGCACCGCCGCCTCGACGGCGATGCGCGGCGCGCGGCCGAGGATGGCGGCGCGCTTGCGCGGCCCCAGCGCGGCGAACAGTTCGTGGCTCGGCATGGAGACGACGGCGGCGTCGATGCCGTCCTTGGCCAGTTCGGCGCGCGCCGCCATGGCCAGCGACACTTCCGAGCCGGTGGCGAGGATGGTGGCGTCGCGCTTCGTCGCGTCGCCGGCCAGCAGGTAGGCGCCGGCGGCCGACCGGTTGGCGGCGGCGTCGTCGCGCAGCGCCGGCACCGCCTGGCGGGTCAGCGCGAGGACCGACGGGCCGGAGCGCGCCAGCGCCAGTTCCCAGCACTCGGCCGTCTCCAGCGCGTCGGCCGGGCGGAACACCGCGAGGCCGGGAATGGCGCGCAGCGCGGCGAGGTGCTCGACCGGCTGGTGCGTCGGGCCGTCCTCGCCGAGGCCGATCGAGTCGTGCGTCATCACGTAGATCACGCGCAGGCCCATCAGCGCGGCCAGCCGGATCGACGGGCGGCAGTAGTCGGTGAAGACGAGGAAGGTGCCGCCGTAGGGCACCATGCCGCCATGCAGCGCCATGCCGTTCATGGCCGCCGCCATGGCGTGCTCGCGCACGCCGAAATAGACGTAGCGGCCGGCGAAGCTGCCGGCCTTCACCGGGTCGAGGCCGGCGACGTGCGTCAGGTTCGACTCGGTGAGGTCGGCCGAGCCGCCGACCAGCTCCGGCATCGCCGGCGCGATGGCGGCGAGCGCGGCGCGGCTGGCGGCGCGGGTGGCGAGCGCCGGCTTGTCGGCGGCGAGCTTGGCCTTGTGCGCGGCGAGCGCGGCGGCGAGGCCCGGCGCCGGCTTGCCGGCGACCGTGCGGCGGAATTCGTCGGCCGTCGCCTGGCCGGCCGCGCGCAGGCGGCCCTGCCAGGCGCGCCGCGCCTTTGCGCCGCGGGCGCCGGCCGCGCGCCAGGCGGCGAGCACGTCGTCGGGCACGACGAAGGGGTCGTGCGGCCAGCCGAGCGCCGCGCGCGTCGCGGCGATCTCGTCCTTGCCCAGCGGCGCGCCGTGCGTCGCCGCCGTGCCCTGCTTGTTGGGCGCGCCGTAGCCGATGACAGTGCGGCAGGCGATAAGCGAGGGCCGGTCGCTGGCCTTCGCCGCGATCAGCGCGGCGTCGATCGCCTCGGGATCGTGGCCGTCGCAGGCCGCGACGTCCCAGCCGTAGCTGGCGAAGCGCGCGAGCTGGTCGTCGGAGACCGCCAGCGAGGTCGCGCCGTCGATCGAGATGCGGTTGTCGTCGAACAGCACGATCAGCTTGCCGAGCCGCAGATGGCCGGCGAGCGAGGCCGCTTCGTGGCTGATGCCTTCCATCAGGCAGCCGTCGCCGGCGAACACCCAGGTGGTGTGGTCGACGAGGCCATCGCCGAACTTCGCCGCCATCATGCGCTCGGCGATGGCCATGCCGACGGCGTTGGCGATGCCCTGGCCGAGCGGCCCCGTCGTGGTCTCGATGCCGCGGGCCAGATCGTGCTCGGGATGGCCCGGCGTGTGGCTGCCGAGCTGACGGAACGCCTTGACGTCATCGAGCGTCATGCGCGGTGTGCCCACGAGCCAGCGCACCGCGTAGAGCAGCATCGACGCATGGCCGTTCGACAGCACGAAGCGGTCGCGGTCAGCCCAGTCGGGCGTCGCGGCGTCGTATTTCATGTGGCGGGTGAACAGCACCGTCGCCAGGTCGGCCATGCCCATCGGCGCGCCGGGATGGCCGGAATTGGCCGCCTGCACGGCGTCCATGGCGAGGGCGCGGATGGCGTTGGCCATCTGCGCGTGGGCGACCGGGGAAGACGTGTGAGCGGCGGACGCGGCCGTGGCGTTGGTCATCGGCTCCGGCGGCAGGTCTGTGCGGGGCGAGAAGCGAGGCACGCCCGGCACCCCCCGGACGGCGGCCGGAAATCGCATGGGGGGGCGTGAGGCGTCAATGGATTCTCGTGACAGCCGGGCGGCTATCCCCAGCCGCGCCGGTTGACCGCCTGTCCGGGGCGCGCATAGTCTTTCGGCGCACTTCACGTATCGCTTCAGGACCAGCGCGCAAATGGCCGGAATAGACGAGGCAGGGCAGCGGCTCGACGCGGCGCTGGCGCGGCTGGAGCGGGCGGCGTCGGCGCAGGCCGGCGCGGCCGGCGAGCGTCAGCGCCTCGCCGCCGAGCTGGAGCGGCTGCGCGCCGACAAGGCGGCGCTGGCCGCCACCGCCACGGAAACCGCCGCGCGCCTCGACGCCGCCATCGCCCGGCTGCGGCGGCTCGTCGCCGCCTCCGGCGCCTGACGGGGCACGGCATGGCTCAGGTCGACGTCACCATCAACGGCCGCGACTACCGCATCGCCTGCGAGGACGGGCAGGAGCAGCACCTCATCGGGCTCGCGTCGTACCTCAATGCCCGCGTCGCCGAACTGGTGCGCGAGGTCGGCCAGATCGGCGACACGCGCCTGCTGGTGATGGCCGGGCTGCTGGTCGCCGACGAGCTGTCCGACATGAAGGACGCACTGGAGGCCGAGCGCGGCGAACGCCAGACGGAAATGGCCGGGCGGCTCGATCGCCTCGCCGGCCGCATCGAGTCGCTGGCCGCCGGCCTCGAGGGCGGCAAGGCGGCGCCGGTTGCCAGCGCCGGGAAGCCGGCCTAGGTTCCGCCCCGGACGGTCGCTGGGGCACGCGGCAGGCGGTACCATGTCCCGGGGACCTTAATGTTCCACTAGGGAGCTGTCCCTGCCTCTGGCTCTGGCCTCGGGCACACGGCGCCCACCTGCGCAAGCAGGTCTCGGTGGACTTGCCCCGCCACCGGTACCTTGGCACCGTCCACCCTTGCCCCCGGCACCCGGAATTCACGTGTCCGACCTGACGGAAGCCGATCTCGCCGCCGAGAAGGCCGCGCTGCGCGAGGCTGCCAAGCGCGACCGTGCGGCGCTGGCCAGCGGCCTCGGCATGGCCGCGCCGACCGGCGTGCTGGCCCGCTTCCTGTCCTCCGACGGGCTGGCCGGCGAGCTGGTGCCGGGCCGCATCGCCTCGGGCTATGTCGCCATGGACAGCGAGCTGGACCCGGCGCCGCTGCTGCGCCATTTCGCCGTCGCCGGCCTGCGCCTCTGCCTGCCGGTGACCGGCAAGCGCGGCACGCCGCTGACCTTCCGCGCCTGGCGGCCGGGCGACCGCATGGCGACCGGCGTCTGGGGCATTCCGGTGCCGGCCGAGGACGCGCCGGTGGTGGAGCCGGACCTGCTGCTGGTGCCGCTGCTGGCCTTCGACCGGGCGGGCAACCGCCTCGGCTACGGCGCCGGCTTCTACGACCGCACCATCAGCGGCCTGCGGGCGAGGAAGCGCATCGTCGCCGTCGGCGTCGGCTTCGCCGGGCAGTTGCGGCCGCGCGTGCCGGTCGGCCCGCGCGACGAACGCCTCGACTGGATCGTCACCGAGGCCGGCGCCTGGCGCGTGAAGGACAACGCATGAAAATTCTCGTCTGCGGCGACGTCGTCGGGCGCTCGGGGCGGGACGCGGTATGCGGCCTGCTGCCGGCGGTGCGCGAGGCGCTGGCGCTCGATTTCGTCGTCGTCAACGGCGAGAACGCGGCGCACGGCTTCGGCATCACCGACAAGATCTGCGCCCAGCTCTACGAGGCCGGCACCGATGTCATCACCACTGGCAACCATGTCTGGGACCAGCGCGAGGTCATTCCCTACATCGGCGGCGATCGCAAGCTGCTGCGGCCGGCCAATTTTCCGCCCGGCACGCCGGGCCACGGCTGGGGGGTCTACGAGACCCGGCGCGGCAAGCGCGTGCTGGTGATGAACGTCATGTGCCGGCTGTTCATGGACGCCCTCGACGATCCCTTCCGCGCGGTCGAGGACGTGCTGGGCAGTCACCGCCTCGGCGCCAATGTCGACGCCATCGTCATCGACGTCCATGGCGAGGCCACCTCGGAAAAGATGTCGCTCGGTTTCGTCGCCGACGGGCGGGCGAGCCTCGTCGTCGGCACGCATACCCATGTGCCGACCGCCGACGCCCAGGTACTGGCCGGCGGCACCGGCTACATCAGCGACCTCGGCATGTGCGGCGACTACGATTCGGTGATCGGCCTGCGCAAGGACCTCGCCATCGAGCGCTTTCGCCGCAAGATGCCGGGCGAAAGGCTGGTGCCGGCCGACGGGCCGGGGACGCTGTGCGCCGTCTATGTCGAGACCGACGACCGCAGTGGCCTCGCCCGCCGTGTGGCGCCGCTGCGCCTCGGGCCGCGCCTCGCGCCGGCCTGGCCGCTGGAGGGCGGGGTGCCGGCCGCCATTGCCGCCAGACTCCCGACATAATCCGCTGTTAGCGACGCGTGCCTTTCGCTAAGAGAAGGCTGTCTGCCCGGTTCACCCGGCGCACGCGCCATCTGGTATAAGGGCCGGCGTACAACCACACATCTTGGGGTCAGGACGGCCATGGCTGGCCATTCCCAGTTCAAGAACATCATGCACCGGAAGGGCGCGCAGGATGCCAAGCGCGCCAAGGTGTTCGCCAAGCACGCACGCGAGATCGAGGTCGCCGCGCGGTCGGGCCTGCCCGACCCGGCGCAGAACCCGCGCCTGCGCAATGCCATCCTCGCCGCGCGCGGCGTCAACATGCCGCGCGACCGCATCGACCGCGCCATCGCCAAGGCGACCGGGGCCGGCGACGACGCGACGCGCTACGAGGAGGTGCGCTACGAGGGCTATGGGCCAGGCGGCACCGCGTTGATCGTCATGGCGCTGACCGACAACCGCAACCGCACCGCATCGGAGGTGCGTTCGGCTTTCTCCAAGTACGGCGGCAACCTCGGCGAGACCAACAGCGTCTCCTTCCTGTTCAACCGCGTCGGCCAGATCACCTATCCGGCCAAGGCCGGCTCGTCCGAGAGCGTGTTCGAGGCGGCGCTGGAAGCCGGCGCCGAGGATGTCGCGAGCGACGCCGACGGCCACGAGATCGTCTGCCGGCCGGACGACTTCGCGGCCGTCGCCGAGGCACTCGAGGAGAAGCTCGGCGCGCCGGCCGAGGCGGCGCTGGTGTGGCGGCCGCTGACCCGCGTCGATGTCGGTGAGGACACGGCGCCGACGCTGATGAAGCTGATCGATGCCCTCGAGGACAGCGACGACGTGCAGTCGGTGTCGTCCAATTTCGAGATCGACGACGCGGTGATGGCGCGGCTCGCCGGCTGATCGCCGGGGCTGGCGCGGGAGACAGGCCATATGCGGCTGCTCGGGCTCGATCCCGGACTGCGCCGGACCGGATGGGGTGTCATCGAGGCCGTCGGCAATCGCCTGTCGCACGTCGCCAACGGCGTCATCGCCGTGCCGGAAACACTTGACCTCGCCGGCCGTCTCGCCCTGCTCTACGCCGGGCTGGTCGAGGTGGTGGAAACCTACCGGCCGGATTCGGCGGGGGTCGAGGAGACCTTCGTCAACGTCGATGCCCGCTCGACGCTCAAGCTCGGGCAGGCGCGCGGCGTCGTCATGCTGGTGCCGGCGCTGGCCGGCATCCCGATCGGCGAGTACCCGGCGAACACGGTGAAGAAGTCGCTGGTCGGCTACGGCCTCGCCGGCAAGCCGCAGGTCGCGCACATGGTCGCCCGCCTGCTGCCCGGCGTGACGCTCGCCGGCCCGGACGCCGCCGATGCCCTGGCGGTCGCCATCTGCCACGCCCATCACGCCGCGACCGCGCGGCGGCTGGAGGCGACGGCGTGATCGCGCGGCTCGCCGGGCAGGTTGTCGAGGTGGCGGTGGACGGCGTCGTGCTCGACGTCGCCGGCGTCGGCTACATGGTGTCGTGCTCGCGCCGCACGCTGGGCAAGCTGCCGGCGGTCGGCGGCACGGCCACGCTGCACACCGAGATGCGCCAGCGCGACGAACTGCCTCATCTCTACGGCTTCGCCGACAAGCGCGAGCGCGAAAGCTTCCGTCTGCTGACGACGGTGCAGGGCGTCGGCGCGCGTGTCGCGCTGGCCGTGCTGTCGGCGCTGTCGCCGGACGAACTGGCCAACGCCATCCTCGCCGGCGACAAGGCGCAACTGTCGCGCGCCGACGGCGTCGGGCCGCGCCTGGCCGCCCGCATCGCCGCCGAACTGCGCGAGCGCGTCGCGGCGCTGGGTGGTGGGGCCGCGCTCGCGGCCGCCGACGGAGGCGGCAACGGCGCTGCCGGAGCGGCGGGCGGCGCCAGCGCCGATGCCATCTCCGCCCTCGTCAATCTCGGCTACGGTCGGGCCGAGGCCTTCGCCGCCGTCAGCCGCGCCAGCCGCACGCTCGCGGCCAACGCCGCCGTCGAGGCGCTGATCCCGGCGGCGCTGAAGGAACTGGCGAAATGAGCGGGGCCGGCGCCGCGAACGACCGCCTCGTCGATGCCGCCGCAGCGCCCGGCGACGGCGCCGATGTCGCGCTGCGGCCGCGCCACCTCGGCGAGTTCGTCGGCCAGCAGGCGGTGCGGCAGAACCTGCAGGTCTTCATCGAGGCGGCGCGCGGCCGCGGCGAGGCCATCGACCACGTCCTGCTGCACGGCCCGCCAGGCCTCGGAAAGACGACGCTGGCGCAGATCGTCTCGCGCGAGCTGGGGGTCAATTTCCGCGCCACCTCGGGGCCGGTGCTGACCCGCGCGGGCGATCTCGCGGCCGTGCTGACCAACCTGGAAGCCCGCGACGTCCTGTTCATCGACGAGATTCACCGCCTCAATCCTGCCGTAGAGGAGGTGCTCTATCCCGCCATGGAGGACTTCCAGCTCGATCTCGTCATCGGCGAGGGGCCGGCGGCGCGCTCGGTGCGTATCGATCTGCCGCGCTTCACGCTGGTCGGCGCGACGACGCGGCTCGGCCTGCTGACGACGCCGCTGCGCGAACGCTTCGGCATCCAGCTTCGCCTCGACTTCTACGGCCCGGCCGAACTGGAGGCGATCGTGCATCGCGGCGCGCGGATGCTCGACATGCCGCTCGCCGCCGACGGCGCGGCCGAGATCGCCCGGCGCGCCCGCGGCACGCCGCGCGTGGCCGGCCGGCTGCTGCGCCGCGTGCGCGACTTCGCCGCCGTCGCCGGTGTCGACGAGGTCGATGCAGGCTTCGCCGATGACGCCTTGCGCCGGCTGGAGGTCGACGCGCGGGGCCTCGACTCGATGGACCGGCGCTATCTCGACTGTCTCGCCAACAGCTTCACCGGGGGGCCGGTCGGCGTCGAGACGCTGGCGGCGGCGCTGGCCGAGGAGCGCGACACGCTGGAAGACGTGGTCGAGCCCTTCCTCATCCAGCAGGGCATGGTCGCGCGCACGCCGCGCGGCCGCGTCATGGCCGAGGGCGGCTGGCGCCATCTCGGCCTGCCCGTACCCTCGGGTCGGCAGTTCGACCTGCTTGGCCGCGCCGACCCGGAGGCCGGCGATGGCTGACCGGGCGCCGCCATTCGCCGGGCGGCTGGTCGACGGCGAGCACGTCCTGCCGTTGCGCATCTACTATGAGGACACCGATGCCGGGGGCATCGTCTACCACGCCAACTACCTGCGTTTCGCCGAGCGCGGCCGCACGGAGATGCTGCGGCTGATCGGCGTCGACCAGTCGGCGATGCGCGAGGAGAGCGGCTGCGTCTTCGCGGTCCGCGAATGCAATGCGCTCTATCTCCTGCCGGCGCGGCTCGACGATGCCATCGAAGTGCGCTCGCGCCTGCTGGAGGTTCGCGGGGCGAGCCTGCTGGCGCGCCAGCTCGTGATGCGGGGGGCGGAGGAACTGGCACGCCTCGATGTGCGTATTGTCTGTCTCGACGCCCGGCTGCGGCCGGTCCGCGTGCCTGTCGATGTGCGCCGGACGCTCGCTCGCCTCGTGCCCTCCCTTTCCCCCGGCAGGCCGGAGTCCGTGGCCATCGCCGGTAACAACGCCAACCGCTCACCGGAAGTCAGGGGTCGATGGGAAGCAACATCATAGAAACGGTCAATGTGGCCGGCGGCGCGGAAGCGGTCGACTTTTCGATCCTCGCGCTGTTCCTGCATGCGCATATCGTCAACAAGCTGGTTCTCATCCTGCTGTTCCTCGCATCGTTCTGGTCGTGGGCGATCATCATCGACAAGTGGGTGCGGCTGCGCCGGCTGTCGGCCCAGGCCAACCAGTTCGAGGACGCCTTCTGGTCGGGCGGCTCGCTCGACGACCTCTACGACCGCATCGGACCGCGGCCGACCGATCCGCTGTCGGCCGTCTTCGCCGCCGCCATGGGCGAGTGGCGGCGCTCGGTTGCGCGCGGCATCGCCACCGATGGCGAATCGCGCGAAAGCCTGCGCGACCGCATCGAGCGCGTCATGGAGGTCACCATGCTGCGCGAGATGGAGCGCATCGAGCGCTACATGGTGTTCCTTGGCTCGGCCGGTGCGACGGCGCCCTTCGTCGGGCTGTTCGGCACGGTCTGGGGCATCATGAACAGCTTCCAGGCCATCGCCGCGACCAAGGATACCGGCATCACGGTCATCGCCCCCGGCCTCGCCGAGGCGCTGTTCGCCACCGCCCTCGGCCTCGTCGTCGCCATTCCGGCGGTCATCGCCTTCAACACCTTCAATGCCGGCATCGCCCGTTACGGGCAGCGGCTGGAGGCCTTCGGCGCCGAGTTCAGCGCGATCCTGTCGCGCCAGCTCGACGAGAAGGGCTGAACCATGGCCGGACGCTTGCGCCGCCGCTGGCACCGTCGCTCCGCGCACATGGTCTCGGAGATCAACGTCGCGCCGTTCGTCGACGTCATGCTGGTGCTGGTCGTCATCTTCATGCTGACGGCGCCGCTGCTGACCGTTGGCGTGCCGGTGGACCTGCCGCAGGCCACGGCGAGCCCGATTCGCGAGGAACGCGAGCCGCTGGTGCTGAGCATCGACAAGGACGGACGCATCTTCCTGATGGACAGCGAGGTCGAGCAGGCGAGCCTCGCCGCCCGGCTGGGCGCCATGGCGCGCGCCAATCCCGAGTTGCGCGTCTTCGTGCGCGGCGACCGGTCGATCAGCTACGGGCGCATCATGGAGGTGATGGGCATGGTCTCCGAATCCGGCTTCACCAAGGTGGCGCTTATCGCCGAGGTGCCGGCGGAGGCGCCGCGCCGGCCATGACCCTCGCCCTCGGCCGTCCCCTCAGCCGCCAGCGTGGCCTCCACTGGGGCACCGTCGCCTCGGGAGCGCTGCACGTCGGGCTGATCGTGATGGTCCAGGTCGGCGCCGCCCGCCTGTTTTCCGACCCGCCGCCGCCGCCGCCGCGCATCATACCGATCGAGGTCGTGCCGATCGGCAAGATCACGACGCCGCCGCCGCCGGTGGCGCAGCGCGAGGGCCCGGCGCCGCAACGCCAGGCCGCCGCGCCGCCGCCGCCGCCGCAGCCAGCCCCCGAGGTGAGCAAGCCGACGCCGCCGCCCCCGGCGCCGCCGGCCGCCAAACCGACGCCGCCCCCACCGCCGCCGCCGGCACCGACGCCGCAGGCCCGTCCGACGCCGCCGCCCGAGCCGGCGCCGCCCGCCGCCAAGCCGACCCCGCCGCCGGAGCCGGCGCCGCAGGCCGCCGAAAGGGTGGACGCCAAGCCGCAGGCGAAGCCGACGCCGCCGGCGCCGAAGCGCGATTTCAATACCCTGCTCAAGGATCTGGCCGCGAAGGACAGCACGCCGACGCCGGCGCCCGCCGTGCAGGCGACCGCGCCGACCACCGGCAAGCCGGTGCCGACGCCGCCGGCGCCGGCCACCACCCAGGCGTCGATCGCCGAGATTGACGCCCTGCGCGCCGCCGTGCGCCAGCAGGTCGAGCCGTGCTGGAGTCCGCCGACCGGCGCCCGCGAGGCGCGCGACCTCGTCGTGCGCGTGCATATCCGCCTCGATCCGTCGGGCCAGGTGCGCGACGCGCGCATCCTCGACTCGGCGCGCATGGCGCTCGACCGCTTCTTCGAGGCCGCCGCCGACGCGGCCCGGCGCGCGGTCCTGAACGACCGCTGCAATCCGCTGAAACTGCCGCCGGAGCGTTACGAGCTGTGGCGGGAGATCGAGCTGACCTTCGACCCGCGAGACGCATTGGGGTAGCGATGACGATGACATGGCGAAATCGCGCGGCGGCCGGCACCGCCGCATTGTTGCTGCTGGCGGGTCTGCTGGCGGCCATGCCCGCGGCGGCCCAGCTCAAGGTCGACCTGACCCAGCCGCATCCGACGCCGCTGCCGATCGCCGTGCCGGACCTGCTCGGCGGCGATGCTAGCGCGCAGAAGTTCGGGGCCGACATCGCCGGCGTGATCGCCGCCGACCTCGAGCGCTCGGGCCTGTTCCGGCCGCTCGACAAGAAGGCCTTCATCGCCCCGCCGGGGCCGCTGTCGGTGCGGCCCACCTTCAACAACTGGCGGGTCATCGACGCCCAGGCGCTGGTCGTCGGCGAGGTTGCGATGGAGGCCAACGGCCAGATCCGCACGTCGTTCCGGCTGTGGGACGTGTTCGCCGAGCAGTCGATGACCGGCCTGTCGCTGACCACCTCGTCGGCCAACTGGCGGCGCGTCGCCCACATCATTGCCGACGCCATCTACAAGCGGATCACCGGCGAGGAGGGCTATTTCGACACCCGCATCGTCTACATCTCCGAGAGCGGGCCGGCCGACAAGCGGGTCAAGCGGCTGTCGATCATGGACCAGGACGGCGCCAACCACCGCGACCTCACCGACGGCCGGACGCTGGTGCTGACCCCGCGATTCTCGCCGACGACCCAGGAGATCACCTACCTCGCCTATTTCAACGACAACCCGCGCGTCTACCTGTTCAACATCGACAGCGGCGAGCAGGAGGTGCTCGGCGATTTTCCCGGCATGACGTTCGCGCCGCGCTTCTCGCCGGACGGCAACAAGGTGGTCATGAGTCTCGCGCGACGCGGCGACACCGACGTGTATGTCATGGACCTGCGCACGCGGCAGATGTCGCAGCTCACGCGCAATCCGGGCATCGACACCGCGCCGAGCTTTTCGCCCGACGGGCGGCAGGTCACCTTCGAATCCGACCGCGGCGGCACGCAGCAGATCTACGTCATGGGCGGGGACGGCAGTTCGCCCCAGCGCATCAGTTTCGGCACCGGCCGGTACGGCACCCCGGTCTGGTCGCCGCGCGGCGACCTCATCGCCTTCACCAAGATCGACCAGGGGTTGTTCTATATCGGCGTCATGCGACCGGATGGGACCGGCGAACGCCTTCTGGCGCAGGGCTTCCACGTCGAGGGGCCGACCTGGGCGCCGAACGGCCGCGTGCTCATGTATTTCAAGTCGCAGCCCTCCGACGACCGCGGCCGCGGCGGCGGCTCGACGCTCTATTCGATCGACCTCACCGGCTTCAACGAGCGCAGGATCGCGACGCCGCGCGACGGTTCCGATCCGGCCTGGTCGCCACTTTCGCAGCGCTGAAAGGTAAGCGAGGTTTTCGGCAAGTTGCGGCAATGGTGGACAAATTGCCACAGAATGAAGGCGGCGCGCTTGATTGTGGCAACGGGTCCCTCTATATTCGCGCGCGCCTGCGGGCCGATCACACCAGCCGCAAAATGATCGACGAAGTGCCGTCAGGCAGTCGCGCCATGAACGCGACGCTCGGCGCAACGACGACGGTTCGCAGTCCCACGCGGTGACGGAGCAAATGATGCGCTTCAAAATTACAGCAATTCTTGTCGCAGCAGCCATGCTTGCTGCTTGCGAATCGACGCCGGAAAACCAGGGCCAGGGGGCAGGCACCGGTACAACCACTGCGCCGGCCGCCCAGCCGGCTCCTGCGCCGCGCGGGCCTGTGCCCGGCTCGCAGATGGACCTCGAGATCAATGTCGGCGATCGGGTCTTCTACGATTTCGACAAGTACAACCTGAAGCCGGACGCCCGCGCCCAGATCGAGCGCTGGGCCGCCTGGCTGAAGACCTACCCGAACGTGAAGGTCACGATCGAAGGTCACGCCGACGAGCGCGGCACGCGCGAGTACAACCTCGCCCTCGGCGAGCGTCGTGCGAACGCGGCGATGGAGTACCTCGTCTCCCTCGGCGTGAACGCCAACCGCGTCAAGACGATCAGCTACGGCAAGGAGCGTCCGGCCGTGCTCGGCTCGAACGAGCGCGCCTGGTCGCAGAATCGCCGTGCGGTCGCTGTCGTCGTTCAGTAGTCACCGCGTCGCTACCCGGTAGCCGGCCCGTGCCGTCCAGGCACGGGCCGAACCGGCTCAACGCCCCGATTTCGCCCCATTCGCGCGGAACCTTGCAGGTCCGCTCGACGATGAGGCGAGAGCGGGGCGTCGCTTTTTTGCGTGCCGGTCCGTGCCCTGCGCTGCCGCGGCGTCGCCAAGCTCGGCTATCATGTGCGTTCGGGATGGGGCCGGACGGCCGCAGGGAGGACGGAAATGGAGGCAGGGGCGGTGGTGCGGTGCCTGCGTATTTTGGCCCCGGTCGCGTTGCTGTTGCCGGCCGCGCCGTCGCTGGCGCAGAGCACCAGCCCGGAGGAGCGGCTGGCCCAGCTCGAGCGGCAGGTTCGGGCCCTCGAGCGCACCACGTCCCAGGGGGGGCCGGTGGCTGCCGCGGCCAACAACAACGAGCGCGACGCCGAGATGGCGGCGGCCATCCGCGATCTCATCGGCAGGGTCGAAGAGCTGGATTTCGAGTTCCGCAGGCTGAACGAGCGCATCGAGAAACTTGCCGCCACTGCGAACGACAGGCCGACCGCCGGGTCGCCGCCGGCCAACGGGCGCTAGGCACCAGGCGGATACGGGGCCAGTCAGGAGAATCGTCATGAGGGAACCATTCGCCAGCCGCTCCGGGGTCGTCGCGTTCGCGCGGGCGTCCGTTCTCGCCGCGGCGGTCCTTGCCGCGACGGCGGCGACGGCGCCTGCGCAGGACCGGCAGGTCGAAGCCCTCAACGAGCGCATCGGCCAGCTCGAGCGCCAGCTTCGCACGCTGGAGCGCAACGTCTATCGCGGCGACCCGCCGCCGGCGGCCGCTGCGGCGTCGACCCAGGGCGAGGCGATGCCGACGACCGCGGCGGCGCAACTGCAGATCCGGTTGCAGGACCTGGAAGAGGCGCTGCGCACGCTGACCGGCACGGTCGAGGAGAACCAGCGCGCCAACCGCGTCATGGCGGACCGCCTCGAGCGGCTGTCGAGCGACTACGATTTCCGGCTGCGCTCGCTGGAGCGTGGCGGGGCGCAGCCGCCGGCCGCGCCGGGACAGCCGGCACCGCAGGCCCAGGCCACACCGCCGACGCCGCCGGCCAGCGCGCCGGTCGGCAGCCCGGTGATCGTGCAGGGCCAGCCCGCGCCCGGACGCCTCGGCACGCTGACCCAGCAGCAGATGCAGGCAGCGGGGGTGACGCCGGCGCCGCAGGATGCACCGGCCGGCACGGCAACCGCCGCACCGCAGGTTGCCGCCGTGCCGCCGGCGACGCCCGAGGCGCAGTACGAGCAGGCCTACGAACTGCTCAAGCAGCGTGACTTCCCCGGCGCCGAGGCCGCCTTGCGCGCCTTCGTCACCGCCCATCCGGCGCATGCCCTCGCCGGCAACGCCCAGTACTGGCTCGGCGAGACTTTCTATGTGCGCGGCGACTACCCCAACGCCGCGCGAGCCTTCGCCGAGGGCTTCCAGAAATACCCCAAGAGCGGCAAGGCGCCGGACAACCTGCTCAAGCTCGGCATGACGCTGGCCCAGCTCAAGCGCAACGACGACGCCTGCATCACCTTCGACAAGCTGGCCAGCGACTACAAGGATGCGCCGGCGGCGATCCTTTCGCGCGCCGACCGGGAGCGGCGCGCCCTCAAGTGCCGCTAGGCCGGCGTTGCGGCCGACCGCCGAGGCGTTCGCCCGCCGCATGGCGCGGCTGGGTCCGTTCGAGGCCCGGCCGCATGTCGCCGTCGCCGTCTCCGGCGGACCCGACAGCATGGCGTTGGCGCTGCTCGCGGCCGACTGGGCGCGAGTGCAGGGCGGCCGCGTCACTGCCCTGACGGTCGATCATCGCCTGCGGACCGACTCCGGCCGCGAGGCGCGTCAGGTCGGCGACTGGCTCGCGGCGCGCGGCATCGCTCACGTCGTCCTCGTGCGTCGTGGCGCGATGCCGGCGAGCGGTGTGCAGCAGGCCGCGCGTGCGGCGCGCTATGCGTTGCTGGAAGGCTGGTGCGCCCGCCACGGCGTCCTGCACCTGCTGCTCGCCCACCAGCGCGACGACCAGGCCGAGACGCTGCTGCTGCGCCGTGCCGCCGGCAGCGGCGAAGCCGGTCTCGCGGCCATGGCCGCCGCTGCCGAGCGCGACCATGTGCGCCTGCTGCGCCCGCTGCTCGACGTGCCCCGCACGGCCCTTGCGTCGCTGCTGGCGCAGGCCGGCCAGCCTTTCGTCGAGGACCCGTCCAACCGGGATGCCGCCTACGCGCGGGGTCGCCTGCGCCGGGACGACGCCGTGGCCGCGGCGGGCGGCGCGGCCGCGCTCGCGCGGGCAGCGCGCCGCGCCGGGCGAGCGCGTGCCCGCCGCGACCGCGCGGTCGCCCGGCTGGCCGCACATGCCGTGGAATTCCGCCCGGACGGCGCGGTCGTCCTCGATCTCGAACGGCTGGCCGCGGCCCCGCGCGAGACGGCGGCGAGCCTGCTGACCGGTATCGTCGCGGCTGTCGCCGGACGCACGTTTCCGCCGCGAACCGAACGTCGCAACCGCCTGCTGGCGGCGCTGGCCGGCGGCCGGCTGGCGGGCGCGCGCACCCTCGCCGGCTGCCGCATCGCGCCTCTGGCGGGCAGCAGGGGCCGTCGTGCCGTCGTCGTCCGCGAGGAACGGACCGTGCCGCCGCTGGTGGCCCGAACGGGTGAATCGATGCTCTGGGCGCCGCCGAGGCCCGTCGCCGGCGCGCCATTCGGCATTGTTTAACGTCTGCGTGCTCCCTATTTCTTGGTAAGGCCCGGATAGGCGCGGACTGAGCCAGGGCCTATAGTGGCCCGGGGAAGGGCCCCGGGACCCGCGCGGACGGAGCGCAGCTTGAACAATTTCGGCAGGAATCTGGCGCTCTGGATCGTCATAGCGCTGCTCGTGGTGGCGCTGTTCAACCTGTTCAGCGGTACCGGACAGCGCAGCGGCGAGCAGCAGCTCGCCTTTTCCGACTTCCTCAACCAGGTCGAGCAGGGCCAGGTCGCGTCGGTCACCATCCAGGGGCGCGAACTCGCCGGCCGCATGCGCGGCAACCAGACCTTCACGACCTACACTCCGGACGACCCGAACCTCGTCTCGACGCTGCGCGAACATGGCGTGCAGATCACCGCCAAGCCCGAGGAGCGCCTCAACCCGCTCGTCTCGATCATCATGGGCTGGCTGCCGTTCATCATCATCGTCGGCATCTGGGTGTTCTTCATGCGCCAGATGCAGTCGGGCGGCGGCCGCGCCATGGGCTTCGGCAAGTCGCGCGCCAAGCTGCTGACCGAAAAGTCGGGCCGCGTCACCTTCGAGGACGTCGCCGGCATCGACGAAGCCAAGACCGAGCTGGAAGAGGTCGTCGACTTCCTGCGCGACCCTGCCAAGTTCCAGCGCCTCGGCGGCAAGATTCCCAAGGGCGTGCTGCTGGTCGGCCCGCCGGGCACCGGCAAGACGCTGCTCGCCCGCGCCATTGCCGGCGAGGCGAACGTACCGTTCTTCACCATCTCCGGCTCCGACTTCGTCGAGATGTTCGTCGGCGTCGGCGCCTCGCGCGTCCGCGACATGTTCGAACAGGGCAAGAAGAACGCGCCCTGCATCATCTTCATCGACGAAATCGATGCCGTCGGCCGCCATCGCGGCGCCGGCCTCGGCGGCGGCAACGACGAGCGCGAGCAGACGCTCAACCAGTTGCTGGTCGAGATGGACGGCTTCGAGACCAACGAGGGTGTCATCCTGATCGCGGCGACGAACCGCCCCGACGTGCTCGATCCGGCGCTGCTGCGACCCGGCCGCTTCGACCGCCAGGTGGTGGTGCCGAACCCCGACATCCTCGGCCGCGAGAAGATCCTCAAGGTCCACATGCGCAAGGTGCCGCTGGCGCCCGACGTGGACGCCCGCGTCATCGCCCGCGGCACGCCCGGCTTCTCCGGCGCCGACCTCGCCAACCTCGTCAACGAGGCGGCGCTGATGGCGGCGCGCGCGGGCCGCCGCATGGTGACCATGGCCGAGTTCGAGGCGGCCAAGGACAAGGTCATGATGGGCGCCGAGCGCCGCTCGATGGTCATGACCGAGGACGAGAAGCGGCTGACCGCCTATCACGAGGGCGGCCACGCGCTGGTCATGCTCAACGCCGAGGGCCACGAGCCGCTGCACAAGGTGACGATCATCCCGCGCGGGCGCGCGCTGGGCGTGACCATGTGGCTGCCCGAACGCGACAAGTACTCGAAGTCGAAGAAGGAACTGAAGGCGGAGCTGGCGAGCCTGTTCGGCGGCCGCGTCGCCGAGGAACTGGTGTTCGGCCCCGACAACGTGACGACGGGCGCCTCCAACGACATCAAGGTGGCGACGGCGCGGGCGCGCCAGATGGTCACCGAGTGGGGCTTTTCCGACAAGCTCGGGCCGCTGCGTTACGAGGACAATTCCGAGGAGGTCTTCCTCGGACACTCGGTGGCGCAGCAGAAGAATGTCTCCGACGCGACGGCGCAGGTCATCGACCAGGAGATCCGCCGCGTCATCGAGGAGGCCGAGGCCACCGCGCGGGGCATCCTGACCGACCATCTCGCCGACCTGCACACCATCGCCGGTGGCCTGCTCGAATACGAGACGCTGTCGCGCGAGGAGATTCTCGACCTCCTCGCGGGCAAGGAAATCCGCCGCGAGCAGCCGGCCGACACCGGCTCGACGGGCGGTCCGCGCGCCTCGGTGCCGACCAGCGGCCGGGCCGGCAAGGACCGCCCCGGCGGCCTCGAGCCCGAGCCGCAGCCGCAGGGGTGACGGCACGGCTCTCCCCGTGGGGAGAGGGCTCCCTGCCGTGACCCGTCCCGACGATCTCCTCGCCGATCCGGCCGCGCGTCTCTACGCCGAGCCGCTGGGCATCCTCGCCGCTGACGAAGCCGCGGCCGCCATCGTCGCGGGCGATGCGCTGGCGCTGGCCGGCGGCCCGTATGCGGCGACGCGGCTGCGCCTGTACGCGCGCGTGCCGGGCCGCCCTGCTCCGGCACGTACGGCGACCGCCGCCGCCAGCGAGGCCGCCGCGTGGGCCGCGCGGCACGCGGCCGGCGGCGACCGGCGCGCCGCCGACCTGCTGGCCCGCACGACGGCGGCACGGCCGGGCTTCGCCGGCCTGTCGCCCGCCGCCCCGGGCCTGCCGCTGGTCATGGGCATCGTCAACGTCACGCCCGACAGCTTCCATCCCGGCAGCCGGCGTAACGACGCCCAGGCCGCCATCGCCCACGGCATCGCGCTGCACGAGGCCGGCGCCGACCTCGTCGATGTCGGCGGCGAGTCGACGCGGCCGGGCGCCGTGCCGCCGTCGGTCGAGGCCGAACTCGACCGCGTCGTGCCGGTGGTCGCGGCGCTGGCCGCGGCGGACATCCCGGTCTCGGTCGACACGCGCCGTGCCCCGGTGATGCGCGCGGCCCTCGCGGCCGGCGCGCGCATCGTCAACGACGTGGCGGCGCTGGCCGGCGATGCCGACGCGGCGCAGGAAGTGACCTCGGCCAATGCGGCGGCGATCCTCATGCACATGCGCGGCGATCCGGCGACGATGCAGCGCGACACGAGTTACGACGACGTGCTGCTCGACGTCGCGGACGGCCTGGCGGCGAGGCTCGACGCGGCCGTCGCGGCCGGCATCCCGCGCGGGCGGCTGGCCGTCGATCCCGGCATCGGCTTCGGCAAGTCGCCGTCCGGCAATGCACGCCTGATGGGTGCGATCGGCTTGCTGCACGGTCTGGGCGCCGCCGCCGTCCTCGGCGCCTCGCGCAAAAGCTCGCTCGGCACCCTGTCGCGCGGCGAGCCGGTGGAGGCGCGCCTGCCGGGCTCGCTCGCCGCGGCGCTGGCGGCGGCGGCGCAGGGCGTGCAGGTGGTCCGCGTCCACGACGTCGCCGAGACGGTGCAGGCCCTCGCTGTCTGGCGCCGTCTGGCCGGCTTCGCCTGAGCGGCCCGGCGGGGCTCGTCACATCGCTGCAACGGCGCGGGCCCCTCTGCTATAAGCGCGGGCAAGCAAGCACGAACCACCGGCGATCCGCAGATGGCGAGAAAGCTCTTCGGCACCGACGGCATCCGCGGTACCGCCAATCGCGAGCCGATGACGGCCGCGACGGCGCTGGCCGTGGCCATGGCCGCTGGCCGCCGTTTCACGAACGGCGACCACCGCCATCGCGTGGTCATCGGCAAGGACACGCGGCTGTCCAACTACACCATCGAGCCGGCGCTGCAGGCGGGCTTTGCCGCCATGGGCATGGACGTGCTGCTGGTTGGCCCGCTGCCGACCCCGGCGGTGGCGATGCTGACGCGCTCCATGCGCTGCGACCTCGGCGTCATGGTCTCGGCCTCGCACAACGCCTTCGAGGACAACGGCATCAAGCTGTTCGGCCCCGACGGCTACAAACTGTCCGACGAGGTCGAGGCCGAGATCGAGGCGATGGTCGAGTCGGGGCCCGGCGAATTGCCGACGGCCGGCCGGCTCGGCCGTGCCCAGCGCCTCGATGACGCGCCAGGCCGCTACGTCGAGTTCGTCAAGGCGACCTTCCCGCGCGGCCTGCGGCTCGACGGCATGCGCATCGTCGTCGATTGCGCCCACGGCGCCGCCTACAAGGTGGCGCCGCAGGTATTCTACGAATTGGGTGCCGAGGTGGTGGCCATCGGGGTCGAACCCAACGGCACCAACATCAACCGCGCCTGCGGCGCCACCGCGCCCGGCGCAGTCCGCACGGCGGTGACGGCGCACGACGCCCATCTCGGCATCGCGCTCGACGGCGACGCCGACCGCGTCATCCTCGTCGACGAGACCGGCACGGTGCTCGACGGCGACCAGGTGATGGCGCTGGTGGCAACGGCGTGGCAGCGCGCCGGGCGGCTGACCGGTGGCGGCGTCGTCGCCACGGTGATGTCCAACCTGGGCCTCGAGAAGTATCTCGCGACGCGCGACCTCGCGCTGGTTCGCGCAAGGGTCGGCGACCGCTATGTCCTCGAGGAGATGCGGCGCGGGGGCTACAACGTCGGCGGAGAACAGTCCGGTCACATCGTCCTGGCCGACCATGCCACGACCGGCGACGGCCTCGTCGCAGCCCTGCAGGTGCTTGCGGCCGTGGTCGAGGCCGGGCGGCCGGTGTCGGAGGTCGCGCGGCTGTTCACGCCCTACCCGCAGGTGCTCAAGAACGTGCGCTTCAGCAAGGGCACGACGCCGCACGAGAGCGACGAGGTGCGCGCCGCCGTCGCCGCGGCCGAGGCGCGGCTGGGTGGCGACGGGCGCATCCTCATCCGGCCGTCCGGCACCGAGCCGGTGGTGCGCGTGATGGCCGAGGGCCGCGACGCCGCCATGGTCGAGGGCGTGGTGGGCGAGATCTGCGCCGTCATCGAGCGCCGCGCGGCGGCGGGCTAAGCCCCATGCACGGACGCGTGCTCATCGTCGCCGGGTCGGATTCCGGCGGCGGCGCCGGCATCCAGGCCGACATCAAGGCGGTGACCGCGCTGGGCGGCTTCGCGGCGACGGCGATCACCGCGCTGACGGCGCAGAACACGCTGGGCGTCGAGGCCGTGCACGGCGTGCCGCCCGACTTCATCGCGCGGCAGATGCGCGTGGTGCTCGACGACATCGGCGCCGACTGCGTCAAGACCGGCATGCTGCACACGGCCGAGGTGATCGCCACGGTGGCCGACGCATTGGCGCGGCACGCGGCGGGCGTGCCGCTGGTGGTCGACCCGGTGATGGTCGCCAAGGGCGGGGCGAAGCTGCTCGACGACGACGCACATGCGGCGCTCGCCGCGCGACTCGTCGCGCGGGCGGCGGTGGTGACACCCAACGCGCCCGAGGCGGCGGCACTGACCGGCATCGCCGTCGAGGACGAGGCGGGGCAGGTGGCGGCCGGCAAGGCACTGGTGGCGATGGGAGCGGCGGCGGCGCTGGTCAAAGGCGGCCACCTGGACGGGCCAGACGTGGTCGACCTGCTGGTGACGCGCGTCGGCATCGTGCGCTTCGCCGATGCCCGGCTGGCAACGCGCCATACCCACGGCACCGGCTGCACGCTCGCCTCGGCAATCGCGGCCGGCATCGCGCAGGGGCTTGCCGTCGAGCGTGCGGTGGCCCGCGCGCGCGCCTATGTGCGCGCCGCCATCGCCGCCGCGCCCGGCTACGGCAAGGGCCATGGCCCGCTCGACCATGGCGTCACGGTGCGGCCGTTCACCGGCGACGGCGTGCGATGACCGCCGCCGCCGTGCCCGGACCTGGCCGCATGACGCCTCTCGCGATGGCGTGCGCGCTCTACACGGCGGTGTCGTGGGGCGCGACGCCGCTGTTCGTGAAGCTCGCGGCCGTCGATGTCGACGGACTATCGGTCGGCATCCTCCGCGCCGTGCTGTCGCTGCCCTTCGCGCTTGCCGTCATCCTTCTCATGGGACTTAAGCTGCCTTGGCAGGGCCGGCACAAATGGGTGCTGCTGTACGTCTCGGCGGTCGGCCTCGTCGGTTTCATCCTGCTGCAGAGCTGGGGCGCCTCGCTGTCGACGGCGGGGCATACGGCGGTGGTCAATTCCTCCTCGCCGATCCTCACCGGGCTGCTGGTGGCGCTGATCACCTGGCGGCGGCCGAGACTGACCTGGGTCGTCGGCTGCCTCGTCGCCTTCGCCGGCGCCGCGCTCCTCATCGCCGAGGCGATCGGCCTCACCGCGTCGCATGCAAGCCTCGTGGGCGACCTGCTGGTGTTCGGCTCCTCGCTGGCGGCGGCCAGCATCTTCGCCGTCAGCGGGCCGACGATGGGCCGCTACGGACCCTATGCGGTGACGATGTGGAGCGTCGTCGTCGCGTCGCTGATGATGATCCCATTCGGCCTCTGGCACCTCGACTTCGCCGCCGTCGCCGGCCTGTCCGGCGTCGCCTGGTTCTCCATCGCCATGCTGGCGATCAACTCCAACATCGTCGCCTACCTCGCGATGTTCGTCGCCATCGCCATTGCCGGGCCGACGCGGATGACGACCTTCCTGTTCGGCATGCCGGTCGTCGGCGTCGCCTCCGGGACGCTGTTTCTAGGCGAGACACTGACCTGGCCGCTGGTCGTCGCCACCGTGGTCATCATCGCCGGCGTGGCGCTGGCGCAGCGCGGACGCGAACCGGCATGACGACGATCCCGATGTGGCAGGTCGACGCCTTCGCCGACCGGCCGTTCACCGGCAATCCGGCGGCTGTGTGCCCGCTCGAGGCGTGGCTGCCCGATGCGACGCTGCAGGCGATCGCCGCCGAGAACAACCTCGCCGAGACGGCCTTTTACGTGCCGGCGCCGACCGGCGCAGATCACGATTTCCACCTGCGCTGGTTCACGCCCGGCGTCGAGATCGACCTCTGCGGCCACGCCACGCTCGCCGCCGGGCACGTGCTGTGGCGGCATCGGGGGTTCACCGGCGCTTCCGTTCGCTTCCAGTCGAAATCGGGAATTCTCACGGTGGCGCGCGACGGCGAGCGCTATGCCCTCGACTTTCCGTCGCGGCCGCCCAGGCCGGTCGCCGTGCCCGCCGGCCTTGCCGACGCCCTTGGCGCCGCGCCGCGCGCGGTGCTGGCGGCTCGCGACCTCGTCTGCGTCTTCGACCGGCAGGCGGACGTCGCGGCGCTGGCGCCGGACATGGTGGCACTCGCGCGGGTCGACACCTTCGCCGTCACGGCCACGGCGCCGGGCGACGCGCACGACTACGTGCTGCGCTTCTTTGCGCCGCGCGCCGGCATTCCCGAGGATCCCGTCACCGGCTCCGCCCAGACAAGCCTGCTGCCCTACTGGGCCGGCGTGCTCGGCCGGGACGCGCTGGTCGGCCGGCAGATCTCGGCGCGCGGCGGCACGCTGTGGTGCCGCCTGCGCGGCGACCGTGTCGACATCGCCGGCACCTGCGCCGACTACCTCGCCGGCACGATCACGGTTTAGGCGCGGCTACGCGTCGACCCAGCCGTCGCCGACCTTGAGGCGATGCGTCACCTCGTTGGGCCGGTTGAGCGTCTGTTCGAAGAAGCAGCCCTTCTTCGCCACTTCCAGCAGGCGGCGCAGGTCGGCCTCGCCGGCGTCGCTGTCGATGTCGACATCCAGATGGAACGAGACCGGCGAGCCGACATAGGGCTCGCGGCCGATGGCGTCGGCGCGCCAGTGGCAACGCGCCTTGATGCGGATGCCGCGAATGTCGATGCGCAGCTTCTTGGCAAAGGCGCGCACCTGCGTCGTCAGGCAGGTGGTGAGCGCGGTGGCGAAGTAGGCGAGCGGTGCCGGCGCCGTCTGGTCGCCGCCGTGCGGGTAGCCTACCTCGTCGGTGAGGATGGTGAATTCGGGGTGGTTGCCGATGCTGGCCTGGCGCACCCGCGTCTCGGTGCGCAGGCGGTCGGTCGTGCGCGTTTCGGCTTCCCAGATCACGTCGAAGGTGTGGGCGGCCTCGGCCGCCGGCTTGGCGTCGGTCATGTGATGGCCTCCTTGCTCGCGGGCGATCAGGCGTCGACCCAGCCGTCGCCGACCTTGAGGCGATGCTTGATGTCGTTGGCGACGGCGAGTGTCTGCTCGACGAAGCAGCCCTTCTTGGCGGCGTCGATCAGGCGCAGCAGGTCCTCCGTCGGGGCGTCGCTGTCGATGTCGAGGTCGATCGAGAAGCCCATCGGGCGCGACACATAAGGGCCGCGGCCGTCGAAGTCGGCGCGCCAGTGGCAGCGGTTGGACGCCTTCACGCCGCGGATATCGATCCGCATGCGGCGGGCGAAGGCTTTCACCTGCACCATCAGGCAGGTCACCAGCGCGGCGGCGAAGTAGGCCAGCGGCGGCGGGGCGGAGCCGTCGCCGCCATGCGGGAACTTGCCTTCGTCGGTGGCGATCTCGAAGGTGCCGCCGCCCTCGCCGAGCAGGCGCACCGTCGTTTCGTTGCGGAAGCGGCCGACGGTGTGGCCTTCCACCTCCATCACCACCTCGTGCGACAGCTTGCGCGGTGCGGCGGGGGTCTGCTGTTCGCTCATTCTTCTCTCCTGTCGCTCGTCACAGCCAGGGCGGGGAGCTGATCCACAGCGCCTCGACGGGCTCGCTGCCGGCATTGCGCCAGCGGTGGGGAATCTCGCTGCCGAAGCGCATGGAATCGCCCGGCCCAATCTCGTGCCAGAGGCCGCCGACCTCGATCGACAGCGTGCCGCGCTGGACGACGACGATGTCCTCGCCGGGATGGCTGAAGGCCTCGCCGCCCTCGGCGCCCGGCGGCACGTTGAGGGCGAGGACGGAGACGCGGCCCTGCACGTCGGGCGTCAGCAGTTCCCAGTCGATGGCGCCGTCGCCGAGCGAGACGCGCTTGCGCGCGTCGCGGCGCACGATGCCGACGCGGCCCGGCCGCGCGCCCGATGCGAAGGCCAGGGTGCCGGCCGGCAGGCCCAGCGCCTCGGCGATGCGGCGCAGCGCGCCGATCGCCGGTGTCAGGAGATCGCGTTCGATCTGGCTGAGATAGCTGATCGACACGCCGGCCGCGTCGGCCACCTCGCGCAGGGTCTTGCCGGACGCGTGGCGCGCCTCGCGGATGGACGTGCCGAGGCTCGCCGCGGGCGCGGCGTCTGCGACCGGTTCGGCGCGGCGGGCGGCGGCCGTCATGTCGCGCCGAGCCGCATGAACGGCCGCGGGGCGCCGTCCAGCGCGACCTGCGTGTCGACCAGCGTGCCGCAGTTCGCGCAGCAGAGCTGGCGCAGCCGGAAGCGGCCGACATCGTAGTCCTCGCCGCGCACGGGGCCCGCCGCCGACAGCGGCGATAGCACCTCGCGCAGGTGCAGCAGCAGGTTGTCATGGGTGCCGCAATGGCGGTGACCGCACTGGGCGCAGGCCACGGCACCGGCGGCGCCGTCAATCTCAAGCGCGTCGCCCAGCCGCAGCTTGCCAGTGATCCCGGGGAAGTCGACGACCGCGTCGCCCGGCTCGATGGTGGTGGCGGAGGCGAGACGGACGTGGCGGATCTCGGTGCGGCGCGCTTCGGTCGCGGCGGCGTCGGCACTGCCGTCGGGGGCGAGCACGACGCCGTAGATGTCGCGCGCCGCCTCGGCCGAGACGGCGCCGCGTGCCAGATCGGTCGCCACGCGCGCCGGCTCGCGCAGCAGCGGGTCGCCGTAGCCGCCGCCGGCCTGCCAGCAATGGTGCCACACGTCGCCCGCGGGAATCGGCACGCGCGGATGCTTGCTCGCCATCATCTCGTGGCTGCCGGAGATGTCCTCGAGGCGGTCGGGCAGGGGATGCCCGGCGGCGATGCGATTGGGTACGTCGCTACCGGTATAGCGGCCGATGCGAATGGCGCAGCCGGGCAGGCCGCCGGCGATGCCGATGCCGTTCGGCATCTCGGCGCCGGTGCCGGCGAACAGGCCCTCGAGATCGGCCTTCGGCGCGTCATGGACGGTATAGGCAAGTTCGCCCGCCCGGCCGCCGCGGAAGCGCCCCGGACCGCCGGAGTCCCGCAGGTGGCGGCGGAACAGGTAGAGCACCGGGTACTCCGCCTCCTGGTCCTCGATGTTGGGCATGTTGGGCGTCGTGTTGAAGACGATGCCCGAGGTGTCGACGCCGTCGGCATAGGTGCGGGCGCCGCCGCCGCCGCCGAAATGGCTCATCTCGGTGGCGGCGAAGGGGAAGCCGTGCTGGCTCGTGCCGGCGAAGATCGGCGCCATCGAGGTGCCCGACCACACCGCCATCGCCTCGCCGCGGTACTTGTCGCTGGCCAGCAGCATCTGCGACAGGCAGCGCCACGCCGCGTCGATGGTGACGATGACGCCGGAGATAGTCGCCATGGCGCAGGGCGCCGGATAGGCCGCGTTGTTCACCGTGCCGGTCTGCGAGACGATGTCGAGGCAGTCGCGCACGCCCCGGTTCCACGGGATGTCCCAGCACAGGTTGATGTAGACGGCCGACAGCACGGCCGCCTGCAGGCCCGACCAGGTGCAATTGATGAGGCCGCGCGCGTTGGGGCTGGTGCCGGTGAAGTCGAAGGTCAGCCGCTCGCCCTTCTTGGTCAGCGTGCACACCACCGTGTAGATGCGCGACTGGTGGCCGTCATGGTCGATGTACTGCACTTCGCGCCACCGCCCATCGGGCAGCTCGGCGAGGCGGCCGCGCAGCTTTTCGGCGGCGAACTCGACCGAGCGCGCCATCGCGCCCTTCACCGTCTCGACGCCCCAGCTTTCGATCAGGCCCTTCACCCGCTCGCGGCCGGCCATGATGGCGGCGATCTGGCCCTTCACGTCGAGGCCGACGATGGGATCGCGCACCTGGTTGATGATCCAGTCGAGCACGTCCGAGCGCACCGTGCCGCGGTCGACCAGCTTGACCGGGGGCATGCGCAGCCCCTCCTGGTGGATGTCGACCGCCTTCACGGAAAAGCCCCCCGGGTCCATGCCACCGGTGTCGAGCTGATGCCCCGAGGCGCCGAGCCAGGCGATCAGCTCGCCGTCGTGGAACAGCGGGCTGACGGTGGCGAAATCGGGCGCGTGGATGGCGCCGAGATAGGGATCGTTGCAGATGTAGATGTCGCCGTCGGCGACGTCGCCGTGCAGCTTCGCCGCATCGATGGTCGCCTGCACGATCAGCGGCAGCACGTTGCCCTGGGTGACGATATAGGGGCCGACGGCGACCAGCGCGCCATCGGCGTTCATGATCGCCGAGGCGGCGTCGTTGCCGGTGATGAGCACGTTCGATCCCGAGCACCGCATGTACTGGATGCCCATCTCCTCGGAGATCGACAGCAGGCGGTGGTTGAGCACCTCGAAGGTGACGGGATCGAGCAGCGATGGTGCGCTGTCAGGCATGGCTCGCCTCCGTCCGACCGTTGCCGGCATGGGTGACGTGGATGTGTCCGAAATCGTCGACGCGGGCGTGCTGGCCGGTGAGCAGCACGACGGTGGTGCCGGGCTGTTCGATTACCGCCGGCCCGGCAAGTTCGGCACCGGCGCCGAGCGACGGGCCGTCATAGACGGGCGTGTCGACCAGCGCGCCGGCGACGCCGCACCATGCCTTGCGCGTCGTGCGCGGGCGCGGCGCCGCAGCGGCCGGTGCGATGCGTTCGGGCGGGTGGCGGCCGACGCGGCCGATGGCGTCGACGCCGTAGTTGATCAGTTCGATGCCGGCGTTGGCGAGGCCGGTGCCGGCGCCGAACAGGCGCTCGTATTCGCGGTGGAAGGACTGGGCGATGGCCTCGACGCCGGCGGCATCGATGCGCGCCGGTGCCGGCACGCGCACGGTATGGACCTGGCGGCGGTAGCGGGCCTCGACCCAGCGTTCGTAACGGTGGTCTGCCTCGCGCACGTCGGCATCGGCGAGCAGGGCGCCGCCCTCGCGTTCCATCGTCGCGTAGACGCCTTCCAGCCGTTCCGGCGGCACCGGCAGGACCACCGGATCGGAGTAGCGCAGGCTGAAACGGATGTCGGTAACGGCGGCGCCGTAGGCCGAATGCACGGTGGCGACGGCCGGGATGACGATCTCGGCGCAGCCTGCGTCGGGGCCGTAGGAACAGGCATGCGTCGGGCCGGCGCCGCCATAGGCCATCATCACGAAGTCGCGCGTGTCGTGGCCGCGTTCCAGCGTCGTCTTGCGGATGAGGTCGGCCATCTGGCTGTCGACGACGCGGCGGATGCCGGCGGCCGCCGCCAGCACGTCGCCGCCGAACAGCCGGTCGGCGATGTGGATGCGGATGGCCTCGTGGGCGCGCTCGGGCAGCAGCTTCATGCGGCCGTCGAGGAAGCGGTCGGGCGAGATGTAGCCGAGCACGACGTCGGCGTCGGTCACCGTCGGCTCGGTGCCGCCGAGCCCGTAGCAGGCGGGGCCGGGGCTCGCCGCCGCACTACGCGGGCCGACCTTGAGGCGACCGTTGTCGATCCAGGCGATCGAGCCGCCGCCGGCGCCGATGGAGGCGATATCGATCATCGGCAGGCGGAGCTGGTACTGGTTGAGCACCGTCTCGCGGCTGTAGGCCCAGGCGTTGTCGGCGATGATCGCCACCTTGAAGGTAGTGCCGCCGACGTCGGTGCCGATGACGTTGGGCGTGCCGAGCTGTTCGGCCAGCAGCGCCGCGCCGACGACGCCGGCCGCCGGGCCCGACTCGACGGTCATGATGGGGACGGTCTGTGCCGCCGTGGCGACACCGCCGTTGGCCTGCACGATCAGCAGCTTCTGGCGCAGCCCGGCATCGGCGAGCGTCGCTTCCAGCCGCCTGAGGTAGCTCTCGATGACGGGGCCGACATAGGCGTTGAACAGCGTCGTCGCGCTGCGCTCGTACTCGCCGATGACGGGCGCCACCTCGGCCGACAGCGACACGTAGCAGCCGGGCAGTTCCTCGCGCAGGATGGCGCCGGCGGCGACCTCGTGCTCTCGGTTCTTGTGCGAGAACAGGAAGCACACGGCGACGGCGCCGTAGTGGGCGGCGCGGATGCGGCGCGCCAGCGCCCTCAACTCGGCCGCGTCGAGCGGCGTGATCACCGCGCCCTTGTGGTCGATGCGCTCGGCGACCTCGAAGATGTCGCGCTCGTCGACCAGCGGCTCGGGCTTCTGCGTGTTGCGGTAGTGGTGCCGCTCGAACACCGACAGGCCTGCGACGCGGCCGGTGGCACGCATGATCAGCAGGGTGTCGGCGAAGCCGTGCGTCGTCAGCACTGCGGTACGTGTGCCGGTGCCGGCGAAGACGGCGTTGCTCGACTGCGTCGTGGCGTGGACGAAGCGGCGGGCGTCGGCGAGGAGGGCCTCCGTCGGCCGGCCGAGTTCGCCGGCGATCTGGCCGATGCCGTCGAGCACACCGCGCTGCAGGTCGTCCGGCGTCGTCAGCACCTTGCGAACTGTGGTGCGGCCGTCGGCGTCGTCGATCGCCACGCAGTCGGTGAAGGTACCGCCGATGTCGACCGCGATGGTGTACATGCCCGCCCCGTCCCGGTGATGGATTTCAGTATTTTTGACTCAGGAACTGAAAAATTGAAAGAGCGTCGACGCGGTCGGTCGGCCGGCAGGCTGCGCCATGCACGTCTCCGCCGGCCGGGGGCGCGTTTCGGCAAGAAGCGGGTGGGGGCGGGGCGGGCCGCAGCCTAGCTTGCGGACAAACGGCGCCTGCGCCGCCCCAACCCGGGAGTAGACTATGGCCATGACCGCCCTCGACATCGGCACGCCCCAGCCGCCCGAAGCGGCCGGTTCCGGCTATGCCACCATCGGCCGGGCGCTGGCCTGGCTCGGCCGGCACTGGCAGGAGCAACCTTCCCTCGACGAGATCGCCGCCGCGACCGGTCTCGCACCGCATCATTTCCAGCGGCTGTTCACCCGCTATGTCGGTGTCAGCCCCAAGAAGTACGTGCAGTACCTGACCCTGCGCCACGCCAAGCAGCGCCTTGCCGAATCCGCGAGCGTGCTCGACGCCGCGTTCGATGCCGGCCTGTCGGGCCCGGGTCGCCTGCACGACCTGTTCGTCACCCACGAGGCCCTGACGCCGGGCGAGTGGAAGGCGCGCGCCGCCGACCTCGAACTGGCCTGGGGCTGGCACGACAGCCCGTTCGGCGACTGCCTCATCGTCGCCAGCCCGCGCGGCGTCTGCGGTCTCGCCTTCGGCGATCGCGACGACCACGAAGCCGTGCTCGCCGACCTCGCGACCAATTTCGGCGAGGCGCGGCTGTCCGCCGACGTTGCGATCACGCGACCCTTTGCCGAGCGGGCCTTCGGCGGGGCCGGACAGATCCACCTGCTGCTGCGCGCCACGCCCTTCCAGCTCAAGGTGTGGGAAGCCCTGTTGCGCATCCCGGCCGGAGCGCTCACCAGCTACAGCGATCTCGCGCGTCGCATCGGCCGGCCGGACGCGCCGCGAGCGGTGGCCGGCGCCGTGGGCCAGAACCCCGTCTCGTGGCTGATCCCGTGCCATCGCGTGCTGCGCAACAACGGCAGCATCACAGGCTATCGCTGGCGGCCCGAGCGCAAGCGCCTGATCCTGGCCTGGGAAGCCGCGCAGGCGGGAGTGCCGGCCGAGTGAGGGCCGGATAATAACAAGTCATTCACGTTAAATGTGAATTCAATCCGTATTGCGTATGTAAAAAATGCTCTCTATAGGGTGCCCGCCCGGCACCCGAGGAGCCCATGAGCCTGTATTTCGAGGATCTGACCGTTGGCCGCCGCTTCACGACCGAGCCGGCGGTGCTGAGCGAAGCGGAGATCATCGCGTTTGCCCGGGACTACGACCCGCAGCCGATCCACATCGACAGGGCGGCGGCGGAGAAGGGCCCCTTCGGCGGGATCATCGCCAGTGGGTACCAGACCCTCGGCACCGCCTTCGCGCAGTGGATCCGTCTCGGCCACATCGTCGACAGTTCGCTCGGCGGCCCGGCGATGGACGAGGTGCGCTGGTCGAAGCCGGTTCGCCCCGGCGACGCGCTGGAGACGACGATCGAGGTGATCGAGGCCCGGCCCTCGGGGTCGCGGCCCGACCGCGGCATCGTCGTCTTCGCCTTCACCATCGCCACGCCGGCCTCGGGCACGGTGTGCAGCTTCAAGACCACATCGTTCATCAAGCGTCGTCCCGCGGCCTGAACAGGGGCGCCAAGCCGTCATGGAACCCGCGCTCGTCGCTGCGATCGGCCTGTGGGGCACCTTCGCCATCATCGCCGCCGCGCTCGCACTCTATGCGTGGGACCGCGTGCCGATGGAGTTCACCTCCCTCGCCGTCATCTGCGCGCTGCTGCTGCTGTTCCATTTCTTTCCGGCCGTGGACGCGGCGGGGCGGGCGACGCTGGGCCCCGAGCGGCTGCTCGCCGGCTTCGCCAATCCGGCCCTGCTGACCGTCGCCGCGCTGCTCGTGCTGGGACAGGGCCTGGCGCAGACCGGCGCACTCGAACGCGCCGCCGGCGTCGTGGTGACGCTGGTGCGTGGCCGCGTCATGCTGGCGCCGGCGCTGGTGCTGGTGCTGGCGATCGTCACCAGCGCCTTCCTCAACAACACGCCGGTCGTCGTGCTGCTGATCCCGGTCGTGCAGGCGATCGCGGAGCGCCTGGGCCACACCGCGTCGCGGCTGATGATCCCGCTCAGCTACGCCGCCATCCTCGGCGGCATGACGACGCTGATCGGCACCTCGACCAACCTGCTGGTCTCGGGCTCGCTGGTGCAGCTCGGCCTGCCGGCATTCTCGATCTTCCAGTTCACCGCGCCGGGCGCCATCCTCGCCGGCGTCGGCGCGCTCTACATCATCCTCGTCGCGCCGCGCCTGCTGCCCGACCGCATGCCGCTGTCGGCGGCGCTCGGCGGTGCCGACGGGCGGCAGTTCCTCGCCCAGATCGCCGTCACCGAAGGTTCGCGCCTGGCCGGCATCGGACCGCGTGGCGGCTTCTTCCCCGACCTGCGCGACGTCACGGTGCGCCTCGTGCAGCGCGACGAGCATGCCTTCCTGCCGCCCTTCGACGACGGCCTTCGCCTGCTGCCCGGCGATGTGCTGGTGGTGGCGGCGACCCGGCGGGCACTGACCGAAGCGATGAAGGGCGAAACGCACCTGCTCGACATCGGCGCCGGCGACGAGGAGGGCGAGGATACGGCCGAGCGCGATGGCCGCCGTCGCCGCCGTGGCGAACAGCAGATCGCCGAGGTGATGGTGACGCCGGCCTCGCGGCTGGTCGGCCAGACGCTGGAACTCGCCGCCTTCCGTCATCGCTTTCACGTCATCGTGCTGGGCATCCAGCGCCAGTCGCGCATGATCCGCGCGCGCATCACCGAGATCCGGCTCGAGGCCGGTGACGTGTTGCTGATCCAGGGCACGCGCGAAGAGGTCGAAGGCCTGCGCGGCGATCGCGACGTGTTGCTGATCGAATGGTCGGCGACGGTGCTGCCGGCGACGCACAACGCCAAGCGGGCGCTCGCCATCTTCGGCGTCGTCGTGCTGCTGTCGGCGACCGAGCTGGTGCCGATCGTCATCTCGTCGCTGTGCGGCGCCGGGCTGATGCTGGCCTTCGGCATCCTCAACATCCGCCAGGCCGGGCGCGCCGTCGACCGCAACATCGTGCTGCTGATCGCCGCCGCGTTGGCGCTGGGCACCGCGCTGCAGGACACGGGCGGCGCAGCCGCCATCGTCGACGCCTTCCTCGCGGCAATCGGCGATGCCTCGCCGCTGGTGGCGCTGTCGGCGATGTTCCTGGTCATCGCCCTGATGACCAACCTGATCTCCAACAACGCCGCCGCGGTGCTGTTCACGCCGATCGCCGTCGGTCTCGCCCAGCGCCTTGGCGCGCCGGTCGAGGCCTTCGCCGTCGCCGTCGTCTTCGCTGCGAACTGCAGCTTCGCCACGCCGATCGGCTACCAGACCAACCTGATGGTGATGGCGCCCGGCAACTACCGCTTCGTCGACTTCTTCCGCGCCGGAGCGCCGCTGGTGGTGCTCATGTGGCTTGCCTACACGGTGCTGGCGCGGGTCTGGTACGGGCTCTAGGGTCGGCGCCCGCTGCGTCAAAACGTCTTGGCGGCGTCATTGACCCGCCGTCGGCGAAGCCTATTCTCCCCGGCGGGCCACGTCCCCCCAACGGGGCGCGGCGTTCTGTAAGGGACGCGACAGCAATGACCGAATCCGTGCGACGGCCGGCGCTCCGGCCGGCCAATCCCTGCTTCTCCTCAGGTCCGTGTGCCAAACGCCCCGGCTGGTCGCCGGCGGTGCTCGAAGGCGCGCTCGTCGGCCGCTCGCATCGCGCCGGCCCGGCCCGCGCCCGTCTCGGCGCCGTGATCGAGAAGACCAAGACCATTCTCCGCATGCCGGCCGACTGGCGCCTCGCCATCGTGCCCGCCTCTGACACCGGCGCCGTCGAGATGGCGCTGTGGACGCTGCTCGGATCGCGCGGTGTCGACGTGCTGGCCTGGGAGAGTTTCGGCCAGGGCTGGGTCTCCGACGTCACGAAGGAGCTGAAGCTGGCCGACGTGCGCACGCTGTCGGCCGACTATGGCCTGCTGCCGGACCTCGGCTCGGTGGATTTCGCGCGCGACGTCGTCTTTACCTGGAACGGCACCACTTCGGGCGTCCGCGTGCCCAACGGGGACTGGATCGCGCGCGATCGACAGGGCCTCGTCATCTGCGACGCGACCTCGGCGGCCTTCGCCATGGACCTCGCCTGGGACCGGCTCGATGCCGTCACCTGGTCGTGGCAGAAGGTGCTCGGCGGCGAGGCGCAGCACGGCATGCTGGCGCTGGGTCCGCGCGCCGTCGAACGCCTGCTGACGACCAGGCCGGCCTGGCCGCTGCCGAAGATCTTCCGCCTCGTCTCGGGCGGCAAGCTCAACGAGGCGGTGTTCAAGGGCGACACCATCAACACGCCGTCCATGCTCTGCGTCGAGGACCAGATCGACGCGCTCGACTGGGCCGGGGGGCTGGGCGGCCTGCCGGCGCTGATCGCGCGCGCCGAAGGCAACCTTGCCGTCGTCGCCGAGTGGGTCGCGGCGAGCGACTGGGCGGCCTTTCTCGCCGAGGACGTGGCGACGCGCTCGCCGACCAGCGTCTGCCTGAAGATCGTCGATCCGTGGTTCGCCGGTCTCGACGCCAAGGCCCAGGCCGCGACGGCCAAGGCCATTGCCGATCTGCTCGACCGCGAGGGCGTGGCCTGGGACATCGGCTCGTACCGCGACGCGCCGCCAGGCCTGCGGGTATGGACCGGCGCCACGGTCGAGCGTGCCGACGTAACCGCGCTGCTGCCCTGGCTCGACTGGGCCTGGGCGCAGGTGCGCGCCGGCGCCTGATTTTCGTTCGCGCGCGTTTGCCTGCCGCGCGGGTCCCGACATTCCGCTCCCGGAGATTTCCGATGCCCAAGGTTCTCATCGCCGACAGTCTCGACCCGCGTGCCATGGAGGTGTTCGCCGCGCGCGGCGTCGAGACCGACGTGCGGCAGGGCCTCAAGGAGGCCGACCTCGTCGACATCATCGGCGGCTATGACGGCGTCGCCCTGCGCTCGGCCACGAAGATCACGGCGCCAGTGCTGAAGGCCGGCGCCGCCGGCAGCCTGCGCATCGTCGGCCGCGCCGGCATCGGTGTCGACAACATCGACGTGCCGGCCGCCACGGGCCATGGCATCGTCGTGATGAACACGCCCTTCGGCAACGCCATCACCACCGCCGAGCACGCCATCGCCCTGATGTTCGCGCTGGCCCGCCAGATTCCGGCGGCCGACGCCTCCACCCGGGCGAGCAAGTGGGAGAAGTCGCGCTTCATGGGCGTCGAGGTGACGGGCAAGACCCTCGGCGTCATCGGCTGCGGCAACATCGGTTCGATCGTCGCCGACCGCGGCCGCGGCCTGCGCATGAAGGTCGTCGCCTACGATCCGTTCCTGTCGCCCGAACGCGCGCTCGAGATCGGCGTCGAGAAGGTCGATCTCGACACGCTGTTCGGCCGCGCCGACTTCATCACCCTGCACACGCCGCTGACCGACCAGACGCGCGGCATCGTCGACGCGACGGCGATCGCGAAGATGAAGAAGGGCGTGCGCATCATCAACTGCGCGCGCGGCGGCCTCGTCGTCGAGGCCGACCTGCTGAAGGCGCTGGACAGCGGCCATGTCGCGGGTGCGGCGCTCGATGTCTTCGTCGAGGAGCCGGCGAAGAACAATCCGCTGTTCGCGCACGAGAACGTCGTCTGCACGCCACATCTCGGCGCCTCGACCACCGAGGCGCAGGTCAATGTCGCCATCCAGGTCGCCGAGCAGATGTCGGACTACCTGCTGACCGGGGCGGTGATCAACGCACTCAACATGCCCTCGGTGTCGGCCGAGGAGGCGCCGCGCCTGCGCCCGTACATGCGCCTGGCCGAACTGCTCGGCAGTTTCGCCGGCCAGACCACGGAAACCGGCCTCGTCGCCGTGACCATCGAGTTCGAGGGTGACGCCGCCGGCCTCAACACGCGCCCGCTGGTCGCCGCCGCGCTCAACGGCCTGCTGCGGCCGCTGCTCGACAGCGTCAACATGGTCAATGCCCCGGTGCTGGCGCACGAGCGCGGCATCGAGGTCTCCGAAGTGCGCCACGACCGGCCCTGCGACTACCAGACGCTGATCCGCCTCGCCGTCCGGACCGAGCGCCAGACGCGCACCGTCGCCGGCACGCTCGTCGGTGGCGACAAGCCGCGGCTCGTCGATGTGCGCGGCATCTCGCTCGAGGCCGAACTGGGAACGCACATGCTCTACGTGATGAGCAACGACCGACCGGGCCTGATCGGTCGCCTCGGCTCGGTCCTTGGCGATGCCGGAATCAACATCGCCACCTTCCACCTCGGCCGCACCGGGCCCGGCGGCGAGGCGTTGTCGCTGGTCGAGGTCGACCAGCCGGCACCGCCGGAGGTGCTGGCCAGCGTCGCCGCGCTGCCGCACGTCAACCAGGCGCGCGCACTGCGCTTCTGAGCGGCCGGGCGAACGTTGCGCCGATGACGGCGACGGTGCCAAACTCCCGCTCCGGCAAGGGGGTTCGGGTGCGCGCCACGCTGGCTGCACGGAAGGCGGGAACGATCGGCACGCTCGCGGCCGCGGCGCTGCTGGCGCTCGCCGGCGCGGCATCGGCGGCCACGCCGGCAAAGACGGTGCCGCCGACGACGGCCGAACTGGCGGCAATCAATGTTCGCGCCCTGCAGAGCGACCTGATGATCGCGGCCCTGGCCTGCGATCGCCAGCGCCAGTACGACGCGGCGGTCACGCGCCACGCCGAGGAGCTGGCCCGCACCAGCCGCATCCTGCGCGAGATGTTCGAGAAGAGTTACGGCGACGCCGCCGACGCCGAACTCGACCGCTACGTCACGCTGCTCGCCAACTGGTCGTCCCAGCGCAGCATGCGCGAGGGCGACGCCTTCTGCCGCATGGCCGACAGCCTGTTCGACGCCGTGCTGCGCCTCGATGGCGAGTCGCTGGCATCGTTCCTCGCCCGCATGGGCGCCGCCGTGCCCGGTCGATGAGCCTGCGCCTCGTCCAGTACATGGCGGGCGGTGGCCGGCGGGTCGGCTGCGTCGCCGACGCCGAGACGCTCGTCCGGCTTGACGGCGTTCATACCGTTTACGCACTCGCCCGCCGGGCCATCGCGGCCGGTGAAACCTTGGCCGCGCTGGTCGAGCGACACTCCGGGGCGACGCGCGACGACTATGCCGCGGTCGTCGCCCAGGGCCGCCTGTTGCCGCCGCTCGACCACCCCGACCCGGCGCACTGCCTCGTCACCGGCACCGGCCTGTCGCATCTCGGCAGTGCCGATGCGCGCGACGCCATGCATCGCAAGTTCGCCGAGGGCGGCGAGGCGGCGCTGTCGGACTCGATGAAGATGTTCCGCATGGGGCTGGAGGGCGGCAAGCCGCCGGCCGGCCGCACCGGCGTGCAGCCGGAATGGTTCTGGAAGGGCGACGGCTCCTGGGTCGTGCCGCCGGGCGGGGCGCTGGCGATGCCGGAATTCGCCGAGGACGGCGGCGAGGAGCCCGAGGTCTGCGGCCTCTACGTCGTCGGCGACGACGGCCAGCCGTTCCGCGTCGGCTGGGCGCTCGGCAACGAGTTCTCCGATCACATCATGGAGCGCGGCAACTACCTCTGGCTCGCGCATTCGAAGCTGCGGCAGTCGTCCTTCGGGCCGGAACTGCTGCTCGGCGAACTGCCGGGGGATGTGCAGGGCCGGTCGCGCATCCTGCGGGGTGGCAAGGTGTTGTGGGAGAAGCCTTTCGCCACCGGTGAGGCCAACATGTCTCATGCTGTGGCCAATCTCGAGCATCACCATTTCAAGTATGCGTCATTCCGCCGGCCCGGCGATGTCCACGTCCACTTCCTCGGCACCGCCACGGTGAGCTTCGCCGACAAGGTAGAACTGCGCGCCGGCGACATATTCGAGATTTCGGCACCGCCCTTCGGCCGGCCGCTGGTCAACACGCTGACCCGGCAGGCGCCGCTGGCCGGCGGCGGCGTGCGCCCGCTCTAGCCGGTTTCGCCGTGCCCGATGTGCCGGCCGCCGCCGTCGTGCGCGCGGCGGGAAAGGGCAGCACCGGTGACGTAACAAGACAGTGCTATTGTCGCCGCCCGGGACGCGGTAGTGTGGACGGGGGGTGAAGGCTTCCCCTGGCGATCGGGCCAGACGACACAGGCCGCCCGCCGCGCGGCGGGCACCAGAGCACGAAGGACGAGACATTGACGTATCGGCACGACGGATTGACCGTAGAGTTGGCGGCCGCGGGCGGCTGCGGGCGGTCGCGATGAGCAGCAAGAGCAGGGACTACCGCGGTGGCGGCCAGCGCCGTCGCGGCTTCGACGACGACATGTTTTCGCCGCCGCCGCGCGAATCCCGCGGCTTCGGCAGCGGACCGCCGCGCCGTGACCGGCCGCCGTCGTCCTCCTTCGGCCGCGAGGTCGCGCCGGAGGGGCCGCCGATCGACGCCACGGTGAAATGGTTCAACCCGGAAAAGGGCTTCGGCTTCGCCGAGCTGTCTGACGGGACCGGCGACGCCTTCCTGCACATCGGCGTGCTGCAGTCGGCCGGCCACGAGTCCGTCGCGCCGGGTGCCACGCTGCGCGTGCAGGTGGGCCAGGGCCAGAAGGGCCGGCAGATCACCGCCGTGCTGTCGGTCGACGAGAGCACCGCGACGGAAGCGCCGCGACGTTCGGGTCCGCGCGACATGGCAGGGCCGCGCCCGCGCCGGCCGGCGCCCGACCTGTCGACCGCCGTCGACGCGGCTGGCACGGTCAAGTGGTTCAACACCGAGAAGGGCTTCGGCTTCGTCGCCGTCGGCGACGGCGGCAAGGATGTGTTCGTGCATATTTCCGTGCTCGAACGCTCCGGCCTTGCCAATCTCGCCGAGGGTCAGCGCGTGGCGATGAAGGTCGTCGAGACGCCCAAGGGGCGCGAAGCGGTGTCGATCGCGCCGTCCGACTGAACGGACGACGCGGCAGTACCGGTGCGGGCCGGCCCCTGCGGGGCGGCCCGCCGACCCACAACAGACGGACGACGGCGCGGCTTCGCGGGGATGCGAGGCCGCGCCGCCACGTCCGCGGTGCCGGGGGTAACGCATGCTGACCGACTGGTTCGAGGTCATCGATCCGCGTTTCACGAAGCTCGTCTTCGGCAACGTCCACGTCGACAAGCTCTACACGGGTTGCCGCTGGGCCGAGGGCCCGGCCTACTTCGCCGCCGGCCGCTACCTCGTCTGGTCCGACATTCCCAACAACCGCGTGTTGCGCTGGGACGAGTGCAGCGGCGAGGTCTCGGTGTTCCGCGCGCCGTCGCGCAACACCAACGGCCACACGGTCGACCGCGAGGGACGGCTCGTCTCCTGCGAGCATTCCGGCCGCTGCGTGTCGCGCACGGAGCATGACGGCAGCCGCACCGTGCTGGTCGACAACTGGCAGGGCAAGCGCCTCAACTCGCCCAACGACGTGGTGGTGAAGTCCGACGGGACGCTGTGGTTCACGGACCCCAGCTACGGCATCGACAGCGAGTACGAGGGCGACGCGGCGCCGTCGGAGATCGGCGGCCGCTACGTCTGGCGCTTCGACCCGGCGAGTGGCCGGCTCGACCCGGTGGCGAAGGATTTCGTGCAGCCCAACGGGCTCGCCTTCTCGCTCGACGAACGCCAGCTCTACGTCGTCGATTCCGGTGCAACCCATGTCGGGAACGGCCCGCATCACATGCGGGTGTTCGACGTCTCCGCCGACGGCACGACGCTTTCCGGCGGCCGTGTCTTCGCCGAGTGCCCGGTGGGCATCTTCGACGGCTTCCGCCTCGATACGGCCGGCAACATCTGGACCAGCGCCGGCAACGGCGTGCTGTGCTACGCGCCGGACGGCACGCTGATCGGCCGCATCCGCATTCCCGAGGTGACGGCCAACGTCTGCTTCGGCGGGCCCAAGCGCAACCGCCTGTTCATCGCCGGCACCACCTCGCTCTACGCCGTCTACGTCAACGCCCAGGGCGCGCTGCGTCCCGCGGCGCGGTGAGCCCGGGTCCATGCTGACCGACTGGTTCGAGGTCCGCGACCCGCGCTTCACGAAGCTGGTCTTCGGCAACGTCCATGTCGACACGCTGCACACCGGCTGCCTGTTCACCGAGGGGCCGGCGTGGTTCGGCGCCGGCCGCTACCTGCTGTTCACCGACATCGCCGCCGACCGCATGTATCGCTGGGACGAGACCAACGGCGTCGTCTCCGTCTTCCGCGAGCCGACCGGCAACGCCAACGGCAACACGGTCGACCGCGAGGGGCGGCTTGTCACCTGCGAGCATCGCAACCGCCGGGTGACGCGCACCGAGCACGACGGCAGCATCACGGTGCTGGCCGACAGCTATCGCGGCAAGCGCCTGAACTGCCCCAACGACGTCATCGTCAAGTCGGACGGCACGATCTGGTTTTCCGACCCGCCGACCGGCATGCAGACCGGCTTCTTCTTCGGCGAGGCGTCGCCCGAACTGCCGGGCAACTGGTACTTCCGCCTCGACCCGGCGACCGGCGAACTCGACCCGGTCATCACCGACATCGAGCGGCCGAACGGGCTCGCCTTCTCGCCCGACGAGCGCATCCTCTACGCCGTCGAGTGCATCGGCGGTCCCGTGCCGGGCAAGCCGCGCACCATCCGCGCGTACGACGTCGCCGCCGATGGCCGGACGCTGTCGGGCGGCCGCGTCTTCGCCGAGTGCGAGACCGGCATCTTCGACGGCTTCCGCGTCGACGTGCACGGCAACATCTGGACCAGCACCGGCGACGGTGTGTGGTGCTACGCGCCCGACGGCACGGTGCTGGGCCGCATCCGCATCCCCGGGGTGGTGGCGAATGTCTGCTTCGGCGGGCCGAAGCGGAACCGATTGTTCGTCACCGCCACGCGCTCGGTGCACGCCGTCTATCTCAACACCCAGGGCGCGCTGCGTCCCGGTTCTGCCTGAGGACTAGCCGCCGATGCTGACCGACTGGTTCGAGGTCCACGACCCGCGCTTCACGAAGCTGGTGTTCGGCAACGTCCACGTCGACACGCTGCACACCGGCTGCATGTTCACCGAGGGGCCGGCGTGGTTCGGCGCCGGCCGCTACCTTGTCTTCTCCGACATCCCGGCCAACCGCCTCTATCGCTGGGACGAGACCAACGGCGCCGTCGCGGTGTTCCGCGAGCCGACCGGCAACACCAACGGCAACACCGTCGACCGCGAGGGCCGTCTCGTCTCCTGCGAGCACACGACGCGGCGCGTCACCCGCACCGAGCACGACGGCCGTATCACCGTGCTGGTCGACAACTGGCAGGGCAAGCGCTTCAACTCGCCCAACGACGTGGTGGTCAAGTCCGACGGCAGCATCTGGTTCTCCGATCCGCCGACCGGCATCGAGCTGACCTATTTCGGCGAACTCGCGCCGTCGGAGATGCCGGGCGCCTGGTACTGGCGCCTCGATCCGGCGACCGGCGTCGTCGAGCCGGTCATCACCGACATCGCCCGGCCCAACGGCCTCGCCTTCTCGCCGGACGAGAAGATCCTCTACGCCGTCGAATGCGTCGGCAGCCGCGTGCCGGGCGGGCCGCGCACCATCCGCGCCTACGACGTCGGCGCCGACGGCAAGACCCTCTCGGGCAGCCGCGTCTTCGCCGAGTGCAAGGTCGGCATCTTCGACGGTTTCCGCGTCGACGTGCACGGCAATGTCTGGACCAGCGCCGGCGACGGGGTGTGGTGCTTTGCGCCCGACGGTACGCCGCTCGGCCGCATCCGCATACCGGAGGTGGTGGCCAATGTCGGTTTCGGCGGGGCCAAGCGCAATCGCCTGTTCATCACCGCCACGCACTCGCTCTATGCTGTCTATCTCAACACACAGGGCGCGGCCTGGCCGACGGCCTGAGCAACGCTACCAGGAGGAACCGCCATGAGCAGCTTCCCGCCGGGCAAGGCCTTCGCCCACAATGTCGAGGCCATCGGCTACTGCGACCTCGAGGGGCGCCCGGCCTTCAAGCTCGCGCTGCACAAGGCCGGCGACCGCTGGTACCTGTACACCGCGACTTTCTGGCACCCCGGCATCAACATCGTCGAGGTGACCGACCCGAAGAACCCGCGCTATGTGCGCTTCCTCGAAGGGCCGGAGAACACCTGGACGCTGCAGGTGCAGGTCGCCGACGGCAAGATGGTCTCCTCTTACGAGAAGATCACACCGGGCTGGGGCGACGACCCGACCAAGGGCTTCGACGAGGGCTTCGTCGTCTGGTCGCTGGCCGACCCGGAGAACCCGAAGAAGCTCGGCCAGTGGAAGAGCGGCGGCGAGGGCACGCACCGCAACTACTACGATGGCGGCCGCTACGTGCACGCCACCGGCCTGCCCGAGGGCTACCAGGGCCACATCTATCAGATCGTCGACATCGAGGACCCGGCCAACCCCAAGGAGGTCGGCCGCTGGTGGCTCGACGGCCAGTGGACGGCCGGCGGCGAGAAGGGACGGCCCTTCGGCACCATGCTGCACGGCGGCGCCTACCGGAAGGGCGATCGCGCCTACCTGCCCTACAGCGCCGGCGGCTTCATCATCCTCGACGTGGCCGACTACAAGAAGCCGAAGCTGGTCTCCGAGCTGTCGTTCTCGCCGCCGTTCAAGTCGTTCATCGGCGTGCACACGGTGGTGCCGCTGCGCAACAGCCCGCACATCGTGATCAACTCCGAGGAGATCAACGAGAACTGCGACGAGCCGCTCGGCTATGCCGGCATCGTCGAGGTCAAGGACGAGAAGAACCCGCGCCTGATCTCGCTGTTCCCGTTGCCGCAGATCCCCGAGGGGTATCCGCACAAGACCTTCATCGACAAGGGCGGCCGCTTCGGTCCGCACAACCAGCACCAGCACCAGTGGCAGGACCACCTCTACGGCGGCGACGAGCTGGTGTTTCTCACCTACTTCAATGCCGGCCTGCGTATCTACGACATCTCGGACGTGCGCGTGCCGAAGGAGGTCGGCTGGTTCATGCCGCCGGACCCGGTGGAGCGCCGCGGCCCGCTGCCGGCGACCCGCCTGGTCGCGCAGACCGAGGACGTCGTCGTCGATTCACGCGGCAACATCTTCGTCTCGGACAAGAACCACGGCGTCTACTGCCTGCGCTTCAACGGGCTGTAGCTCGTCGCTACGGCTTGATTGTCGGCAGGCGGCCCGGCTCGGAGAACGCTTCGAGGATCGCCTCGTCGATCGCGGCGATGCGCGAGGTTGGGGCGTTGTGCTGCACGACCCAGGTCGGATCCGTTTCATGTGCGCCAGGCAATGTACGTGACCAGACACTGCGCATGGCGCCGGGATTAAAGCCGGCGCGTACCATCAGGTAGACGGCGACATAGTCCGCTGCCAATTCATCCATTGCATCGTACGGCCCCTTGGTTGGATCGGGGGGTGTACGTGGTGGAGTTGTGGCGCGAACCGCTGCGGGACCCGCAAGCAGCAGGACGAAGATTGCCGCGCCGAGTTGCCTCGCGCTCTCCTCATCATGGCGTCGCATCTCTTCAGTCGGTAATTGCGTGTGGCGCGCGAGGACATGGGCGAACTGGTGAGCCAGAACGGCGGCGACTTCGTCAGCGGATTGGAGCGTGCGCGCGAGGCCTGCTGACAGAAGCACTTTGTCTTCGGAGAATCGAATTTCGCTTGCGCTGGACTCGACCAGTTCGACGTTAAATTCGCACGGACTGCGTTTTACCTGCTCGCAGAGAGGACCCGCTGCACCGGCCAGTCGGGCGACAACCTCGGCGACGACCTCCCGATCCTTGTCGGCGGGCCGTGAGGCCTCGGTGGGCGGCCCGGCTGCGTCTTGGGATTCTGCGCTGACATAGTCGATAGCCGGCGGGACGTAGTTGATGCGCGTCGGTGTGCAAGCGGTGGACGCTAACAGAGCGGCGAGGATGGCGGCCAACCGGTTCATGTTCGACATAGCCATTGCATTCTCGGTTCACCCGCAGACCTAACGCACGAGCACCGGCAGCAAGTCGGCGCTGGCCTCCACTTCCGCGACCGCCTTGTCCCATGCGGCGAGGCGCTCGGGGCCGGCGGGATGGGTGCTGAACAGGTCGGACTCGGTCTTGCCCGAGGCCCTGGTCAGTCGCATCCATACCTTGCGCGCGGCGACAAGGTCGTAGCCGGCGCGCTTGAGTATGTAGGCGGCGATGTAGTCGGCCTCGCGCTCGTGTTCCTTGCTGAAGGACAGCGCGCCGATGCCCTCGCCGAGCTTCTGCGCATCCTGCAGCGTGCGCTGCGTGTCGCTATAGCTGGACGGACCGCCATAGGCGCCCACGGCCACCTGCAGTGCGGTGACGAGGACCATCGAGATGGCGCTGCCGATGGCGGCATTGGTGCGGGTCTTCTCGATGTGGCCGGCGATGTGGTGTCCCATCTCGTGCGCCAGCACCGCGGCGCATTCGTCCTCGCTTTCGAGGACGCGCACGAAGCCGTCGAACATGATGATCCTGTTCGTCCCGGTGGCGTAGGCGTTGAAGGTGTCCTTGTCGCGGAAGACGACGTCGAAGGTGCAGCTTTCGTGACCGGCATGGGCGCAGACCGGCTCGACGGCGGCGCGCAGGCGCGCCGAAACCTCGCTGACCATCTTGGCGTTGTCGGTGACGCTGCGCTCGGACGGCGCCAGTTCGGCGCCCGCGGCGTCGATTTCCTCGATCGCCTTCTTGCGGTCGAGGTCGGAGATGTCCGGCAGCCGGTGGATGGCCCCGCAGCCCCCGAGCAGCGTCGCCAGCAGCAACCCGGCAAGCATGCAGCGAACGATGTGCACGCGCTCCTCCCACGCGCCCCGGGGCAGGCTAGTCCAGCATGCCGGAAAGAGCCAGAACGGCGGCGCCGTTGCCTGCGGCGCGAGCTTCAATCCTCCACCCCGGTGTCGCGGACGAGTTGCGGCCAGCGTGCCCGGACCGGCAGCAGGTCGGCGCTGGTCTCGACTTCGGCGACGGCCTTGTCCCACGCGGCGAGGCGGTACGGGCTACCCTGATGATTCCGGAACGCGCCGGCCGACGTCCCGTCGGTGGCGTGGGCCAACTGTATCCATACCCTGCGGGCCACGCTGAGGTCGTATCCGGCGCGTTTCAGCAGATAGGCGGCGATATAGTCGGCTTCACACTCCTGCGCCGTCGTGAAGGTAAGGCGCCGGAACCGGTCGCCAAGTCCGAGCGACGCATGGCGATGGCGCGGGGAACTGTAGCCGTAGCGGCCTGCGGCGCTATTGCCTGCCGCCAGCCCATGCAGCGTTCCCAGCGCAATATCCAGTGTCAGGACGAGCGTTCCGGCGATCACGCGGCCGATGGCGTTGTCGGTCCGCGCACGGTCTATATGCCCGGCGATCTGGTGCCCCATGTCATGCGCCAAGATAGCGGCGAACTCGTCCTCGCTTTCGAGCAGGCGCGCGAGTTCCTCGAAAATGAAAATTTTGTCCGCCTCGGCGAAGGTGAGATCGACCGTGTATGCCTCGCTGAAGCCGATAAGAAAGACGCAGTCGGTGCGGCCGGCATGGGCGCAGATCGGTGCGGCAGCGGCCTTGAGCCGCATGGCCGCCGTTACGGTAAGGTCCCGGTTCTCCGAGACGCTACGGCCGGATAGGGTGTGGCCGGGTGCCGTGTCCGCGATCTCGGCGGACGCCCGCGCGCGGTCGCGCTCCGAAACGTCGGGCATGTCATGCGCGACGCCGCAGCCCGCGAGCAGCCCCGCCAGCAGCGCCCCGGCTAGTCCTAAGCGAACGGAGCGTATCGGTCGCCTCCCGTCCCGGCTGTACGGAAGCTTAGCGCGGAATACGGGAAGGGACCAGAACTGCCTCTCGCGAGGCGGGACACCACGTCGCGGCCTCAGCGCACCGTCAGTTCGACGCGGCGGCCGGGCAGGGCGGCCGTCGGTGCGCCGCCGATCTTGCTGAGTTCCGCGACTTCCTCGCGCGCCTCGACGGCGACGCGGTCCGACGGAAAGCCGGCGGCGACGAGAGCGTCGCGCACCGCCTGGGCGCGGCGGGTCGCCAGCGGGAAGCTGTCGCCGCTGCGGCGCGTCGCGTCGTCATAGGCGACGGTCTCGACGAGCTGGGCGCGGTTGCGCGCCGTCTCGGCCAGCTTGCGGACGATCTGCTGGCTGACCGGCGACAGTTCGACCGAGTTCGGCTCGAAGAACAGGACGTAACGGCGCGCCGCCGGCGGCAGCGACGCGACGACGACGCCGTTGCGCGGCGCACCGAGCGCGGCGATCGGCTGCTCGGGCAGGCGGGCGGCGGGCAGGGAGCCGGGCGCCGGATTGGCCGGCGCGGCGGCGATGGGCGCGCGCGGCGGCTGGTTGGCGCGCGCCTTCTCGGTGTCGCGGGTACCCTCTGCCGGCATCGGGTTGGCCCGCCCGTTCCAGCCGCGTACCGGCGTGCCGATGCGGAAGCGCAGGCCGGCCATCACGGCGTGGCTCTCGTAGCTCGTCGAGACGGTGTTGGCACCGGCGGCATAGGACAGGTCGGGCACCGTCAGGTAGCGGTAGTCGAACGTCGCCTGCAGGCCGTCCTTGATGTCGACGGCGAGGCCGCCGCCGACCTGCCAGGCGAAGCTGAAGTCCTCTTCGTCGATCGACGTGCCGCCGATCGGCCCGACGCCGTCGTAGTTGACGCGGGCATAGCCGAGCCCGCCGCCGAGATAGGGCGTCAGCCAGGTGTCGAGGTCGATGTCCCAGAAGGCGTTGCCGAGCAGCGAGAGGACGCCCACCTCGCCGTTCGCCGAGCGGCCGGAAATGCTGTCGGCGTTGTTGTTGCGGTAGCCGCCTTCGAGGTCGAGGCGCAGGCCACCAGCGCCCGGCGTGCCCCAGGCGAGCCAGCCGGCCGACAGCGACCCGACCCAGTCGCCCTCCAACTCGATGGAGTTGCTGATCGCGCCGCCGCTGATGCTGGCGTCCGACGGCATGTTGTAGCCGAGCGCCGTACCGACATAGTAACGGCCTTCCTGCGCCGCCGCCGGCATGGCGGCGAGCAGGATCACGGCGGCCAGTGCGGGTGCGACCCGGCGCATGCGAACGACCCCTCGAGGGCAACCCGCGGCCCGGCGGCTTGCCCGGATGTTATCGCGCATTACGAATGCGCCTGCAAGTGCTTGCTAACGCAACACTTTCACGGATCATCTGTTGCATCGCCGGGGATTTCCATTTGCCCTCGTCGGCTCTTGTCCGCTACATCCCGACGCCGATCCGCGCGCGGATCAGCCCGGGGCGAACTCCAGCCAGACGACGATGACCGACGAGCCGGAAAACCGGGCCCTGCTGCCCGCCGGGCTGCATGACCTGCTGCCGCCCGACGCCGCCCACGAGGCGGCCGCCTCCGCGCGCCTGCTCGCCACCTTCGCCGCCCATGGCTACCAGCAGGTCAAGCCGCCGCTGGTCGAGTTCGAGACGACGCTGGTGGGCGCCGGCGGCAACGGCTCGCTGGCCGAGGACATGTTCCGCGTCATGGACCCGGTCAGCCGCCGCATGATGGCGGTGCGCGCCGACATGACGCTGCAGATCGCCCGCATCGCGCAGTACCGCCTGGCCCGTGCGCCGCGGCCGCTGCGCCTGTCCTATTCCGGCCCGGTGCTGAGCGTCCACGCCAGCCAGCTCCGCCCCGAGCGCGAGGTGGCGCAGGCCGGCGTCGAACTGATCGGCTCCGCCGCCGTGGCGGCCGACGTCGAGCTGGTGCTGCTGGCGACGGCCGCGCTGGCTGCGGTGGGCGTGACGGCGCCGACGATCGACCTCAATTCCCCGGCGCTGGTCGCCCGCGTGCTGGCCGGCACCGGGCTCGACCGCGCCGAGGTGCGCGAGCTGCGCGAGGCGCTCGACCGCAAGGATGCGGCGCGGGTGCGGGCCATCTGCGGCACCGAGGCGCCGACGGCGAAGCTGCTGGCGCGTCTCGTCGTCGAGGCGGGACCGGCCGAGAAGGTGCTGGCCACCCTCGGCGGCCTCGACATGCCGCAGGATGCCGCCGCCGAGGTGGCGAGGCTGGCCGCGGTCGTCGCCGGCGTGCGCGAGGCGGCGCCCGACCTCGCCCTGACGCTCGATCCCGTCGAGTACCGCGGCTTCGAGTACCAGACCGGCGTCAGCTTCACGATCTTCGCCGCCGGGGTGCGCGGCGAGCTGGGCCGCGGCGGCCGCTATGTCACCGATGGCGGCGAGCCGGCGACCGGCTTCACCCTCTATCTCGATTCGATCCTGCGTGCCGTGCCGCCGCCGGCGCCGGCACGGCGCATCTTCCTGCCGGCCGGTACCTCGGCAGCGGCGGCCGAGGCGTTGCGGGCCGATGGCTGGGCCACGGTCGCCGACCTCGACGGCGCCGCCGATCCGGCGGCCGAAGCCCGCCGTCTCGGTTGTGGCCATCTCTGGCGGGACGGCGCGGCGATGGCGCTCGCGCCGGCGAGCGAACAGGGGCGCTAGTCATGCCGAATGTCACCGTGGTCGGCGCCCAGTGGGGCGACGAGGGCAAGGGCAAGATCGTCGACTGGCTGTCGGAACGCGCCGAGATCGTCGTGCGCTTCCAGGGCGGCCACAATGCCGGCCACACGCTGGTCATCGGCAACGAGACCTACAAGCTGTCGCTGCTGCCGTCGGGCGTGGTGCGGCCGGGCAAGCTGTCGGTCATCGGCAACGGCGTCGTCATCGACCCGTGGGCGCTGCTGTCGGAGATCGAGGCGATCGTGTCGCGCGGCGTCGCGGTGACGCCCGACACGCTGCACATCGCCGAGAACGCGGCGCTGATCCTGCCGCTGCACCGCCGCCTCGACCAGGCGCTGGAGGAGGCGCGCGGCGCGGCGAAGATCGGCACCACCGGCCGCGGCATCGGCCCGGCCTACGAGGACAAGGTCGGCCGCCGCGCCGTGCGCGTCTGCGACCTCGCCGACCGGGCGACGCTCGAGGCGCGCGTCGACGCCGTGCTGTTCCACCACAATGCCCTGCTGCGCGGTCTCGGCGTGGCCGAGGCCAGCCGGGACGAACTGATCGCCGCGCTCGTCGAGGTTGCGCCGAAGATCCTGCCCTTCGCGCGGCCGGTCTGGCAGACGCTCGACGTCGCCCGCCGCGCCGGCAAGCGCATCCTGTTCGAGGGCGCGCAGGGTGCCATGCTCGACGTCGACCACGGCACCTATCCCTACGTTACCTCGTCGCAGACGGTAGCCGGCCAGGCGGCGCCGGGTGCCGGCATCGGACCGACGGCGCTGGGTTACGTGCTGGGCATCACCAAGGCCTACACGACGCGCGTCGGGTCGGGCCCGTTCCCGACCGAACAGGCCAACGAGGTCGGCGAGCGCATGGGCACGCGCGGCCGCGAATTCGGCACCGTCACCGGGCGCAAGCGCCGCTGCGGCTGGTTCGACGCGGTGATGGTGCGCCAGGCGATCAAGACCGCCGGCATCGACGGCATCGCGCTGACCAAGCTCGACGTGCTCGACGGTTTCGAGCGCGTCATGGTCTGCCGCGAGTACCGTCTCGACGGCGCGACGCTGCACCACTTCCCGGCCGGCCAGGGCGCGCAGGCGCGCGTCGAGCCGGTTTACGAGGCCCTCGACGGCTGGTCGGAGGCGACGCAGGGCGCGCGCAGCTGGGCCGACCTGCCGGCGACGGCGATCAAGTATGTCCGCCGCATCGAGGAGCTGATCGAGGCGCCGGTGACGCTGCTGTCGACCAGCCCCGAGCGCCGCGACACGATCATGGTGCGCGACCCCTTCGCGGACTGACGCGGCGGTCGCCGCCGCCGTTGCCGTCTTAACGAAACCTTTCCGAACCGTGTGCTTGGCTGGGCCGGCGGCCGGGCCTCCGCGCCGCCGCAGGAGAGGGCATTCGCGGATGGACGGTCACCGGCACGAGGCGATGACGGCAGCGACCGAGCTTGTGCTCGACGGCCGCTATTGCATCGAGCCGTCTGCGGCGCTGCCCGATCTCGCGCCGCCGGGCACCGCGGCATGCGGCGTGCGCGATCTGGAGGAATCCGGGCGGCCGCTTTACGCCGTCATCCCCGGGCCCGGCCTCGCGGCGCGCGCCCGCCTGCTCGCGCCGCTGCGTGATGCCGAGATCCCCGGCATCGTCCGGCCGGTTCACTGGGGCATGCTGCCGCGCGCCGACGGCGCCGGCGGGGCCTTCACCATCGTCATGGCCCGGCCGGCCGGGGCGCCGCTGTGGCCGTCGCCGGCCGGCGGCGTGGCGGCGTGGCCGGCGGCGCGGGTGATGGCCGATCTCGTGCTGCCCGCCATCACCGCGCTGGCCGAACTGGCGGTGCAGCGGGCGACGCACCGGGCCATTCGCCCGACCAACCTGTTCCAGGGCACGCCGGGCCAGCCGGTCGTGCTCGGCGACTGCCTTTCGACGCCGCCAGCCTACGGACAGCCGGCGCTGTTCGAGCCCCTCGAGCGCATGGTTGCCGACGCGACGGGCCGCGGCGACGGCATCCTCGCCGACGACCTCTACGCCCTCGGCGTGACCATGCTGCTGCTCGCGATCGGGCGCAATCCGCTTGCCCGCCTCGACGAGCGGGCGGTCCGCCAGGCCAAGCTCGAGGCCGGCTCCTTCGCCGCCCTGACCGGCGACCGCCGGCCGCCCGGCGAGCTCGCGCCGGCGCTGCGCGGCCTGCTCGCCGACGAGGTCGAATCGCGCTGGTCGCTCGACGATCTCGTCGCGTGGAGCGGCACCGGGCGGATCACGGCGGTGCAGGGCGCGCCGGCCGCGAGCGCCACGCGGCCGTTCGAGTTCGCCGGTGTGCGCCACCGCACGGCGCGCACGCTTGCATTGGCGATGGCCGAGAACTGGACCGAGGCGCGCGCGGTGGTGGCCGACGACGCGCTGGCGACATGGGTCGGCCGGGCCCTGCGCGACGAGCCGCGCCAGAAGGCGCTGGTCGAGTGCCGCCGCATGGCGCGCAACGGGCCGCGGCCGGTCGGCGACGACCTGCTGCTGTCGCGCACGCTGATCGTGCTCGATCCGTCGGCACCGATCCGCGTGCGTGGCTGCGCGACGATGCCCGACGGGCTCGGCGGCGCGCTCGCCGCGGCGCTGGGCGACGAGAAGCGGATCGCCGCCTTCGCCGAAATCGTCACCGGAGGGTTGCTCGGATACTGGATCGAGCAGCAGCCGCGCGTGCGGACCTGGATGTACGGCATCCAGGAAATGGGCAGCAAGTTCGCCACCTTCCTCGAACGGCCTTCGGCCGGCTTCGGCATCGAGCGCTGCTTCTACGAATCGAACCCGGGCCTGCCGTGCATGAGCCCGCGCCTGCCGGCACCCGGTGCCGATACCGTGCACGCCCTGCTCGCGGCCCTCGATCTCGCGGCGGAGGCGAATGTCGACGAGCCGCCGGTCGATCGTCACGTCGCCGCCTTCCTCGCCGCGCGCCTGCCGGGTCTCGTCGATCGCGAACTGCGCGACATGGCCGATGGCGCCAACGCCGCCCGCGCACTGGTCGCCGAGATCCGCCTGCTGTCCTACGCGCAGACCCGTTCGGGCCCGGAAGCGGTGCCGGCGCTGGCCAGCCACTACCTGATGCGCCTCGGCCCGGCGCTGGAGCGCCTGCACAGCCGGCAGGCGCGTGACGAGGTGCGGCAGGCGGCCGAGGCGGCGGCCGGCCGCGGCAGCCTCGCCGAATTGATCGAGGCCGTCGACGACAGCCGCGCGCGCCGCCGCGACGACACCGGCTTCCGCAACGCGCGCGCCCACTGGGCGGCGGCAGAGCAGGAGATTGCCGCGCTGGAGGCCATGGCCGAGCGTCGCGCCGACCTGGCCCGTGCCGTCGGCCATCGCGCCGCCGCCTGGGTCGCGTCGGTCGCTGCCGCCGGCGCGCTCGCCATCGTCGTCATCGTCCAGGTCGTGTGAGGCGTTCCGCCATGGCTCGCGCAGTCGGATCATCCACGGATAGCCGGGCGAACACCGGCGCGGGCCGCATGGTGCTGCTGCTGCTGGCACTGGTGGCGCCGGCACTGCTGGCGGTTGTGGCCCCTGCGATGCTCGTGCTGCTGGCGGGAGCGCTGCTGCCGACGCTGGCCGCGTTCGTCATCGACCGCTCGCGCGAACGGCACGCGGCCTTCGCCGTCGGCGTGCTCAATCTCGTCGGCGCCGCACCCTTCGCCTTGGAGCTTCTTGGGCCGCGCGCCGACGTGGCGATGGCGCTGTCCACGCTCGGTGACCCCTTCGCCCTCGGCACGATGTACGGCGCCGCCGCAATCGGCTGGGGGCTGGTGCTGGCGGCACCGTCGATGGCGCGCATCTGGCTCGGCATCGTCACCGAGCGACGCCTGGCGCAACTCCGCCACCTGCAGGACCTGCTGGTCGAGGAATGGGGCGAGGACGTCGCCGAGGACGGCCCGGCGCGGCGCTGACGGTCAGCGTCGGCGATCAGCTCAGGGCGAGCTTCTGCTCGATCGCCAGGTTGCGGATCGATTTCTGCAGCTTCTCGAACGCCCGGACCTCGATCTGTCGCACGCGCTCGCGGCTGATGCCGTACTCGCGCGACAGGTCCTCCAGCGTCACCGGTTCGTCGGCGAGGCGGCGGCGGGTGAGAATGTCGCGTTCCCGGCCGTTGAGGGCGCGCAGCGCACGCGCCAGCAGGCCCTTGCGCTTGTCGAACTCGTCCTGTTCGGCGAGCTGCGTTTCCTGCGAACTGGTCTCGTCGACCAGCCAGTCCATCCATTCGCCTTCGCCGTCTGCGCGCACGGGCGCGTTCAGCGAGTTGTCGGGCGCGGCGAGGCGGCGGTTCATCGACACCACCTCGTCCTCGGTCACCTGCAGGTCGGTGGCGATCTTCTTGACGTTCTCGGGCGAGAGGTCGCCCTCTTCCAGCGCCTGCAGCTTGCCCTTCATGCGGCGCAGGTTGAAGAACAGCTTCTTTTGCGCCGCCGTGGTGCCCATCTTCACGAGGCTCCACGAGTGCAGGATGTATTCCTGGATCGCCGCGCGGATCCACCACATGGCGTAGGTGGCGAGGCGGAAGCCACGGTCGGGCTCGAACTTCTTGACCGCCTGCATCAGGCCGACATTGCCCTCGGAGATCAGCTCGGCGAGGGGCAGGCCGTAGCCGCGGTAGCCCGAGGCGATCTTGGCCACGAGCCGCAGGTGGCTGGTGACGAGCTGGTGCGCCGCCTCGACGTCGCCGTGCTCGCGCCACGCCTTGGCGAGCATGAATTCCTGCTCCGGCTCGAGCATGGGGAACTTGCGGATATCCTGGAGATATCGCGTCAGGTTCCCGTCCGGCGACAGGGACGGCAGCGATGTCGTCGTGGCCATGCTCGATCCTTCCGCGTACTGCGGCCGTTTCCACCCCCTGCCGGGATGATAGGGCCTTGTCCGCGTCAGGGCAAATATTTGATCGATTCCAATATATCCAGTAACTGACGAATATCGGGCGGTATAGGGGCGTCGAACGTCAGCCGCTCCCCGCTCGCCGGGTGATCGAGGGCGAGCTTGCGCGCGTGCAGCGCCTGGCGGCCCAGCGCGGCGACGGCCCGGCGCGCCGGTTCGGGCAGGGCCGCAACCCGGCCGCCCGCCGCCCGTCCGCCGTAGACCGGATCGCCGATCACTGGATGGCCGCGCCATGCGAGATGGACGCGGATCTGGTGCGTGCGGCCCGTCGCGAGGCGGCAGGCGACGAGGCTCGCCAGCGGCCGGTCCGGCGGGCCGAGGCGCCGTTCGACGGCGTAGCGAGTCAGGGCGGCGCGGCCGCCGCCGACCACCGCCATGCGCTTCCTGTGTCGCGGATCGCGGCCGATGGCGCCCTCGATCTCGCCGGCCGGCGGCGCCGGCACGCCCCAGACCAGCGCGGCGTATTCGCGCCCGGCGGTGCGCGTGGCGAACTGGCGCGAGAGGCTGTCGAGCGCCGCCTGTGTCTTGGCCACCGCCATCAGGCCGGAGGTGTCCTTGTCGAGGCGGTGGACGATGCCCGGCCGCCGCTCGCCGCCGATGCCGGCGAGGCTGTCGCCGCAATGGGCGATGAGGGCGTTGACCAGCGTGCGGTCGGGGTTGCCCGGCGCCGGGTGAACGACCAGCCCGGCCGGCTTGTCGAGCACGATGAGGTGGTCGTCCTCGAAGACGATGGCGAGATCCATCGCCTGCGCCTCGGGCCGTGCCGGAGCGGGGGCCGGCAGGTCGACGGTCCAGGTCTCGCCGGCCACGGCGCGGGCGTCGGGCGCGCGCACCGTCGTGCCGCCGCGCGAGACGCGGCCGTCGAGGATGAGGGCCTTGAGGCGCGAGCGGGAGATGTCGCCGAGCGCCTCGGCCAGCGCGCGGTCCAGCCGTTCGCCGTCGCGCGCGAGCGTGACGTGGCGCGGGCCGGGCAGAGTGGTGTCGGTCATGCGGGATCGCTCTTGCGGGACCGGCGGGCCGGGGCGGACGTTTCCGCGACGGGACATCCGCACTATAAGTCGGACGGCTGCGGCGGACACTGGACCCGAAACGTGCGCGCACTCAAGGCACTCGTCATCTTCATGGGCGTGCTGATCGTCGCCGGCGTCGGCGTGCTGGCGTGGATGATGATCGGCATCGCCAACCGGCCGCCCGCCGACAAGGGCGCGACCGCGCTGTCGCTCGGCCTGCCGGCCGAATGCGCCATCGCCTCGGTCGTCGCCGCCGGCGAGCGGCTGGCGGTCGTGGCCGAGGGGCCGTCGGCGGCCGGCTGCCGCCGCATCTGGCTGGTCGACCCGGCGCGCATGCGCGTGGTCGGTACCATCGAGCCCTGAGGAGCAGGCGCCATGCCCGCCAATTTCGCCAGCGACAATGTCGCGCCCGCCGCGCCTCCGGTCATGGCGGCGCTGGCTGCCGCCAACAGCGGCCCGGCGATGCCCTACGGCAACGATGCGTGGAGCGAGCGGCTGCTGGCGCGGCTGGCGTCCGTCTTCGAGCGTGCTCCGGCGGAGATCTCCGTATTCCCCGTCGCCACCGGCACGGCGGCGAACGCACTCGCGCTGTCGTTGCTGTCGCCGCCCTGGGGGGCGATCTACTGCCACCCCGACAGTCACGCCCAGGTCGACGAGTGCGGCGCGCCGGAGTTCTGGACCGGCGGCGCCAAGCTGGTGAGCGTGGACGGCGTGCACGGTCGAATCGACCCGGCCGCGCTCGACGCCGCCATCGCCGCCGCGACACCGCACGGCGTGCACAACGCCCAGCCGGCGGCGCTGACGATCACCCAGGCGAGCGAGGCCGGCACCGTCTATACGCCCGACCGGGTGGCGGCGCTCGCCGCCGTCGCGCGGCGGCACGGTCTCGGCCTGCACATGGACGGCGCGCGCTTTGCCAACGCCGTGGCGTCGCTGGGCTGCGCGCCGGCCGACGTCACCTGGCGGGCCGGCGTCGACGTGCTCTCCCTCGGCGCCACCAAGGGCGGCGCGATGGCCGCCGAGGCGGTGGTGCTGTTCCGGCCCGAACGCGCCGCCGAGGCCGGCTTCCGCCGCAAGCGCGCCGGCCATCTGTGGTCGAAGGCGCGCTTCCTCGCCGCCCAGCTCGACGGCTGGCTCGCCGACGGCGCCTGGCTGGCGCTGGCCCGCGACGCCAACGCGCACGCCGCGGCCCTGGCGGCCGGTCTCGCCGCGCTGCCGGGCGCGCGGCTGGTGCATCCGTGCGAGGCCAACGAGGTCTTCGCCGAGCTGCCGGCGACGCTGGCGACGGCGCTGTCCGGGGCCGGGCACCTGTTCTACCCGGTCGGGCCGGCGGCCGGCGGCCGCGCCGTCATCCGCCTCGTCACCGCCTGGTCGACGACGGTGGCGGAGGTCGAGGGCTTCCTCGCCGACGCGGCCCGCCTCGCCGCCGGCAGCGCCGCCGCCTGAGCCCCGTCGGGCGGGATGGCGCGCATTGCATTCGCCCCCCCGATCGGCTATCTCAGCGCCTCGCCGCCAGCGTCCCCTTCGTCTAGCGGCCTAGGACATCGCCCTCTCACGGCGAAAACACGGGTTCGAGTCCCGTAGGGGACGCCAAGCGGCCTTTCGCCTCTCCTCCCATTCATGCTTAGGTTGTTGCAGCGTGCCCTCGACGAGCGGGGCGTGTGCCTTTTCTTCGCCTGCGTGGACGAATGCCGGCGGCACTGCATCGGGGGTAGAAATGACAGGCTTGTCGCGATGCTTCACTGCAGCGCTGATGGCCCTGCTCATGTGTGCCGCAGCCATTGCGCCCGAGTTCGCCCGTGCCGAGAACGCTGCCGCTGGTGCGGCCGCGCCGTTCGCCTCATGCGACGAGGCAGCGCCGCTGGACGGGCAGCTTGGTTACATGATGCTTTTGAAAGCCGCCCTGACGTGCGAGCGGGAAGGGCGCATGACGGACGCAACGTATTTCCTGCTCGTCAGCCAGATTCGTCTGGCCGTGGACGGCGAGCTTCTGTTTGCCCGCGATGTCGAAGCGAAGCGCAACCGCGGGCTGCTTTTGTCGGTGCACTCCCAGTACGCCGGCTCGGGGCCCGAGGGGGTGTACCGCGATGCCGGTACCCGGGCGGCGCTGTTCGCGCGGCTGATGGCATGGCGCGGCACGATTGCACCGGGTCACGACGCCGGCTGGGCCTACAAGCGCCTGCCGGAACCGGCCGATGTGGAAGAGACGGTCGACCGCGCGAAGCACAACAGGCTGGAGAAGCTCAGGTACTATGCGGCATTGATCTCCAATGACGAGTACTATGCGTCGCAACGCCGCCTCAATGAACTGTCGCGCGAGAACGGCAACACGTTTCGTCCGAACACACCTGCAATGGAGGAGCTCCGCGCGTTGCAGACGACCATGCAGCAGGTCGAACGCGATCTGGCGATACCCCCGGCGGATCTCCGCGAACCGAAGACGATCCGGGTCGATCCTGATGCGGACTATCGGACGCTTCACACCGGCATGAACGGGCCCGAGCGTGCCGGCCATGTTCTCTTCGAGCAACGGGCGGAAGCGGAACAGGCGCTAGCCTCGGTCGCGAGCGGGCCGGAATTGGACCGGATGCTCACATCGGTAGATTTCTCGACCGAAATCGTCGTCGTAATCGCCGCCGGGGAACGGCCGAATGCGACAGGCAAGCTCGTGGTCACAGAGCTCGAAGTCGGCAACCTCGGCGACCGGCCGGCAATCGTCTCCGGCCTGGCTGTAGGCGTGATGCCGGCGGACTGTCCCCAGGCGCCATTATCGTCCCGCCCCTTTGTAGTAGTGGCGAAGAAACGCCCTGCAGAACCGGTGCAGGATATGCCGCGCGGGCGCCACTCCGCGAATTTCGCGGATGGCTGCACGCAGGCTGTCGGCGGCGGAACGGGCCGGTAGGTTCGCGCCACACGTCCGCGATCGGGGGCCGCGGACGGCGAGCATGGGCTGGCTCGGTCGGACGCAGCGCGGTCGGGCGAGGCGAGCGGAACCCTTCAGTCTCCGCGCCCCACGAACCGTGGCGGCTCGAAGGCCGTCACCGGCGGCGGTTCGCCGTCGAAGCGCTCGACCTCGACCAGCGTCGTGTGGGCGATGGTGCCTTGGCCGAGGCGCGAGGAGCCCTTGTCGAGGGTGAGAACGTTGGGGTTGCCGTGCTTGTCGAGGCCGCCCTCGACGGCCGGGTCGGCGGGGTCGTACCAGGCGCCGGTGGCGAGCTGGACGACGCCCGGCCGTACCGCGTCGGTGACGACGAGGCCGGCCAGCGTGGCACCGCGCGCGTTGAACACGCGCACCACCTGGCCCGCCGCGAGGCCGCGCCGCGCGGCGTCGTCGGGATGCATCCACAGCGGTTCCCGTCCGGCGATCTTGCCGGCCTGGCTCAGCGGGCCGCAGTCCATCTGGCTGTGCAGGCGCGTCGACGGCTGGTTGGAGATGAGGTGCAGCGGCCAGGTCCGTGCCGTTGCACCGCCGAGCCACTCGGCTGGCTCGAACCAGGCGGGATGGCCGGGGCAGTCTTCGTAGCCGAAGCCGTCGACGGTCGCCGAGAAGATCTCGATCTTCCCCGACGGCGTGCGCAGCTTGTTGCGCTCGGGGTCGGCGCGGAAGGAGTCGAGCAGCACCACCGGTTCGGCCGTGCCCGGCAGCTCGGCGTAGCCCGCCTCCCAGAACGCGTCGAAGGAGGGCAGGGTGATGCGGTTCTCCGCCGCCTGCTGGCGCGCGCGGTCGTAGAGGTGGCGCAGCCACTCCGCCTCGTCGCGGCCCTCGGCGAAAGCTTCCAGCGTGCCGGCGCGCGCGGCGAGGGCGCGGAAGACGTCGTGGTCGCTGCGCGCCTCGCCGACCGGATCGATGGCCCGCTGCATGGCGAGGAAATAACGGTCGCGGCTCGAGGCAGCGATGTCGTTGCGTTCCAGCGTCGTCGTCGTCGGCAGCACGATGTCGGCGAACTTCGCCGTCGGCGTCCACCACGGCTCGTGCACGACGACGGTTTCCGGCCGCCGCCAGGCGCGCACCAGCCGGTTGAGGTCCTGGTGGTGGTGGAACGGGTTGCCGCCGCACCAGTAGACGAGGCGCGTGTCGGGGTAGGTCTGGCGCCTGCCCTCGAAGTCGTAGCCGGCACCGGGGTGGAGCAGCATGTCGGCGATGCGGGCGACCGGGATGCGGACCGGGCAGGGATTGGCGCCGGCGGTCAGCGACGGCACCGGCGTCGCCGCGCGCGGATTGCCGACATTGCCCATGCTGCCGTAGCCGAAGCCGAAGCCGCCGCCGGGCAGGCCGATCTGGCCGAGCATGGCGGCGAGCACGACCGTCATCCAGAACGCCTGCTCGCCATGGTCGCCGCGCTGGAGGGACCAGTTGCAGGTGACGAGCGTGCGGCGTCCGGCCATGCGACGGGCGAGCGCATGGATGTCGTCGGCGGCGATCTCGCAGATCGGCGCCGCCCAGCCGGCGTCGCGCGCCGGTCCGCCGTCCTCGCCGAGCAGGTAGGCGCGGAAGCGCGGGTAGCCGGTGCAGTAGCGGTCGAGGAAGGCGCGGTCGGCGAGCCCTTCGACCTCCAGCGTGTGGGCGAGGGCCAGCATCAGCGCGACGTCGGTGTTGGGGCGGATGGCGAGCCACGCGGCGCCCAGATCGTCGGCGGTGTCCTGGCGGATCGGCGTGATGCTGACGAACTCGACGCCGCGCGCGCGGGCGCGCCGCATATGCGAGCCCGAGGCATGCTCGCCGAGGCCGCCGGCGGCGACCTGCATGTTCTTGAGCGGGAGGCCGCCGAAGGCGACGACCAGCTCGCCCCGCGCGAGCACGCTGTCCCAGCCCGTCGCCGTCATCATCGCCGCCTCGGCCGAGCCGAGCACGAAGGGCAGGATCGAGTAGCCGGCCGATACCGAGTAGGTGTGCACCTGGTCGGTGAAGCCGCCGACCGTGTTGAGAAAGCGGTGGAGCTGCGTGCGCGCATGGTGGAAGCGGCCGGCGCTGGCCCAGCCATAGGAGCCGGCGAAGATCGCGGCGTTGCCATGGTCGCGGCGCACGCGCTCCACCTCGCCGGCGACGATGTCGAGCGCCTCGTCCCATGGCACCTCGACGAAGGGCTCGGCGCCGCGTCTGTCGCGGTTGCCGCCCGGACCGTGTTCCAGCCAGCCCTTGCGGATCGCCGGGCGGGCCACCCGGCACGCGTGGTGCACGGCCGCGGGAATGTTGGCGATGATCGGTGACGGCGCCGGATCGTCCGCGAAGGGTGCGACATCGACCAGACGGCCGTTGGCGACACGGGCGGTGAAGGCCCCCCAATGGGCTGCGTGCTTGGCGTCCATGACCCGATGATGGCGCGCCGGAACCAGTGCTGTCGATGCGTTGCGCCATGCGCAATCTCAGGTCGAGCGACCTGTCAGCGAGGTACCGTTAACCGGATATTAACCAAGAAAATGTCTATTCCGTCTCCCGGGAATAACCTTGAATTAATGAATCGGTCCCGATGAAAACTTCATTTCACTGGATTTATCGGAAATTTTAGGTAGTTTTTCATTGTAAGAATATTGAAAACGTATCATGGTATGTTATCGGCTATTATTGACACCCTTGCAAATCTGCCGTTAGCATCGCGCGTGACGGGTGCATGTTGGCGCCGCGCGGGCTGCTCCGGCGGCGTCACAGGCGGTATGGGACGGGACGGATGGACCTGCCCGAGCAGGTGGCGCGCCCGGCCCTGCGTGTGCTGGCGATCGTGGCCACGCCGCGCGAGGCCGCGCGCCTTGTGCGCGCGCTGCGTCTGGGCGGCGGCGCGGAAGTGCGCCGCGTTACCGAGCCCGGCGCGTTGCGCCTGGCCCTGGCCGAGGGCGACTGGGATGCCGTCCTGTGTGCCGCCGACGTCGTCTCGCTGCCGATCGCCGTTGCCTTCGACATCTGCGCCGACATGCGCGGCACGATGCCGTTCGTCGCCCTGCTCGGCGCGCGCGACGAGGCTCTGGCGACCGGGTTGCTCGGCCAGGGCGTGCACAACTGGGTGCGGCGCGACCGCCCGGCGCTGATCGCCGCCGTCGTCGAGCGCGAGATGCGCGAGGCGCGTATCCGCGCCGCGATGGAGCAGGTCGACGCGGAGCTGCGTGCGCTTCTCGACATCACCAGGGCGGCGGGCGAGGCGGAGGATTTCCGCGATGCGCTGGCCAAGGCACTGGCGGTGATCTGCCGTCTCGGCGACTGGGACTACGGCGAGAGCTGGAGTTACGACCTTGCCGCCGGCGAGCCGCGCCTGCTGCCAGAGTGGGTCGGCGATCCAGATCGCTTCAGCGCCTTTCGCGAAGCGACCTCGGCGATCCACGACCCCGCCGGCGAGGGCTTCGTTGCCCGCGTATGGGCGCGCGGCCGAGCCGAGTGGCTGTCGAATCTCGCCGCCCTCGGTGCCGGGGGCCGAGGTCCCGGGCTTCTGCGCTGGCAGGCGGCACGCGCGGCCGGTCTCAACGCGGCCTTCGCGGTGCCCATCCGCAACGCCGGCGAGACTCTCGCGGTGATGGCGTTCTTCGTCGACACGCCGCGACCGGCCAACGAACACTTCATATCCGTCGCCGAGGCCGCGGCGGCGCAGCTCGGCGGCGTCGTCGCGCGCCTCCACGCCCTCGACGCCGCGGCGACGAGCCGGCGTCAGGTCGAGGCGCTGGCCAGCAACTTGCCGGGGGTGATCTTTCAGCGTGTCCTGCGCCCGGACGGCAGCGTCCACTACCCCTTCTTCAACGGCCGCGACGTGCCCTATCTGGGGTTCGACGAACGTGAATTCCCCTCACTTGCGGAGGCATTTCCGTTCGTCCATCCGGATGATCGCGCCCGGGTCATCGCCGAGATCGAAGCGACCGCCGTCAGCCTCGAGCCCTACGCCAGCGAGCATCGCAACAAGTCCGTCGAGGGCGCGGTGCGCTGGGTCGAGGTGCATGCCGCGCCGCGCCGGCTCGCCGACGGCAGCACGATCTGGGACGGCGTGGCGATCGACGTCACCGAGCGTCACCGGACGAGCGCCGAGCTGGACGAAAGCCGGCGGCGACTGGAGACCTTCGCTGCCAACGTGCCCGGCCTCATCTACCAGCGCATCACCCATCCCGATGGCAGCGTCACCTACCCGCTGTCCAGCGGCACGGCCGAGCCGATCCTGAAACTGTCGGGGCGTCGCTTCGCTTCGATCGAGGACGCCTTCGGCTTCGCCATTCCCGAGGATCGCCCTGCGCTGCTGGCCGCCAACGCCGTCTCCGCGCGGGACATGACGCCGTTCACCGGCACCTACCGTGCCATCGACGGAGAAGGACGCGTCCACTGGATGGAGGCGCGGGCGCTGCCGCGGCGGCTGGACGACGGCAGCATCGCCTGGGAGGGTGTCGCGGTCGACGTCACCGCGCGCCAGGAGGCCGAGGCCGAGCTTGCCGAGACGCGCGGCCGCATCGAGGCCATCGTCGACAACATTCCCGGACTGATCTTCAGCCGCACCCACCGGCCCGACGGTTCGGTCTCGCATGTCCAGATCGTCGGTCGCAGCATCGAGACCGGTACGGCGCGTGCAGACGAGTACCCGACGGTCGAGGCCTCGCTTCCCTTCGTCCATCCCGACGACGTGACCGCCGTGGCCGACGCCCTGCGCGCCTCGCAGCGCGACATGGCGCCCTACCACAAGGAACTGCGCGTGCTGACGGCCGAGGGCGAGGTGCGCTGGGTCGAGGCGCGCGGCCTGCCGCAACGCGAGCCCGACGGCAGCACGACGTGGCACGGCGTGGCGCTCGACGTCACGGCCCGGCACGCCGCCGAGGCCGAGCTTGAGGCGTCGCGGCGGCAGTTCGAGTCCATTGCCACCAGCTTGCCGGGCCTGATGTTCCGGCGCGTCCAGCGTCCCGACGGAACCGTGACGTTTCCCTACCTCGGCGGTGCCATGGCCACCGGCCTTGGTCGGCGTCGCGAGGTCTATTCCAGCATCGCGGAATCGCTCTACTTCGTGCACCCGGAGGATCGCGCGTCGGTGCTGGCGGCGGTCGAGGCGTCGATCGTCGACCTGGCGCCGTTCAGCGTCGAGTATCGCGCGATCACCGATGGCGGCGGCGAACGCTGGTTCGAGTCGCGGGTGCAGCCGCGACGCGAGGCCGACGGCAACTTCGTCTGGGACGGTGTCGCGGTGGATGTGAGCGGTCGCCACGCCGCCGAGGTCGAACTGGCCGACAGTCGCCGCCGCATCGCCGCCATCGCGGAAAACGTGCCGGGGCTGATGTTCCGCCGCGTGCGCCAGCCTGACGGGCGCTATCTCTATCCGTACGTTTCGCGTGGCGCGTCGGTGCCGATCACCGGCAGCACCGAGCCGCAGGACGCCGAGGCGGCATTCGACTTCGTCCATCCCGACGACCGCCCGCGCGTCATCGCCGGTCTCGAGGCCTCGGCGCGCGATCTGACACCGATCCAGAGCGAGTTCCGCGTCCACGACGATACAGGGAGGGAATACTGGGTCGAGTCGCGTTCGCTGCCGCGCCGGCTGGCCGATGGCGGTACCGAGTGGGATGGCCTCGTCGTCGACGTCACGGCGCGGCACGAAGCCGAGGAGGACGCCGCCGAATCGCGCCGGCGCATCGAAGCCATCGCCGGCAGCGTGCCGGGCATGCTTTTCGAGCGCGTCATGTTGCCGGACGGCCGGATGTACCATCCGTACACCAGCGGTACTGCCACCTCGCTGTTTATGGTCCATCGCGACGAACCGGTGCCGCTCGACCAGGCGCTGCGCTTTGTTCATCCCGACGAGCGAACGGAGATCATCGCGGCCATTCGCGAGTCTGCCCGCCTGCTGACGCCGTCCCTGCTCGAATACAGGATGGTGGCGGCGGACGGAACGGTGCGATGGATCGAATCACGCTCGGTGCCGCACCGCATGGCTGATGGCGGCACGCTCTGGTACGGCGTCGCCATCGACGTGACGGCGCGGCGCGAGGCCGAGGACGCGCTGGCCGACAGCCGGCGCCTGTTCGCGGCCGTGGCGCAGAACGTTCCAGTTGTTCTCTACCGCCGCGTGCTCACTGCCGACGGGCGCATGCACTACACCTACGTTTCGCGTGACCTGTCGCTCGCGCTTCGCAGCGGCGGCGGTCCGATGCCGGCCGACGAGGCGTTGCGTTACATCCACGAGGATGACCGCGACGATTTTCTCGATCGCCTGACGGTATCCGCGCGCGATCTGGTGCCGTTCGAGTGCGAGTTCCGTGTCGTCGCGCCGGACGGTCGGACGCACTGGATCGAGACCCGCTCCTTGCCGCATCGTTTGTCTGACGGCGGCACCGAATGGGACGGCATCGCCATCGACGTGACCGGCCGCCACGAAGCCGAGGAGCGGGCGACCTGGCTTGCCCGCTACGACCAGCTCACGGGGCTGCCGAACCGCGCACTGTTCGAGGATTTCGCGCGCCGCGCCATCCAGGAGGCGGCGGGCGGCAACGAACAGCTCGCGGTGCTGCTCGTCGGTCTCGACCGCTTTCGCCTCGTCAACGAGACGCTTGGCCAGCAGGCCGGCGACACGGTGCTGCAGATCATCGGCCGGCGGCTCGACGGTCGCATCGGCGAGCGCTCCGTGGTGGCGCGGCAGTCGGGCGACGAGTATCTCGTGTTGCTGCGCGAGGAAGCCGGCGTCGAGGGCGTATCGAACCGCCTGCGCGAGATGCTTGGCGCGGTTTCGGAGCCGATCGACGTCGACGGCGAGACGGTATTCGTCACCGCGTCCATCGGCGCGGCCATGTATCCGGAAGACGGCATCGACCCCGCCGATCTGGTGAAACACGCCGAGCTGGCGCTGCACGAGGCCAAGGCCATGGGGCCGGCGACTTGCCGGTTCTTCACCGCCACCCTCGACGCCCGCGCGCAGGAACGCTTCGCCATGCAGGCGCGCCTGCGCCGCGCCATCGACGAGGACGAGTTCGCCGTCTACTACCAGCCGCAGATCGATCTCGTGTCGGGCAACGTGATCGGCGCCGAGGCGCTGGTGCGCTGGCGCCAGGGCACGCGTATCGAGCTGCCCGGCCGCTTCGTGCCGCTGGCCGAGGAGACGGGGCTGATCGTGCCGCTCGGCCGCCGCGTGCTGCGCCGCGCCTGCGCCGACTGGGCGGAACGCTTCGGCGGCGAGAACGAGGCGCTCGATCTGTCCGTCAACGTCTCGGCTCGCCAGATGGCCGACGAGGGCTTCCTTGGCGTGCTGCGCGAGACGCTGAAGGACAGCGGCCTGCCGGCCGGCAGGCTCAAGCTCGAGATCACCGAGAGCGCGCTGATGGCACAGGACGAGCAGGCGATCGTCGTCATGCGCACGCTGCAGGATCTCGGCATCCGCCTCGCCGTTGACGACTTCGGTACCGGCTATTCGTCGCTGCAGTATCTCGCCCGGCTGCCGGTCGAGACGCTGAAGGTCGACCAGTCCTTCGTGCGGGTGATGGCCGAGAACCGCGAGGCGGCGTCGATCGTCCAGGCCATCATCGACATGGCCCACCGCCTCGACATGGGTGCCGTCGCCGAAGGGGTGGAAACCTCCGAGCAGGAGATTTTCCTGCGCGCATACCATTGCGATGCCTGCCAGGGCTTCCTTTACGCTCCGGCCCTGCCGCTCGCCGAGTTCGCCAGCTTCCGCCAGCAGCGCACGGGCTGACATGCCGCGGGGCGCCGGCATGCGGCGGGCCGGTTCGTCGGCCGGCCGGGCAGGGCCTCAGCGCAGCAGGGACTTCACCCGCCCGACGACCACCGCGGCATCGACCGGCTTGCGCAGCACCGGCCATTGGCGCAGCGCCTCCGGCGCGATCGCGGCGATGTCGTAGCCGGTGACGAACAGGAAGGGCACGCCGCGCGCGGCCAGCAGTTCCGCCACCGGAAACACCGGCTTGCCATCGAGATTGACGTCGAGCACGGCGAAGGAGAGGTCGCCGGTCTCGGCGAGCCGCTGTGCCTCGGCCAGCGTACGAGCCGGGCCCAGCACCTCGAAGCCGGCATCGCCGAGCGCTGTCTTCAGGTCGAGGCCGAGCAGCGGATCGTCCTCGACCACCAGAACTCGGCGTCCCTGCATGGCGGCCATGCCGGATCGCCTGGTCTGCGCCGCGACTGCCGATGGCGCCGCCCGCCCACGTTCGCCCGGCGTCACGGGAGAAAGTGGCACGTCTATGCGCCAGCGCACGCCTGTCGGGGCGAAATCCAGGGCGACCGTGCCGCCGCCGGCGCCCAGGGTGCGGTTGATGAGGCGCGTGCCGAAGCCCTGCCTCGTCGGCGCCGTGACGGGAGGACCGCCGGACTCCATCCATTCCATGCGCAGGCGTTGGGCCTTGTCGACGACGTCGACCGTCCAGGACAACGTCACGCGCCCGCCCGGTACCGACAGGGCGCCGTACTTGGCCGCATTGGTGGCCAGTTCGTGTACGGCGAGCGACAGATCCTGCCCCTGCTTGGGCGACAGGATGCAGTCGCGTTCGCCGCGTGCCTCGACGGAGTCGCCGTAGATTTCCAGTTCGTCGCGCAGGATGCCGACAAGACTGGCGCCGCGGACTTCGCCGCGGGTCAGTTGGGTATGGACGCGGGCGACGGCAGCGATGCGGCCGGCTAGCGCGGCGGTCAGGTCGGGAACGCTCGTCGCGGACCGTCCCGTCAGCGTCACCAGCGCCTGGGTGACGGCAAAGAGGTTGCGTACGCGGTGGTCGAGTTCGGCCGTGACGAGGGCCTGCCGTTCTTCGGCGCTCCGCCGCTCGGTGATATCGCGCACGACGCCGACGATGCGGTCGGAACGGTCGCTGTGCCGCATCAGGTCGCCGGCGCTGGCGACCCAGCGGACCTCGCCGTCGCGCCGGACGATACGAAATTCCAGCCGGTAGGGGCCTTCGCCGGCGATGGTCCGGGCCATTGCGTCGACCACGCGCGGACGGTCGTCCGGATGCATGAAGGCCCGGCGCTGTTCCCGCGTCAGTTCGCGTTCGCCGGGCGGCAGGCCCAGCATCTCGGCGAGCGTTTCGGAATACCCCGACCGGCCGGATTCGAGATCGAGCCACCAGGTGCCCATGCGTGCCGCGGCGATCGCCACCTGCAGGCGCATCTCGCTTTCGCGCAGTTCGGCTTCGGCCCTCGCCTGCGCCGTCAGGTCGACGACGAAGGCAACCCACTCGGACTCGTTCTCGTCGAGGCGCGCGGCGCCGATCAGCACCGGGACGATACGCCCGTCCTGGCGACGGAAGGCCTTGCGGTAGGGCCCCGTCCGGCCCGTTCGCGCCAGTTCGTCCAGCGAGCGGAAGGTCGCTTCGTAGTATTCGGGAAGATTCTCGCTGAGAACGGTCACCTCGCCGCGCCCGAGCGCAGTCCTGTCGACACCGATGATGTCGAGATAGGCATCGTTGGCCTCGACGATGGTGCCGTCGCGAACGGTCATGACGCCGATCGGAACTTCATCCATGAACCGGCGCATGCGCCGTTCGAAGGTCTTGCGCTCGTGGATGTCGATGCAGACGCCGACCCACTCGGCGATCTGACCCGCATTGTCGAACACCGGAATGCCACGCGCGTTGTACCAGCGGTAATGACCGTTCCGGTCGCGCAGCCGGTACTCGATGTCGTAGTTCTGCAGACACCGTACGGCCTCGAGCCAGGCGATGCGTGTCGCCTCGCGGTCGTCCGGATGCAGGGCATCCAGCCAGCCGGCGCCCCGTACCTGCTCCACGGTCTGGCCCGTCAGCACGCGCCATTGCGGGATGTCCGCGACGGCACCGTCCGGCCCTGTCGTCCATACGATGCCAGCAGTGGCGTCGACCAGGGCCCGGTAGCGCGCTTCGAATCCGGCGGGAGGCGGGTCCGCCGCCGGTGCGCCGTGCAATCGAACCTGCTCCATGCCGGCGATCTTAGTCCGGAAACGTCCGGGCGAGGATAGCGGAATGGTGGCCCGGCACTTCCGCCGGTCAACCGCGCCGTGCAACGGCGGGTGTCCCGCCGCGACGCCCGCGTCCGTTGCACGCGGCGGCTGGCGGCGATACAACGCGCAACGCTCACCAGGGCCTGCGGGCGCGTGGCCGGTCACGACCGGCGCGCCGGGGCGGTCGACCAGCCAGGATCAAGCCATGCCGACCCAGACCGGACAGGACACGCTCGCAACGCGCCGCACGCTCACCGTCGGCGGCAAGCGCTATGATTATTTCAGCCTTCCCGCCGCGGCCGAGAAGATCGGCGACATCGCGCGCCTGCCGCTGTCGCTGAAGGTGCTGCTGGAGAACCTGCTGCGGGCCGAGAACGGGCGCACGGTCACCGTCGACGACGTGAAGGCCATCGCCGAGTGGCTGGCCACCCGCAAGTCCGACCGCGAGATCGCCTTCCGCCCGGCGCGCGTGCTGATGCAGGACCTGACCGGCGTGCCCGCCGTGGTCGACCTCGCCGCCATGCGCGACGCCATGCAGCGCCTGGGCGGCGACGCGCAGCGCATCAACCCGCTGTCGCCCGTCGACCTCGTCATCGACCATTCGGTGATGATCGACGAGTTCGGCAGCGCCGCCGCCTTCCGCCGCAACGTCGAGATCGAGTACCAGCGCAACGGCGAGCGCTACGAGTTCCTGCGCTGGGGCCAGGCCGCGTTCGACAACTTCCGCGTCGTGCCGCCGGGCACCGGCATCTGCCACCAGGTCAACCTCGAGAACCTTGCCCGAACCGTCTGGACCGACACCGACCAGACCGGCGCGACGGTCGCCTATCCCGATACGCTGGTCGGCACCGACAGCCACACCACCATGGTCAACGGCCTCGGCGTGCTCGGCTGGGGCGTCGGCGGCATCGAGGCCGAGGCGGCGATGCTCGGCCAGCCGATCTCGATGGTCGTGCCTGAGGTTGTCGGCATGCGGCTCACCGGCGCGCTGAAGGAGGGCATGACGGCGACCGACCTCGTGCTCACCGTCACGCAGATCCTGCGCAAGAAGGGCGTGGTCGGAAAGTTCGTCGAGTTCTTCGGCGACGGGCTCGATGGCCTGCCGCTGGCCGACCGCGCGACCATCGCCAACATGGCGCCCGAATACGGCGCTACCTGCGGCATTTTCCCGATCGACCGCGAGACGCTGCGCTATCTGGCACTGACCGGCCGTTCGGAGGAACAGGTGGCGCTGGTCGAAGCCTACGCGAAGGCGCAGGGCATGTGGCGCGAGCCGGGCTCGCCCGAGCCGGTGTTCACCGAGACACTGGAACTCGATCTCGGCACGGTCGAGCCGTCGCTCGCCGGGCCCAAGCGGCCGCAGGACCGCGTGGCGCTGTCCGACGTGCCGGCGAGCGCGGCGAAGGCCATCGCCGAGAGCGGCGGCGGCACCGCCACGACGGCGGCCAACGGAGCATTCACGCTGGCGCCAGGCGCCGTCGTCATCGCCGCCATCACGAGCTGCACCAACACCTCGAACCCGTCCGTGCTGATCGCCGCCGGCCTGGTAGCGAAGAAGGCCAACGCGCGTGGCCTCAAGGCCAAGCCATGGGTCAAGACCTCGCTCGCGCCCGGCAGCCAGGTGGTGCAGGACTACCTCGCCGCCGCCGGCCTGCAGGAGCACCTCGATGCCGTCGGCTTCAACATCGTCGGCTTCGGCTGTACCACGTGCATCGGCAATTCCGGGCCCTTGCCCGACGCCGTCGCCGAGGCGGTGGACAAGGGCAAGCTGTCGGTCGGCGCCGTGCTGTCGGGCAACCGCAACTTCGAGGGCCGCGTCCACCCGCAGGTGCGCCTCAACTATCTCGCCTCGCCGCCGCTGGTCGTCGCCTACGCGTTGGCCGGCTCGCTCGCGCTCGACCTGCGCACGGAGCCTCTCGGCAAGGACCGCGACGGCAAGGACGTGTTCCTCGCCGACGTCTGGCCGACCGCGCAGGAAGTGAGCGAGACGGTCGAGAAGTACGTCACCGCGACGATGTTCCGCAGCCGCTACGCCGACGTGTTCCGTGGAGACGAGCGCTGGCAGGGCATCCGCACGACGACCTCGGAGACCTATCGCTGGAGCCCGGGCTCGACCTATGTGCGCCATCCCTCCTTCTTCGAGGACATGACGCCGGAGCCGGGCGCAGTCAGTGACGTCGTGCGCGCGAGGCCGCTGCTGATCCTTGGCGATTCGGTGACGACCGACCACATCTCGCCGGCGGGCAACATTCCGAAGTCCTCGCCCGGCGGCGAGTACCTGCTGGAGCATCAGGTGCGGCCGGCCGACTTCAATTCCTACGGCGCGCGGCGCGGCAATCATGAAGTGATGATGCGCGGCACCTTCGCCAACATCCGTATCCGCAACGAGATGGCCCCCGGCACCGAGGGCGGCGTGACGACGCACTATCCCTCGGGCGAGGTCGTGCCGGTCTACGTGGCGGCGATGCGCTACCGCGCCGAGGGCGTGCCGCTGGTCATCTTCGGCGGCAAGGAATATGGCACCGGCTCGTCGCGCGACTGGGCGGCCAAGGGCACGCGTCTGCTCGGCGCGCGCGCCGTCATCGTCGAGAGCTTCGAGCGTATCCATCGCTCGAACCTCGTCGGCATGGGTATCCTGCCGCTGGAGTTCACCGGCGGCGAAGACCGCAAGACGCTCGGCCTGACCGGCAGGGAGTTCGTCTCCATCTCCGGCGTCGCCGCCGGCCTGCGCCCGCGCATGCCGCTCGCCTGCCGCATCGACTACGCCGACGGCAAGACGCGCGAGATCGAACTGCTCTGCCGCATCGATACGCTCGACGAGGTCGAGTACTATCGCCACGGCGGCATCCTGCAATACGTGCTGCGCAGCATGATCAAGCAGGCGGCCTGAGCCCGGCGGGGGCCGGCCGCCGGAACGGTACGGTCCATGCAGACGCTGAGAGTCGAACACACGACAGTCTACCGCTACGCGCGGCCGGTCCGGTTTGGCCGGCACCGGCTGATGTTCCGGCCGCGCGACAGCCACGACATGAAGCTGCTCGGTGCGACGCTGACGACCAGCCCGCCGGCGCGCCTGTCGTGGGTGCACGACGCCTTCGGCAATTCGATCACGCTGGCCGACTTCGACGCCCCGGCGAGCGAGCTGCGCCTAGTTTCGACCATCCGCCTCGAGCACTATCCGATTGCCGAGATCGACTTCGCCATCGAACCGTTCGCCGAGACTTGGCCCTTCTCATACCGTTTCGAGGAAGTGCCGGATCTGGCGCGCACGATCGAGCGCCATTATCCCGACCCCGACCGCCGGGTCGACGGCTGGGCGCGGGTCTACCTCGACCGCGGCGGGCCGACCGGCACGCTAGACCTGCTGCGTGGCATGACCCGCGGCGTTGCGGACACCTTCACGTACGAGCAGCGCGAGGCGGTGGGCACCTGCACACCGGTCGAACTGCTCGAAGCCGGCTGTGGCACCTGCCGGGACTATGCGCTGTTCCTGATGGAGGCGGCGCGCGCGCTCGGCCTCGCCGCGCGCTTCGTCACCGGCTATCTCTACGATCCTGCGCTCGACCCGCGCAGCGGCCAGACATCGTCCGGCCTCGAGGGCGCGGGCGCGACGCATGCCTGGACCCAGGTCTATGTGCCCGGCGCCGGCTGGATCGAACTCGACCCGACCAACGGCATCGTCGGCGGCGCCAACCTGATCCGTGTCGCCGTGGTGCGCGATCCGGCCCAGGCGGCCCCACTCACCGGAACCTTTACCGGCTCGGCCGCGGATTTCGCCGGGATGGACGTGGCAGTGCGGGTGACCCTCGAATGATCGCTCCGCCGGGCTCACTGCCACGTGATTGGCCGGCCGCTGCCGGTCGGGGCGATAGTCGGCGCATGCGGATTGCCGCTCTCGCCCTCGCTGCGCTCGTCGCGGCTTTCGTCGCGCCTCTCTCCGGAGCCGCCGCCCAGGCGGGGAAGCGTCTGACAGTGGTGGAACTCTATACGGCGCAGGGCTGCAATTCGTGCGTCGCCGCCGAGGCGCTCATCGACACCCTGTCGCGGCGGCCGGACATCCTGCCGCTCGGCTTCCATGTCGACTACTGGGACTTCCTCGGCTGGCGCGACCCGTTTGCCAGCCCCGAGCATGCCATGCGGCAGGAGGTCTATGCACGGCAGGCCGGCGTGTCCTACGTCTTCACGCCGCATGTCATCGTCGACGGCGTGCGCCAGGCGTCTACGCTCGACCCGGCCTCGATCGAAGCGCTGCTCGCGGAAGCCGCGGCGGATGTTGGGACGCCCGCGCCGACGGTGCGGGTATTCCTTCCCGACAGCCAGCACCTCGGCGTTTCCATCGGTGCGGCGGACTGGTCCGGCGAGGCCGATGTCCTGCTCGTCCGTTTCGACCGCGAACGCACCACCGAGATCCGGGGCGGCGTCAACGCCGGTCGCACGATGATCAGCCGCAACATCGTGCGCCGCGTGGTGCCGCTGGCGACCTGGTCCGGCGCCGCGGTCGAATTGCGGCTGCCGATGCTGCCGCTGCACGACATCACCTACGAGTTCTGCGCCGTCATCGTCCAGGAACGCAAGCAGGGCCGGATCCTCGCTGCCGGCATGCTCGATCTGCCGGCCGCGCTGGCGGCGCTGAAGTAGGATTTCAGGCCGGCGGCAGTATGACCGCCTGACCCATCTTCTGCAGCCAGATCAGCGTGCGGATCGCGTCGTCGTGCCGGGCATTGGGCCACGGAGCGAGCAACTCCGCCACGGTCACCGGCTGCCCCGCCGCGCCGAGGGCGGCGAGAAGTGCGCCGATGCCGTCGCGGCCGAGCATCAGGCCGGAGGCGAAGGTGTTGACGCGGAACGACATGAGCCGGTCCAACGACGGCGCCCCGGCGATGCGCAGGGCGCGGCAGTCGGGCGTGACGACGAAGCTCGGATAGGCGGCGAAGGCGGCATAGGGGTCGTCGCGCAGGGGATCGGCGGCGGCGCGCGGCGGGCGCGGCGGCAGGGGAGCGGCGGCGGCGCGGCGTGCTGCGAGTTCGTCCCATAGCTGCTCGTAGGCGGCGATCACCACCGACCAGTCGAACTGCCGGCGCGCGCGCCGTCGCCCGGCGTCGCCCATGCGTGTCCGCAGGGCAGGGTCGGCCAGCAGCCGCGCATATGCCTCGGTCACGCCGGCCGGGTCGACCGCGGTGAACTGCGCCGCGCGCCCGATATAGCCGCCATAGCTGAAATGCCCCGAGCGATAGTGGCCGGCGAGGGCGGCGCCGGCGCCCGGCGGCGGTGCCACGGTGGGAATCGCGAAACCCTCGACCCCGTCCGTCATCGTGTCGCGGTAGCCGTCCCAGGCGCTCACCACCAGCGGCAGCCCGGTCGCCATCGCCTCGACCGGCGTGAGGCCGAAGGTCTCCTGCACATTGTCCGACAGCGAGGTGAAGAGGTCGGCGGCCGACCACGCGCCCTTGCGGACCTGCGGGTCGCGCGCGTCGAGGATATGCAGGCGGACATGCGGCGCGAAGGTCATGGCGAGGGCCTGGAACTCGCGTTCCTCGTCGGCCACCTCGAACCAGCCGGCGAGGATCAGGTGGACCCGCTTGCCCGTCTGCGCCGCGGCGGCTTCCAGTCCCGTCAGCATCGGCAGGGGATGCGCCTTGGCGGTCGCTGTCAGGCGGCCGAGGAACAGCGCGGCCACGGCGTCGTCGGCGATGCCCAGGCGAGTGCGCGTCGCCTTGCGCACCGCAGGATCCGGCATCTGCTGGCGGCAGTCGACGCCGAGCGGGATGATCGGCAGTTCGAGGCGCACGGCGCGCGCCCGTCCGGCGGCCCCGACGCCGAGCCGCTCGCGCAGCCAGGCCTGCCACTGCCCGGTGACGTGGTCCACCGTGGCGCGCACCGCGCGCGAGGTGCAGATCACCGCGTCCCAGGGATGCAGCGGCGCGGTGACGAAGCTGCCGATCGCCTCCATCACGGTGTCCGACGCGGTGGTATGGGTGACGCCGCACAGACTCCAGGCACGCTCGTCGGCGAGCCGACGCTGCCAGGCGAAATTGGCGAGGGTCGGGCTCGGATAGTAGAGGCAGCCGACGTCGGCCAGCCGGTCGGGCTCGCCGCGCGGCACCCAGGTCACGGTGTGCGGCTGGCGGCGCGGCGGGTCGCCTTCGGCGCCGCGCACGACGCGCGCGAATTCCTCGGCGGAGGCACGGTCGCGCGCCATGCAGACGATGCGCGTCGCGCGCCCGTGGCGGACAAGCGCGCGCAGGAAACCGGCGCCGGCGGCCTGCCGGCCCATCAGCCGCGGCCGGCCGGTGTCGTAGCCGTCGGGATCCCAGTAGACGACCGCGCTGGCCGCCGCGCCTGCCACTGCCGTTTGCTCCCGCAGGGTATCGGCCCGCCCGATCGCTCGACCCCGCCACCGGACACCTTCTGTCGGCCGCCGCGAACGTGTCAATTCGCGGTGGCGGCGGCGGGCTTATGCCGCAGGGGCGAGGCCGCGTTCGATCGCAGCGGCGAGCCGGCGGGCGAAGGCCCGCGGGTCGGCGGGCGGTTCGCCCTCGGCGATGCGCGCCTGGTCGAGCAGCAGGAAGGCGGCGTCGTTGACCGCTTCGTTGGCGTCGGCACCCGCTGCCGACACCGTCGCCGCAAGACGGCGGATGACGGCATGGCGCGGGTTGATCTCGAGGATGCGGCGGGACGCGCCGTCGAAGCGGCGGTGCTGGCGCAGCAGGCGTTCGAGATGCATGTCGGGATCGCCCTCGGCGGCGACGAGGCAGACGGCGCTGTCGGTCAGGCGCTCGGAGGTGCGGACGTCGCGCACCGCGTCGCCGAGCGCCAGCTTGAACAGCGCGACGAGGCGCGAGGTGGCGTCGCCGGCCGCCTTGTCGTCGTTCTTCTCGCCGGGCTGCTCTTCCGGTTCCGTGCCGATGCCGGCCAGCGAGATGTCGGCGCGGGTGATCGAGCGCAGGTGCTTGCCCTCGACCTCGCCGACGGCGGTGATCCAGAACTCGTCGATGGGATCGGTCAGCAGCAGCACGGGAATGCCACGGGCGCGGAACGCTTCGAGTTGCGGCGAGGCCGCCAGCGCCTCGGCGTCGTCGCCGGTGATGTAGTAGATGTCGGTCTGCCCGGAGGCCATCGACGCGATGTAATCATCGAAGGACTTCCAGCCGTCCTGGCCCGCGACGCGCATGCGGACGAGGGCCAGCAGGTCCTTGCGCGATGCGGAGTCCTCGTACAGCCCTTCCTTGAGGACGGCGCCGAAAGCATCCCAGAATTTCGCGTAGCCGTCCTTGTCGCTCTCGGCCTTCTTCTTCAGTTCGCCGAGGACGCGGCGGACGAGGCCCTGACGGATTTTCGCCACCACCGGGTTGGCCTGCAGCACCTCGCGGCTGACGTTGAGCGGCAGGTCCTCGGAGTCGACGACGCCGCGCACGAAGCGCAGCCACGCCGGCAGCAGGCCTTCGCAGTTGTCGGTGATGAAGATGCGGCGGACGTACAGCTTCACGCGGTGCTTGCGTTCGGGATCGAACAGGTCGAACGGCCGCTCACCGGGTACGAAGAGCAGCGACGTGTACTCGAGCGTGCCCTCGGCGCGCGCATGCAGGGTCAGCCAGGGGTCGTCGAAGGCATGGGCGACGTGGTGATAGAATTCCTTGTACTGCTCCTCGGTGATCTCCGCCCTGGGCCGCATCCACAGCGCGCCCGCCGCGTTGAGCTGTTCGGGCTTGTCGCCGGCGAGGCGCACGGGCAGCGCCACGTGGTCGGAATAGGTCTTGACCACGCGCCGGATGGTCGCCGCCTCGGCGAACTCGGCGGCATCCTTCTTCAGGTGCAAGGTGACGGCGGTGCCGCGCGGCGCGTCCGCCGGCCCGGCCTCGATCGTGAACGTGCCCTTGCCGTCGCTCGTCCAGCGCCAGCTTTCCGCCGCGCCGGCCTTGCGCGAGACGACCTCGACGCGGTCGGCGACCATGAAGACGGAGTAGAAGCCGACGCCGAACTGGCCGATCAGCGACATGTCCGACTTGCCGCCGGCGGCGCCCAGCGCCTCGACGAAGGCGGCCGTGCCGGAGCGCGCGATGGTGCCGAGATTGCCCGCCAGTTCGTCGCGGTCCATGCCGATGCCGTTGTCGCGCACGGTGAGGGTGCGCGCCGTCGTGTCGGCGGCGATGCTGATCGCCAGCTCGGCGTCGCCGTCGAGTAGCGCGGGTTGCGTCAGGGCCTCGTAACGCAGCTTGTCGCAGGCGTCCGAGGCGTTGGAAATCAGCTCGCGCAGGAAGATTTCGCGGTTCGAGTACAGCGAATGGGCGACGATCTCCAGCAGGCGCGAGACCTCGGCCTGGAAGGCATGCGTCTCGCCCGCCGGCGCGCCGCCGGTCGCGGTGTCGGTCGTGGCCATGGGCGGTTCTCTCCGAGCCCCGATTCGGTCGTTTCGGCGGCCCTGATATGTGCGCTGGCGGGCGGTCGCGCAACCCCCGGAACGGCCGGCCGGGCGGGCCTCCGGCGGCACGGTTGCCAAAGGCCGGGCCAGCCCCGATGCTGGGTTCATGCCGGCCCGTGAAGAGACCAACATCCAGGCCGTCCTGGGCCCGACCAACACGGGCAAGACCTTCCTCGCCATCGACCGCATGCTCGGTCATGCAAGCGGCATGATGGGCTTTCCGCTGCGCCTGCTGGCGCGCGAGAACTACGACCGGGCGGTGCGCGTGGCCGGTGCCGCCGCGGTCGCCCTCGTCACCGGCGAGGAACGCATCGTGCCGCCGACGGCACGCTATTTCCTCTGCACCGTCGAGGCCATGCCGCTCGACCGCGCCGTGGAATTCCTCGCCATCGACGAGATCCAGCTTTGCGCCGATCCCGAGCGCGGCCACGTCTTCACCGACCGCCTGCTGCACGCGCGCGGCACCGCCGAGACGATGTTCCTCGGCGCCGAGACGGTGGCGCCGCTGCTGCGCCGCCTCGTTCCAGAAGTGCGCATCCAGCGTCGCGAGCGGCTGTCGCGCCTGTCCTACACCGGCCCGCGCAAGCTCGCGCGCCTGCCGCCGCGCTCGGCGATCATCGCCTTCTCCGCCGCCGACGTATACGCCCTGGCCGAACTGGTGCGCCGCCAGCGCGGCGGTGCCGCCGTCGTTCTCGGCGCCCTCAGTCCGCGCACGCGCAACGCACAGGTGGCGATGTACGAGGCCGGCGAGGTCGACTACCTCGTCGCGACCGACGCCATCGGCATGGGCCTCAACATGGCCATCGACCATGTCGCCTTCGCCGCGCTGGCCAAGTTCGACGGCCGCAATGTCCGCCGCCTCGCGCCGGCCGAGATGGCGCAGATCGCCGGGCGTGCCGGGCGCAGCATGAACGACGGCACCTTCGGTCCGACGGGGACCGTGCCGGCCTTCGAGCCGCATCTCATCGAGGCGATGGAACAGCACCGCTTCGAGACCCTGAAGCGCCTCTACTGGCGTTCGGCGGCGCTCGACTTCGCCAGCCCCGAGGCACTGGTGGCAAGCCTCGAAGTGCCGCCGCCAACCGATGTGCTGCGCCGAGCCGGCGAGGGCTCGGATCATCTCGCCCTCGTCGCCGCGCTGGCCGACCCGGCGGTACGCCCGCTGGTCGACCGGCCGGCGGCCGTGCGCCTGCTGTGGGATGCCTGCCAGATCCCGGACTTCCGCAAGGATTTCTCCGGTGGCCATCCGCGCCTCGTCGCCCGCGTCTTCGGGCACCTCGCGCGCGACGGGCACATCCCCGAGGACTGGATCGCGGGCTCGCTCGACCGTCTCGACCGCACCGACGGCGACATCGACACGCTGGTCGGCCGCATCGCCCATGTCCGCACCTGGACCTACGTGTCGCACCGTTCCGGCTGGCTCGCCGATTCCGTTGGCTGGCAGGGCCGCACGCGGGCCCTCGAGGACAAGCTGTCGGATGCGCTGCACGAGCGGCTGACGCAGCGCTTCGTCGACCGCAAGACGGCGGCGCTGCTGCGCCGCCTGCGTGCCGCGGCGGGCGGCGAGACGGAGCCGCTGGCCGCGGTCACGGGCGATGGCCGCGTCGTGGTCGAGGGCGAGGCCATCGGCCGTGTCGAGGGCTTCCGCTTCGCCGCCGGCGAGGCGCCGGAGGGTCGCCTGCGCGCCGCCGCCAACCGCGTGCTGCGCGAGGCCGTGGGCGGTCGCGTCGGTGCGCTTGAAGGCGCGGCCGATGGCGAGTTCGTCCTCGAAGTGACGGCCACCGGCGCCGGGCTGGTTCACTGGCAGGGCGCGGCGGTGGCGCGGCTGGTGCGCGGCGGCGGCGTGCTGCACCCGGCGGTCGAGGTGATCGCCTCCGACCTGCTCGACCAGCGCGCGCGCGAACGCGTGCGCCGCCGCCTGCAGGCGTGGCTCGATCGCCATCTCGCGCGCGAACTGGCGCCGCTGTTCCGACTGGAAGCGGCGGCGCTGGGCGGCGTGGCGCGCGGCATCGCCTACCGTGTCGTCGAGGGTCTCGGCTGCGCCGCCCGCGAGGCGCGGCCGGGCGCCGACGCGCTGCCCGACAAGGGCCCCGACCGTACGGAACTCGCCCGTGCCGGCGTTCGTCTCGGCACGGCGTCGCTGTTCCTGCCGGCCGTTCTCGGCCCGCGCACCGTCGCCCTGCGCGCGCTGCTGTGGTCGCTGCACCGCGAACGCGCGTGGCCCGGTCCGCTGCCGGGACGCGGTGCGCTGGCGCTGCCCGTCGATCCGTCGGCGCCGGCCGACTGGTACCTCGCGCTGGGCTACCGCCCGGCGGGACCGCTGGCGGTGCGGGCCGAGGCGCTCGAACGCCTGCTGGTCGAGGTCCGCAAGCTGGCGCGGCAGGGGCCATTCGTCGCCGTGCCGGCGCTGCGCACGATGATCGGCGCCGACGAGGCCAACTTCGCCGCCGTGCTGCGGGCCCTCGGCTTCCGCGCCCAGCTCGCCGAGGACGGCGTCAATGTCGGCGGCCCGGCGACCGGTGACGGCCGGCGCGGCGAGGCCGACGGCGCCGCGCGACCGCCGCGGCGGAGCCGCACGCGCGTCGACCCCGACTCGCCCTTCGCCGCGCTGGCGCAACTGCGGCGGGCCCGGTGAACGACGGGGACGAGGAAGCCGGCGGCGCCATCCGCCTCGACAAATGGCTGTGGCATGCCCGCTTCTTCAAGTCGCGCACTCTGGCCGCGACGGCCTGCCGGGCCGGCGATATCCGCGTCAATCGCGCACCGGTCGACAAGGCCGGCCGGCTGGTGCGTCCCGGCGACGTCGTCACCTTCGCCGCCGGCCCCTTCGTGCGCGTGCTGCGCATCGTCGCCCCGGGCACGCGGCGCGGCCCGGCGCCCGAGGCGCGCGCCCTCTACGAGGATCTCGCGCCACCCGATCCGGCCGCGCGGCTGCCGGTGCCGCCGCCGGGTATCCGGCCGCAGGGCGCCGGGCGGCCGACCAAGCGCGAACGCCGCACCATTCATAGATTTACTCAGAGAATGGACTTTGAGTAGCAAACTCACTGTTGCGAGTGAGTTTATTCAATGCTGGAATAATATGCGTAAATCCAATTGTTGGCGCGCCCTCCTCTAGAAGCTGAAGGCTCTCGGATCGCCAAGACATTCTATCATCATAAATTATTCGCGGCAATATTAGGGGATCTTCTTTAAGTCTTATGTCCATCGTCGAAACGACGGCAGAATTTATAGAATTTCCATCATCCATTACGATATTTATCGCAATATGTCCCACAGGATATCTACGTACCGCATACTCAAAAATATGCTTTTTGTTGCTTCGCCCCACGAACTCACGATTTCGCTCGAATTTCCCTCGATAAGAGAATTCAAGCACCCTCGCAATTTCTTCTCGCAATTGATCAAACTGCGTAAACCTGTGGCGCTCCAACAAGACGTCCGCTGCTGTCTTTGACGCATTTGCAACATGTATAATCATAAACGGAAGTAGATCTATCCCAACGTGGGAAATAAATAAAGCTCCATCATTTCCAATAGTCAATCCGTGACTCTTAGCAAACGGGCCAAGCGCGCGCTGGATATTCCGAAATGTGACTCCGTGTTCACTAAGTACGTCTACTGCTCCACCACTATCAGAGACGGTATAGGAACCATCCCCGGTTACCTCCACTAAAACTACTGAATTGGAGGGATATAGACAATCCGTTCCCACTACGACCCCGCCAGGGGTCGCACGGCACATTCGTGCCTCGTTTAGGTGATGCACAACTGAGTCAGGCGTAATCACAAGAGCCTCGGCTCCAAGGGGATGATAGGAACTGGAACCTGTTCCATCGAGATATTGTGTCGTTCGCAGAACCAGCCCAAGCATCCATGCAAGCCACTGATTTCCTTCGCTAAACGGCGAGCGAAACGGAGCTGCCTAGGTATGGCGGTATCGGCTTCGTGGGGTCGGTTATCCTCCCAGAGATGTACGTGGTTCCCCACAATGGGGCCAGCAGGGCAATTCAACGGACCACCCGCCGGATTGACGTGTGTGCTACGCGGACTGAACTCCAAGCGGCCGATGCAAGGGCCGAACGTGAGAGTAATGACGAAGGTCTCGCGCGGCAACGCGATCGGTGCACGTACCAACAGGCGTCCGGTCGTGCTCATGCCATCGGCAAATATCGGCCAGGAAATGGTGCGAACCATTGCCCTGTCGAGTTCTACCCAATCGGCAATGCCCGCCGCGACCTTTGGCCGGTTCAAAAAATGGTCGACTTCCGATACTAAATTCATCATGTGACGGTGGCTGAATTGTCGGAACGTTACAACTACACGGTGTCCGCCTCATCGCGTTGCCCAACAGATTGAGTGCGCTAATTCTAACGCAGCGGCGATTCCGTCGATTTGTCCCAGCCAACTGCGCGTGTTAGGCCCGCACCATGATCGAACGTCTTCGCAGGATGCTTGCGGGCCGGCCGGGCGAGGCGGCGCCATCGGGTACCGAGCGGCTGCACCTCGCCGCCGCGGCGCTGCTGGTCGAGGCGGCGCTGGTCGACGGCGCCATCGACGCGGCCGAGCGCGCCGCTATCGCGCGGGTGCTCGCCGGCCATTTCAAGCTGTCGGCCGCAGAGTCGGCCGACCTGCTGGCGGAAGCCGAGGCCGGCGCTGACGGTGCGGTCGGCCTCTATCGGCCGGTCAGTGCCATCCGCGACGCGCTGGCCGCTGACGAACGGGTGGCCGTCGTCGAGATGCTGTGGGAAGTGGTCTACGCCGACGACATCCTGCACGACTACGAGGCCAATCTGCTGCGCCGGGTCGCCGGGCTGCTGCATGTGGGCGACGCCGAAAGCGGCGCGGTGCGCAAGCGCGTCCTGGCCCGGCTGGCGGCGGCCGCCGGCAAGCCGCCGGCTGTATGACTGGCCTGCTGCCGCCTCGCTGGCGATTGTTGCGACGCGCCGGTGGGCCGACTAGGGTAGCGCCCGCGGCGCGCCGGCGGGACGTGCCGCCGGCGGACACCCGGGGGCGGGGGCGCCGCCGGCCCGGGCCGTCCGGGCAGGCCGAGAGGGAAAAGCATGCCGTACGTCGTCACCGAAGCGTGCATTCGCTGCAAGTACATGGACTGCGTCGAAGTCTGCCCGGTCGATTGCTTCTATGAAGGCGAGAACATGCTCGTCATCCACCCGGATGAGTGCATCGACTGCGGCGTGTGCGAGCCCGAGTGCCCGGCGGAGGCGATTCTGCCGGACACGGAGCCCGAGGCGGAGAAGTGGCTGGAGCTCAACCGGGATTACTCCACCAAGTGGCCGAACATCACCTCGAAGCGCGAGACGGCAGCCGATGCCGACGACTTCAAGGGACAGGACGGCAAGTTCGACAAATATTTCTCGGACAAGCCGGGCGGCGCGTAGGGCGGTTGCTGCGGCATTTCGCCCCGCCATACGCGCGGGGGCGGGGGCCTATGCGGAATCGGCGCGGTAAGCCCCTGTAAATTCGGGCCGTTTTGTGCTATATATACGCTCCATAAGCTGAGGGGCCGGTGGCGCGCCTGCGCGGCGCACGGGCTGGTCCCTGTCGAACGATCGGCGTGGGCGCCTGCGCCCGCCGGTCAGGCCAGACAGGACGCCTACCGGAAGGGGCCGGCCCCGTGCCGCCCGCCCGCGGGTTCCTGCGGCCCGATCGGATGGCGGGGCCCGGCAGGTACGAGAGATCGAGGAACATGTCCAAGGCGGCCAAGGAAAAGGAGTCGTTCGACTTCACCGCGGGCGATTTCGTGGTCTATCCGACGCATGGCGTCGGCAAGGTCACGGGCGTCGAGAAGCGTGAGGTCGGCGGCCAGCAGCTCACCCTGTTCGTCATCCAGTTCGAGAAGGAGCGGATGACCCTGCGCGTGCCGGTGACCAAGGCGCGCGAGTCCGGCCTGCGCAAGCTGTCGAACCGCAAGATCATCGACACGGCGCTCAAGACCCTGAAGGGCAAGAGCCGGGTCAAGCGCACCATGTGGAGCCGCCGGGCCCAGGAGTACGAGGCCAAGATCAACTCCGGCGATCCCGTGGCCATCGCCGAGGTGGTGCGCGACCTGCACCGCAGCGCCGACCAGCCCGACCAGTCCTACTCCGAGCGGCAGATGTACCAGGCCGCCCTCGACCGCCTCGCGCGGGAGCTGGCCGCCGTCGAGCGCATCGACCACGACGCCGCGACCGAGAAGCTTGAAAAGCTGCTGAAGGCCGCCTGACCGGTTGACAGCGCCGCGCGTCGTCGTGCGAGGGCTTGTCGCGACGCGGCGGCGGCGCGCAACCTAGCCGTCTGCCGCGACGTTCGCGCACGGGCGTCGCGTCCCCGGACCGACGGGTGCGCCGGCATGGTGGCGATCGAAGTCGATACTCCGCGCTACGACGAGGCCCGCATCGCCACGCTGCAGCGGCCGCACCGCATCTGGGCGGTCGGCGCCGTGCGCGGCGAGCGCGAACGGTTGCTGGCCCTGCACGCGGCGATCGCGCCGCGCTTCGCCGCCGGCGACCGGCTGGTCTATCTCGGCGACATGCTCGGGCCCGGCGCCGATCCCGCCGGCACCGTCGACGAACTCCTGCGCTTTCGCATCGCCGTGCTCGCCGTGCGCGGCATGGACGCGCCCGATGTGGTGTTCCTGCGCGGCGCGCAGGAGGAGATGTGGCAGAAGCTGCTGCAGCTCCACTTTGCGCTCGAGCCGGCGCGGGTCCTCGACTGGATGCTGGAGCACGGCCTCGGCACGACGCTCGCCGCCTATGGCGGCGACGCCGATGACGGCTATCGCGCCGCGCGCGGCGGTGCCACCGCGCTGGCGCGCTGGACCGCCGGGCTGCGCGCCGCGCATGCGGCCCGTCCCGGCCACGGCAACTGGCTGTCGGCGCTGCGCTGTGCCGCCGTCGCCGGCAGCGACCCGGCCGCAGCACCCGAGCTTTTGCTGGTCAATGCCGGCCTCGACCCGGCGCGACCGCTGGCCGCCCAGCGCGACAGCTTCTGGTGGCAGCCCGGCGGCTTCGACCGTATCGAGGCGCCCTGGCAGGGCTTCGCCCGCATCGTGCGCGGCGCCACGCGCCGGCACGACGGCATCGTGACCGGTCCGGTGACCCTTTCGCTCGATGCCGGATGCGGCGCCGGCGGCGCGCTCGCCGCCGCCCTGCTGTCACCGGCGGGCGACGTCCTCGAGACGTTCGAAGCGTAGCCCGGTCAGTCCGGCGGCGGGGTGTTGGCGGCGAGCCAGCGCTCGGCTTCCTCGCGCTCTGCCGGCGGCAGGCTGACCTGCAGCGCGCCCAGCCGGTCGTGCACCTCGGCGCCACCGTCACGGGCACGCAGGTACCAGTAAAGGGCGCGCTGCGGATCGCGTGCCACGCCGTCGCCCTGCTCGTAGCGCCGTCCAAGCTCGGCCTGTGCCGGGGCGAAGTCGTTGCCGCCGGCGAGTGCTCCGAGCGTCCGCCAGCCCTCTTCGGCGCCGGCACCATCGATCAGCCGCTGCGCCCGTTCGAGGCGCGCGGCCAGGTTGCCCTTCTGCGCCGCGACGGCGAGCAGCGCCTCGCCGACCGTCACAGTGCCGGCCTCGGCGCTCGCCAGCGCGCGCTGCGCCTGCGCGTAGACGCTGTCGGGGGCCGCCGAGCGCACGCTGACCGCCCAGGCGACGATGGCGGTGAACTGGCCGACGAAGCCTTCGTCCCAGCCACGCTCGCGGGCGACGACGAGGCTGCGCGCGACCTCGTCCGCCGGGTGCGACAATGCGTAGACGCGCAGCGCGTTGCGCGAGGCTCCCTGGTCGGGCGGCGTCGCCGTCCAGTCCTCGTAGGCGGCCGTGACCGCCCTGTCCGGCCCGCCGTCGCCCGCGGTGTCCTTGCTGTCGGGACTCAACAGGGCCCACGCCATCAGCGCCAGGCCGATGGCGATACCGGCGATGCGGAGCAGGGGCTGCGGCCGGAAGATGCCCAGCCGGTGCTGCGGCGGAACCAGGCGTTCGATCACTGGGCCTCACGCGCGGGGGCTGGCAGGTGCCGGCGCACTCTAGGACGTTTCGCGCCGGGGCGGTACCCGCGCCCGGCCATACCTATTGCACGACGATCTTGACGAGCTGGCCGACGGGGGGCTGCTCGCCCGGCACGATCAGGCCGTTGATGACGCGGAACCACTCCTCCGGCGCGCTGTCGACCTGCATCTGGCGGGCGAACGTCGCCACGGTCATGCCCGGCTCGACCGTGCGTACGGCGATGCGGCGTGGCCGCACGCTGTTGCGCTCCTCGGCCGTCAGGCGGCGGAAGCTGTAGGTGGTCTCGCGCAGCGGCACCGAGAGGCGGGCCGTGTCGCCGGGCTGGGTCAGCATGACGAAGCGGTAGATCTGGTCGGCGCTGTAGCGGATGGCGACGAAGCGGGCGTCCATCGCCTTGCCGCCGACGCTGACGCGTGCCGAGGCCGTGCCGGCCTCCATGCCGTTGACGTCGATCCGCTCGAGGCCGCTGAGCTGCGCGCGCGCCGCCCACTCGTCGCGGATGTAGCTGGTCATCGCGCCGCGGTACTTGGGGCCGCCGCTGAACAGGATCACCGCCTCGTTCGGTCCCTTGGCGACGACCTGCTTGGGGGTGTTGGTGAGCTTGAAGCCCTCCGGCACGCTGAAGTGGAAGTCGAGCGGGCGGTGGTAGAAGGCGCGGCCGCGTACCAGTCCCTCGCTGTCGGACTCGCCGAAGGTCATGCCGTCGATGGCGCGCAGATACTCGTCGGCCGCCGTGCGCGCGCCGCCCGCCTGCACCACGTTGGCCGCGGCGACCGCCTGCTGCACGCGTTCCGGCGTGCGCGGATGCGTCGACATGATGTTGTAGCGCTCGGCCGGATCGGGCTCGCCCGAGAGGCGCGCCTCGTGCTTGGCGTATTCCTCCATTTCAGCGAGGAAGTCGGCCATCGCCCGGGTCTGGTAGCCGGTACGCGCGATGTAGCGGACACCGAGGGTATCGGCCTCCAGCTCCTGGTCGCGCGAGTAGGAGGCGAGCGCGCCTTGCAGCAGTGGCGTCGCCGCCTGCGCCGCGACGCCGCCGAGGAAGATGCCGAGGATCTGCGAGCCGACGCCGGCGCCGACCGCCGCGGTGTAGCGCTGGGCCGTGTGGCGGGCGACGACATGGCCGATCTCGTGGCCGACGACGCCGGCGAGTTCCGCTTCGCTGCGTGCCACCGCCATCAGGCCGCGCGAGATGTAGACGTAGCCGCCGGGCAGGGCGAAGGCATTGACGATCGGGCTGTCGAGCACCGTGAAGGTGAACTTCTGGTTCGGAATTTCCGAGACTGCCGCCAGCCGCGCGCCGAGCTGCTGCACATAGGCGGCGATCTTCGGATTGTCGTAGGCGCCGCCGAACTGGGCGAGGATCTTGGGATGCTCCTCGGCGCCGACGCGCTGTTCCTCCTCGGGTGACATCAGCGAGAACATCTGCTGGCCGGTCGCCGGATTGACCGAGCAGGCCGGCAACGCGGCGGCGGCGGCGCAGGCGGCAAGGAGAGCGGCGAAAATGCGCAGTTTCATTCGGCGAGCACCTCTATCTGCTCGGGATGCGTGAGATCGATCATCGGACCGTTGAGCCATTTTACCCATCCGCGCACGCGCACGCGACGCCCCGCCAGCGCCGCCGGATCGAAGCCGTCGCGCCGCATGATCTTCACATCGGCCGGTGCGGCGCTGACGGTGAAGTCGCGCTTCCAGTCGACGCCGAAATTGAGATACGCGCGTCCGCGCACCACGGCGGCCTCCAGCACGCGGCCCTCGACGAGGGCGAACTCGTCGAGCCGCGAGCCGGCATCGTCGGCGGCAATTATGGCGTAATAGGGATGCGCCCAGATGCCGCGCCGGACCGCCCGCGCCTGCGCCTCGGCGGCATAGAGCCGTGCGGCGAGCGCGCGGTTGTCGGCGAAGGTGTAGACGCGGGCGAGGCCGGCGGCGAGAAGCGCTTCCTGGATCCAGGTGCCGTCATCGAGGAAGAGGTGGGCGAGCGCCCGGCGGTAGCGGTCGGTCTCGCGGCCGCCATGGCCGAGGCGCACGGACCTGCCCAGCGTCAGCCGCTCCAGCGCCGCTTTCGCCTCGTCGGCCAGCGGCCAGGCGACGAAGCCGGGACGGCCGAGCGGCAGCTTCGGCGCCTGAAGGCCAACCAGCCGCACCTCGCGGCCGTCGTCCAGCGCCACCGTATCGCCGTCGACGACGGCGGTGACCGTCGCGGTGCCGCCATCGGCCAAAGGTGCCGGGAGCGGGCCATCGGCGATGGCGGCGGACGACAGGCCGGCGGCGAGCAGCAGCAGGATCGCGGAGAGGCAACGCATGGGAGCCGCGACTCTAGCGCCGGCCGGCGGTGGCGGCGAGCCTTGGCGGCCATGCCGTACCGCCCGTAGAGTGGCGGCGCCACCAGTGAAGAACGGTCCATGCGCGGCGACTTGCAGCTCCGCAACGAGCTTTATCCCGATATCTCCCCCTTTTCGACCGGCCTGCTGCCGCTGGACGCGCCGCACGAGATGTACTGGGAGCAGTCGGGCCATCCCGACGGAGCACCGGTGCTGTTCCTGCACGGCGGTCCGGGGGCCGGCACGGCCCCGGCTCATCGCCGATTCTTCGACCCGGCGCATTACCGCATCGTCCTCTACGACCAGCGCGGCGCCGGTCGTTCGCGCCCGCTGGGCGAACTCGACGCCAATACCACGCCACACCTGATCGCCGACATCGAGCGGCTGCGCGTCCATCTCGGCATCGAACGCTGGATCGTCTTCGGCGGTTCCTGGGGCTCGACCCTCGCGCTGGCCTATGCCGAGGCGCACCCGGCCCGCTGCCGGGCGCTGGTGCTGCGCGGCGTCTTCCTGTGCCGTCCACGTGAGGTCGAATGGTTCCTCGGCGGCATGGGGCGTTTCTTTCCGGAAGCCGCTGCGCGCTTCGTCAACCATCTGCCGGCGGCCGAGCGTGGCGATCTACTCGGCGCCTATCTCGCCCGGCTGACCGATCCAGATCCCGCCGTCCACCTGCCGGCCGCCATGGCATGGGCCGAGTACGAGGGCGCCTGCTCGACGCTGCTGCCGAGCCCGGAGACGGTCGCCGCCTTCCGCGACCGCCGCATGGCGCTCGGCCTCGCCCGCATCGAGGCGCACTATCTCGTCAATGGCGGCTTCGTCGACGGCGACGGCCTGCTGCGCGGCGCGGCGCGGCTGCGCCACATTCCGGCGGTGATCGTGCAGGGCCGCTACGACATGGTCTGTCCGCCGGAAACGGCGGCCGAACTTGCCGCCGCATGGCCCGAGGCGCGGCTGGAACTGGTCGCCGACGCCGGCCATTCGGCGATGGAGCCCGGCATCCGCGCCGCCCTCGTCGCCGCCATGGAGCGTTTCAAGGCGCTGCCGGAGTAACCCTGACGGTTGCGTCGTAGTCGACGCGCTCCAGGCACAGCCCCTCGGGCGGCGCCGTCGGTCCGCCCGCAGCGCGGTCGCGCGCGGCCAGCGCCCGGGCGACGTCGTCCGGCGTCCAGCGGCCGCGGCCGACCAGCGCCAGCGTGCCGGCCATGTTGCGGACCTGGTGGTGCAGGAAGGAGCGTGCCTCGGCGACGATGTGGATCTCGTCGCCCGCCACCGTCACGTCGAGGCGGTCGAGCGTCTTCACCGGCGAGCGCGCCTGGCACAGGGTCGCACGGAAGCTGGTGAAGTCGTGATGGCCGACGAGGTGCGCGGCGCCCGCGCGCATCGCCGCCACGTCGAAGTCGCCGGCCTGCCACCAGACGCGGCCGCGCGCCAGCACCGGCGGCGCCTTGCGCGTGAAGATACGGTAGCGGTAGGCGCGGCCGGTCGCCGAGAAGCGGGCATGGAACGTGTCGTCCGTCGCGGCGGCGTCGAGCACGGCGACCGGCGCCGGGCGCAGATGCGCATTGAGCGCGTCGCGCACGGTGCCCGCCGTCGTCGGCCGCGCGATGTCGAGGTGGCAGACCTGCCCGCTGGCATGCACCCCGGCATCGGTACGGCCGGCGGCGTGCGCCGTCACCCGCTCGCCGCAGAAGGCGAAGACGGCCTCCTCCAGCGCCGCCTGCACGGACGGCCCGTTGTCCTGGCGCTGCCAGCCGACGAAGGGCGCGCCGTCGTATTCGATCGTGAGCCGCCAGCGGGTCATGCGCGGTTTATAGGCCCGACGGCGCGGCTCAGGCGAGAATCGTGCCCGCCGGCAGCCGCGTGCCGCGCAGGAAGGCGGCGGCGTCCATCGGGGCGCGGCCCTCACGCTGCACCGTGAGCAGGCGCAGCGTGCCTTCGCCGCAGGCGACCGTCAGCGCGTCGTCGAGCAGCGTGCCGGGCGCGGCGGCGCTCCCGTGGGCGGCGACTTCGGCGGCGCGCACCTTGATGCGGCCGCCGGCGTGCTCGAACCAGGCGCCCGGCGCCGGGGCGAAGGCGCGCACCCGGCGGTCGAGTTCGCCGGCCGGGCGCGTCCAGTCGAGGCGTTCCTCCTCGCGCGCCAGCTTGGCGGCGTAGGTAATACCGTCCTCCGGCTGTGGCCTCGCTGCCAGCGTGCCGGCGGCGAGGCCGTCGAGCGCGGCGACGACCAGCCGCGCGCCGAGGCCGGCCAGCGTGTCGTGCAGTGTGCCGGCGGTCTCGCGCGGGCCGATTGGCACCGCCTCGGCGAGCAGCATCGGCCCGGTGTCGAGACCCGTGTCCATGCGCATGATGGTGACGCCGGTGGTGTCGTCGCCGGCGAGGATGGCGCGCTGGATCGGCGCCGCGCCGCGCCAGCGCGGCAGCAGCGAGGCATGGATGTTGAGACAGCCGAGACGCGGCGCGTCGAGGATCGCGGCCGGCAGCAGCAGGCCATAGGCCACGACTACGGCGGCGTCGAGGCCGAGTGCGGCGAAATCGGCCTGCACCTCGGCGTCCTTCAGCGTGCGCGGCGTGCGGACGGCGATGCCCGCGGCTTCGGCAGCGGCGTGGACGGGCGACGGTGTCAGCCGACCGCCGCGCCCGGCCGGCTTCGGCGCGCGGGTGTAGACGGCGGCGATGTCGTGACCGGCGGCGCGCAGGGCGCCGAGGGCCGGGACGGAGAAGTCCGGGGTGCCGAAGAAGGCGAGGCGCAGGCGCGCGCCGGACACGCTCAGGCGACCTCGCCCTGGCGCTTCAGCTTCTTCATCCGCCGCATGATCATGCCGCGGCGCAACGCCGTCAGGTGATCGACGAAGAGGATGCCGTCGAGGTGGTCGATCTCGTGCTGCAGGCAGGCCGCCAGCAGCCCCTCGGCGCCGATCTCCTGAACCGCCCCGTCCATGTCCATGTAGCGCACCTTCACGGCGGCGGCGCGCTCGACCTCGGCGTACTGGTCGGGCAGTGACAGGCAGCCCTCCTCGGCAAGCCGCGTCTCGGGCGAGCGCCAGACGATCTCCGGGTTGGCGAGGCGAAGAGGGTTGGGCTTTTCCTCCGCTCGAGCGACATCGACGACGATCAGGCGCCGCGTGTCGGAGACCTGCGGCGCCGCGAGGCCGATGCCCGGGGCGGCATGCATCGTCTCCAGCATGGTGTCGGCCAGCCGCCGCAAGTCGCCGTCGACCGTCACGACGGGCGCGCATTTCACCCGCAGGCGCTGGTCGGGCGCGATGACGATGGGCAGCAGGGCCATGGCGGGAACGACGCTTCCGTGACGGCGTGGGAGGCCCACGAGATAGGCGGCGGGCCAGTTTGCGTCAAGTGAACAGGAAGCCGCCGCCGTCGCGCCAGCCGCATTGCGGCGGTGGGAGTCGTGGCGCGACAATGCCCTCATGGACCTTCCCCTGATTCTGCTGGCGGCGGTCGCCGCGATCCTCGCCGCGGCGCTGGTCTGGCTGGTGGCGCGCGGCCGGGCCGGCGGCGGCGATGCCGGTCGGCTCGACGCCGAGTTGCGCGCGGCCCTCTCGGCGCGGGCCGCCGCCGAGGCGACGCTCGCGGCGCGCGACGCCGCCCTCGACCGCGCCGAGGCCGCCGTTCGCGAGGCGCAGGCCGCTCAGGCCGCCGAACGTGAGGCGCGCGTCGAGGCCGATCGCGCCCGCGCGCTTGCCGATCAGCGTCGCGCCGACGCCGAGGCGCGCATGGCCGACTGGGAGATGTTGCGCGCCGAGCAGGCGCAGGCGGCGCATGCCGCACTCGCCGAGACCGCCGGCAAGGTGACGGCGCAGCTCCTCGAAAGCCACAGGCGTGAGGCCGAGGAAGCGAAGAAGGACGGGGAGGCGCGAGTGCAGAAGGCGACGGCCGAACTGCAGCAGCGCTTCGAGACGGTGGTGCGCCAGCTCGCCACACTCGACGGGCAGGTGAAGGACGGCGGCCAGAAGATCGAGACGGTGCTGCGCGCCCTGTCCAACCCGGGCGGTGCCGGCCAGTTCGCCGAGATCGGGCTGGAGAACACGCTCAAGTCCTTCGGTCTCGAGCGCGACCGCGATTTCGCCATCCAGCAGACGGTGGCCGACGGCGAGGCGCGGTTGCGACCCGACGCCATCGTCTTCCTGCCCGGCGATTCGGCGCTGGTGGTCGATGCCAAGGCATCGAAGTTCGCGCTCCAGCACGCCGAGGCGGTCGATGCCGAGGGCGAGCAGGCGGCGCTGCAGAAACTCGCGCAGACGATGAACCTGCACCTGCGCGCGCTTGCCGGGCGCGACTACAAGAGCGCGGTCGAGCGGGTGTACCGCGATGCGCGCGACCGGCCACTGGCGCGCGTCGTCAACGTCATGTACTTGCCGAACGAGGCCCTGATCGAGAAGCTGCACACGGCCGATCGCGACTTCCTGCGCAAGGCGCACGACGCGCGTATCGTGCCGGTCGGCCCCGCAGGCCTCGCCTGCCTCGTCGGCTTCTGCTCGGTCGAGATCGATCTCGGCCGCCAGGCCGAAAACCGCGAACGCATCACCGAGGCGGCCGGGGCACTGCTCGAATCGATCGCCGTGGCACTCGGCCATGTCGACAAGGTCGGCAAGAGTCTCCAGCAAGCGTCGAAAAACTTCGGAGAATTCGCAGGCTCGGTGAACGCGCGGCTGCTACCGCGTGCACGCACGATCGTAAACCTGGGTGTCCGGCCCGCCCGCAATCGCTCCTTGCCCTCGGGATTGCCGGTATTTCACGTCGTGGCACCAGACGCGGCCGAAATAATCGATGCCGAGGCCGAAGCCGACGACGGCGCATCCCTGCCGGCGCCAGAGGAGAATTGAGTCTCGCCCGGTCGCGCCGCCATCGCCAGACCCTTCCCCTGAAAGGGGAAGGGAGCGAGGCGGTGGCAGTGGGAAAGGACGGCGGATCTATCGCCGAGTCACCCGCACGCGATAGTCGAGCGTGACCGTGCCGTTGGCCGGTACCTCGACGGTCCAAACGGCATGGGCGGCGTCGCTGCGGACGTGCTTCGCCGACTCCGACAGCATGCGCCAGTCACCGTCGATGCGTTCGACGACTTCCACCGTCGCGGCGCGGTCGCGGGCGTTGAGCAGTTCGATCTTCTGCGCCATCTCGACGATCTCGCCGCGCTGGCCTTCGGTCCGCACCTCGACAACGGTGCGGCGCGCCGTCACATCGAAGGCACGGCCGACGGTGGCGTCGACCGTCTCGCCGACCGGTGTGGCCGGCACGTGGGTTTCGCCGAGGAACACCGGCGCACCGGCGGCTTCGCCCTGCACGCGCAACGTGCCGGCCGGCAGCGGCTTGCCGAGCGGACCGGCGGTTGCGTTGGCGAAGGACAGGCGCACCTCGACCGGCTGCGGCGTGCGCGCGACCGGGGTCATCCACGACAGGGCGGCGCCGGCGGTGCGGAACCGCACCGTCGCCGGCACGTTCCGCGCGGCATAGAGGCGTACCTGTCGCACCGCGCCGGCTGGCAGATCGACGCTGCGGCCCGTGTCGAAGAGCTGGTACTCGCCGGCGGCGGCCGGCGCGACGTCCGAGGGCGCGGCGGCCATCGCCATGCGGGCGCGTTGCGGCGCGTAGTCTTCCTTTTCCTCGGACGGGGCGATGCGCTGCACGTCGCCGGCGACGAGGGCGAGGCGGGCCGCCGGCAGGTCGGCGCCGGTGTCGTTGCGGACGGTCGCCCAGAGCGCGAGGTCGAGCGAGGCGTTGTCGGCGGCGAGGCGCGCGCTCCAGCTCGCCTGCCACGACAGGCCCTGCGCCAGGTAGGAGAGGGTGAGATCGCGCGTACCCGCGGCGGGCGCCGTCACGCCCGCCAACGCGACCGTTTCGGTCGTCAGGTCGGCCGGCAGCGTCGGAAACACGAGCTGGCTGAAATCGACGGCCTCCACCGAGCCGTCGGCGAAGCGGACGAGATAGCTGTCGCTGATGCCGACGAGCGTGCCCGGCCGGCGTGTCGTGTCGTCGTCGCTCCAGTCGATGACCTGGACCGGGCCGCCGACGGCGCGCCGTATCAGCGCCTCGGCCGACAGCGTCGCCGGCTGCCAGGCGATGTCGCCGACCTGGGTGTCGCCGGCGGCGAGGTCGAGCGTCGCCGGGTCGAGACCGGCGATGAGGTCGGTAAAGGTCAGCGTGCTGGCGCCCGCCGGCAGGCTGGCGCGGCGGGTGTCGCGGACCAGCGCGAAACCGCCCTGGTAGATGGTGACGGCAAGACCCGAGCGGGTCGCGGGCAGGACGGCGACCGGTTCCGCGGCATCGGCCGGCGGCGTCGCGATCAGGCAAACCGCCAGCGCGGCGGCGAGTGCCGGCAGGGCAGGGGTACGCAGCGCCATGGTGGGACTCCTTCGTGGCTGACCGCGATATGGCGGCGCGAGTGTGGCGGCGCTGTGACGCGCTTCACACCCGCCGGCGGGCGGACAGCGCGGCGGTCAGCGTGCCGTCGTCGAGCCAGTCGAGCTCGCCGCCCAGCGGCACGCCGTGGGCCAGCCGGCTGACCGCCACGCCGGTCGGCGCCAGCCGCTCGGTGATGTAGTGCGCCGTGGTCTGGCCGGCGACGGTGGCGTTGGTGGCGAGGATCACCTCGGTGATGCCCAGCCGGCCGACGCGTTCCACCAGCGCGCCGATTCGCAGATCGTCCGGGCCGACACCGTCGAGCGCCGACAGGGTGCCGCCGAGCACGTGGTAGCGTCCCCTGAAGGCGCCCGTGCGTTCAAGCGCCCAGAGATCGGCGACGTCCTCGACGACGCAGAGCGACGCCGCCTCGCGGCGCGGATCGGCGCAGACGGCGCAGGGATCGGCCGAATCGACGTTGCCGCACTCGCCGCATGGCCGCAGGGCCACCGCCGCGGCCGCCATGGCCGCCGCCAGCGGTTCCATCAGTGCGGTCTTGCGCTTGATCAGGTGCAGCGCCGCGCGCCGCGCCGAGCGCGGCCCCAGCCCGGGCAGGCGCGCCAGCAGTTCCACCAGGCGCTCGATCTCGTGGCTGGGCATCGGGTCGGGCGTCGGCTCAGAACGGTAGCTTGAGGCCGGGCGGCAGCTGCAGGCCGCCCGTCACCGAGGCCATCTCCTCGGCGACGCGCGCTTCCAGCTTCGCCTTGGCGTCGGCGTGCGCGGCGACGACGAGGTCCTCGATCATCTCGCGCTCGGGCGGGTTCATCAGCGACGGATCGATCGCCACCTTCTTCAGGCCGCCCTTGCCGTCGAGGGTGACGCGCACCATGCCGGCACCGGCGTTGCCGTCGACCTCGATGGTGGCGAGACGCTCCTGCATCTCGGCCATCTTCGTCTGCATCTCCTGCGCCTGCTTCATCAGCGCGCCGAGGTTCTTCATGCGTCGTCGTCCTCGTCCATGTCGGCCCCGTCCGGGGGCAGTTCGTCGTGCACGATCTCGTCGGCCGGCACGGGCGGCGGTCCCGCGTCGGCGGCGCCTGCCTGTGGCGCGGCGGCGGGGACGTCCGCCGCCGCTGTGCTGGCCAGCGGCGTCACGCGCTCGATGCGCGCGCCGGGGAACGTGTCGAGCACGGCGCGCACGACCGGATGGCGCGCCGCCGCCGTGCGCCGTGCCGCATCCTCGGCGCTGTCCTGCTCGGCCAGCGTCGTGCCGCCGGCCTCGGGCGAGACGATGACCTGCCAGTGGGCGCCGCAGCGCTGGCGCAGGAACGCGAGGACCTGCCCGGAGAGATCGCGCGGCGCGGTCTCGGCCGGGTGAATCTCCAGCCGTCCCGGCTCGTAGGCGACGAGGTGGACGTTGTGGCGCAGGTGGTTGGCCAGTGCCACCTCGCGATGGCGCGAGAACAGGCCGACCAGCGCACGGAAATCGGCCGGGTCGGGCTCGCCCGCCGGTGCCGGTGCCGCGACCGGCGCGGCGATCGCGGTCGGCACGCCGTCGGGCATCGCCGCGCGCAGGGCCGGGCCGGGCTCGGATGCCGTGGCGGTGGCCGCCGGTGCCGGCGCGCCGCGCGGGGCGGGTGCCGCCGCGCCGCTGCTCGCGCCGCCCTGCGTCAGCCGGCGCACCAGTTCGCCCGGCGGCGGCAGATCGGCGGCGTAGGCGAGGCGCACCAGCACCATCTCGGCGGCCGGCAGGGCGGCCGGCGCGACATCGACCTCGCCGACGCCCTTGAGCAGCATCTGCCAGGTGCGGCCGAGCACGGCGACCGACAGCTTTTCCGCCATCGCCTTGCCGCGCGTCCGTTCCAGTTCGCCGGCCAGCGGGTCGTCGGCCGTCGCCGGCACCAGCTTCACGCGGGTCAGCCAGTGCGCCAGCTCCATCATGTCGCGCAGCACCACGGCGGCGTCGGCACCGACGTCCCACAGCGCGCGCAGATGGCCCAGCGCGGCGGCGGCGTCGCCGCCGAGCGCCGCCTCGAACAGGTCGAACACGGCGGTACGGTCGGCGAGGCCGAGCATGCCGCGCACCGCCTCGGCCGCGATGCCGTCGGGCCAGGTGGCGATGGCCTGGTCGAGCAGCGAGAGGCCGTCGCGCACCGAGCCATCGGCGGCGCGCGCGACGAGACGCAGCGCGTCGTCCTCGATGGCGATGCCCTCGGCGGCGCAGATCCTGGCGAGATGCGCCATCAGCGGCGCGGCATCGACGCGGCGCAGGTCGAAGCGCTGGCAGCGCGACAGCACCGTCACCGGCACCTTGCGGATCTCGGTCGTGGCGAAGACGAACTTCACATGCGGCGGCGGTTCCTCCAGCGTCTTCAACAGGGCGTTGAAGGCATTACGCGACAGCATGTGGACTTCGTCGATGATGTAGACCTTGTAGCGGCCCATCACCGGGCGGTAGCGCACGCCGTCGATGATCTCGCGGATGTCGTCGACGCCGGTGCGGCTGGCGGCGTCCATTTCCATCACGTCGGGGTGCCGGTCCTCGGCGATGGCGATACCCTGCGGATCGGCAGGGTCGGGCGCGATGGTCGGCCCGTTCTCGGCGTTGAGGCAGCGCGCGAGGATGCGCGCCGTCGTCGTCTTGCCGACGCCGCGCACGCCGGTCAGCACGAAGGCGTGGGCGATGCGGCCCGAGGCGAAGGCATTGGTCAGCGTGCGGACCAGCGCGTCCTGGCCGATCAGCTCGGCAAAGGTCTGCGGGCGATACTTGCGGGCAAGCACGCGGTAGGCCGCGCCCGCCGCCTTCGCCGCCGGGGTGGCCGGCAGGTCGCCGAACAGGCCCGGCCCGGCATCGCCGTCGTCCGGCGCTGCCGCGGAGGCGGCGTCGGCGGCGGGATCGTCGGGCGCGGCTGTCATCGCGGGCGGTTGCTGTCCCGGTGGATGCGGTGCGGGCGGTGGGCGGGAGGCCGGAAAACGACCCGGGCGAAACTCGTTACGGCTGCTTCCTTCCGGACCTGACCGGGTTGGCGAGGTGCCCGTCCGCCCCGGCCTCCCTGCCGGCGACTATAGCAGAACGGGCCGTCCGCCCAAGCCCCGTGGCAGTCCGGCCGGCCGGACGGTGCGGCCCCTTGGCGCCTGCCGGCCGGCGTGCGAGGCTCGGCGCCGCTTTCGCCCCCAGCCAGCGCGATTCGTCATGCAACGCCGCAACATCTACGCCTCCGTCGCGCTCGACCGCGTCTCGCACCTGCGCGAGGACGCCGCCTGGCTTGCCGCGCGGCTGGCCGACCCGGGGTCGCGCCTGCTGCCGGTCTGGCAAAGCCGCAGCTTCGTCGCGCTGGGCGAGCCGGCGCTAGCGGCGCTGCCGGCGTCCTGCTGCATCGACTTGCAGAACGGCGACGAGGCGCCGGTGCTGCTCGGTGTCATCGACGATCAGGCGTGGTTCGCCGTCGACGTCAGCCATATCGAGACGCCCGACGCGCACGCGGCGCTGGCCGGCGCCGGCTTCTTCGAGGATCTGCGCCGCGTCGGGCCGACGCTGGGCGAGGTCGACGGCCACCTGCTGGCCTATGCGCGGGGCATTACCTACTGGCACCAGCGCCACCGCTTCTGCGGTTCCTGCGGCGCGCCGACGCGGGCCGCGCAGGCAGGGCATGTGCGGCGCTGCACCGACCCCGCGTGCGACGCCCAGCACTTCCCGCGCACCGACTGCGCGATGATCGTGCTGGTCCATCACGACGATCATTGCATCCTCGCCCGCGCCGACCGCTTTCCGCCGGGCATGAAGTCGGTGCTCGCCGGCTTCCTCGAACCGGGCGAGAGCCTGGAGGACTGCGTGCGCCGGGAGGTCTACGAGGAGGTCAAGGTGCGCGTCGACGACGTGCAGTACCAGCACTCGCAGCCCTGGCCCTTCCCCAGCTCGCTGATGGTCGGCTTCCGCGCCCGGGCCGTCGACACCGAGTTGCGGCCGGACAATGTCGAGGTCAAGGAGGCGCAGTGGTATTCGCGCGCCGAGCTGCGCCGCCTCGGGCCGCAGTCGGACCTCAAGCTGCCGCGCGGCGACTCGATCGCCAGCCGCCTCATCACCGAGTGGTTGACCGAAGACGGCTGAGCGCAGCTATACAGGCTCTTGGCAAACAGGAGCGATTCGATGATGAGGACGAAACCGGCAATAGCGGCCGTCGCGCTCGCCGCGGTCATGGCGCTCGCTCCCGGGCTGGCGCAGGCCCAGGCGACCTGCAGCAAGATCGTCGCCACCGGTCATCCCGAATACCCCCCGATCGGCTTCAAGGACGGCGACCGCATCTCCGGGGTCGGCATCGATGTCCTGACCAGGGTCGCCGGCGATCTCGGCGTCGCGGTCGAGTCGCGGCACACCGGCTCGTGGGCCGAGGCCCAGGCGACGATGCGCGACGGCAAGGCCGACGCCATCGTCGGCATCTACTACAACGACGAACGCGCCAAGTACCTCGACTATGCGCGGCCCGGCTTCATGCCCGACCCGGTCGTGGTCATGGTGGCGAAGGGCAAGGCGTTCAGGTTCGCCGGCCGCGACGACCTGATCGGCAAGAAGGGCGTGACCAACGAGGGCGAAAGCTACGGCCCGGACTTCGACGCCTTCATCGCCAGCCGCCTGACGGTCGCCCGCAGCAAGGGCGTCGAGCCGGCCATGGACGGCACCATCGACGGCACCTACGACTATCTCATCATCGGGCTTTATCCCGGCCTTGCCGAGGCCGCGAAGCACGGCGTCGACGGCAAGCTCGAGACGCTCAAGCCGAACCTGCTGACCGAGGATTTCTTCATCGCCTTCGCGCAGAAGTCGCCCTGCCGCGCGCTCGCCGGCAAGGTCGGCGCGGCGCTGGCGGCGATGCGCGCCGACGGCCGGCTCGAGACGCTCGTCGCCGCGTCGCTGGCGAAGTGGCAGAAGCGGTAGACGTCAGGGCGTCTGGCGGCCAAGCCAGTCGGTCAGGGTCGCCAGCGCCTTGTCCGCTTCCTCCATCAGGAAGAAGTGGCTCGACTGCTCGAAGACGGTGAGCGTCGCCTTCGGCAGCCGCTGCATCATCCACTCCTGCGACGTCATCGAGCAAATCGAGTCGTAGCGCCCGCCCATCACCAGCACGGGCGCCGCGATCTCGCCGAGCCGTCCCAGCGTGTCGTGGCGCAGGCAGGCGGTGGCGAGGTTGTCGTAGGAGGTCATGTCGCGGCTCTCGTCGCCGACCAGGCGCTCGATGCGGGCAATGGCCTCCGGGTTGCCGTTGAAGAAGCCGGGCGAGACGAAATAGGGCACGGCGAAGCGCGCCCATTCGGCCCAGTTCTTCCGCCAGCGCAGCAGCGTCTGCATGTTCTCGATGGCGCGCGCGCCGACCGGATCGAACTTGGCGAAGGAGGCGGCGAAGGCGAGCGAACGGACGCGCGCCGGCTGCGCCAGCGCCATGTGCTGGGCGATGGCGCCGCCCATCGAGCGGCCGACGATGTGCGCCTGCTCGATGCCCAGCTTGTCCATCAGGCCGAGCGTGGCGGCGGCGAGATCCGCCGTCGACGCTGGTTCGGATACCTTCGACGACCCGCCCGAGCCGGGATTGTCGAAGGCGATCACCCGCCATTTGTCCTTGAAGGCAGCGACCTGCGGCAGCCAGGCGGTGTGGTCGCCGGCGAGGCCATGGATGAGCACGACGGGAAAGCCGCTGCCGGCCTCGATGTAGTTGAGGTCGAAGCGGCCGGTGCTGACGACGGGCATGCGATCCTCCTGCGGGCGGACGGCGCAGCCTGCGCCGTTCCGTTCTCCGACGGCTCGGGGCGTTGACGTGGCGCGGTGCGGGAGCGACCTACTCTGCCGCCACGGCCGTGCCGACGATGCCGGCGCGCAGGTCCTTCACCGTGAAGAAGCGCACGGGCTTGTCGAGCACCTTGGTGCCGTGGATCACGTTCGACGGGATGTAGACGAGCTGGTTGGGGCCGGCGACCTTGGTGACGCCGCCGACGGTGAACTCGACCTCGCCCTCGATCAGGTAGATCCACTGCTCGTTGGGGTGGCGGTGCGGCGCGCCGATGCTGCCTGCCGGCAGGCTCATGATGCCGACCTGGGTCAGCTCGCCCTCGACCACCGGGCCGAAGGTTTCGGCATAGCCCTTGCCGGCGAGCACGCCGGACATCGCCTTGACGTCGAAGAAGGTGTGATCCGCGTCGGCCTTGTAGGCGCCCTCGGTCTTGGTCTTGGCTTCGGCCATGTCGTCCTCCCGTGGTGTCGCGCCCGCCCGGCGCGCCCTTGCCAGATATTCTAGCAGGCCCGTCGGGCCGGGCGAGGGCCAATGACATCCGTGTCCGGCCGGCCTTGACCCCCGCTCGGGCGCCCCTGTACCTAGCCGGCCATGCGATTCAGCATCGTCATCCCGGTCCGCGACGAGGGGCCGAACCTCGCGCCGCTGGTCGACGAGCTGATCGCGGTGCTGGGCGCCGGCGACGGCCCGGCCGGCGCCTGGGAGGCCGTGTTCGTCGACGACGGCAGTGGCGACGACAGCGCCGCCGTGCTGGCCAGGCTGGCCGGCCGCTTCGCCTTCCTCCGCCTGCTGCGCCATCCGCGCGGGCTGGGCAAGAGTGCCGCCTTGCGGACGGCGGCTCTCGTGGCAGCCGCTCCATGGATCGTCACCATGGATGGCGACCGCCAGAACGATCCGCGCGACATCGTCCGCCTGCTCGACCGCGCCAGCGAGGGCGACCGGCCGGCCCTCGTTTCCGGCATACGGCGCAAGCGCCGCGCCTCGCTCGCCCGGCGCCTGGCGTCGCGCTTCGCCAATGCGCTGCGTCGCTGGCTGCTCGCCGACGACTGCCCGGACACCGCCTGCGGCCTCAAGCTGATCCGTCGCGACGTGTTCCTCGCGCTGCCGTTCTTCGATTCCCTTCACCGCTTCCTGCCGGCGCTGGTGCGCCTGCACGGCCACCCGGTCGCCAACCTCCTGGTCGAGGACCGTCAGCGCACCGCCGGACGTTCCAAGTACAGCAACTGGCGGCGCGGCCTCGTCGGCGTGGTCGACCTGCTCGGCGTCGTCTGGCTGGCGCGGCGCACGACGCTGCCGGCGCCGGGCCGCATCGGGGGCGATTCCGCGTGAGCGACCTCGCGCAGTGGTGGGGCGAACTGACCGCGATCGAGGTCGTCTGGCTGGTCGTCGGCTTCGGCGGGCAGGGCATGTTCACCCTGCGCTTCCTCGTGCAGTGGATCTCGACCGAGCGGGCGCGGCGGTCCGTGGTGCCGGAGGCGTTCTGGTACTGCAGCCTCGTCGGCGCGGCGGCGATGATGGCCTACGGCATCCACCGCGCCGATCCGGTGATCATGGTCGGCCAGCTCACCGGTTTCATCGTCTACATCCGCAATCTCTACTTCATCTGGCGCGAAAAGGGCCGCTTCGTCTGGCGGCCGGCGCCGCAGCCTGGCGTCGTCTCGGCACCGGTGGAGAGTACCGGCGGCGACAACGGCGAACCGCCGGCGGGACCGCGATGACGGATGGAGCGGCGGCGAGCCTGACGGCGCGGCAGTGGCTGGTGCTGGTCGCGCTGTCGCTGGTGCTGTTCGTGCCCGGCCTGTTCGCGGTACCGCCACTCGACCGCGACGAGGCGCGCTTCGCCCAGGCCTCGCGGCAGATGCTCGAAAGCGGCGACTGGGTCGACATCCGCTTCCAGGACGAGGCACGGCACAAGAAGCCGATCGGCATCTACTGGCTGCAAGCCGGCGCGGTGGCGCTGACCGGACAGGGCCCCGACGCTGGCATCTGGGCCTACCGCCTGCCGTCGCAGGCCGGCGCCGTCGCTGCCGTGCTGCTGACGGCATGGGCCGGCACGGCGCTGTTCGGTGCCGCGGCGGGCTTCGCGGCGGCGCTGGTCATGGCCGGCACGCTGCTCCTCGGCGTCGAGGCGCGGCTGGCCAAGACGGATGCCGTGCTGCTCGCCTTCACCTTGCTGGCGCAAGGGGCGCTGGCCCGCGTCTGGCTTGCCGCGCGCGACGGGCGGGCGCCGCCGCGCGGCATGGCGCTGCTGTTCTGGGCCGCCGAGGGCGCGGCCATCCTCGTGAAGGGCCCCATCGCGCCGCTTGCCGCCATCGCGACGGTTCTCGTGGCGAGCGCGTTCGATCGCCGTCGGGCGGACGGTCACGGGCGCTGGTACTGGCTGCGGGCATTGCGCCCGCTGACGGGGGGCGGGCTGGCGGCACTGATCGTGCTGCCCTGGCTCGTCGCCATCACCATCGCCACCGACGGCGCCTTCTTCCGCGAGGCGGTCGGCCACGACCTGCTCGGCAAGGTCGCCGGCGGGCAGGAGTCGCACGGCGCGCCGCCGGGATACTACCTCGCGACCTTCTGGGTCACCTTCTGGCCGTTCGCGCCGCTCGCCGGCCTCGCCCTGCCGTGGGTGATCGCGCGCCGCCGCGAGCCGGCCGTGCTGTTCTGCCTCGGCTGGATCGTGCCGTTCTGGCTGCTGTTCGAGGCCATCACCACCAAGCTGCCGCACTACACGCTGCCGGTCCTGCCCGCCGTCGCGCTGCTCGCCGCGGCCGCGCTCGCGGCCGGCTTCGCCGGACGGAAGGGGCCGGTGCGCGGCCTCGCCCGCCTGTGGCCGCTCATTCTCGGCGCCGTCGTGTCGCTGGCGCTGGCGGCGGGCTTCGTCGCCGCACTCTGGCTGCCGGCGGCCCCCGGCGCACTGCCGTGGATTGGCCTCGGCGCGCTCGCGGCGCTGTGCGCCGGCGGCCTGCTCGTAGCCGGCGTCTGGCTGCGGCGGCCGCGGCTGACGCTGGCCGGGCCGTTGGCGGCGATGGCGGTGACGGCCGTCGCCGGCTGGCAGGGTGTCGTGCCCGCGCTCGAACCGGTGTGGCTGGCGCCGCGCATCGCGGCGGCGGTGGCGGCGCACCGCCGGTGCGGCGACAGCGTGCTGGCGGCGGCAAATTTCACCGAACCGTCGCTGGTTTTCCTCACTGGGACTGCGACGAGGCTGGGGCCGCCCGAGGCGGCGGCGGCGCATCTGCGCGCCGATCCGCGCTGCGGACTGGCGCTGGTCGACGCGCGCGACCGCGCCACCTTCGAGGGCGCGCTGGGCGGCGTGGCGGCGTTGCCGCTGGCGACGATCGACGGCTTCAACTACGCGCGCGGCCAGCGCCTGTCGCTCGGCCTCTACCGGCTGGCGCCGTGAGCGGGCCGGCCGCATCGCTGCTGGCGCCGGTGCCGCCGCGCACGGCGGCGCTTGCCGCCGCGGTTGTCGTGCTGGCGCTGATGGCGTGGGTCGACCTGCCGCTGTCCAACGCCCTGCGGACGGCGCCGGCATGGTTCCGAACGTTGGGCGACGTGCTGACGGAGATCGGCAACTCGCGCTGGTGGCTGGGGCCGCTGGCGCTGCTGGCTGCCGCTGCCGTCGTGCTGCGCTGGCGGGCCGCCGGCGCGTCGGCGCGGCGCATGCACGGCTGGCTCGCCGGCGCCTTCGCCTTCGTCTTCGCCGCCATCGCCGTGCCGGGACTGGTCAACAATGGCCTCAAGATCCTGATCGGCCGGGCGCGGCCCAGCGTGCTGGTCGAGCAGGGCATCTACGGCTTCGACCCGTTCAACATGTACGCCCGCTTCCATTCCTTCCCCTCGGGCCATTCGGTGACGATGGGCGCCCTCGCCATCGCGCTGGCGCTGCTGCTGCCGGCGTACCGCCTCTGGTTCTTCGCGGCGGGCGTGCTGCTGGCCGCGACGCGCATGGTCGTCAACGCGCACTTCGCCAGCGACGTGGCCGCCGGGCTGGCCGTCGGCGCGGCGGGCGCGATCCTCGTGGCGCGGCTGTTCGCCGCCCGCGGCTGGGTCTTCACGCGCGGCCGCGACGGCGCGCTGCGTCTCGCCGCCCCGGGCCGGCTGTGGCGGCGGCGCATCGGCTAGGATTTCCGGCGATGTCCCGTCCTGCTGTCCTGCTCATCGTCCATCAGGCGACCTCGAAGACGCACCGGGTCGGCCGCCTGCTGGAGGAGCGAGGCTTCCGCCTCGATGTCCGCTGTCCCAATGCCGGCGACCCGCTGCCCGACAGCCTCGATCTCCATGCCGGCGCGATCAGCTTCGGCGGGCCGATGAGCGCCAACGACGATGCCGAGCACGACGGTATCCGCGCCGAACTGGACTGGCTGCCGGTGGCGCTGGACTCGGGCAGACCGGTGCTCGGCATCTGTCTCGGCGCGCAGATGATCGCGCGCGTGCTCGGCGCCGAGGTGGCGCCACGGCCGGACGGACTGGTCGAGATCGGCTATCGCGAGATCCGGCCGACGCCCGAGGGCGCCGACATTTTCCCCGCGCCGATGCACGTCTACCAGTGGCACCGCGAAGGGTTCGACCTTCCGGCCGGGGCGGTGCGCCTCGCCGCGACCGACGCCTATCCCAATCAGGCCTTTCGGTGGGGCACATCCGTCTGGGGCGTGCAGTTCCACGCCGAGATACGTGGCGACGGCGTGGAAGGCTGGAGCCGGATGGGCCACAGGCGGCTCACCGCGCCGGGTGCCGATACCCGGCGCCGACAGCTCGAGGACTATGTCCGCTACGAGCCGGCGATCGACCGCTGGCTGCGCGGCTTCCTCGCTCGCCTGCTGCCCGGTCCGGCGTGACCGTCAGGTGGTCGGCTGGCGGGTGAAGCCCTTGAGCGACGCCATTTCGTTGGCATCGCGCGGCAGCTCGACCTCGCTCATCACATAGACGGCCACCAGTCGCGCGAGGTCGACCAGCGCATCGAGGTGGATGCGTTCCCAGCCGTGCGAGGCGTCGATGCCGAAGGTCAGAAGGGCGGTACGGATGTCGTTGCCGGCCTCCAGCGCGGCCGCGCTGTCGGAACGGTAGTAGCGGAAGACGTCGCGCTGGTGCGGGATGTCGTTCTCGCGGGCGAGGCGCAGGAGCTTCTGCGTCAGGTGGTAGTCGAACGGGCCGGTCTGGTCGGCCATCGCCACCGTCACGCCGGTCTCGCGGCTGTTCTGTCCCGGCGCCGTGGTGCCGTTGTCGATGGTCACCATCGAGGCGACGTCGCCGTGCAGGACGGCCGACGCGCCGACGCCGACCTCCTCGGCAATGGTGAACAGGAAGTGTACGGCGACCGGCGGCACGCGCTTGATCGCGCGCAGCGCCGCCAGCGAGGCGAACAGCACGGCGACGCCGGCCTTGTCGTCGAGATGGCGGGCGTTGATGAAGCCGTTCGGCGAGAACTCGGGCGCCGAGTCGATGGCGACGATGTCGCCGACATTGATGCCATGACTGGCCAGCATGGCCTGATCATGGGCCACGACATCGACGCGCAGCTCGACATGCGGCCAGCCCACCGGCTGGGTGTCGATCTCCTGGTTGAAGGTGTGGCCCGACGCCTTCAGCGGCAGGATGGTGCCGCGGATCGCTCCGTCGTCGGTGAACACCGTGCAGCGCGCGCCCTCGGCGAAGCGCGCCGACCAGTGGCCGATCGGCACCAGTTCGAGGCGGCCGTTGTCCTTGAGCCGCTTCACCTGCGCGCCCAGTGTATCGACATGGGCGACGACGGCGCGCGCCGGCTGGGTGTGATGACCGGCCAGCGTGGCGCGGATGGCACCGCGCCGCGTCAGCTCGTAGGGCACGCCGAGGCGTTCCAGCTCGCGCGCGCACAGGCGGACGACGGCGTCGGTGTAGCCGCTCGGGCTCGGCGTCGTCAGCAGGCGGTTGAGCAGGTTCGCCAGGTAGTCGGCGTCGATCTCGATCTCGGGCATCGGCGCCGGGTTTCGCGGGCCGCTCATGCCGCCACCCGTGACGCCGCGGTCATGGGGAAGAGCAGGTCGACGAAGCGCTCGGCGGTCGGTTGCGGCTCGTGGTTGGCGAGTCCGGGCCGTTCGTTGGCCTCGATGAAGACGTAGTCGTCGCCGGCGATGGACGGGACGATGAAGTCGAAGCCGACGACCGGGATCGACAGCGCCTTCGCGCCGGCGATCGCCGCCTCGACGATGTGCCGCGAGATGCGGTCGGTGATGTCGTGGATGGTGCCTCCGGTATGCAGGTTGGCGGTCTTGCGAACCTCCAGCGGCGTATCCTTGGCCAGCACATCGTCGAGCGTGAAGCCCGCCGCGGCGACGCAACGCTCCGTCTCGGCGTCGAGCGGAATGGTCGACTCGCCGCCGGAAGCGGCGGCACGGCGGCGGCTCTGGCGCTCGATCAGTTCGCGGATCGTGTGTTCGCCGCTGCCCACCACGCGCGCCGGGCGTCGCACGGCGGCGGCGACGAGGCGATCGTCGATGACGATCAGACGCACGTCGTGGCCGGCAACGAAGCGCTCGACCAGCACGGTGGCGTCCTGCTCGCGCGCTGCCACGATCGCGCGGTGGAGCTGCTCGGGCGTACGCAGGTCGACGGCGACGCCGCGACCCTGTTCGCCGCGCGCCGGCTTGACGACAACTGCGCCGTGGTGCGCGAGAAACGCCTCCGCCTCGGCCACATCGCCGGCGACGATCTGCTCCGGCACGGAAATGCCGGCGGACTGCATCAGGCGGCGCGTCACCGCCTTGTCGTCGCAGCGGCTCATCGCCACGGCCGACGTCAGTTCCGACAGGCTTTCACGGCAGACGACGGCGTGCGAGCCGTGCGACAGGCGGAAATAGCCGCCCTCGGCGTCGAGCACGTCGACGGCGATGCCACGCCGGCGCGCCTCGTCGACGATGATGGTGGCGTACGGGTTGAGGCCGGTCGGCCGTGCCGGACCGGAAAAGAGCTGGGCGTTGATCTGGTTCTTGCGCTTGACCGCGAACACCGGCACGCGGCGGAAGCCGAGTTTCGTGTAAAGCGAGATCGCCTCCTCGTTGTCGTGCATCACCGAGAGGTCCATGAAGGCGCGTCCGCGCGCCTTGAAATGCTCGGCGAGGCGCCGCACCAGCAGTTCGCCGATGCCCGGGCGCTGCGCCTGCGGGTCGACCGCCAGCGACCACAGCGAACTGCCGTGCTCGGCATCGTTGAAGGCGCGGACATGATCGACGCCCATGGCCGTGCCGACGATCTCGCCGGATGCCTCGTCCTCGGCGACGAACCAGGTGACCAGGCGCCCGTCGCGTTCGCGCCACAGGTAATCCGGCCGCACGCCGACCATGTGGCGGGCGGCGTAGATGCGATTGACGGCGTCGGCGTCGGCGACGGTGCAGAGCCGGCGGACGGCGACCCCGGCCGGTTGGCGCCGCGCCGCACGATAGGTTGGCAGGGCAAGTCGGTAGGTATGTGACGGATCGAGGAACAGATCCTGCGGCGCCATCGCAAGGACGACGTGCGGGTCCTGCAGATAGAAGGCGATGTCGCGCTGGCCCTGGGTCTCGGCCAGCAGCGTCCGCGCCACGGTCGCCAGGTCGGCGAAGGTGTGGGCGAAGACCAGCCGGCCCCAGCCGCAGTCGACGACGGCATTGGCCGTGGCATCCGGCGTCGGCGGTGCGTTGGCGTCACGCATCGGCTGCAGCGACGGGGCGCTGCGGCCGGCAAGGCGGTGGAAGCCGCGCCGTCGGGGCGGATGGCTCATGCCGCAAGCTCCGCGCCGATATTGTGCTTCTGCAGCCAGCATTCGAGCAGCGCCACCTGCCACAGCCGCGAGCCGCCGAGCGGCGTGATGTTGGCCTCAGGATCGGCGAGCAGCTTCTCCACGGCCGCGGCGTCGAACAGGCCGCGCCGACGCGCCGCGGGCGCCGTGAGGGCATCCTGCACGCGCTCGAGGAACGGGCCGCGCAGGTACTTGAGCGCCGGCACCGGGAAGTAGCCCTTCGGCCGGTCGATCACGGCGGCGGGCAGCACCTGCCGCCCCGCTTCCTTGAGGATGTGCTTGCCGCCCTGCGCCACCTTCAGCTCGGCCGGGATGCGGGCGGCGAGTTCGACGACCTCGTGGTCGAGGAAGGGCACGCGCGCCTCCAGGCCCCAGGCCATCGTCATGTTGTCGACGCGCTTGACCGGGTCCTCCGTCAGCATGACGCGCGAATCGAGGCGCAGGGCCTTGTCGACCGGCCGCTCCGCGCCGGGTGCGGCGAAGTGGCCGGCGACGAAGTCGCGCGGCGCGTCGGGATCGGCGCCCGAGGGCCCGATCAGGCCGGCGAGCGCCTTGCGGTCGGCATCGAAGAAGACGCGGGCGTACTCCGCCACGGGATCGTTGGCGTCGAGCATCGGCGGATACCAGTGGTAGCCGGCGAAGATCTCGTCGGCGCCCTGGCCGGACTGGACGACGCGCACGCCTTTCGAGACTTCCTCCGACAGCAGGTAGAAGCCGATGCAGTCGTGACTGACCATCGGCTCCGACATCGCGCCGATGCAGTCGTCGAGGCGATCGAGGGCACGGCTGCCGGGAACGAATATCTTGCGGTGGTCGGTGCCGAAGCGGCGCGCCACGATGTCGGAGTACTCGAACTCGTCGCCGGCCTCGCCGCCGACGGCCTCGAAGCCGATGGAGAAAGTCCGAAGGTCGTGCTGACCGGCCTCGGCGAGAAGCGCGACGATCAGCGAGGAGTCGAGGCCGCCCGACAGCAGCACGCCGACAGGCACGTCGGCCTCCAGCCGGCGCTCCACGGCACGGCGCAGCGTCGCCAGCACCTCGTCGCGCCACGAAGCCTCGTCGCGCCCCTTGTCGTCGTCGCGCGGGCCGTAGGTGCAGTCCCACCAGGTCTCGCGGCTCTCGCTGCCATCGGCCTCGACCGTCAGCAGCGTTGCCGGCGGCAGCTTCTCGACGCCGGCGAGCAGCGTGCGCGGCGCCGGCACCACGGCATGGAAGCTCATGTAGTGGGCGAGCGCCGTGCGGTCGATCGTGGTGTCGACGCCGCCACCGGCCAGCAGCGCCGGCAGGGTCGAGGCGAAACGCAGCCGCTTGCCGTCGCGCGCGAGGTAGAGGGGCTTGATGCCGAGGCGGTCGCGCCCCAGGGTCACGCGGCCGCTCTCGCGTTCCCAGATGGCAAAGGCGAACATGCCGTGCAGGCGCTGCATCGCCGCCGGCCCCCAGGCATGCCACGCCTTCAGCAGCACCTCGGTGTCGCCCTGCGAGAAGAAGCGATAGCCCTTCTCCCCGAGTTCGCGCCGCAGCGCCTTGTAATTGTATATGCAACCGTTGAAGACGATGGCGAGGCCTAGGGACGGGTCGACCAGCGGCTGGGCCGAGGCAGCGGAAAGGTCGATGATGCGCAGGCGGCGATGGCCGAAGGCGACGCCCGCCTGGGCGTAGAGGCCCTGCGCGTCGGGACCGCGCGGCGCCATCGTCGCCGCCATGCGCTCGATCGCGGCGGAATCGGCCGGGGCATCGTCGAAGCGTAGCTCACCGGCTATGCCGCACATCGCAATCTTCTCCCGCAGTGAATGGATTCGGATGGCCGGCATGCCGACAGCGAGGAAGCGGCGCAGGACGCCGGGCCCGCCTCGCGGACAACGCCGACAGACGGCAATGGGTTCCCCGATCTGCAGTTCATCACTGCTCCTGAAGTCCCGATTGTCGGCGATGTCGTTTGCGTGGGCCGTGCGCGGCGCGCGCGAATGCTGTCGCGGCGCAACGCGTCGTGACAGTCAACATAGGGAATTCGGCGCGAATTACAACCCTGCGGTTCTCTCGCGGGGCCTCAGTCAGCCGTCGTGGCGAGGCCGAGACGGACGATCGATTGCTCGCGCATGACGAACTTCTGCACCTTGCCCGTGATCGTCATTGGGAACGCGTCGACAAGCAGCACATAGCGCGGAACCTTGTAGTGCGCGATGCGCTCGCGACACCATGCGCGCAGCTCGTCCTCGGTCGCCGTCTCGCCGTCGCGCAGGCGGACCCACGCGCACAGCTCCTCGCCGTAGCGGGGGTCGGGCACGCCGACCACCTGCGCCTCGCGAACCTTGGGGTGGCGGAAGAGGAATTCCTCGACCTCGCGCGGATAGACGTTCTCGCCGCCGCGGATGACCATGTCCTTGAGGCGGCCGACGATGCGGACGTAACCATCGTCGTCCATCGTCGCAAGGTCGCCGGTGTGCATCCAGCCGGTCGCGTCGATGGCCTCGGCCGTGCGGTCGGCGTCGTCCCAGTAGCCCAGCATCACCGAGTAGCCGCGGGTACAGAACTCGCCGGTCTCGCCGCGTGGCACGACGCGGCCCTCGGCATCGACGATCTTGATCTCGACGTGCGGACCGACGCGGCCGACGGTCGCCACCTTGTTCTCCAGCGTGTCGTTGGTGGCGGCCTGGGTGGAGACGGGGGAGGTTTCGGTCATGCCGTAGGCGAGGGTGACCTCATGCATGTTCATGCGCTCGACAACGCGGCGCATCAGCTCGACAGGGCACGGTGCGGCGCCGATGACGCCGGTGCGCAGGCTCGACATGTCGTGGCGGGCGAAGTCGGGGTGGTCGAGCATGGCGACGAACATCGTCGGCACGCCGTAGAGGGCGGTGCAGCGCTCCCCGGCGATGGCCGCCAGCGTCGCCGCCGGCTCGAACACCTCGGAGGGGTAGACGATGGTCGCGCCGTGCAGCGCGCAAGTGATGTTGCCCAGCGCCATGCCGAAGCAATGGTAGAGCGGCACCGGCACGCACAGGCGGTCGCCGGCCACCAGCTTCATGCCGGCGCCGACGAACCAGGCGTTGTTGAGGATGTTGTGGTGCGACAGCGTCGCGCCCTTGGGATGCCCGGTCGTGCCCGAGGTGAACTGGATGTTGATGGGGTCGTCGAACTGCAGCGTCGCGGCGAGTGCGGCGAGGCGGGCGCGCTCGGCCGCGCCGCCGCGCGCGGCGACATCGGCGAAGGCGAGCATGCCCGGCGTGCGCTCCTCGCCGAGGCGGATGACGACGCGCAACGCCGGCAGCCGCGCGCTCCGCAGGGCGCCCGGTTCGCTTGTCGCCAGCTCCGGCAGCAGGTCGTTGAGGATGGCGATGTAGTCGCTCGACCGGAGGGCCGGCGACAGGACCAGTGCCGCGCAGCCGACCCGGGCCAGGGCGTATTCCAGCTCGGCCGCGCGATAGGCCGGGTTGACGGTGACGAGGATCAGGCCGGCCTTCGCGGCGGCGAACTGCGCCACCGTCCACTCGGCGCAGTTCTGCGACCAGATGCCGATGCGCTCGCCCGGCTCGAGGCCGAGGGCCAGCAGGCCGGCGGCGAAATCGTCGACCCGCCGGGCCAGCTCGGCCCAGCTCCAGCGGATGTCCTGGTGGCGGACGACGAGGGCCTCGGCGTCGGGCCGTTGCGCCACGGCGTGCGCGAAGGCCTCGCCGATGGTGGCGCCGATCAGCCTCGCCGTGGTGGCGCCGTGGTCGTAGGAGGGGCGGGGCATGCTCGGCCGTCCTCCGTCGCGCCGCCGCTCAGTTGAGGCGCGCGAAGTCGAGCCCGGTGTCGGCGGTGAAGGCGTCGATCAGCCGGCGCGTCACCGGGCCGGGAATGCCGGCCTTCGGCGTGAAGCGGTCGACCTGGCGCACCGGCATTGCGCAGATGGCGCTGGAGGTGATGAAGAACTCGTCGGCCTGGGCGACGTCGTAGAGGGTGAACAGCTTCTGCTCGACCGGGATGCCGAGGCGGGCGGCGATCTCGAACACCACCTTGCGGGTCACGCCTTCGAGGATGTTGCCCTCGGGCGGCGTCCACAGCACGCCGTCGCGCACGATGAAGAAGTTGGCGACGGCCTGCTCGGCGACGTTGCCGTCGAGGTCGAGCATCAGCGCGAGGCCGCCCTGGGCGGCGGCGTCCATCTCGGCGAGGATCTGGTTGATCTTGCTCGTCACCTTGGCGCGCGGCTCGATCGAGGAGGGCGCGTTGCGCCGCGTCGTCGAGACCACCAGCTTGACGCCGTCGCGCTGGTTGCGGGCGACGGCGCCGGCATCGGCCGGGCGCAGCCACAGCATCACCGTCGCCGGCCCGGCGTCGCGCGCCGCCATGGTCGCGCTGTCGGGCCCGCGCGTGACCCAGTGGCCGAGCCGGTACATCGGCGAGTCGGCGAGGCGTCCGGCCTTGGCGTTGGCGTCGAGATAGGCCTCGGTGGCGCGCAGCAGGGCGGCCTTGTCGCGGCCGCAGTCGATCTGCAGGTAGGCCAGGGAGCGGAACAGGCGATCGATATGGTCGGCGAGGCGATAGGCGCGGCCGGCGAACACCGGCGTGATCTCGTAGACCCCGTCGCCCCACAGGAAGCCGCGGTCGAAGGGCGAGATGCGCGCCTCGGCCTCTTCCGTGGTGGCGCCGTTGAGCCAGACGAGCGGCGTCGTCGTCATGTGGGTCCTCCCGTGAGCGGCCCGATTTATAGCCCGGCGCGGCGTCGCCCGGCGCCATCTTTCGTGCGGCCCCGGCCCGGTCCGTCGCCCGTCCGCGCGGATCGGACACAGGACCATTCCACTCCCGTCGGGAGAGGGCTTCCGGCGTTGGCGTCGCCGGGCGCGCAGGCGACCGGGGCGCCTACGGCGGAAGGGTGAGGCACCCGGGGAACGTGGTGCGGGTAAGGAAGGGACACATTCTCAAGGGCCTCATCCTGAGGAGCGGCCGTCAGGCCGCGTCTCGAAGGACGGGGGCCGTGGTGGAGACGGGCGGCGAGGGCGGCGGATGCACGCAGCGCGTGACGCGCCTCGTCCTTCGAGACGCCCGCTCGCGCGGGCTCCTCAGGATGAGGCGCGCGGGGACGTCAGGAAGAGGTGTGCAGGGACGGAGGCGCCTCAGCCGCGGCCGGCCAGCACGATGACGTGGATGCTTTCGATCCGGTCGAGCGCGAACTCGATCTCGCGCGCCGGGTTGAGCTGGGAGATCACCAGCATCGACGGCGTGCGGCGCACCAGGCGCTTGCACAGTGCCTTCGGCGCCTCGCCCTCGACGGCGGGGCGAAGCTGGACGATGACGAAGTCGCCGTTGCGCGGCGGCAGGGCGGGGTTGACGTAGGCGGTCTCGCCCGGGAAGTAGCGCGGCTCCATCGAGCTGTCGGCGATGTAGACGGCGTAGGCGCGGGCGACGCCGGCGAGCACCGAGGGCCGCTCGATATGCGCCTGCGGCTCGCCGTTCATCACGAACAGGCCGTCCGAGCCGGCCACCGCGACGCCGAGCACCGGCAGGTCGCGCGGGCCGCCGGCGACGGCCGGCGAATAGCGCAACGGCGCCGCATCGCTCTCCGCCGCGCCCCCTCCTGCGCCGCCGCCCGCGCGGCCGCGCGGCCGCGGCGGGCCGGCGAACGCCTCCAGCGGCGGCCGCACGCCGAGATAGTCGGCGACGGCGACGATCTCGTCGGCACGCAGGCGGCGGCGGCCGGTCAGCAGGCGGCTGACGGCCGAGGGGTCGATGCCGAGCGCGGCGGCGAGGCCGCGCTGCGTCTTGCCCGGCCGTGTCAGCCCGTCGCGGATCCAGTCGAGGTCCATGACCATGAGAGTGCGTTGCCCGCGGCGAAGGTTCCCTTGCCCATAGCACATTTTCATGTTGCGCGCATCTTGCGTACTTGTAATTATCGCACGGATGAGATTGCAAAACCGCAATGCGCGGCGGCGCGGCCCCGCCGCTCCGGCCGCCCCCGGCCCCGCCTCCTCGTCCGCCGAGGCGCCGGGGCCGACGCGCGAGACCGTCCGCAAGCTGCGCGCCGACGTCGTCGGCAAGCTCGCCGCCGCCGGCAGGCTGGCGCCCGAGCAGCTGCGCGCCGCCGCCGAGCTGCGCCGCCTGCACGAGGCGCTGGCCCGCGCGCTGGCGCCCTCGGCGCGCTGGATCGACGGCACGCGGGTCGACACCCGCATGGCCCCGCGCGACCCCTTCGACACGCTCGGCGCCGGGCTGGAGATCGTCTGGCGGCGGCGCTGGCGGGGCTGGGCGGCCGAGGCCGGCGCGGCGCGCGTCGCCGGCGCCCGGCCGGCGGTCAGCGCGCGGGCGCTGGTGCTGGCGATCGTCGTCGACAACCTCGGCACCCGCCAGGCCGACGACCGCTGGGGCCTGCGCCGCGGGCGGGCGACGGCCGAACTGCAGCGCTGGCTGTGGCGCTACGCCGAGGGCGCCGGCTGGATCGACCCGGCGCGGCTGGCCCGCCTGGGGCAGGGCGGTCCGGGCCACGGCGGCGACGTGACGGCGCCCCGGCCCGCGCCGGAGTCTCAGCCGGCCCTTGAGCGCGACGTGAGTCATACCGTACTTTAAGAATCATGAATTTTGCATATCTAGGCTGCGCATTTTCAGACCTTCACAAAGTCATACTTGAACTCACTTTGATTGTGAACCATTTTGCCTAGTATGGATGGGCAAACAAAGTCAAAGCTAAAGTGGCTGGAGATGGAGCTCCCCGAGGGGCTCATCGTGACTGCGGCATGGCTGGAAAGGCATGGCTATTCCCGCTCGCTCCGCTCGCAGTACCGCAAATCCGGCTGGCTCCAGCAGCCGACGCGCGGCGTCTTTCGGCGCGCGCGCGGCGATCTGCGCTGGGAGCAGGTCGTCATATCGCTCCAGACCCTGCTCGAATTCCCGGTCGTGGTCGGCGGCAGGACGGCCCTGGAACTGCAAGGTTACGCGCACTTCCTGTCGCACGAGCCGAGAGAAATCCATCTCTACGGGCCAACACCCCTTCCGGGCTGGATGGCAAAGCTGCCCTTGCCGACGACATTCGTGTTCCACAGAAGCACGCGGCTGTTCCGCAACGACCCGCTCACGCGCGGCCTGACGAGCCTGAACCGGAACGTCCGCAGCAACGAGAACGCCGGCAACGATCCAGTGCATGGCGGGTTCAACCGCATGCCGTGGGGGCAATGGGACTGGCCGCTGACACTCTCGACACCGGAGCGCGCACTGTTCGAACTGCTCGAAGAATTGCCGAGCAAGGAAAGCTTCCACGTTGCCGACAAGCTCGTCGAAGGGCTGGCCTCGCTGAGCCCCAACCGGCTGAACAGGCTTCTCGCCGATTGCCACAGCGTGAAGGTCAAGCGGCTGTTCTTCTTCTTCGCCGACCGCCACAAACCGGCCTGGCTGAAACGGATCGACCGCGAGGCCGTCGATCTCGGCAGCGGCGACCGGATGCTGGTGCGCGGCGGAAAGTTCGATCCGGTCCACCGGATCACCGTGCCGGACGACCTCGATGCCGTTTAGCGATCAATACCGCAGACAGGCCCAGCTGCTCGTCCGGATGTTGCCCTACGTGGCAAGGGAAGGCTGCTTCGCCCTCAAGGGCGGCACGGCGATCAACCTGTTCGTCCGCGACATGCCCCGTCTGTCGGTCGATATCGACCTGACCTATCTGCCGGTCGAATCCCGCGAGGACTCCCTCAAAGCCATCGATGCCGCCATGAAGCGGATCGCCGGGACGGCCGGATCGGGCTCTCCGGCCGAAGACATCGTGACGGGCGCCCCGATCGCGGAAGGCGCGGTCACCAGGCTCCTTGCGCGCGGCGACGGAGTGCAGATCAAGATCGAGGTCACGCCCGTCCTGCGGGGCTGCGTCTTCGAACCCGAAACGCGGACCGTCTCTCCTGCCGTCGAAGATACGTTCGGCTTTGCCGAGATGAAGCTCGTCTCCTTCGCCGATCTTTACGGCGGCAAGATCGTCGCCGCACTCGACCGCCAGCACCCGCGCGATCTCTTCGATGTGCGCGACCTGCTCGCCAACGAGGGCATCGATGACGATCTCCGCCGCGCCTTCATCGTCTATCTCCTGAGCCATGACCGCCCGATGCACGAAGTGATCGGCCCGACGCGCAAGAACATCTCCCGCGAGCATGAACTCGGCTTCGCGGGCATGACGGACACACCCGTCCCGCTGGAAGAACTGATCGCCGCACGGGAGGCCATCATTCGCGGGATCGTCGGCGAGATGCCGGATGATCATCGCCGCTTCCTGCTCTCGTTCGAACGCGGCGAACCGGAATGGGACCTTCTCGGTCTCGACCATGTCCCCGGCCTGCCTGCCGTGAGGTGGCGGCAACTCAATCTCGACAAGCTGGGCGCGCATGCCCGCGCGAAGCTCGTATCGAATCTCGAAGAGAAACTCGCAGATGGTCGGTGAACGCATGCGCGTCAGCGCATGTGGTCTGCCCCACTGGACCAATCAAGTGCATTGTCTGCGTGACTGGAGAGCGCCGGCTGGATCGACCCGGCGCGGCTGGCCCGCCTGGGGCGCGAGGAGGGCGGCGTCGGGCGCGCGCCAGAGTCTCGGCCGGGATCGTGAGGTCGACCTTGGATGCATCAATCAGTTATCGGGTGCCCCGGAACCCCCCGGGTCCCCGACGTTGACGGCGCTCTCGCGATCGACCCGGGTGCAGGCCGGGGTTGCATGGCAATCTCGCATTGACCGCCCTTGCACATGCCGCTACATGGCTTTGCCGGGTGAGGATGAAACCGACCATGGCCGAGTAGAGAAGCAGAGCGGGCGTCATGAAATATTTTCCAGGGGCCGCCGCAGTCATCGTCGTGATCGGGGGAACCAGCACGTCTCTGGCCGAAGACAAGAAGGCCTGGTTGCTATCGCAACAAACTCTGGCCATAACAACAAATGTGGCGCAGGGCCAGGATCCGGCCCAGGCTGCGATAGGGTTGGGTCAGGACGCCATTCGCTACTGGCTGCCCAGTCTGATGGAGGATGCGCCGGACTGGGCCAAGCGTATCGAGATCCAGGGAACTTTGGGCGAAGACAACACGCCAGAATATTCCATCCTGACTGTCCAGCCACTCTATCAAAGCGAAGGACTGCAGGACACGATCCTGCTTCAGGCCAGTCAGTTGCGCTATGCGCTGTTCGGCGACTATCGGGACACGACAAATCTGGGTCTGGCTTACCGGCGTCTCCTGTTCGATGACAGCCTGATGATCGGCAGCAATGCCTTCTTCGACTACGAATGGACCAACGGCCACCGCCGCACCAGCATCGGCGCGGAGGTGAAATTCGCGTCGCTCGATTTCTACTTCAACAACTACTTCGGGCTCGGGAATTTCCGCGACTCCGGAAACAACACGGACGAGAAGGTCCTCGACGGTCGCGATGTCGAGTTGCGAACGCAGGTACCATACCTCCCCTGGATGCGCGTTGGTGCGAAGCGCTACTACTGGGATGCGGATTTAAGCGACGACATCAAGGGCTGGACAGTCTCCACGGATATGGACCTGACGCAGAACGTGTCCATGGAAATCGGTGGCAGCGACGACAATCTTCAGGATCGCAAATACTTCATCCAGCTCACCGTTCATCTTGGCAATCGAGGCAAACCCGTCATGGCGAGCAATCGCTTCACAGACGATCAAGCCTTCCAGCCACGCGACATGAAGAGCCATACGCTCGACAAGGTTCGGCGACAGAACAAGATCCTCGTCGAGAGACGTGCACAGGGCGTGGTGATTGCGAGAGGCAACTGAGATGCGACTGTTGTGGCTTTCCCTTCTGCCGATGGTGCTCAGCAGTCCCGCCGTCCATGCGGCGTTGCTGGGTAACACTGTCCCCGCGACACGCTACGACATCACCGTCAAGAAGGTCGAACTTTGCAGTGATGTGAATTGCAGTTTCAGCTACTTCGTCGGTGCGTCAACCCGGACATTCGATATCGCCGGCGCTTCGGCCGGGGCGGACGTGGGCAGCTATGTCGATATTTCGGGCATTCCGCTGTTCCAGACCTGGAGCCACGTCCGGGTTACCCTTGCGTCACAGATTGTCGTCACGGCAGCCGGAAACGACGATCAGGGGCAGGCGTGCCAAAGCGATCAGACGGATGCGTCCGCCAGCCACACCACGCCCGGGGTGGGGATAGCCGCGGCCGGTGCAGGTACGCCTCAGAACGTGTTCATTCCGGATGTCGGCGCGCTCGGCGGAAACCCGACGGCCGGCGACTACACGGGCTTCAACATGTCGAAGGTGAGCGGGGGCGACGCGACGATCGTGTTTCCGCTCGCCCAGCCCTACACCTGTAAGGGCGTCATGCCGAACATCACGATCAAATTCGACACGCAAACCGCCGCCTCGTTCGTGGACACCAACGGGGCCGGCGCCGGACAATCCTGTCGGCTCTATCCGCGCCCGCCCGTTGTCACCATCACGGTCACGGATCCCTGATGCGCGGGGCCGGATGGTGTCACGCCCTCCGGTGTCCGTTCGCGAGCGGTGGGATCGGCGTTTCGACAGCGTGAATTCCAGCAGGGGTGCGGGGCCGGAGCGTCGAACTACAGTGACAGCGCACTTTGCTCTTGGGGGGCCTGTAGCATGGGTCGTACCCGATTGAGTGCACTGTCAACGTATTCCCGCGCCCGAATCGCCGCCGGCGCCTGAACCCTACTCCGCCGCGGCGGCCTGCGCGGCCTTGCCGTTCAGCGTGTCGAACTCGGCCGGCCAGTGGTCGGCGAGCCAGCGCAGGTAGTCGCCCATGCGCGCCGGGTCGACCCGCAGCGTGCTGCGGATGCGGTCGACCTCCCCCTTCGCTTCGATCTCCAGCCCGAGCGAATCGTTGATCCGGTTGATCATGTTGAACAGGCCACAGATCAGCGTCAGCTCGACGATCTCGGCGTCCGAGAACAGCGCCCGCAGGCGCGCGTAGAGCGCCTCGTCGCGGCCGGCGGTCCGCCGCGTCATGTGCTCGGCCCATTCGAGCGCCATGCGTTCGCGCGCGTCGAACAGGTCCGAGGTCCGGTAGTCGTCCGACGACAGCGCGATCACCTGGTCGTGGGTGATGCCGGCGGCCTCGCCCAGCGCCGTGTTGTGGGCGAAGCAGTATTCGCACTCGTTGATGTGGCTGGTCTTGATGACGACCAGCTCCTTGAGCCGGCCGGAAATGTGCGTGCCCGGCCATTCGCGCTGCGTCGCCACCTGGAAGGGCAGGAACAGCATGGCGAGGAACGGCGCGTGCGCCATGGTGCGCACCGAGTTCGGCACGCGGCCGATCATGCCGGTGACGGCGGCGTAGAACTCGGCGACCTCGCCGTCGACGGACTCGGGCGGTATCGGGGACAGCAGCGGCATCGTTTCCTCCCTCGAGTGTCGCGACGTGCGGCGACGGGGCACTTTACCCCGGGGCGCCAGATACGGGTCGCGCGCTATTGCGTGCGCTGTCACCAGAAGAAGCGACTAAAATCAGTTGCAATGCCCGTTTCGGAGGCCACATACTGGAAGCGAGGGGGAGGCGTTAGACGGCATGAGCCGGCGGGACCAGCTGATCGCCCGGCTCAGGGGCCGGCCAAGGGATTTTACCTGGGAGGAGCTGGCGAGGCTGCTCGAAGGGCTGGGCTACACGGAGGCGAAGGTGGGCAAGACGGGCGGATCGCGCCGGCGCTTCGTCCATTCGACGGCGCCGGTGATTGCCCTGCACAAGCCGCATCCCGGCAACATCGTGAAGATGTATGTCATCGACGATGTCCTCAGGGTACTGACGGAGGAGGGTCTGATATGAGCTCGATGCTCGACTACAAGGGATATATCGGCTCCGTCGAATACAACGACGATGACGAGATTTTCCATGGCCGCCTGGAGTTCATCCGCGATCTGGTCACCTACGAAGGGACCGACGCCAGGAGCCTGAAGCGGGCGTTTCACGAGGCCGTGGACGACTATCTGGAACTCTGCGCGGCCGAGGGGCGCAAACCCGACGTGCCGCTCAAGGGCAGTTTCAACGTCCGTCCGGGCCGCGATCTGCATCGACGCGCCATGATTTTCGCGCGCCGCGAGGGGCTCAACCTGAACACGGTCGTCAGCGACGCCCTGCGGCGCTATCTCGACCGTGAGGATCAGGTGGCGTAGCGGCAGGACGGCGCGCCAGTCGTCAAGAAAAGGCTTCTTGGCTTCATAAGCAGGTATTGCCCTGTCAGGGTGGGGAGCAATGCTTCACCTATCCTAAAGGCGGGCAATTCCGTAATTCCGGGGACATAACACACAACGCCGCGCCCGCCGGCGCCGCGCCCGCCGGCGCCGCGCCCGCCGGCGCCGCGCCCGCCGGCGCCGCGCCCGCCGGCGCCGCGCCCGCCCGCGCCGGAATCTCGGCCGGGGCCTTGCGTTCGACCTGAGATGGATCAATTAAGTATTACCCACAGAATTGAAATAATTACCACCTGAATACGGGCGCG
>JBFWVF010000007.1:0-186504 GCA_050246875.1 Alphaproteobacteria bacterium | reverse complement strand
CGCCGCGCCCGCCGGCGCCGCGCCCGCCCGCGCCGGAATCTCGGCCGGGGCCTTGCGTTCGACCTGAGATGGATCAATTAAGTATTACCCACAGAATTGAAATAATTACCACCTGAATACGGGCGCGTTGTATTTCCATGTGTCGGTATTATACATGCTGAATATCGCATTCTTGGAAGATAAATGGGATCGAACGTCATTTCGAACTCTTTCAAATTCATATTCACTTTTAACCGCGTCTCTGATATCTGGCGTCAAAGTAATCGCGATTGATCCGTTGCTCAATTCCTCAACCCGATACGCCGGACAATCCAAAAGAAGCTCCCTCGAGAGCATATCTACATAGAGCGGGCCGAATATGGTGCACCAGTAGATGTCAGGCAGGTATTTGGTTAGTATATGTGTTGTGATAAAGAGATTTTTCTTTTTTCTGCCAGTGTCAAGATAAGTCATTGCGCCACTGGCGAGTGCTCTCGACGTTTCAAGAGGAGTAATTTGGTGAATAAATCCAAAATCTACAGAAAGCTCAACTGAGGATATCCGCAAAATCGACTCAAGCGCTAACCGGTCAGAATACGTCGCATCCTGAACAGTAATTGACCAAATAGAATGTTGCCGCTTCGGCCCGATCTGGCAAAATATTGCTGAAGTAAGTTTAGGTTTAGAGTATCGCCGCAGAAAAATCGGAAATCCCCACTTTGCGAGCACGCTGCTGAGGTCCTCCGGCGATATATTGTTCCGCAATGGCTCATTCTGACCCCAGCGCTCCGGAAACAGCTCACGTGCGTACTCTGCCCACAGACAAAGAACCTTGCGTCCATCGACTTCTCGATTGAGCGGGAGCGGACTAAGAAGTTCAAAAAAAATTTCAGTCATGGAAATGAAAGAAAGTTCAAAATTCCGGGGACACAATTCTCAACGCCGCGCCCGCCCGCGCCGCTCACGCCCGCGCGGGAATTTCGGCCGGGCCCTTGAGCTCGACCTGGTTGCCCTCGGGGTCCTCGATGTAGAAGGCCGGGCCCTCGCCCTCGGCGCCGTTGCGCTGCAGGGTCTCGCCGCATGTCACGCCGTGGCGGGCGAGCCAGGCGCGGATGGCGGCCTCGTCCCACGGCGCCACCTGCACGGCGAAATGGTCGACGTTCCTGCCGCCGCCGGCGCCCGGCGGCGGCCCGCCGGCCTGGCCGCCCGGCCGCGTCATGTCGAGCAGGTCGATGAGCGAGGCGCCGGCGCGCAGCTGGTGGAGGCCGAAGTCGCGGTCGCGCTCGACCACCGTGCAGCCCAGCACCTCGATGTAGAAGCGCTCCATGCGCTCGACGTCGCGGGCGCGCAGCACGACGTGGTCGATCGCCCGCAGATGCACGGGATTGCCGCCGGACATGGCCCTCCTCCCACGGTTCTGGTCGTTGGCGCGATTGTCCCGCCGCGCGGGCGCGGAGTCCATGGTCTGCCGCGCGCGGGACCGCGTGCCGCCCCACCTCACCCTGCCCTCTCCGCCCCCCGGGGCGGAGAGGGAGAAAAGGCGCGCGACGGTGGCTCAGCGAAGCGACCCTCTCCCCGGGGCGGAGAGGGAGAAAAGGCGCACGCCGGTGGTTCAGCGACCCTCTCCGCCCTCGGGGGCGGAGAGGGCAGGGTGAGGTGGGGGTGTTCCCGACGCCGAGTCCAGTTCGAGGAGGATCGCCGCGATCACGCCCTCGATGCTCTCCATGACGTCGTTGTTCCAGAACCGCACGACGCGATAGCCGCGCGCCGCGAGCGTGGCGGTGCGTGCCGCATCGGCGGCCGTGCGGGTCGCGTGCTGGCCGCCGTCCAGTTCGATCGCAAGCTTCGCGGCCGGGCACGCGAAGTCCACGACGTGGCCGCCGACCGGATGCTGGCGGCGAAACTTCCAGCGCGGTCGCAGCGCGTGCAGCGCCTGCCACAGGCGGCGCTCGGCATCGGTCTGGTTGCGCCGCAACCGCCGCGCGCGCCGTGGCCCCGGCCGGATCCTCGCTGCGCCGTCGCTTCCGGTCATGGCGGGGAGGGTAGCACCGCGCGTCGCCCCACCTCTCCCCGCCCTCTCCGCCCCCCGGGGCGGAGAGGGAGAAGGGACGCACGGCGGTGGCTCAACGACCCTCTCCCCGGGGCGGAGAAGGAGATGGGACGCACGCCGGTGGTTCAGCGACCCTCTCCGCCCTCGGGGGCGGAGAGGGCAGGGTGAGGTGGGGGTGTTCCCTTCGGCAGCGACGGTCCCGTTCGCATGGGTCCGTTCCGTTCGCGCGCCGCGTGCGGCATCGCGCGTCGCCCCACCTCACTCCGCCCTCTCCGCCCCCCGGGGCGGAGAGGGAGAAGGACGCGCGGCGGTGGCTCAGCGAAGCGACCCTCGCCGCCCCCGGGGGGCGGCCCGGCGCCCTAGAACACAACCCCGAAGCCGCCGTCGCGCAGCGCGCGGCGGCGGCGCTCGTTCCAGGCGTTCGCCCAGTCCTGCGGGTTCTCCGCCGCGAGCGTCCGCCACGCCGCGGCCAGCGCCTCCTGGCGCGCGATCAGCGCGTCGTTGTGGGCCTGGGCGGCATCGCTCCACAGGCCCCGCTCCCTGAGATACGCGATGGCGCCGTCGTGGTAGGGGACGAACCAGCGCAGATACTGCTCGTCGATCCGCCAGCCGTCGATGCCGACCACCTTGCCGCGATAGTGCGGATGGGCCTGCACCAGCGCCTGCATCATGTCGCGGACGAGGCCGGCGTCCGTATCCCGCATGGTTACGAGAATGGGGTAGGGGTAGTGGGCGCCGTGATGGCTCCTGTCGCCGGCATCGGCGGTTCCGTGGACCGCGTCGTGGGGCACGAAGTACGGCGCGACCGCCAGCAGGCGCGCCATGGCCGCCGTATCCGTGCGGTCGACGGGCGGCCAGTAGAGCCCGCGCGGCGACGCGGCGGCGGCCCGGAAATCGTCGCCGATGGTCGCGGCGAAGGCGGCGTCGAGCTGGCCGTTCACCAGCGCCTTGAATGCGGCGTCGAAGAAGCCGCGGACCTCGACCCGCTGGACGTCGGCCCAGCCCAGCCCGCCGTAGGCGAGGAAGGCCTCGGTGTTGACGTTGACCACCGGAAAGTCGGTGTACCAGGCGACGCGCCGGCCCTTCAGATCGGCGTAGGTGCGGATGCCGAGATCGCCGGCGGCGATGAGGTTGTAGTTCAGCAGGTCCGCCGCGTTGGCCAGCACGAGGCGCACCTTCTGCGGCCCCCAGCCCTTGTCCGCGAATTCGAACACGCCCTCCTGCGCCGCGACCGAGCCGCCGATGGCGGTGGCCGAGAAGTCGACGCGCCCGGTCCGCAGCAGGTCGACGCCGGCCAGGTCCGTGTCGGCGCTCCGGATCGTCATGTCGAGGCCGGCCGTGGCCCGCAGCGCCTCGGCGATGGCGACCGCCTGGGCGTGGGCGAGGGTCGAATACGTCGCCCAGGAGGTTTGCCGCGACTGTGCCGGGGCGGAGGCCGGCGCGACGCCGGCAAGGAGACAGGCGACGGCCATGACGCACGCCAGGACTCTCATCGTGGATTCCCCCTGCTGGTGAGCCGCTCCGGCTTCGCCGGAGGCGCCGGCGCGGGACATCCGGCCGGAGATGACGTGTGGAAGGCCCCGTCCGGCGCCCCGCGCCGAACGGGCGACGCCGGCCGATCAGGCGGCGCGGGTCGCCGCCTCGCCGGTGCCGAGCGCGAGGTCGAGGTTCTGCACCGCCGCGCCGGCCGCGCCCTTGCCGAGATTGTCGAGCACGGCGGCGAGCACGGCCTGGCCGTGGCGCGCGTTGCCGAAGACGTGCAGGCGCATGTCGTCGGTATTGTTCATGGCCTCGGCGTGCAGCGCGGCGAGGCCGGCGGACTCGGCGAGCGGCGCCACCGTGACATGGCGGCAGCCGGCGAAGTGGTCGGCGAGGCAGGCATGCACGCGGGCGGGCGACGGCGCGCCGGGGAGGGCGGCGAGCTGGAGGGGCACCTGCACGATCATGCCGCGGTAGAAGCGGCCGACGCTGGGCACGAACAGCGGCCGGCGCGCCAGCAGCCCGTGCGTCTGCATCTCCGGCACGTGCTTGTGCTCGAGGCCGAGGCCGTAGGCCCAGAACGGGCTGTCGGTGCGGTCGGCCGCCTGCGGGTCCTCGTAGCGCGCGATCAACTGCTTGCCGCCGCCGCTGTAGCCGGAGACGGCGTTGACGGTGACGGGGAAATCCGCCGGCAGGAGGCCGGCCGACACAAGCGGCCGCACCAGCGCGATCATGCCGGTGGGATAGCAGCCGGGATTGGCGATGCGCCGCGACGCGGCGATGCGGCCGGGCTGGGCGCGGTCCATCTCGGCGAAGCCATAGGCCCAGGCGGCGTCGGTGCGATGCGCCGTCGAGGCGTCGATCAGCGTGACCGACGGGTTCTCGACCAGCGCCACCGCCTCGCGCGCCGCATCGTCGGGCAGGCAGAGGATGGCGGCGTCGGCGCCGTTGAGCGCCTCGGCGCGGGCGGCCGGGTCCTTGCGCCGCGCCGGATCGAGGCGCACCAGCGCGATGTCGCGGCGGCCTGCCAGCCGCTCGCGGATCTCGAGCCCGGTGGTTCCCGCCTCGCCGTCGATGAAGACGCGCTTCGTCATGGCCGTCGTCCTGCGCCGGAATTGCGCCGCCGTGCTAGCACCATCGCCCATGCGCGTCCACGCCGGTCGCGTCGGCGCCTGCCCCGGTCCCGGTTCTCCCTCTCCGCACTTGGGGGGCGGAGAGGGCAGGGCGAGGCGGGGGTGGCGCCATCACCTTCGCCGGCACCATCGTGTGCGCGGGTGACACCCACCTCTCCCCGACCCTCTCCCCCCGAAGGGCGGAGAGGGTGAAAGAGGGACGAGGCGGTGCGTCGGGAACCCTCTCCGCCCTCGGGGGTGGAGAGGGCAGGGTGAGGTGGGGGAGGGGCACCATGCGGGCGAAGCGGGACGGACGGGGCAGGGGGTAACGGGACGATGATGCGGCTGGTCGACCGGCGGCTGTTCGTCGCCGCCTACGCGCTGGGACTCGGCGCCGTCTCGGTGCTGTCGCTGATGCCCTACGGCGTCGATGTCGGCGACGTGCCGCAGGGCGACAAGCTGGCGCATTTCGCCGCCTACGGCCTCGTGGCGCTGGCCGGCGGCCTCGGCGGCGCGCGGCGCGGCCCCGCGATTGGCCTCGCGCTCGTCGCCGTCCTGTGCGGCCTCGGCCTCGAGGCGGCGCAGGACTTCGTGCCCGGCCGCCACGCCTCGGGCTGGGACGCCCTCGCCAACGCCGCCGGCGCCCTTGCCGGCCTCGCCGCCGCGCTCGCCCTGCTCGCCCGCGGTCCGGCCTGGCTGCGCCGCCGCCTCGCGGCGTGAGGCGGCGCCCGCGGGCCGCGGTTCCGGCCGGTTCCGGGAAAAAGAACATAACAGGAACTTTTTCGTTGACGGCCTGCGCGGAATATGTTGTTATTTTCGCATCATCGCAACATTGCGTTCGGCCAGCGCAGCGGGCTTCGCCCGCCGCCGCCGCGTGCCGCGACCGGCCAAGGAGGATGCGTGGACGACAGCAAGCCCCGCTGCGGCGTGCCGACGAAGTCCGGCCGGCCGTGCCGTCACCGCGCCGGCCGGTGCCCCGTCCATGTCCCCGGGCGGGCCGCCCGGAGCGGCCCCCGCCCGGCCCGGCCCGGCGTCTACAGCGCGGCGCTGACGCCCGAGGAGGCGGCGCGCTGGCAGCGCGTGCCGGTCGGTTCGCTCAACGGCGAGCTGCGGCTGGCGCGCCTGCGCCTCGCGCGCATCGCCGCCGCCGAACAGCGTCTGCTGGCCGACGACCCGGCGGCCGACACGCGCCAGCATGCGGCGCAGATCGACCACCTCACGATGAAGATCGAACGCCTCGAACAGCGCCGCGCCAAGCTGCGCCAGCTCCGCCGCGGCATCGCCCCGTCCCGCCGCCGGCGCGACGAGGCGCCCGCCGAAGGGCGCGCGGAGGAGACGCCGCCCGCCAGCCACGAAAGCTCGCTCGACGACCTGGAGTAGGGGGCGGCGCGCGTTCGCGGCGTCGCCCCACCTCACCCCGCCCTCTCCGCCCCCTCAACCCCGGGGGGCGGAGAGGGTGACACGTCCACCGCCAATTCGACGTCCCGGCGACCCTGCCGCGCCGGGGCCGGGCGGCGGAGCGCCCGCGCGTCCCTCCCCCGCGCCGGCATCGCTCCGCCGCCCTTTCGTTTGCGTTCCCGCAACCCCGACGCGCATGGAGACCATGCCGACCCTGTCACCGCGCGAGCGGGCGATACGCCAGCGGCTGAAGGACGACCTGCCGCACTATGCGGCGAAGTGCCTTCGGGTACGCACCGAGTCGGAGGCCTTGCGGCCGCTGGCGTTCACCCGCGCGCAGCTCGCCGTGCACGCGGCGCTGGAAGCGCAGCGGCGGGAGACCGGGCGCGTGCGGGCGCTGGTGGTGAAGGCGCGCAAGACCGGCGTGTCGACCTATGTCTGCGCCCGCCACTTCCACCGCGCCACGCACGAGCGCGGCGCGCGCGCCTTCATCCTCGCCCACAGCGCGGCGACCAGCGCGGCGCTGTTCGCCATCGTGCGCCGCTTTCATGCCCACCTGCCGGCGGCCGTGCGACCACGCACGCGATCCGCCAACGCGCGCGGGCTCGAGTTCGGCGGACTCGATTCCGGCTATGGCGTCGCCACGGCCGGCACGCGCGAGGTCGGGCGCGGCGACACCATCCAGCTCTTCCACGGCAGCGAGGCGGCGTTCTGGCCGGCGGCGGGCGGCCACGTCGCCGGCGCGCTGACGGCGGTGCCCGACGCGCCGGGCAGCGAGATCGTACTCGAATCGACGGCCAACGGCGTCGGCGGGCCGTTCCACGCCCTGGTGCAGGAGGCGCTGGCCGGGCGCGGCGACTTCCGCGTCGTCTTCCTGCCGTGGTTTGACCACGAGCGCTATCGCCTGCCGCGAACCGAGGGGTTCCGGCCGTCGCCCGCCTGGGCGGCCTACGGCGCGGCGCACGGCCTCGCCGCCGACCGCCTCGCCTGGGCCTTCGCCCGCAACGCCCTGCTCGCCGCCGCCAACGGCGACGACCCCGACGCGGGCCCGTGCCCGCAGTTCCGCCAGGAGTTTCCCGCCACCGTGGACGAAGCCTTCCAGGCCGGCGGCACGCACGCGCTGATCGACGGCGACACGGTCGCCCGCGCGCGCCGCTTCGCCGCCCCCGAACCCGCGCCGGGCACGCCCGTGATCCTCGGCCTCGACGTCGCCCGCAACGCCGGCGGCGGCGACCTGTCCTGGCTGATCGACCGCTGCGGACGGCGGCTCGGCGGCCGCGTCAACGAGCACCGCCGCAGCGCCGACACGATGGAAATCGCCGGCTGGCTCGCCCGCGCGCTGGAGGCGACGGGTGCCGACATGGCCTTCGTCGACGCCGGCGGCGGCGGCGCGGCGGTTTACGACCGCCTCGTCGAGCTGGGTTTCCGCCGCCGGGTGACACTGGTGCATTTCGGCGGCCGGGCCGGCGAGCCGCGCCGCTACGCCAACAAGCGCGCCGAGATGGGGGCGCTGCTGCGCGACTGGCTGGCCGACGCGGGCGGCGCGCAACTGCCCGACGACGACCTGCTGCACCGCCACCTCTGCGCCCCCGGCTTCCGCTGGAACTCCAACGACCAGCTGGTGCTGGAGGCCAAGGACGACATCCGCGCACGGCTCGGCTTCTCGCCCGACGGCTTCGACGCCGCGGCGCTGACCTTCGCCTTTCCTGTCCGCGGCGCCGCCGAGGCGGCGCGGCGGCGCGGCGGCGAGCGCACCTCCGGCAGCTATGACGTCCTCGGCTGGTGAGGCGGCGGGTGCCGCGACGCGGGCGCTGGCCGTCTTCCACGACCGCGGCGCGCCGGAATGGGGCCGGCTGCTGGCACCGGGCTTCCGCCACTGCTTCGCCGCCGTGCTGACGCGCGGCACCTGGATCGTCGCCGATGCGCGCGGCGGCGCTCTGCACCTGAGCGCGGTCGCGCGCGGCGACTACGACCTCGCCGGCTTCTACCGCCGCCACGGCTTCCGCGTGGTGGCGGTGACGCCGCCGGCGGGAGGCGCCGGAACACGCCGCCACCCGCCGCTCGCCGCCGCCAGCTGCGTCGGCGCGACGAAGTGGCTGCTCGGCGTGCATGCGCCCTTCGTGTTCACGCCACGGCAGCTCTACCGGCACCTGCTGACGCGTCCGCCCGTCCATCCATGCCAACGGAGCCACTGATGGGATCGCTGTTCTCGCCGCCGGCACCGCCGGCGCCGCCGCCCCTGCCGCCGCTGCCGGCGCGCGACGACCCCGACCTCGAACGCCGCCGGCGCGAGGAGGAGCAGGCGCTGCGCCGCCGCGCCGGCCGCCGCGCCACCATCCTCACCGGCACGCTCGGCGACGCCTCGCCGGCGCCCGTCGCCCGCAAGACCCTGCTCGGAGGCTGACATCATGGCCACGCTCTACATCGAAGCCTATGGCAGCGAGGGCGGCCCGCTGCTGCACGCCGAGACGCTCGCCATCGGCGAGACATCCTCCCAGTCCGGCGCGCTGCCGGGCGGCACCGTGCCGCTGGTGATCTGGCTGACGGCCGACGTGCCCTGCCAGTTCGCCATCGGCGCCGACCCCGCGGCCGGCGCGGGATCGCGCTACCTGCCCGCCGACCTGCCGCGCGCCTACGCGGCGGCGGGCGGGCACAAGATCGCCGTCATCGAGCAGCAGTGATGCGCGCCTCGCCCGGCGGCCTCACGAGCCGCGTCGCGCGGGCCGGCGGCCGCCCGTCGCTGCTGCTCGACTTCGTGCGCAGCGGCGCCCTGACGCGCGCGGTGGTGCGCGGCGACGCCACCATCTCATTCACGCGCGATTCACCGGCGACGCACGTCATCGACGGCGTCGTCCATCACGCCGCGGCGGGCGTGCCCCGCTTCCACCCGAAAAAGGGCCTGCTGATCGAGGGCGCGGCGACGACGCTCACCCCGCGCTCGCGCCGCCTCGACGATGCCGGCGTGTGGACGCCTTCCGATGTGTCGACCGCGGCCGTCCAAGGGGTCGACGGCGTGGCCGGATCGGCAACGCGGATCACGGCGACGGGCGACGGAGGCACCATCCTTGGCGGCACCAACACCGCCGGCTCCGCGGCCCGCCGCCTGGCGCCCTTCATCCGCCGTGTCGCCGGGACCGGCGAACTGCGCTGGACGCTGAACGGAGGCGGCAATTACACCGCGTTCTCTGGCATTACATCGGCCTGGCAGAGGATCGAGGTCGGCGCGACGGTCGCCAATCCACGAGTCGGGTTCCAGATACAGGCTTCCGGCGATGCTTTCGACGTCGATTTTGCTGGAGGTGAGACGGGAAGCTTTGCAACAAGCCCGATCGAGAGTGGGGCAGAAAATGCATTGCGGGAGGTCGATATGTCTATGATTAGCGCCATCGGTGATTCTCATTGGTTTCAAGAGATTGCCGGCACATGGCTCGTCAAAATTGATACGCTGCCTATTGCGGCAGATAAGGATGGCAGCACTAATCGATTCTTCTTGGAAGTGTCCGACGATGCACACGCTGACCGCCACCAATTGCTTCGTACGGAGTTGCAGTTCATTGCGTCTGCAGTCCTGCAGCGGATCAATGGCCTCACACTAGCTGAGGAAAGGATTGGTTACGCCTACGCCACAGATAACGTCGCCCTATATAGCGAGGGAGTTCAGATGGGTGCGCTATTGGACATGAATCCTCCGTTGGGCTTGACGACCGTCTTTCTGGGTGTCCGTGATGATGGTCACCGCGCCTTGCATACTTACTTAGGGGGAGCAGCATACTGGCCACGCCGACTGAGGAATGTTGATCTCAAGCGCTTCACGCAGTGAGTGATTCTCCAAAATATGTTATCTTACTTAAAAGAGGGGGGTATGAGATTGCGGGGTATATTTAAAGTAATTTCTGTTAATATTTTGGTTTTTTTTGCTCTGCTCACTGGAGTGTACTGGTCTTTTCCGATTGTCCGTTGGCTGACGGTTGCGATAACCGGAGAAGGAGTTGGTGCATTGACCGCGGCTTCCGATCCGCGTGGTAGTTTACCAAACTATCAGGGAGCGGATTGGGCGCCGCTCCATTTTGCGGAGTTGTGGGCCTCGGGTGTCAAATACAAGAGCTTCGTTGGCTGGCGTAGGAATGCATACCAGGGGCAGACCATTACTGTTGAAGGTCCTTACGGCCAACGGCGAACAGAGAACCCACCATCCGGCGAGGTGCCGAAAGTTTACTTCTTTGGGGGCTCGACGATATGGGGCACAGGTAGCAGAGACGAAGACACGATACCGTCCCAGTTCGCAAGAATAACAGGATTTCATGCTGAGAATTTTGGGGAGACCGCATATACGGCTCACCAGAGCCTAGTACGGCTCATCCAATTGCTGCAAGATGGCCATCGACCAGATATCGTGATCTTCTATGATGGAGTGAATGAAGTATTAAGTAAGTGCCGTATTGAGTTGAACCCAGAATCGCACGACCGAGAAGGAAAAATAAACGCTGCACTCGAAAAGATGCGCCCAGGTGCGCCGATTTCTCTGTCACATTACCTTGAACCTATTGTCTACGTGGCATCTCATTTCAGCCAATGGCTGCCTATACAGACAAACGACACTGGGTACGATTGCGGAAATAACTCTATAAAATCTAAGAAGATAGGTGAGAATCTGCTGCGAGACTGGCAGATGGCAAAGTTGCTTGTCGAGGCTTATGGCGGCAAGTTTATCAGCATCCTGCAGCCTGTCATATATTTTAGTGGGTCGCGCACGGACCATCTGGGGAAATCTGGAAGATTTCTCCTCTTGGAAAGAGAATATAATGCAGTTTATCCGTATATTTTGAAAAACATTGGAGAGAGTATAAATCTAACGAAGGCTCTCGATGCGAATGAATATTTCTTCATCGACTTTTGTCACCTATCGCCGAACGGGAATGAACGCATTGCTCAAGAAATGGCCCAGCTCGTTCTTGCCGTCTTATAGCTCGAGCAACCGACTAGCGATCTGCTGAAGCGTACACTTTCTACTCGGCGAGGTCGCTGAGGAGATCGTGTAAGGACGAAGTCCGTTACATATCCTTGCAAATCGAAAGATAGATTTTTAATATGCGAGGATGATTGAACGCCGGGCCCGTGGGTTCGTGGAGACGGCGCTCGGCCGTCAGGCCGCAGTGGCGCTCATCGGGCCGCGCCAGGCGGGCAAGACGACGCTGGCCCTGGACATCGCCGAGGGTCGGCAGGCGCTCTACCTCGACCTGGAAACGCGGACGGACCGTGCCAAGCTCGCCGAGCCGGTTCTGTTCCTGGAGTCTTACGAGGACCGCCTCGTCATCCTCGATGAAATCCATCGCATGCCCGAGCTGTTCCAGGAACTCCGTGGACTGGTCGACCGCGGGCGCCGGCGCGGCCGCAGGACGGGCCGATTCCTCGTCCTCGGTTCGGCCTCGATGGATTTGCTGAGGCAATCGGGCGAAAGCCTCGCCGGCCGGATCGAGTATGTCGAACTCAACCCCGTGGACGTGACCGAGGCCGCCGGCTATGCGCGGGAGACGACCGCGCTGTGGCTGCGCGGAGGCTTTCCCGACAGCCTGCTCGCGGCCAGCGACGCCGACAGCCTGGCCTTCCGCCTGAACTTCATACGGACCTGCCTCGAGCGCGATATCCCCCAGTTCGGACGGCGCGTTCCCGCAGAGACCCTGGGGCGCCTGTGGACGATGCTGGCGCATGGCCAGGGCACGCTCCTCAATGCGTCGGCCCTCGCCGCCGGTCTCGCGATCACAGCGCCGACAGTGTCGGCCTATATCGACCTGCTGGTCGACCTGCTGCTGGTCCGGCGCCTGCGCCCGTACCATGCCAACGTCCGCAAGCGGCTGGTGAAATCGCCGAAGGTCTATGTGCGCGACAGCGGACTGGTCCACGCCCTTCTCGGCATCGAAAGTCACGATGAACTGGCCGGTCATCCCGTGGTCGGCGCGAGCTGGGAAGGATTCGCGATCGAAAACCTGCTCGCGGTCGCGCCGCCGCGGACCCGGGCGGGTTTCTACCGCACCGCCGCCGGCGCGGAAGTCGACCTGGTGCTCGACATGCCGGGCGGCGGCGGGCCCTGGGCCATCGAGATCAAGCGGGGCGCCGCCGCGCGGCCGACGCGAGGCTTCCACAGCGCGCGCGCGGACCTGAACCCGTCGCGCAGCTTCATCGTCCATGGCGGCGAGGGCCGCCATCCCGCCGCCGCAGGCATCGAGGCGCTCGGCCTGCGGGAGATGGTGGCCCTGCTGGCCGCCGGATAGACGGCCACCCGGACGGACGGCGCCCGCCCGGCAAGGCATCCCCCGCCGGTTCCCGACGCACCCGCTGCGCCGCATGGCCGGCCGACATCGAGGCAATCGACATGACCGACACGATCGACACCGGCGCGGCCGGCGGCGCGGGCGCGGGCGCGCGCGTCGCCGAGCTGCTCGACCGGCGCCGGCGGCTGGACGAGGGGCGGGCGGGGTGGCTGGCGCACTGGCAGGAGCTGGCGGAGGTGATGCTGCCCGGGCGCGCCGACTTCACAGGCGTCGCCGGCGGCGGCGGTGCGGCGGGGGCGCGGCGTGCGGCCGGGCTCTACGACGGCACGCCGATGCTGGCGCGGCGCGCGCTGGCGGCGGCGCTCGACGGGCTGCTCAAGCCGAAGACGGCGCGCTGGTTCTCGCTGCGCGCCGCCGACCGCGCGGCCGACCGCGACGAGGCGACGCGGCGCTGGCTCGGCGAGGCCGAGCGCATCCTCACCGACGCGCTCTACGCGCGGCCGGCGCGCTTCATCCAAGCCTCGGGCGAGGTCGACAACGATCTCGTCACCTTCGGTACCGGCGTGCTGTTCATCGGCGAGCGGCGCGACCTCGGCGGTCTCGTGTTCCGTTCGATCCACCTGCGCGACGCCGTGGTCGACAGCGACGGCGACGGCACGGTCGACACCATCTTCGTCACGCTGCGCCGCACCGCCCGCCAGGCGGCGCGCGCCTGGGGCGAGGCCAATCTCGGCGCGCGCACGCGCGCGGCGCTGCGGCAGGAGCGCGGGCCGGAGCACGAGTTCACCTTCGTCCAGGCGGTGATGCCGCGCGCCGATGCGCTCGGCGCCGACGCGCCGGCGGGCCGCGCGGATGCGGGGGGCCTGCCCTTCGCCTCGCTGCTCATCGACGTCGAGAGCGCGCATCTGGTGGCCGAGAGCGGCTTCCACGAGTTCCCCTTCGCCGTGCCGCGCTGGGAGACGGCGCCGGGCGAGGTCTACGGCCGCTCGCCCGGCATGGTAGCGCTGCCCGACGCGCGCACCCTGCAGGCCATGGGCAAGACGCTGCTGATCGGCGGCCAGAAGGCGGTCGACCCGCCGTTCTGGGTCGCTGACGACGCCGTCATCGGCGCGCCGCGCACCTATCCCGGCGGCATCACCTACATCGACTCCTCCGTGCTCCGCGAGGGCCGCGGCATTCCCTCCGGACCGATCGAGACGGGCAAGAACATCCCGCTCGGCCGCGAGATGCAGAACGACGTGCGCGAGCAGGTCTGGCAGGCCTTCTTCCGCAACGTGCTCAACATGCCGGTCGCCGGCCCGGCGATGACGGCGACCGAGGTGATCGAGCGGCGCGAGGAGTTCGTGCGCACGATCGGCCCGGTGTTCGGCCAGCTCGAGGCCGACTACGTCGCCGCCGTGGTCGAGCGCGCCTTCGCCGTGCTGCTGCGCGCCGGCGCCTTCCCGCCGCCGCCCGACGCCCTGCGCGGCCGCGGCGTGCGCTTCGAGTACGTCTCCCCCGTCGCCCGCGCGCGCCGCCAGATGGAGGCGCTCGGTCTCGCCCGCGCCGCCGAGCTGATGGCGCCCTTCGCCGCCGTCGAGCCGGGCATGATGGAGCGCTTCGACGCCGACGCCATCGCCCGCGACGTGCCGGAGATCTTCGGCGCGCCGCACGACTGGCTGCGCGACGACGCGGCGCTGGCCGAACGGCGTGCCGCGCGCGCTGCCGAGGCGGCGGGGCAGGGGCTCGCCGCGCTGCTCGGCGACGCGGCGGCCGTGCCGGGCGCGAGAGCCATGCCGGGCGGAGCGATCCCGTGAGCGCGCTGCGCCGCCTGCTGCGGCCGCGTGCCGCCGACGCCGTCGCGGACGATCCGCGCCGCCTCGCCCGCCGGCTCGCCGCGCGGCCGTCCGGCTGGACGCCGGAGGAGCGCGGCCGCGACTTCCGCGCCGTCTTCGGCGGCGGCGCCACGCCGGAGCAGGGCGCCCGCGTGCTGGCGCAGATCGCCGCCTGGGCCGGGCTGCTGGCGCCGGTGCACGTGCCGGGCGACCCCTGGGCGACGCATGTGCGCGCTGGCGCCCAGGCACTGGCCCAGCGCATCCTCGCCACGCTGGATGACGTGCCGCCACGGGCCTCGCCCTTCGAGACGTGGCCTGACGGCCGCTCCTCGGGATGAGGCCCTCGAGGGTGTAATCCGGGTATTCCCGAGAACCGTCGTTTCCCCCGTGCCTCACCGGGAGGTGCGCAAGAGCGTCTCCCTCTCCGCTCCCCGCGCCGCGGGGAGGGGAGAGGGCGGGGAGAGGTGAGGGGTGCCGCCCGTAGTCCCGCTGCCGCCAGTGTGACCCTGGGGGACGCCCCCACCTCACCCTGCCCTCTCCGCCCCCTGGGGCGGAGAGGGTTTCCCGCCGAGGGAATCGCCCCTTCCATTTCCGCTGATCCGAGGACCACAGCCATGACCGATACCGACCAGCCCGGCGCCGGCGCCGGGACGCACGACGAGTCCGCCATCGCGACGCCTGCCGCCGCCGCCGCGCCGCCGCCGGCCGCGGGCTGGCGCGACGCCATCGCCGATGCCGAGACGCGGCGCCATGCCGAGCGTTTCGCCACGCCGGCCGACGCCGTGCGCGCCGCGCTCGATCTGCGCCGCCAGGTGTCGACGGCGGTGCAGGTGCCGGGCGAGGACGCCGGCGCCGAGGAGGTCGCCGCCTTCCGCCGCCGCCTCGGCGTGCCCGACGCGCCGGCCGGCTACGACGTGGCGCTGCCCGAGGCGCTGGCGAGCGACGCGGGGGCGCAGGCCGGGCTCGACGCCTTCCTCGGCGCCATGCACGCGGCCGGCGCGACGCCCGGCGCGGTGCGCGCCGCCGTCGACAGTTACGCGGCGATGCATGAGGCCCATGTCGCGGCGCTCGACCGCGCGCGCGAGACGGCGGAAGGCGAACTGCGCCGCCGCTGGGGCGCCGACTTCGAGCGCAACCGCGAATTCGCCCGCCGCGCCGTGCGCCGCTTCGCCGGCGGCGAGGCCGAGGCGCTGTTCACCACGCCGCTCGCCGGCGGCGGCACGCTGGGCGACCATCCCGGTCTCGTCGCGCTGTTCGCCTCGGTCGGCCGCGCGACCGGCGAGGACGCGCTGCACGGCGCCGGCGCCGGCGCGGCGCAGGACGAGCCGAAGGCGGCGATCGACCGGCTGGTGCGCGAGGCGATGGACGCCGGCACCTACTACACCGCGCCGGTGCAGGAGCGCCTGCAGCGCCTCTACGCCGACGCCTACGGCACGGCGCCAGTGGTCGGCGCCGGCAGCCGGCGCGTCTAGGCCGAGGCGATGGACGGCACCGCCGCGCGCCCGGCCCGGCCGGGCGATCCCGCCGCCACGGCGCTCGCCACCGCCGACGAACGCTTCGACTACGTGCACGCGCCGACCGAGGTGCACGAGGGCGGCTACTTCGCCGATCCGCGGGCCGGCGACACGCAGTACGGCCTGTCGCAGGATTTCTGGGACATGGCCCGCCGCAACCGGCCGGCCTGGGCAGCGCTGCCGGCGCGCGTGACCGCGCTGGACCGGGCGACCGTGCGGCGCATCCTGCGCGCCGAGTTCTACGACGTGCCGGGCATCGACGCGCTCGCCGGCATCGGCAGCATCCTGGTCACGGCGCCGCAGCTCGTGCAGCAGGTCTACGACACCGCCGTCCTGTCGGGGCAGCCCGTCGCCATGCGCCTGCTGCGCGAGGCCGTCGCGGCGGTGGGCGCACCGTCCACTCCGCCGAAATGGCGGCGCATCGACAAGCATGCCGTCGCCGACATCGCGCGCATCCTCGCGCAGGGCCGCATCGTCGCGCTCAACGACGCGCTGGTCGAGCGCCGCCTCGCCTGGCTGCGCGGCTTGCCCGATGCGGCGAAATATCCCGGCTGGATCCGTCGCGCCGAGTCCTACCGCATCGCCGCCACGCGCCGCTGACGCGCGGCCGTCGCCGCAGACGGACGCACCCGCGCCCGAGGAGACGTCATGGACATCGTGATCCCAGAGGACTACCGGCCGGCCGTCGGCGTGGCGTCCGCCGTGCCACCGCCGGGCCGCCGCGCGGCCGATGCCGCCGAGGCGCTGCTGTGGCGCGCCGAGGGCGTGGCGGAGGGCGCGCTGGCGGCGAGCGACCTCGCGCGCCGCCTCGACGACCTGCTGGCCGGACTCGACGATGCCGGCGACCCCACCGCGGCGGCGCAAGGCTGGCACGACGCGGCCGGCGGCCTGCTGGCCGGGACGCGCGCGGCGCTGCGCCGCCGCCACGGCGACGACACCGTCGCCTCGGAGATCTTCGAGACCGGCATCGCCGGCAGCCTCGCGCGCGGCGCCGCCGACAGCGAGAGCGCGGCGCGCCACGCCCGCGCCGGCCGCGCCCTCGGCACGCTGGAGGCGGCGCTCGACGCCTGGGCCGGGCGCCTCGCCGCCGCGCCCGCCGGCAGCGCGGCCGAACTGACAGAGGCCGCCGACAACGCGCTCGACGCCGCCCTCGGCGCCGGGCTGCTCGATGCCGGGCGCACCGCCGCCGCCAGGCGCGCCTTCCGCGCCGATGCCGGCGAGCGCCGCGCGCTCGCCCTCATCGCCGCCGGGCAGGGGCGCGCGCTCGCCGCCGACGAAACCCTGCTCGACGACCAGCCGCCGGCGCGGCGCGCCGCCCTGCTGCGCGCCGCGTCCCGCGCGGCGGGCGGCGACGATGCCGATCCCGCCTCGCGCGCCCGCGTCCTCGGCGCCGACGCCGTCGCCGCGCGGCGGCAGGCGCATCTCGACGCCATCGCCACGTCCGGCGCCGGGCTCGACGGGATCGCCCGCGACGCCGAGGCGGCGCTCGATGCCGAGGCGCTGGCCCAGTTCCGCGACGCCGAGCGCGCCGCCCGCGACGCCCATGCCGTCGCCGCCGCGCTCGCCTTCGCGCCGCGCGCCGCGCTCGACCGCGCCCGGGCCGCGCCGGCCGGCGGCGAGGACGACGCGGGCGAGGCCGACGCCGGCGACGCGGTGGCCGCCGCCCTCGACCGTCTCGACGCGCGCCGCGCCGGTGACCCGCTGGGACTCGCGCTGGAGGAGCCGTCCGTCGCCCGCCTCGCGCGTGGCGCCGCCGCCGATCCGGGACGTTATCCCCAGGTTCTCGACCGCGCGCTGGCCCTGCAACGGCGCATGGAGGTCGGGCGGCCGCGCGTGCTGACGGCGGGCGAGCGCGCCGCGCTCGCCGCCGGGCTCGTCGCCCTGCCGGCGCCCGAACGCCTGGAGAGGCTGCGCGCCGAGCGCGCCCGCCTCGGCCATCACTGGCCGGCGGCGCTGGAGGAGCTGGCCAAGGAAGGCATCGACCCCGGCACGCGGGCGCTGGCGCGCGATCCCGACGCACCCTGGGCGCCCGCCCTCGCCGCCGCGCTGGCCACGCCGGTACACGCGCTGCGCGCCGCCATCGGCGAGGACGAGGCGCGCGCCGTGACCGATGCGATCACGGCGCGCCTCGGTGCAGGCGACGCCGGCGGCCCGCTTTCCGGCGAACGCCGCCTCGCCGAACGCCACGCCCTCCACCTCGCCGCCACCGTCGCCGACCCCGACAGCGCCGCCGACATCGCCCTGCGGCAGCTCCGGCCCGCGCTCGATGCGACCGACACGCGCGCACGCCCGACGGCCGGTGACGACGGCCAGGCGGCCCGGCGCTTGCGGGACTTCGACGGCGACGAGACGCTGGCCGGCGGCGCCGGCGAGGATGACATCCACGGCCCGCCGCCGCCGCTCCTCCCGCTGCCCGGCGACATCGCCGAGCGCCACCGCGGCGGCGCCTTCCTGCGGGACCTCGCCGGCGGCGACGTTGCCCTCGCGGCGCTGCTGCGCGACGGCGCGCCGGAGGACACGGTCGCCATCGGCGACTTCGCCGTCGAGCGCGGCGTGGCGCAGCACCTGGTCGAGACCTTGCGGGCCGCGCCCGAAGACATGGCGGGCGTGCGCGCCTCGCTGATCGAGGCGGTGGCGCGGGGCGAACTGACGGGGGCGCAGGGCGAGGCCCTGAGCCGCTTGCTCGACGCAAGCGCCGGTGGCCGGACGCCGGCGCCGGCCGTTCTCGACGCCCTTCTCGACACGCTCGACCTCGGCGAGCGGCCCCGAGGCGGCGCCGACGCCGCCCTCGACACGGCGGTCGATCTCGCCGGCGCGCTGACCGGGCGCGGCCGGGTACGCCCCGGCCGGTCCGGCGCGTCCGGCTCGCCGACGCCGCGTGCCCGTCAGGCCATCGCCGCCGAAGGTGTCACCCGCGCGCCCGTCCGCCTGCTGCCCGTCGCCGGCACCTGGCTGCGCGGCCACGCCGACGAGGCGCTGAACCGCCGCCTCGCCGACCATGTCGGCCTCATCCCGACCAGGGCCAGCCGCGACGGTGCCGGGGTATTGATCCGGGAGGGCGTGGTCACGACCGCGGCGAGGGCTGAAGGCCACGTGTCAAATGTGACGCGCGGCGGGGGTTTCGCCGAAGCGCAGCGCGCGTTTCGGGCGGCGGTGCAGGCCGCCGGCGGCACCCAGCGCGATGTCCTGCAACTGGACGCGGATAGTTGGCGCTTTACCGCCTCCGATGGTACAAGATTCATGTTGCGCACGTTTTCCAAGAGCGGTCCGCCGACCGCCGAGGTCCATGTGCATAAGCCGGCAAGTCGCGTTCTGATGGTAGACATCAAGGTCCGGTTCGGGGAGTGAGACGTGATGCGTACCGTGACCGAGGAATTGGGCAAACAGGGTGTGGTCACTTACCGGGTCTACGAGGGCGAGGAGGTGTCGCGAGACATCAGCCCGATCTGCGCCCGTATCTTCCACGCCGACGACCGCGGCATGGTGACGGACGATCTGCCGCAAATCTTCCGCGACCCGCGATGGAAGGTGGTGCTGGTCACCGGCAGCATCCGCATACCCTATCGCTACGGCTTCATGGAGGAGGCAGGCGCCACGACGCCGCCCGAGGATCTGGCCTGGATGTTCCCGCCCGGCTGCCCGGAGGAACTCGTGCCCTTCTTCGACCTGCTGCGCGAGGAGGGCTGCGAAGAGGTCTACCACCTCCTCAGTTTCCGTCCGAACCGCGACGCCCTCGGCTGCCCGCCCGTGTACGAGGCGCAGTGGTTCACGGACGGCGACATCGTGTTCGAGGACCGTGTCCTGTTCGACCGTAGCGCGACCTGGGGCCTCTACTCCTCGCCCGAGCAGTACATGCTGATCGGCGGCGAGCCGGACCTCATGGACCGCTACGCCGAGCGCCTCGGCGGCTGGGCCAACATCCGACGCTGCGCCGACCTGTACTGGGGGGAACTGTACCGGGACAATCCGAACGATCCCTACCGGCCCGTGCCGCGCCTCTACCGGCAGGCGCGCTGGGACTTCCCCTTCCCGCCGCCGGAAACGGGCACGGCGGAACGGGCGTAGACGCGCTCCCGATGCCGTACCACCCGCGCGCCGTCCCCACCGTCCCGGGCGTTCGATTGCCGGAACGAGGGCGAGCGTCGCCCGCCTGAAGCTATCTCCGCCGGCGGCGGCCCACCGGGTTCCGCCCCGCCGCCGGCCTCGCCACCTGCCGACCCTCCGGTGCGCTTCCCGCGCCGCGCCCCCGCCGTCCCCGCGACGGCGGCCGACGCGCGGCGCCGGCACGCCGGCCGACGGACGCGGGCGGCTCCGACCACCCCACGCAATCCCAATCCCGAAGGAACCAACCATGAGCGATTCCGTCGACGAGGCCTTCGTCCAGCAGTACGCCAAGGAGGTCCACGAGGCCTTCCAGCGCCGCGGCAGCCTGCTGATCCCCACCGTGCGCGTCCGCGACGACGTCGAGGGCGCCTCCATCACCTTCCAGAAGGTCGGCAAGGGCACCGCCACCACCAAGGCGCGCCACGGCGTCATCACGCCGATGAACCAGGACCACACGCCGGTCGAGTGCACGCTCGCCGACTATTACGCCGGCGACTGGGTCGACAAGTTCGACGAGGCGCGCACCGCGCACGGCGAGCGCGAGGTCATCGTCAACGCCGGCGCCTGGGCGCTGGGCCGCAAGGCTGACGAGCTGATCCTCAACGCGGTCGGCGCCACCGCCGGCGAGGTCGGCGACCACTCCGGCGCCGTCAGCCGCGCGCTGCTGCTGGCCGCCGTCGAGGCGCTCGACGCCGCCGACGTGCCCGACGACGGCGAGCGCTGGGGCCTGCTGACGCCACGGCAATGGTCGGCGGCGCTGACCATCGCCGAGTTCGCCTCCGGCGACTATGTCGGCAAGGAGAACACGCCGTTCGCGCAGACCAAGTCGGTGCGGAGCTGGCTCGGCGTCAAGTGGCTGAAGCACACTGGCCTGCCGGGCAAGGGCACGGCGACGGCCAAGGGCTTCGTCTACCACCGCGCCGCCGCCGGCTTCGCGCGCACCGGCGAGATGAAGGTCGACGTGAGCTGGCACGGCGACCGCGCCTCGTGGTTCGTCAGCCACGCGCTGTGCGGCGGCGCCTGCCTGATCGACGCCGAGGGCGTGGTGGCGCTGAAGACCGACGACACCGCCGCCATCCCGGCGAGCTGACCCCGCGCCCGAGAAGGAGACTGACATGGCTTTCGACAATTCCGAACTGGCGCTGGTCGGCTACGGCAACGGCCACGCGATCTACCTCTACAAGGAGGACGACGACGGCCGCGCGGCGGTCGCCGCCGCCGGCTACATCAACAATCTCGACGACGACGTGAACCTGCGCGCCGGCGACACCATCCAGGTGATCGGCGCCAAGGGGCACTACGTGCTGCGCGTCGACGCCGTCGCCGGCAACGGCGATGTTTCCACGGAAGCTGGCGCGGGTGAAACCCAGTGGGTAACCGCCCGCATCGACGACGTGTCGACTGCCGGCAGCGTCTTCGTCGCCGCGCCCTTCGACGGGCTGATCGGCCGCTTCCGCACCGTGCTGCAGGGGGCGATCAGCGGCGCCGACGCCGCCGTCGGCATCGAGCTGGCCGGCACGGACGTGACCGGGGCGCAGGTGACGGTGGCGCAGTCCGGCTCGGCGGCGGGCGACGTCGACGAGGGTGTGGCCAGCGCCGCCAACGCGGTGACGGAAGGCCAGGCCGTCGAGATCGACACCGACGGCGCCTCGACCGGCACGGCCGCACTGGTCTGCATGGTCGAGTTCATCCCGGCCTGACCGGCGAGTGCAGGGCGGCGGCGCGGGGTGCCGTGTCGCCGTTCCTGCCCTTGCTCGCGATGCTGGAACGGTCCGGCAGGCGACCGAGGCGGCGCTGCGACCCGACCCGCATCCTCATCCTTCGACAGGCTCAGGATGAGGATGTTGGGTAGGGCGAGCCCGGCATGAGGCGGTGCCGCCGCCCGCACCACCGTTTCCAGTCGTCCTCGTCCTGAGCCTGTCGAAGGACGGGGACGCGTCCTCGCCCTAATCGTCCGTCAGTCCCAGCAGGGTCCATTTGGCGTTGGGGCCCAGCGTGCCGAGCAGGGCGTGGCCGCATTCGGCGTAGATCTCGTCGGCCATCAGGATGTGCTGCGTGCCCGAGTGGATGTCGCGGTAGGCGCGCTGCAGGCGGCACGGGCGCAGGCTCGCGCCGCGCGAAGCGCGGTGGGCGAAGGTCGAGATCTCCGAGATCACGTCGTGCATGTGGCGCATGGCGAGGCGGATGAGCGCGAACTGCTCGACCGTCGCCGCCTTGCCCTGGGCGAAGCTCTCGCAGAGATCCTCCCAGGACTGGTAGGTCAGCGCGCGGCCGGCGCGATACTTGGCCTCGGCCTCGGCGAACTGGGCGCGGAAGGTGGTGCTCTTGTGCAGCGGCCCGAACACGTCGGTGCGGGCGCGCGCGTTCGCCGCCAGCTCGTCGAGCACGCGGCGGCCGACGCCCATGGCCCAGCTCGTGTGGCCCCAGTTGGCCATGGCGACGAAGCCGCCGGCATACTGCACGCCACCGCGCTCGACCGGCGGGTTCTCGCCCCAGTAGCAGAGATGGTGCGGCACGAAAATCTCGCCGCCGCCCTTGATGCCGTAGTCGTAGCTGCCGGTGCCGCGCAGGCCCATCACGTCCCAGTTGCCCTTGAGCTCGGCGTCGGCCATCGGGTGGTGGACGACGACGACGACCGGGCGGCCATGGGCGTCGCGCCGCATCGTCTCGCCGTCCATGACGAAGCAGCCCGAATGCACCCACTCGGCATGCCAGATGCCGCTGCCGTAGCTCCACAGCCCCTTGACCATGTAGCCGCCGTCGACGGCGCGGGCGTAGCCGCGCGGCACGCCCTGGCCGGCGACCAGCACGTCGGCGCCGTTGGGGTAGACGATGTCGATGCCTTTCTGCGGCAGGAAGGCGCCGGCCGAGGCGGCATGCACGTTCATCACCATGGCGCACCAGCCGGCCGAACCGTCGGCATGGCACAGCCGCTCGGCGATGCGCATGGCGTCGACGTAGGGCAGCTCGGCGCCGCCGTTCCCGCGCGGGCCGAGCATGGTGTAGATGCCGGCCTTGCGGAAGGCGTCGACCACCTTGTCGGTCTGGTGGTAGACGCGCTCGGCCTCGTCGGCCTCGGCCGCGACCAGCGGCAGCAGCGCGTCGGCGGCGCGGCTGATGTCGGCATAGGAGGTCGGCATCGCCGAAGCGGGCGCGTTCAGGGTCTGGTCCAAGGCTTCCCCCATCGAGGCCGGTATCCGGCAAGGCGGCGGGCGCTGACGGCCCGTTTGATGAGCATTTGATCCCTCTCCGGCCGGGCGCGCAATGGGCAGCGGGCACGGCGTTTCATACGGTGACGACTTGTGCGGTGCCGGTCGGCGGGTAGGCTGGCGCGAGCGCGGGAGCGACCATGCGGGACCGGCGGGGCAGGGAGGAGAGCGCAACGGCGCCGGCGGGCGGCCGCCGCGTCGCGCTGGCGGCCTCCGGCCTCGGCCTTGCCGCCGCGCTGGCGGCCGGCATCGCCTATCTCGGCGCCGAACCGCCGCTGCCGCGCGGCCTGTTGCTGACGGCGGCGGTCGTGCTGGCGGTCGCCGCCTCGCTCGCCTCGGGTGCCGCGGTGGTGCTGGCGCAGCGCCGCCGGCCCACCGCCGACGAGCGGCCGGAGACCGGCCTGCCCATGGCGCGCTTCCTCGTCATCGGCCCGCTGCTGCTGCTCGGCTGGGGCGCCGGCATGCTGCCGACCGCGCACGGCGTTGCACCTGCGATGGCTGCCGGCGAGTTCGCCGCGCTGGCCTTCGCCGCCAACGCGGTCTGCGACTGGATCGTCCTCGCGCGGCTGCGCTGAGGCGTCTGCCGCTTCTCATTCTCCCTCTCCGCCCTTGGGGGCGGAGAGGGCGGGGTGAGGTGGGGGCGTTGCCGGCATCACGGTTCTCGACCGGGTCCGCCGGTAGCGCCCCACCTCACCCGGCTCGCTGTCGCTCGCCACCCTCTCCGCCCCGCCGGCGGAGAGGGTTTCGCAAGCCGCGCGGCGCGAAGCCAACCGAATTCCAACCCGTAATCCGGAGGTTGCCATGGCCGATGCGGTCGGCATCGTCAATTCGGCGCTGCTCAAGATCGGCGCGCGCGCCACCGTCACCGCGTTGACGGAGGGCACGCCCAACGCCAACGCGGCGGCGGCGCTCTACCCGAAGGTGCGCGACGACCTGCTGCGCGCGCACGCCTGGAACTTCGCCGCCGCCCGTGTGCGCCTCGCCGAGCTGGCGGTGCCGCCGGCCTACGGCTTCGCCCGCGCCTTCGCGCTGCCGGGCGACTGGCTGCGGACCGTCGCCGTGCACGACAGCGAGGCGGGGCAGGGCGCCGTCGCCTACCGGATGGAAGGAGGCGCCGTGCTCAGCGACGCGGCGGCGCTGTGGCTCGCCTATGTGCGGCGCGTCACCGACGCCAACGAGATGACGGCCGACTTCCGCGAGACGCTGGCCCTCGCGCTCGCCGTCGAGCTGGCGCTGCCGGTGGCCAATTCGGGGACGTTGCGCGATCGCCTGGAGGCGACGCTGCGCCGCCGCCTGCGCCAGGCACGCGGCATCGACGCCGTCGAGGACTTCCCGCCGGCCTTCCCGGCCGGCTCCTGGGCGAATGTGAGGGGCTAGGCCATGCCGCGCGCCAATCCCCTGCAGGCGGCGGTCAATGCCGGCGAGTTCTCGCCGCGCATGGCCGCGCGCGTCGATTTCGCCCGCTACGAGGCGGCCGGCGCCGTGGTCGAGAACCTGCTGCCGCTGGCGCAGGGCGGCCTCGCGCGGCGGCCCGGCACGCGCCACGTCGCCGCGGCCCGGGACGCCGAGGGCGGGGTGCGGCTGCTGCCCTTTCAGTTCTCGACCGGGCAGGCCTACGTCATCGAGGCCGGCGACGGCTACTTCCGCTTCCACCGCCACCAGGCGCGGCTCACCGTGGCGGCGACCGACGCCGCCATCGCCAATGGCGGCTTCGCCGTCGGCACCGGCGGCTGGGACGACCGCTCCGGCGGCGGCTCGTCGATCGCCCACGACGCCGCCAACGGACGGCTGTCGCTGGTCTCCAGCGGCAGTACCCCGGCCTGGGCCGAGCAGGAGGTCGCGATCGGCGGCGCCTACGAGGACGTCGAGCACGTCCTCGCCTTCACAGTGCATGGCGTGGCCGGCGACACCGTCGAGTTGCGCGTCGGCACGACGTCGACCGGCGGCGAGATCATCGCCGGCGTGGCGCTGGGGGTCGGCACGCATATCCACGCCTTCACGCCCGGCGTGGCGACCGTGTACGTGCAGTTCCGCCACGCGCGCGCCAAGACGGTCGGCATCGACGACGTAGCGCTGCTGTCGGGCGCGCCGCTGGAGCTGGCGACGCCCTACGGCGCCGACGATCTCGCGCTGCTGGCCTGCGCGCAGTCCGCCGACGTGCTCCACCTTGCCCATCCCGACCATGCGCTGCGCCGGCTGGAGCGGCGCGGCCATGCCGCCTGGTCGCTGGTGCGCGCCGACATCGCCGACGGGCCGTGGCTCGACGCCAACGATACAGCCACCACGCTGGCGGCCGGGGCGACGAGCGGCCTCGGCGTGACGCTGACGGCGAGCGCCGCCGCCGGCATCAACGGCGGGCGCGGCTTCGCTGCCGCCGACATCGGCCGCGCCGTGCGCCTCGCCCACGGCAGCGGCGAGCCGGGCTGGGGCGTCATCACCGCCGTCGCCTCGGCCACTGCGGCCACGGTCGACGTGCGCCGCGCCTTCGCCTCGACCGGCACGACGACGGCGTGGCGGCTCGGCGCCTGGTCGGACGAGAGCGGCCATCCGCGTGCCGTCGCCTTCTTCGAGCAGCGCCTCGTCGCCGCCGCCACGACGGCGCAGCCGCAGACCTTCTGGGCCTCGCAGTCGGCCGATCTCGAGAACATGCGGCCCGACAGCTACGTCTCCTCGGCAGTGGCGGTGGAGGACGACGACGCGCTCGACTTCACCATCGCCGCCGACGAGGTGAACGCGATCGTCTGGCTGTCGCCCGGCCGCGAGCTGGTGCTCGGCACGGTCGGCGGCGAATGGGTGGTGCGCGCGCAGGGGCCGGTGCTGACGCCGACCGACATCGACGTAAAGCGCCAGACGGCGCATGGCTGCGCCCCGGTGGCGCCGGCGCGCGTCGGCCATGTCGTGCTGTTCGTGCAGCGGGCGCGGCGCAAGGTGCGCGAGTTCGTCTACACGCTCGACGCCGACGGCTTCACCGCGCCCGACCTGACGCTGCTCGCCGACCATGTGACGCGCAGCGGCCTCGTCGCCATCGCCTGGCAGCAGGAGCCGGACGCGGTGCTGTGGGGATTGCGCGCCGACGGCGTGCTGGCGGCGATGACATACAAGCGCGAGCAGGAGGTCGTCGGCTGGTCGCGCCACATCCCCGGCGGCCGGCTCGGCGACGGGCCGGCGCGCGTCGAGGCCATCGCCGTCATTCCCGGCGACGACGGCGACGGCCAGGCCGCCGGCTCGGCCGACCGCGACGAGCTGTGGCTCGTCGTGGCGCGCACGGTCGACGGCGTCACCGTGCGCCATGTCGAGGTGATGGAGGGGCTCTACGCCGGCCCCGCCGCCGAGACCTACGACGACGCGGAGGACTGGCGCGAAGCCTCGCTCGCGGCGCAACGACACATGTACTACGCCGACGCGCTGCTGACCTGGGACGGTGCCGCGACCGACCTGGTCGAGGGCCTCGACCACCTCGAGGGCGAGACCGTGAAGGTGCTCGCCGACGGCGCCGTGCACCCCGACCGCGTCGTCGTCGACGGCGCAATCGTGCTGCAGCGGCCGGCGAGCGTGGTGCAGGCGGGGCTCGCCTACCGCCACCACTTCGCGACGCTGAAGCAGGCAGCGGGCGCCGCCGCCGGCACGGCGCTGGCCAAGCCCAAGCGCATCGCCCGGCTCGGCTTCGTGCTGCTGGAGACGGCGGCGCTGCGCTTCGGCCCGTCGCTCGCGGCGCTGACCGAGATCGGCTTCCGCAGCGTCGCCGACGCCATGGACACGGCGGTGCCGCTGTTCACCGGCGAACGCGTCGAGGAGTTTCCCGGCACCTGGGAGGCCGACCCGCGCATCCACATCGCCGGCGACGCCCCCGCCGCCTTCACCCTGCTGGCCCTGGCGCCCGAACTGCAGACCAACGAGCAGGCGTGAGGCTGTGCCGGGACGGAACCGACGGGTGGCGATTCGGGGCCGACGCGCCTCGCCCTTCGAGACGCCACTCTCCGGGTGGCTCCTCAGGGTGAGGCGCGTGGGGGAATGACGGTTGTCATGTCGTTGCGGCCCCTGGTCGTGGGCGGAGCGCGGAGCCTGCGCGCATGATCGGATCGCCGACGCTGGCGCCCTTCGTGCCGGCGCATCTCGACGCGCTGCGGCCCGACGCGCCGGACGCGGCGGCGCTCGCCGGCCTCGACCGCGCCGCCTTCTGCGTTCGCGAGACGGGCCGCGCCGCCACGGCGCTCGCCGCCGACGGGCGCGTGCTCGGCATCGGCGGCCTCGCGTCGGCCGCCGACGGCGTCCATGCCTGGATCCTCGCCGGGCGCGAGCTGCGCGCCCGCCATCCCGTCGCCCTGCACCGCTGGGCGCGCGCGGCGCTGGCGGCGCTCGCCGCCGAGGGGCACCGCACGGTTCACGCCACCGTGGCGCGCGACTTCGCCGCCGGCCACCGCTGGGCGGCACGGCTGGGGTTCGTGCCATGCGGCGGCGACGGCGAACGTTTTTCGACCTATCGGCTGACACTGGCACCGGGGAAAGCGGTACCCGGCCGACCGGGTTGATCGAGAGGAAGGGATCATGCCATCACGCAAGTCACCGCGCCGTGCCGGCGTCGCGCCGATGAGGGCGGGCGCGTTTCTCGCGTCGAACCGCGCGGGCATGCCTGCGAGTTTCCGCGCCGATATCGCCGCGACAGACCCCGTCGGCACACTGCTGGTCGACGAGGGTCTCGCCCGGCTGAATGCCGTCGTCCCGATCCCCGACTACAAGGAGAAAGTCTTCTCGGCGCGGCCGGAAAACCGCACGGCCGTGGAGGACTTCGCGCGCGCCCGCGCCCGCGTGCTGCCGGACCTGCCGGCCGCCACGGACCGCGCGTTCCGCGAAATCCACCACTGGGAGGGTGGCAACAGCATCGGGTGGTGGAAGCCCGAAGGCCGGCCGCGCCAGCAGGTCGTGCGTGGCATCATGGAGGATACGGTCAGGGAGTACGGGCCGCGCGTCGGCATTCCCGCGGGGAAGCTGCCTTCGTCGCTCAGCCACGGGCAGGCGGCGCTGATCTACGCGGCCTATTTCGACGACCTCCTGCGGACGGTCGGGAAATACAACGGCGGCGTCCCGGGTCACCGTACGATCGGCGACATCGGCGATGCCGATGTCGCGGCCGCCTTTGCCGACGCGCTGTTCCGCGAGGGGCGTAGGCGCGGCGCCGGGTTCATCCAGCAGGCTGCGAACGATGCGGCGAGAAGCGTCGGCCGGCAGGGGTGGCTGATCGGCGTGGACGAGGGGATGGGACCGGCGACCTTCGACGCGGTGGCCCGCGTCGCGCAGCACCCGCAGGCGCGCCGGGCGTTCCTCGATCGACTGGCGGAACTGCGGAAAATCTATTGGACGGGCAAAGCGAACGAGGAGGGAGAGATTGCCCGGGCGCACCACTTCGCCTTCGGTGGCGGCCCCTCACGGTGAGGTGCGGTGCCAATCGTCGCCGCACGCGGTAACCAGTTCCCACCGCTCACCCTTCTTCCGCGTCACGTAGTGAAAGGGGAAGGTGCGCCATGGATGGCAGTACCCTGCGTCAGGACATTGACGCTTGAATATGCGGACAACCACGTCGCCCGCCTCCCCCCCTTCGCACAGCAGAGTGTCGGAGGGGTCGAAGGGAATCTGGTGCCAGATCTTGTATTCCAGCCGAAGCAAAGGGAACAACTCGACCCCCCTGAAACTGGGCTTCCTGTAGCGGGCCTGCCAGGCGATCCGGCACAGCTTGTCGTCGTCGCGGATTTCGCAGGCGAGAAGGGACTCCACCAGGCAAAGCGGCGTGACGGGCCGACCGATGCAATCGCTGGTGCTGTCCTCGTCGGTCTGGGCGACGACGCGTACCTCGCCCGGCGGATCGGGCGGTGGCCCGCCGGCCGTGGCGGCGGTGGCGCAGGCAACGGACAGCAGCACGGCAAGGGCGGTGCGCATCGGGGCGTCTCCTTTAGAGAGAACTAATAAAGTACAAAGCTACTATGAATGGCAACTGTGGCGACCGCGCGGCGGCCCGGGGCGGGCGCCGGCGGCGTCGCGTCCGACAGGAGTGCGCGCATGACAGCCAAGGCAGCGCTGACCGCCGCCGCGGTCGGCCTCGACACGATCCGCACCATCCAGCAGGGGCAGGCGCAGGCGGCCCAGGCGCGCCACGCGGCCGCGCTGGGTCGCCAGCAGGCGATGGCCGCGCGCGAGGCGGCCGGGGCCGAGGCCGAGGCGCAGCGGCGCACCGCCAGCGCGCGCCTTGCCGCGCTGCGCGCGCGCGGCGCCGGATCGGGCTTCGCCTCGGCCGGCACGCCGCTGCTCGCCGCCCTCGCCGCCGCCGACGACTACGCCGTCGAGGAGGCGCAGATCCGCGCCGGCGGCGCGCGGCGCGCCGCCGGGCTGGAGGCGGGCGCCGACCTCGACGACTGGCGCGCCGGCACGACCGAGCGCGACACGATTCTGGGCGCGGGCACGAGCCTGCTGCGCTTCGCCGGCAGCCGCCGCATCCCGACCGGCGGGACGCAACGCCAGCAGAGCGCCCCCCGCAACCCGTGGAGCTTCCAGCCATGACCCTCAGCTCGACCGCCACGCGCGTCGCCTATGCCGGCGACGGCGCCACCGTGACCTTCCCGGTACCGTTCCGCTTCCTCGAGAACGAGCACGTCGCCGCCGTGCTGCGCGATGCCGGCGGCGGCGAGGCCGCCTGGACCGAGGGCACGCACTACACGCTGTCCGGCGCCGGCGCGCCGTCCGGCGGCACGCTGACGGTGGCGACCGACCCGGCCGACCACACACCCGACGAAGGCGCGACGCTGGTCATCCGCCGCCGCGCGCCGGCGACCCAGGAGACGGACCTGCCCGAGGGCGGCGCCTTTCCGTCCGCCGCGCTGGAGGACGCGCTCGACAAGCTGACCATGCTGGCGCAGCAGCACGACGAGGCGTTGGCCCGCGCGCTGGTCTACCCCGTCACCGACGCCGCCGCCGGCGCGACGCTGCCGAACGAGACGCAGCGCGCCGGCCGCTACCTCGCCTTCGACGGCGACGGCGCGCCGATCGCCAGCAGCGGCCCCGCCGGCGACAGCGACGTGCCGGTGTCGCCCTTCATCGAGACCCTGCTCGACGACGCCGACGCCGATGCGGCGCGCACGACGCTCGGCCTCGGCACGGCGGCGGTCGCCGACATCGAGGAACTGGAACAGGCCGAGGGCTTCGTCACCGGCGACGTCAAATGCGCCCTGCGCGCCGCCGCCCCGGAGGGCTGGCTGGCGCTCGACGGCGCGACGCTGGGCGACACCGGCTCCGGCGCCGCGCACACCGGCAACGCCTACGCGGCGCTCTACGTACATTTGTGGGCGAACCTCGCCGATGCCGAGGCGCCGGTGGCCGGCGGGCGCGGCGCCTCGGCCGGCGCCGACTGGTCGGCCGGCAAGACGCTGGCCATGCCGGACGGGCGCGGCCGCGCCTTCATCGGCGCCGGCAGCGGCGACGGGCTGACGGCGCGCACGCTGGGCGATGCCGGCGGCGCCGAGACGGTGGCGCTGGCGGAGGCGAACCTGCCGGCGCACACGCATGGCGCCGGCACGCTGGCGGCGGCGAGCGGCGGCAGCCATTCGCACACCTATCCCGCCAGCACCGGCGGCTCCACCGGCGCCAACGCGGCCGGGCACGACGACGACGCCGGCACGGCGAGCACCGGCAGCGCCGGCGACCACTCCCACAGCATCTCCGGCGCCACCGGCGCGACGGGCAGCGGCACGGCCCACGCCAACATGCCGCCCTGGCTCGCCCTCAACTGGTTCATCAAGACATGATCGAGGGTGCTGCCAGCGGCGCGGTCGGCGCGGCCTTCGGCGCGCTGGCGACGCTCGGCGCGGCGTGGATCGGCCGCCGCCGCACGCGCGAGCGCATCGCTGCCGGTCTCTCGGCCGCCGAGGCGCGGCTGCGCGCCGACCTGATGGCCGACAACCGCCGCCTGCGCGAGGCCTACACGACACTGCAGGTGAAGCTCGACCGCTGCCTCGCCGAGTGCCGCGAGTGCCGCGCCCGCGACGCCGCCGCCAGCGTGCGCGCCGCCCGCCTCGAAGGCGAGGTGGCGATGCTGTGCGACAAGCTCGACCGCCTGTCGGCGGCGGCGGAGTGAGGGAGCGGCACAACGGACTCTCCCTCTCCGCCCCGAGGGGCGGAGAGGGCGGGGTGAGGTGGGGCCGCTACCGTCAGGAACGCTGTATCGCCGCCCCCCCGACACCACCCCCGCCTCACCCTGCCCTCTCCACCCCCGGGGGTGGAGAGGGTGACTTCTTCCAAGGAGCATCCGCATGCCCGCACCGCTTGCGCTGCTGGCCGGGCCGCTGGCGCGGCTGGCTGGCGAGGTGATCGACAGCCTGTTCGACAGCGAGGCCGAGAAGGCGGCGGCGCGGGCGAAGCTGGCGGCGCTCGACCGCGAGGGCCGGCTGGCCGAGCTGGAGCTGAGCCTGTCGGCCATCCTCGCCGAGGCGAAGTCCGCCGACCCGTGGACCAGCCGGGCGCGGCCGACCTTCCTCTACCTGATGTACGCGATCATCGTGCTGTGCTTCGCCGGCGCCGTCGCCGGCGTCTGGGCGCCCGGCCCGGTGGCGCGCGCCGCCGACAATGCCCGCGCGTTGCTCGCCGCCATCCCCGAGAGCCTGTGGTGGCTGTTCGGCGCCGGCTACCTCGGCTACACCGGCGCCCGCAGCTTCGACAAATGGCGCGGCGGGGGACTGTGAGCGGCCCCTCGGGCGTCAATTCACCAACAGCCTCATCCTGAGCCTGTCGAAGGATGAGGCGTCGCGCGGGCCTCGTCCTTCGACAGGCCCAGGACGAGGAGGTTTTCTTGGTTGCGCCGGTGCCCCGCGGGGCGCCGGCGCTTTTTTTGTGTCCGGACGGCGGGGCGGCTAGACTCGCCGCATGGCCGAGTCCGCCGCCGCCCGCGATGACGACGACCCGCGCGCCCTCGTGACCCGGGGGGTAGCGGCGGCGCGCGCCGGGCGCATGGCCGAGGCGCTGGCGTTGCTGGCGCGCGCGACCGAGGCGGCGCCCGACGACGCGGTGGCGTGGAACAACCTCGCCATCGCCCGCCAGCGCAGCGGCGACATCGACGGCGCGCTGGTGGCCTCGGCGCGCGCCGTGGCGCTGCGCGACGACTACACCGACGCCTGGCACAACCACGGCGCCGCGCTCTACGCCGCCGATCGCCTGGAAGACGCTGCGCGGGCTTTCCGCAGGGTGCTCGACCTGGCGCCCGACCGCGCCGGCGCGGCGCTCGCCCTCGGCACGGCGCTGGCGCGCATCCCCGACGATGCCGGCGCCATCGCGGCGTTCGAGCGCGTGCGCGCCCTGCGGCCGGACGATGCCGAGGCGTGGCTCGACGAGGCCTGGGTGCGGCTGGCCGGCGGCGACTTCGCGCGCGGCCTCGACCTGCTCGAATGGCGCCAGCGCGTGCCGGGCTATGCCGCGACGGCCGCGCGCTACGCCGGGCCGCAATGGCGCGGCGGGCCGCTCGCCGGGCGCACGCTGCTGGTGCATGCCGAGCAGGGGCTGGGCGACACCATCCAGTTCTGCCGCTACCTGCCGCTGCTGGCGCCGCTCGACGGCCGGCTGGTGGTGGAGGCGCCGGCGCCGCTGCTGCGCCTGCTGGCCTCGCTCGGCGGCGGCCTCGACCTGCGCCCGGCCGAGGGGCCGCGCACCGAGGCCGACCTGTTCTGCCCGCTGATGAGCCTGCCGCTGGTGTTCGGCACGTGCCTCGACAGCATTCCCGGCGCGGCGCCCTACCTCGCCGCCGACCCGGCCGCCATGTCGCGCTTCCGCGCGCGGCGCGACGGCGGCGGGCTGTGGGCGGCGCTGGTGCCCGCCGGCAATGCCGGCCACAGCGACGACCGCCGCCGCTCGGCTTCGCCGGAAGTGCTGGCGCCGTTGCTCGCGGTGCCGGGGGTGCGCTGGGTGAATATCGTGCCGGGCACGGCGGCACCGGAGGGCGTCGCCGACTGGAGCGACGCCATCGGCGACTTCGCCGACACGGCGGCGGCGATGGCGGCGCTCGACCTCGTCGTCAGCGTCGACACGGCGGCGGCGCACCTCGCCGGGGCGCTGGCGCGGCCGCTGTGGCTGCTGCTGCCGCACGCCGCCGAATGGCGCTGGCTGCGCGAAAGGCTGGACAGCCCGTGGTACCCGACGGCACGCCTGTTCCGCCAGGCGCGCCCTGGCGACTGGGCCGGCGTGGCGCGCGCGGCGGCGGCGGAACTGGCGGCGGCGGTTTCCGGCGCGCGCGACGCGCTGGCGCCGCCGCAGGACGCCGCGCGCCCGCGCGCGCGTCTTGCGATCGCCGCGAAAGGGTGAGGGCCGGCATGGCGGGTGCGAAGCCAAAGGTCACGGTGCTGCTCGGCGACCCGAGCCTGCCCGACCGCTCCAAGCCCGGCGGGCGCTACAACCCCGAGGATCTCGACGCCATGGCGCGCATGAAGGACGCGCTGGCCGCCGAGGACCGCTACGTGCTCGACTTCATCGACCGCCACGAGGGTCTGGCGGCGCGGCTTGCCGCGGCGCCGCCGGCGTTCGTGCTCAACCTCTGCGACGTCGGCTACCGCAACCGGTCCGAGCGTGAACTGCACGTTCCGGCGCTGCTCGACCTGTGGGACATTCCCTACAGCGGCTCGGGCCCGGCGCCCTTGGCCTTCTGCGTCGACAAGGCGGCCGTGCTGGGCGCCGCGCGCGACGTCGGCGTGCCGGTGCCCGGCCAGCGCTTCTTCGAGCGGCCGCAGGATTTGGGCGCGATCGATCTGCCCTATCCGCTGATCGTCAAGCCCAACCGCACCGACGGCAGCCTCGGCATCACCAAGGACGCGGTGGTGCGCAGCGACGCGGAGGCGCGCGCCTACCTCGCCATGCTGGCCGAGCTGCTGCCGGGCGAGCCGGTGCTGCTGCAGGAGTATCTGGAGGGCCGCGAGTTCTCCGTCGGCGTGCTCGGCAACGAGGCCGCCGGCTACGAGGCCCTGCCGCCGCTGGAGGTCGATTACAGCGCGCTGCCGGCCGGCCTCAACCCGATCCTGTCCTACGAGTCCAAGTCGATCCCCGATTCGCCCTACTGGACCGACATTCGCTACCGCCGCGCCGAACTGGCGGCGCCGGAGCTGGCGCGTCTGTGCGACTTCGCCATCCGCATGGTGCGGCGCACCGGCTGCCGCGACTACGCGCGCTGCGACTTCCGTACCGGCGCCGACGGCACCATCCGCCTGCTCGAGGTCAATCCCAACCCGGCCTGGGCGTGGGACGGCAAGCTGGCGCTGATGGCCGGCTTCGCCGGCTGGCGGCACGGCGAACTGCTGTGCCGCATCATCGAGATCGCGCGGGCGCGCTGCGGGCTGGCGGGGTGAGCGCGCGCGGGGAGCGGCGGCAGCTACGTGCGGCAGACCTGTTCCTGATCACCCGCGACCGCAATTCCCAGTAGCCCTCATCCTGAGCCTGTCGAAGGACGAGGGTGTCGACGGGTACGAGCGTGCTGGCCATCCTCGCCCTTCGACAGGCTCAGGGTGAGGATGGCGGGGCAGGTAGCGGCGGGGAGCGGAGAGCGGGAAGCTCACATCAGGTCGCGCGGGATGGAGAGGGTCCAGCGCTTCTCGAAGATGCGGGCGTCGCCCTCGAAGGCGTCGAGCACGCCGAGGAACTCGAAGGTGCGGCGCGTCGCCGTGAGGCGGGTACGCAGCGACACGCGCACGCGCCAGTCGCCGCGCGCGAACAGGCGCTCCTGCAGGATCTCGGCGCGCGCCGTCAGCGGATCGGTCTCGCCGATGCGGAAGCGTCGCTCCATGCGGTAGCCGACCTCGAGGTCGATGGCCTCGATGCGGGCGAGCGAGGCGCCGCCCAGCTCGCCGGCATCGCTGACGAGGCTGTGCAGCATCTCGTTGGTGGTGAGGTCGCGGCCGTACTGGCGCACGAAGCGCAGCGGCCGCAGCCGCGTCGGGTCCTCGCCCGAACCGCGCTCGGGCGGCTCGAAGGCGCGCAGCGCGGCGTCGGCGTCGCGCGGCGGGCGGACGGGGAGGGTGAGCGTCGAGCCGCCGGTGGCGAGCGCGATGGTGGCCGGCTCGGGCGACGGCCAGGCGATCGGCCAGTAGCTCGTCGAGACGGCGAGGCGGACGACGTTGCCGGCGGGAAAGGCGTGGGCGATGTGGTTGAGCGCCACCGTCACGCGCACGCGCTCGCCCGGGTGCAGCGGCGCGGCAGCCTCCATGCCGTCGCGGCGCGTCAGGTTGAGCAGGCCGTAGGTGACGCGCGTCGAGGCGCCGTCGGGCGCGACGTCGCACAGGCGCACGGCGATGAGCGCGACCGGGCGATCGCAGGCGATGTCGAGCGTGACCTCGGGCGCGCCGAGAATGTCGAGCGGTGCGTCCAGCGGTGCGGAGTCGAAGGTCAGCGAGCGGCCGTCGTCGGCGCGCTGGTCGGTCGGCATCTCGCCGTCGGTGCCGAAGGCGCACCACTCGCCGCTGTTGACGCCGGTCGTCTGCGGCGAACACAGCTCCTGCACCGCGTCCGGCTGCGGCGACGTCGCGAGCTGCCACGGCGCGAGATGCAGCGTCAGCGGCGCGACGCGCGGCGACGGCCAGCCATCCTCGGCGACCCAGCGGCCGGGGCGCGACTCGTAGGTCGGCTGTGGCGGCACGCTGGCCTGCATCCAGACGCGGTACGCGGGTTCGTCCATGAGGCCGGTGTCGACGTCCCTGAGCCAGTGGTCCCACCAGCGCTTCGCCTCCTGCAGGAAGCCGATGGCGGGGCTGGGCACGCCGTCGTGCGGGAAGGTGTGCGCCCACGGGCCGACCAGGCCCTTCTTCGGACAGGAGAGGCCGGCGAGCAGGCGCGGCACGGCGTTGGAGTAGCCGTCGGCCCAGCCGCCGATGGCGTAGACCGGCACCTTGATCGCCGCGAAGTCCTCGCAGACCGAGCCGTAGCGCCAGTAGGCGTCGCGCCGCTGGTGCTCCAGCCAGACGGCCGGGAACGGCCGTGTCGCCTCCAGCCGCTGCCGCCACATGTCGCGCCAGCGGTCGCCGACCAGCGCCGGATCGGGCGGGTAGATGCCGTAGCCGGTGAGGATCGAGCCCCACTGCATGTTCTCGTTGAGCAGGCAGCCGCCCATGTAGTGCGCGTCGTCGGCGAAACGGTCGTCGGCGGCGCACAGGGTGATGATGGCGCCGAGCGCCGGTGGCCGCAGCGCCGCCACCTGCAGGGCGTTGAAGCCGCCCCACGAGATACCCATCATGCCGACGCGGCCGCTGCACCAGGGCTGCGCCGCGATCCAGGCGATCACGTCGACGGCGTCGCGGTGCTCCTCGCGCGAGTACTCGTCGGCGAGCACGCCGTCGCTGTCGCCGGTGCCGCGGATGTCGACGCGCACGGCGGCGTAGCCGTTGGCGGCGAACCAGCGGTGGATCGGCTCGTCGCGCGCGCGCATCAGGTCGCGCTTGCGGTAGGGCAGGTATTCGAGGATCGCTGGCACGGGGCGCGCCTCGGCGTCGCCGGGCAGGAACAGCCGCGCCGCCAGACGGGTGCCGTCGGGCAGCGGGATCCAGACATTCTCGATCTCGCGGATGTTGGCCGCGGGCGGCCCGGGATCGTTCACGGTGCGGCGTGGCTGCGCGTCTCGCCGGCCGGCGCCCGGCGCCGGCGGCCGAGCCGCTGGGTCGACCAGTAGAGCAGCGCGAGCTGCTCGCGCACGGCGATGCCGGTGGCGAGGTCGGTGCAGTTGACGATGGCGAGGCGGAAGCCGCCCGGCGGCATCGAGTGCGCGCGCGGCGGACGATCCTCGTGGAAGGTGATCTGGATCGAGGTGACGCCGGGGCGGCGGCGCAACTCGTCCACCGCGTCGGCCGGCGGGTGGCGGTAGCGCACGCCGTGCGCGCCGAACAGCACCACCGACCAGCCGTCGCGCCGGTCGCCGTCGGCGAAGGTCCAGCGCTTGCGCCCGTAGAGCCCGACGACGGCATCGACCCAGCCGGCGCCGTAGAGGTCCGGCCACTGGTCGGAGAAGCGCAGATGCGCCTCGATGATGCGCCCGCCGATGGTCTCGAAGTTGAGCATGCCGGTGTAGCCGGCGACGTTGGCGGCGATCCACGCCCCGCAGTAGTCCTCGATCGCCGGGCGATGCTCGGCCAGCACGGTCCAGTAGTCGAACATGCCGCCGCCGATGGCGTGCCCGGTGACGTGGCGCCACCACACCGGGCGGCCGTCGAGCACGGCGACGTCGGTCGAGACGTGCTCGCCCTCCAGCAGTTCCATCCACATGTGGCCGGGCATCTGGCCGCGCATGTATTCGTCGTGGTTGTGGAAGACCTGCGTCCCGGCGCCCATGCCGCGCATGTTGTAGATCGGCTTGCTGAACACCGGATATGCGTCCGGTTCGAAGCCGTGCGGCGCGGCGCGCAGGCCCTGCGTCTCGGCGATCAGCAGCTTGTTGTAGAGCCAGCGGTACCTGGGAAACCACATGTAGGCGTCGCCGTCCTCGGTCGGGATGAGGACGTCGTCGGGGCAGGGCACGCCCTCGAAGTACTGCATGCGCCACGGGTCGAGTTCGCGGATCGGCATGGGCCTGTCGCTGCGAAGCCTGCGGCCACACTACACGCCGCTGCCGCCGACGGGAAACGCGATATGCCGGGCTTGCGCCGGCGCGCGGCTTCCACCACATGTGGGCACCGGGGCGTGTGGGGGAGAGCGAAGTGATCGAACTGCTGACCGATCCGCAGGTGTGGCTGAGCCTTGCCACCCTGGCCGTGCTCGAGATCGTGCTCGGCATCGACAACCTCGTCTTTCTCTCGATCGTCTCCGCCCGCCTGCCGGCCGAGAAGCAGAAGCTGGCCCGCCGCATCGGCCTGCTGCTGGCGCTCGGCATGCGCGTCGTCCTGCTGCTGGCGATCAGCTGGATCATCGGCCTGACCGCGCCGCTGGTGACGATCGGCGAGTTCGTCATGTCGTGGCGCGACCTCGTGCTGGGGCTCGGCGGCCTGTTCCTGCTGTGGAAGGGCACGCAGGAAATCCATCACGAGATGGAGCCAGAACCCGAGCATGGCGTCGGCCGCGCCGCCACCGCCGCCTTCGGCGTCGTCGTCGCCCAGATCGTCGCCTTCGACCTCGTCTTTTCCCTCGATTCGGTGCTCACCGCCGTCGGCATGGCCGACCATGTCGAGGTGATGATCGCCGCCGTGGTCATCGCCATGGCGGTGATGGTGCTGGCCTCGGAGCCGGTCGCCGCCTTCATCCAGGCGCACCCGACGGTGAAGATGCTGGCGCTGTCCTTCCTGCTGCTCATCGGCATGGCGCTGGTGGCCGAAGCGCTGCACTTCCACCTGCCACGCGGCTACCTCTACTTCGCCGTCGCCTTCTCCATCGCCGTCGAGACGATGAACCTGCTGGCCGCGCGGGCGCGGGCGAAGAAGCGCGCGGCGCGGCAGGCATGACGACAAAACTCTCGCCGCCCCGCGGGGCGGAGAGGGCAGGGTGAGGTGGGGGTGTTGCCGACGGGTCCGTTCGTGCGAGAGCGGTTCGGGTAGAGCCCCACCTCTCCCCGCCCTCTCCCCCCCAAGAGGGGCGGAGAGGGAGACTTTCTTTCAGTCCGCGAGCAGCAGCGAGGCGGTCGCGGCCAGCGCGTCGGCGGCGGGGCCGTCGAGGCCGGCGGCGTCGCGGCGCAGGACGACGAGGCCGGGGCGGGTCCGGGTGACGGCGTCGAGCCAGCTTTCGATCGTTGCGCCACCGGCCATCTCGACGCGGGCGGCGAGGCCGCGCGCGGCGAGCCACTGCACGGCGCGCTGGGCGCGGGCGATCCGCGCCCGCTCGGCCTTGCCGGCGGCGAGCACGGCGAGGGGGGCGCCGAGGCAGCGGGCGAAGCGGGCAGCGGTGTCGAGTTCGGCGAGGCGACCGGTGAAGACGACCAGCACGCCGCTGTCGCTGCGCACCGCCGTGTTGATGAGCAGGACCGGCCCGGCAAGCGACGTGGCGAGCGCCAGCGCCGAGGCACCCGCCGGCCGGCCCCGGCCGGGCGATGCCAGCACGACGAGATCGCCGCGCCCGGCGCGCTGCGCCACGTCGGCCGGCGCGAAATCCGTTACCGACTCCAGCGACCAGCTCACCGACCAGCGGCTGCCGGCGGCGGCGAGGCGCTCGCGCACGCGCCGCTCGTGCACGCGATGGGCGCGGCGCAGGGCGGAGGCGTCGGGCGCGCTCATCGCCATGCCGGTGTAGCCGACGAAGCGGCCGACGGAGAGCCCCGCCACCGCCGAGGCGCCGCTGTCCTCGACCAGCAAGGCCGTCAGCTCGGCCTCGAGCCCGCGGGCGAGGCGGGCGGCCTCGTCCAGCGGCGACGGCGAGGCGAGGCGGGGGTCGATCGCCATCACCAGCCGGCGGGTCCGCATCGCGCTCATGTCGCGGGCTCCGCGCCGCGTCCGCCCTGTTCGACGCGGCCGAGGCTGAGCCGGCGCTCGGCCATGGCGCGTAGCCGCGCCTCGACGCGGCCGTTGACGCTGTCGGACGGCCACGCGCCGTCCGGGCCGGGGGCGCCGGCCGGCAGCCCGGTGAGGATGGCGATGCCCTGGTCGATGGTCTCCACGGGAAAAATGCGGAAGCGGCCGGCGCGCACGGCGTCGACGACGCGGCCGCGCAGCATCAGGTGGACGACGTTGGCGGCGGGGATCAGCACGCCCTGCTCGCCGGTCAGGCCATGCGCGGCGCAGACATCGAAGAAGCCCTCGATCTTCTCGTTGACGCCGCCGATGGCCTGCACCTCGCCGGCCTGGTTGACCGAGCCGGTGACGGCGAAGCCCTGCCGGATCGGAATCTCGCCGATGGCCGAGAGCAGCGCGTAGAGCTCGGTCGACGAGGCGCTGTCGCCGTCGACGCCGCCGTAGGACTGCTCGAACACCAGCGTCGCCGCCAGCGACAGCGGCAGGTCGGTGGCGTAGCGCGCGGCAAGGTAGCCCGACAGGATCAGCACGCCCTTGGAATGCAGCGGCCCGCCCAGCTCGACCTCGCGTTCGATGTCGACGACGCGGCCGGTGCCGAGGCGCACGCGCGCCGTGATGCGCGACGGCCGGCCGAAGGCGAAGCCGCCGATGGCCGAGACGGCGAGGCCGTTGACCTGACCGATGGCGGCGCCGCTGGTGGCGATCTTGATGGTGCCGCGCGTGATCTGTTCCAGCACGCGCTCGCGGATGCGGTCGGCGCGGCGCGTCTGGGCGTCGATCGCCCGCTCGACGTCGCCGCGCGTGACCGGATCGTGGCCGGCGGCGCGCGCGTGCCACGCCGCCTCACGCACGAGATCGGCGAGATCCTCGACATGGGCCGAGAGCTTCTCGCTGTCGCCGGCGCGGCGGGCGGTCTCCTCGAGCACGCGGCCGACCGCCTCGCGCGCGAAAGGCGGCGCGCCCTCGCGCCGGGCCACGGTGGCGATCAGCCGGGCGTAGAGGGCGGTGGTCTCGGGCGAGCGCGCGATCGACTCGTCGAAATCGGCCGCCACCTTGAACAGCTCGACGAATTCCGGGTCGAGCTGCGCGAGCAGGTAGTAGACCATCTGCGGCCCGACGAGCACGACCTTGAGCGCCAGCGGCACCGGCTCGGGATCGAGCGTCACCGTCGGCGCGAGACCGAGCGCGCGCATCAGCGGCTCGATGCGGATCTCGCGCCGGCGCAGCGCCTGCTTGAGCCCGTCCCAGGCGTAGGGGTTGGTCAGCACCTTGCGCGCGTCGAGCACGAGGTAGCCGCCGTTGGCGCGATGCAGCGCGCCGGCGCGGATGAGATTGAAGTCGGTCAGCAGCGCGCCCATCTCGGCGCGGTGCTCGATGCGGCCGATCAGCCGTTCGTGCGTCGGGTTGTCCTCGTAAACCACCGGCGCGCTGTCGAGGCCGTCATTGTCGACCAGCAGGTTGACGCGGTAGCGGCGGAAGATCGGCGGCCCGTCCTCGCCGGCCGGCACCGGCAGCGCCTGCGGCCCGCCGCCCGGCCCTCCACCCGGTCCGCCGGGGCCCGCCGGCGCGTGCGGCGGCGCGAAGGGGGCGGGGGCCTGCAGGAAGGCGTCGACATTGGCGATGACGTCGGTCTCGACGCGGGCGATGTGCGCCGCCACTTCCGGCAGGTCGCCGAAGGACTCGCGCAGCGCGGCGACGAGGTGGCGCACGGCGAAGGTCGCCGTCTCCTCGTTCAGCGCCCGCACCTTGTCGCGCGCTTCCTTCACCCAGGCGGGCGCGGCCTGCAGCACCTCGCGCAGCCGGCCCTGCAGGCGCTCGATCTCGGTCTCGATGCGCTTGCGTTCCTCGGCCGGGTAGCGCTGGAAGACGTCGGGCTGCACCACCTTGCCGTCGTGCACCGGCGCCAGCGCGAAACCCATCGGCGTCCGCAGCAGGCCGATGCCGTGCTCGCCGGCGTCGCGCTCGACGTCGGCCAGCGCCTCCTCGTGGCGGTCCTTCAGCTCCTCCTCGAGGATCTGCCGGCGGGTGCGGTAGGCGTCGCCCTCGAAGGCGCTTTGCAGGCTCGCCCGGCAGTCGTCGATGAAGCGGTCCATGGCGTGCGCGAAGGCGCGGCCGCGCCCGGCCGGCAGGTGCAGCGCGTTGGGCGCGTGCGAGTCGTCGAAGCTGGCGACGTAGCAGAGGTCCGGCGGCACCGGCCGGGTCGCGGCGTGTGCGTCGAGGAAACGGCGCACGGTCGACTGCTTGCCGACGCCCTCCGGGCCGAGGGCGTAGAGATTGTAGCCCGGGGCCTCCATGCCGATGGCGAAGGTCACCGCCTCGACCACGCGCTCCTGGCCGATGACGCGGTCGAGGTCGGCAAGTTGCGCCGTCGTCTGGAAGTCGAGCCCGGCCGGATCGCACGACCAGCACAGGGCGTCGGCGGACAGGGGCGCGGGCAGGTCGTCGGCCATCGTTCCTCCGCGGGCGCGGGTCGGGCCGGTGCGGACAGCCACCGGCGCCCGCCACCATGCAAGCAGGCAAGCCGGCGCCGGGCAAGCCGGCCGTCCGCGACGCTTGCGCGCGGGGTGGCGGCATGGAACACAGTCGGGCGATGGACGCCGCCACCCGCACCGCCCGTGTCGAGCGCATGCTCGCCAATGCCCGCGCGTTGCTGCGCGGGCGCCGGATCGCCGCCGCCTACGACGCCTGCCGCAACGTCGTGGCGCTCGAGGCGGAGAACGCCGAGGCGCTGGGCATGGCCGGCGCGCTGGCACTCCAGCTCGGCCGCGGCATCGAGGCAGTGGCGGCGCTCGAACGCGCCGTGGCGGCGGCGCCGGACAGCGCCCAGCACTGGTCGAACCTCGGCACGGCGCGGGCCGGCGCCGGCGACATGGCCGGCGCGCACGACGCCTTCGCGCGGGCCATCAAGCTGGACCCCGGCCATCGCGCGGCGCGTCACAATCTCGCCGCCGCGCAGCGTGCCCTCGGCGACTTCGCCGGTGCCGCCGAGACCTACCGCGAGGCGCTGGCGGGCGGCGCGCGCGACGCCGCCGCCGAGGCCGGCATGGCGCTGGCGCTGGCCCGGCTCGGCCGGGTCGACGAGGCCGCCGCCGCCGGCCGCCGCGCCGTCACCCTCGACCCCGAGGGCGCCGATCCGCACATCGCGCTGGGCGTCGCCCTGTTCGCCGCGGGCCGGCCGGATAGCGCCGTCACCGCCTTCCGCCGCGCCCTGCGCGCCGACATGACGCGCGCCGACATCCACGCCAACTATGCCCGCGCGCTCGGCTGGAGCGGCCGGCCGCGCGAGGCCGAGACGGCGGCGCGGCGGGCACTGGCGCTGACGCCCAACGATGCCGAGGCGCATCTCGCGCTGGCCCACGCGCTGCTGCTCGGCGGCGATCTCGTCGCCGGCTTCACCGAATACGAGTGGCGCTGGCGCACCGGCAAGCTCGCCGACTGGGGGCCGGACCTGACCAGGGTGCCGCGCTGGTCGGGCGAGCCGTTCCCCGGCCGCACGCTGCTGATTCGCGCCGAGCAGGGGCTGGGCGACACGCTGCAGTTCTGCCGCTTCGCCCGCCAGGCGGCGGCGCGCGGCGGCACGGTGGTGCTGGAGGTGCAGCCGCGCCTCGTGCCGCTGCTCGCCACGCTCGACGCGAAGATCGTCGTCCGGCCGCTGCGCGCCGCAGGGCCGGCGGCCGATCTCTGCGCGCCGTTGCTCGGCCTGCCGGCGCTCCTCGGCGTCACCCTCGCCGACCTGCCGGGGCCGATGCCGTACCTCGCCGCCGACCCGGCGCGGGCCGCCGACCTGCGCGGCACTCTGACGGCCGGCGGCAAGCTCGCCGTCGGTATCGCCTGGGCGGGCAACCCCGAGCACGCCATGGACCGCGCACGGTCCGTCGAATTGCGGCGGCTCGCGCCGCTGTTCGCCGTCGAGGGCGTGCGCTGGGTGTCGCTGCAGACGGGGCCGAGGAGCGACGAGGCCTTCGGCCTGCCGCCCGATTCGGAGACGGCGATGGCGCCGCTGCTGCGCGACTTCGCCGATACGGCGGCACTGGCGGCGGCCTGCGACCTCGTCGTCAGCGTCGACAGCGCCGTGCTGCATCTCGCCGGCGCCCTCGGCCGCCCGGCCTGGGCGCTGCTGCCGGCGGCGACGGAATGGCGCTGGCTCGCCGGCCGCGACGACACGCCCTGGTATCCGACGATGCGCCTGTTCCGCCAGGCACGCGCGACCGACTGGGCCGGCGTGGCGACGGCGGCGGCGGCGGAACTCGCGGCACTGGCGCGCGCCCGCGCCGGCGGCGCCTGATGGCCGAGCGCGGGCACGTCCCGCCGTGGCGCCGCGCCGGCGGCGGGCGTGACGGCCACGGCCATGCCCAGAGCGGCGTGCGCCATCCGGGCCACGGCGACATCGCGCCCGGCCACGGCGCACGCCTCGGCAACCCTGCCGACGCGCCCTGGGACGACAGCGATTCCGAGCGCCGCCTGCTGCTGGCGCTGGGGCTGACCGCCGCCTTCATGCTGGTCGAGGTCGCGGGCGGCATCTATGCCGGCTCGCTCGCCCTGCTGGCCGACGCCGCGCACATGCTGACCGACGCCGGCTCGCTGGCGCTGGCGTGGATCGCCTTCCGCCTCGGCCGCCGCGCCGCCGACCCGGAGCGCACCTACGGCTACCACCGGGCGCAGATGCTGGCGGCCTTCGCCAACGGCATCACCCTGTTCGTCGCCGTCGCCTGGATCGCCTTCGAGGCGGTCGACCGCCTGCTCGAGCCGGTGCCGGTGATGGGCACGCCGATGATCGCCGTCGCCACCGCCGGCCTCGTGGTGAACGTGCTGGCCTGGCGCATCCTGAGCGGCGGCCGGCGCGGCAACCTCAACCTGCGCGGCGCCGCGGTACACGTGCTCGGCGACATGCTGGGCTCGGTCGCGGCGCTGGCCGCCGCCGCCATCGTGCTGACCACCGGCTGGACGCCGGCCGACCCGATCCTGTCGATCGTCGTCGCCGCCGTGGTGCTGCGCGCGGCGGTGTCGATCGTCCGCCAGTCCTCGCACATCCTGCTCGAGGGCACGCCGTCCGGCATCGACGTGCAGCATCTCGCCGCCGACCTCAAGGCGACGGTGCCGGGCGTCCTCGACATCCATCACGTGCATCTGTGGGGGCTGACGCCGGAGCGGCCGATCATCACCCTGCACGCGCGCATCGCCGTTAGCACCGATCCGGCGCGCGTATTGGCCGACATCAAGCGCCGCCTGTCCGACGACTTCTCCATCGCCCACTCGACCGTGCAGCTCGAGACGGGCGCCTGCGTCGACGACCGCCTCGCCACCGCCGCCGGCGGCGCCGAACCGGCGCGGCCGGTGTAGCCGGATTGACCGGGCTTTCATCTAGTATATATCATTGGTATCTATCATTCGACCGGAGCGAGATGGACCATGGCCGCGCACGACGCTGACGGCGACGCCGAAACGGGTCTCGCCAAGGTCTTCATGCATGGCCGCAGCCAGGCCGTTCGGCTGCCCAAGGCTTTCCGCGTGCCGGGCAAGGTGGTGCGCGTGCGCCGCGTCGGGCGGACCGTGGTGCTGGAGCCGCTCGACTTCGACATCGAGGCATGGCGGGCGGAAATGAGCCGCTATCGCGACGTCCCCTTCATGGAAGACGGACGCGAGCAGCCGCCGATGCCGGAAGATGACGACGAACTGCCATTCGACCGATGATCTGCGTCGACACGAACGCCGCCATTGCCGCGATGAAGGGAAGTCCGTCCCATCTTGTGCGGCGCTTCGACCGGGCGCTGGCCGCCGGCGAACTCGCGCTGCCGGCCATCGTCCTCTTCGAACTCTGGTACGGCGTCGGACGCAGCGAGCGTCGCCGGCAGAACGCCGACCGGCTCCAGTCCTTCCTCGCCTCGCCGATGGAACTGATGTCCTTCGACGCGGGCGACGCTGCCGAGGCGGGCGAAATCCGTGCGGCGCTGGCGCGGGCCGGAACGCCGATCGGTCCCTACGACCTCCTCATCGCCGCGCAGGCGCGGCGGCGCAGCGCCGTGCTGGTGACGGCGAACACGCGCGAGTTCGCGCGCGTGCCGGGCCTCGCGGTGGAGGACTGGGCGGCGCTTTGAACTTCAGCCGGCGAGATCCGCCGTCAGCAGGGCGTGGCGGCGGGCCGAGGCGCGGCGGCGCTCGGCGAGGCTCGCCGGGGCGTCGCCGGTGATGTGCTCGCCGACGTCGTAGAAATACCAGAGGCGGGCGCGGAAGCGCGCCTCGTCGGGGGCGAGGCCGGCCTCCGTGAACAGCACGGTGGCGAGGCCGATGCGGCGCGCATCGATGGCGTTGACGACGGCGGCGACCGTCCCGTCGTGCTGCGCCCAGGCGCGCATGGCGTTGTCGTAGCGGTCTGGGTCCTCGCGCGCGAGGTAGTCGGCCACCGCGGCCAGCGCCGCCACCGGACCGCCCGGCGTCGTCTCCGCGACCTCGACCACCTGGCCGGTCTGGCGCTCGGCCCACCAGCCCGGCAGCGCCGCCAGCAGGTCGGCGCGGTCGCGGAAATGCCAGTAGAAGCTGCCCTTGGTGACGCCGAGCCGGGCTGCCAGCGGTTCGACCTTCACGGCGCCGACGCCGCCCTCGCGCAGCAGGTCGAGCGCAGCAGCGAGCCAGCCGGCGCGGTCGAGCGGCGCGCGCGCCGGTGCCTCGGCCGCGACCTCCGGTCCCTTCGCCATACGCCTGCGTATTGACACCGCCGCCTCCCGATCCTAACCTTCCCATACGCTACCGTATGGAGCGCGAGAGGACAAGGCGGCGCCTTTGCCGCGTCACGCGGGCGCGCTACGCTTCGGCAAAGAAAGCGCGCGTCACGGAGGAGAGACAGCCATGGCAGAGCCGATCATCCGCGTCGAGGACATCGCCTGGGCGCGCCTGCGCTCGCCCGATCTCGACAAGCAGGAAGAGTTCCTCACCAATTTCGGCATGGTCCGGGCCGAGCGCACGGCCGACAAGTTGTTCATGCGCGGCACCGACCCCGACCACCACCTGCACGTCACCGAGAAGGGCGACCCCAAGGTCGTCGGCCTCGCCTTCTACGCCGACAGCGTCGACGACCTGAAGCGGCTGGCGAAGATGGCGCCCGGCGCCTCCGAGGTCGAGGACATCGACGAGCCCGGCGGCGGCAAGCGCGTGCGCCTGACCGAGCCGAACGGCTACCAGATCGAGATCGTCACCGGCATCGAGAAGGTGAAGCCGCTGAAGGCGCGCGAGGCGGTGCTCAACTGGGGCGACGCCAAGTATCGCCGCGCCGGCGACCTGATGCGCCTCGACCCCGGCCCGTCGCATGTGAAGCGCTGCGGCCACGGCGTCTTCGGCACGCCGAAGCTCAAGGAGTCGATCGCCTGGATCCGGCACCACATCGGCCTCATCGGTTCCGACGACGTCTACGCCGGCGACAAGGACAACGTCATCCTCTCCTTCAACCGCATCAACCGCGGCAAGGAGTATGTCGACCACCACGTCTTCCTGTACGTGCAGGCCGAGCGTGGCGGCTTCAACCACGTCTCCTACGAGGTGCAGGACATCGACGACGTGGTGATGGGCCACGAGCACCTCATGGGCATGGACAAGTACGAACACATGTGGGGCCTCGGCCGTCATGTCCTCGGCAGCCAGATCTACGACTACTGGTGCGACCCGTGGGGCCGCGTGCACGAGCACTGGACCGATACGGACGTGCTCAACATCGACTACGGCTCGCGCATCGTCGCCGCCGAGGAAGGCCTGCGCTCGCAGTGGGGCGAGGGCCCGCCGGACCGCTTCATCCACCATCTCAGCACCTGACCGGCGATCGCCATCGAACGACCCCTCCCCTCGCGGGGAGGGGTTTTTCGTGCGCGAAAATGGCTATGATCGCGCCCCCTGACATTCGCGGGCGGTCATGCTGAAACTCACCATCACCACGCGTCGCACGCCGGCCTTCGGCGGCCGCCGCTTCGGCGCCGGCGCCTATGAACTGCTGATCGGGCATGTCGATGGCGCGAGCGATCCCGCCGCGCCCGGCAACGCCGGCATCGTCGACCTCGACCGCGCGCCGCGCGACGAGAACGGCCGCGTGCGCTGGCGCGTCGACGTCGCCATTGCCCGCCCGCTGGAGCCCGGACGTGGCAATGGCTGGCTGCTCTACGACGTGCCCAATCGCGGCTTCCCGCGCGCCATCCCGCGCCTCAACGGCACCGTGCCGTCGGGCATCGACGATCCGCTGCTCGACGCCGGCGCCGGCTTCCTGCTCAACGAGGGCTTCACGCTGGTGTGGAGCGGCTGGCAGGCCGACCTGCCGGCCGGGCAGGGCGCGTTGCGGGCGCAGTTTCCGACCGCCATGGATGGCCAGGGTCCGCTCGTCGGTGAAAGCCGCGAGGAATGGACCGACACCGGCACGGCGCCGGCCTTCGCCGCGCCGCTGACCTGGCCGGCGGCCGACGATCGAGCGGGCGCGAAACTGACGGTGCGCGCGCGCACCGGCGATGCCCGTGCGACGCCGGCCGACCTCGCCTGGGACTGGCGCAGCGACCGCCAGATCGTCGTTGCGCGCCCCGCCGGCTTCGACAGCGGCGCGATCTACGAGTTCACCTACAAGGCCACCGCCTCCGCCGTCTCCGGCCTCGCCTTCGCCAGCGTGCGCGACATCGTCTCGTTCCTGCGCCACGACGCGGCGGATGCCGATGGCAACGCCAACCCGCTGGCCGTCGACGGAAGGCCGGCGGTGCGCCATGCGATGATGTTCGGCGTCTCGCAGTCGGGCCGCTTCGTGCGCGACTTCCTGTGGCAGGGCTTCAACGCCGACCTCGCCGGGCGGCCGGTGTTCGACGCGGCGATGCCGGTCGTCGCCGGCTCGCGCAAGACTTTCACCAACGCCCGCTTCGCCCAGCCCGGACGCTTCTCGCGCCAGCACGAGGACAACGACTTCCCCGGCGCCGGCTATCCTTTTGCCTATCATCCGGTGGCCAATACGGCGACCGGCAGGACCGACGACGTGCTGGCGCGCTGCCGCGCGGCGGGGCATCTGCCGAAGATCGTCCACTTCGACACCGAGTCCGAACTGTGGGCGGCGCGCGGTTCGCTGCTCGTCTCGGACGGGACCGCGACCTTCGCGCAGCCGGACAATGTGCGCCTCTACCTGGCGTCGGGCGTGCAGCACTCGGTCACCGAGCCGCCGCCGGCCGACATGGCGCTGCTGACGCCGAGCCCGCTCGACTACACGGCGCCGCTGAAGCCGCTGCTGCTGGCACTGGCGCGCTGGGTCGACGATGGCACGCCGCCGCCGGCCAGCCGCTTCCCGACCCCGGCGGAGGGCACGCTGGTGACGCTGGCCGAATACCGCCGCCGCTTCCCCGTCCTGCCGGGCATCGTGACGCCGGACCGCGCCAATGGCATCGCCGCCGGCTGCGACGATGCGCCGGCGCCCGGCGAGGCGGTGCGCGTGCTCGTGCCGGTGCCCGATGCCGACGGCAATGCGCTGGGCGGCCTGCGTCACCCGTTCCTCGATGCTCCCCTCGGCACCTTCACCGGCTGGAACCTGCGCTGCGCCGGCCACGGCGAGGGCGACCTGTTCAGCGTCATCGGCGGCTTCATTCCCTTCGCCCTGACCCGCGCGCAACGCCTCGCCGCCGGCGATCCACGGCCGTCGCTGGAGGAGCGCTATGCCGGTCACGACGACTATGTCGCGCGGGTGGCCGCCGCCGCCGCGCGCAACGTCGCCGAGGGCCTGCTGCTGCCGGTCGACGCCGAGGCCGCCGTTGCCCGCGCGCGCCTGCTGGCGCCGGTCTTCGCCGGCCGCGACCGCGCCGAGCGCTACGTGGCGTAGGTCTTCCGCCGCCCGGGAGCGGGGGCTGTCGTTCCCAGCCCGCTGGCGACGAACTTCGCCCAGGTCGCGACGACGCTGTCGGGCACGCGGCGCATGCGCTTGCCGTGCACCGCATAGCGCAGGGCGAGATAGCTGCGCGCCGCCATCAGGATGTAGACCAGCGCCTCGAGCTCGTCGGGGCGGTAGCCCTGCAGCTCGCCGGCCTGCTGCGCACGCGCCAGCGCCGCGACGTAGCGGTCGGTGAGCAGCGCGAAGTGCCGCTTGTGAGCCCGCGGCGCCAGCGTCTCGGCCTCGTTGAGCACGCGGTAGAAGCCGGGGACGTCGACCAGGAAATCGAAGAAGGCGCGCAGGCCGCGCGCCTCCATGTCGGCCACCCCGGCGCTGCCGGCGACCTCGGCGCGCACATGGTCGAGGAGATCGCGGCCGAGCTGCGGCAGCAGGCTGTCGAGCAGGTCCTGGCGCGAGCGGAAGTAGTTGTAGAAGGTGCCCTGCGCGACCTTGGCGCGCGCCGTGATGCGCGCCACCGACGCTCCGGCATAGCCGTGCTCGCCGACCACTTCGGTCGCGGCGCGAATCAGCGCGCGGCGGGTGGCGGCGGACTTCTCCGCCCGTGTCGGGCGGGCGGCGGGGGCCTTCCTGCGGGGCATTTTCATGGCGTTCCGGTGGCGCGGGCGGTGGCATGTTAGTACGGCACGGCGTGTCGTCAAAAAATGAACCGTGATTCACCATTCGGACCGTTGACTCCACCGCCGTGCCGGGCGAGGGTCCGGGCAATGGGCAGAAGACGGGGAAACGCGGTGAATTACGACAGCTACGAGACGATCAAGGCGGAGCGGCGCGGCCGCATCCTCGTCCTCACCCTGTCGCGCCCCGAGCACCTCAACGCCGTCAATCGCACGATGCACGAGGAGCTGTCGCGCATCTTCTATGACGTCGATGCCGACCACGACGCCGACGTCGTCGTGCTGACCGGCGCCGGCAAGGCGTTCTGCGCCGGCGGCGACATGGAATGGCTGACCGAGATGCAGGGCGACCCGGCGGCCTTCGCGCGCACATGCTGGGAAGGCAAGCGGCTGATCAACAGCCTGATCGAGCTGGAGAAGCCGATCATCGCCCGCCTGCCCGGCCACGCCGTCGGCCTCGGCGCCACCATCGCGCTGTTCTGCGACATCATCTACGCCGACGAGCGGGCGAAGATCGGCGATCCGCACGTGCTGGTCGGCCTCGTCGCCGGCGACGGCGGCGCCGTCATCTGGCCGCAGCTCATCGGCTATGCCCGCGCCAAGGAATACCTGATGACCGGCGACCTGCTGACGGCGACGGACGCGGCGGCGGTCGGCCTCATCAACAAGGCGGTGCCGGGCGACCAGCTCGACGCCACCGCCTTCGGCATGGCCGAGCGGCTGGCGAGTGGACCGATGACGGCGATCCGCTACACCAAGGCCTCGGTCAACCGCGGCCTCAAGCAGGTGGCCAGCGCCGTGCTCGACGCCGCCTTCAACTTCGAGGCGATGAGCGCGATGACGGAGGACCACCGTATCGCCACGCGCGCCTTCCTCGCCCGCGAGAAGCCGAAGTTCACCGGCCGCTGAGCCAGCCCGGGAGGAGCCGCCCGCATGGACTTCTTCGGCACGCCCGGGCACGTCGTCATGCTGCGCGAGACGCTGAAGCGTTTCGTCGAGGCGGAGATGCCGCGCGAGGCGGCGCGCGCCTGGGACCGCGACAACCATTTTCCGCGCGACGTGTTCGCGAAGCTCGCCGACCTCGGCGTCATGGGCATGACGGTGCCCGAGGAATACGGCGGCTCCGGCCGCGACATCCTCGCCACCATGATCACCATCGAGGAGCTGGCGCGCCGCTCGATGGCGGTGGCCGTGCCGTACATCATGTCGGCCTGCTACGGCGGCATGAACATCGAGGAAGTCGGCACCCCGGAACAGAAGAAGCGCCTGCTGCCCGACCTTGCCGCCGGCAAGCTGATCTTCGCCTACGGCATCACCGAGCCCGATGTCGGCGCCGACGTCGCCGGCGTGCGCACCACCGCCACGCGCAAGGGCAATGGCGGCACGGTGACGATCAACGGCGCCAAGCGCTTCTGTTCGGGCGCCGACATCGCCGATTACATCTATGCCGTGGTGAAGAGCGACCCGGCGGCGCCGCGCTACAAGAACCTGTCGATCGTGCTGATCCCGCCGACGGCGAAGGGCGTGACCATCCGCCGCCAGGACGCCACCGGCTTCAAGGGCGCGGCGACCTGCGACGTCACCTTCGACGACGTCGAGATCCCGGCCGAGAACATCGTCGGCGGCGAGGAAGGCTGGAACGACGGCTGGCGCAAGATCGTCGGCCCCGGCCTCGACGTCGAGCGCATCGAGGTGGCCTCGCTGGCGCTGGGCGTCGCCGCCGCCGCCGTCGACGACGCCTGGGAATACGCCGAGCAGCGCCGCCAGTTCGGCAAACCCGTTTCGGCCTACCAGTCGATCCGCCACATGCTGGCCGATGCGCGCACGAAGGTGCATGCCTGCCGGCTGATGACCTACCACGCGGCCTGGCTGCTCGACCAACGGCAGCCGGCCTCGGTCGAGACCTCGATGGCCAAGCTCTATGTCTGCGACACCGCCAAGCAGGTCGTGCTGTCCTGCCAAGAGGTAATGGGCGCCTACGGCTACATCAAGGACTTCGACATGGAGCGCTATGTGCGCGACATTCTGGTCATGCCGATTTTCGGCGGGTCGTCGGCGATCCAGAAGAACAACATCACCAATCGCCTGAAGCTGGCGACCGAGTAGGCCGGGGAGGACGGCCATGCGACAGGACCCGAGCGGCTGGAGCACGCGCCTCGACGCGGCGACGATCGCCGCCAACACGGCGAGCGGCATCTGGCGCGACCGCACGCTGGCCGACCTCGTCGCCGCGCAGCTTGCGCGCGACCCGGGCCAGGTGATGATCATCGACGGCGAGGCGCGGCTGACGGCGCGCGATGTCGACGCGCAGGCGACAGCGCTGGCCGGGGCGCTGGTCCGCATGGGGCTCGCGGCCGGCGACGTGGTCAGCTTCCAGCTTCCCAACTGGTCGGAAGCGGTGGTGATCGATGTCGCCGCGGCCATGCTCGGCCTCGTCGTCAACCCGATCATCCCGATCTACCGTGATGCCGAGGTCGCCTACATCCTCAAGGATGCCGGCACCAAGGCCTTCTTCATCCCGACCAGCTTCCGCAACTTCGATTACGTGGCGATGGTCGAGCGCCACCGCGCGGACCTGCCCGACTTGGCGCATGTCGTCACCGTGCGCGGCGAGGCGGCGGGCTGCGTCGGCTTCGCCGACCTGCTGAAGGCGGGGGCGGACGGGCCGGGGACGCTGCCGCAGGTCGACGCCAACGCCGTCAAGCTGATCATGTATACCTCGGGCACGACGGGCCGGCCCAAGGGCGTGCTGCACAGCCACAACACCATCGATACCGAGAACCAGGCCTTCTCGAAGTTCCTCGGTCTCGATGGCCGCGACGTCATCCTGATGCCGTCGCCGGTGACGCACATCACTGGCTATCTCTATGGCATCCAGCTTCCCTTCGTGCTCGGCGCGCCGGTCGTCTTCATGGAGCGCTGGGACGCGGCGGCGGCGATCGGGCTCGTCGAGCGCCACGGCGTCACCTTCACCGTGGCGGCGACGGTGTTCCTGCAGGAATTGACCGAGGTCTGTGCGAAGGAAGGCAAGCGCCTGCCGTCGCTGCGTTATTTTCCCTGCGGCGGCGCGCCGGTGCCGCCGGAGATCATCTACCGCGCTCACCGCACCTTCGAGCGCTGCGTCTGCGCGCGCATCTACGGCTCGACCGAGGCTCCGACGGTCACGCTCGGCGTCGCCTCGCGCGACGAGGAGGAGATCGGCGCGACGACCGAGGGCCGCATCGTCGGCCACGAAGTCCGCCTCCTGGACGAGGCGGGGCGCGAGGTGCCGCGGGGCACGGAAGGCGAGATCGCCACGCGCGGGCCGGAGATGTGCCTGGGCTACGCGGACCCCGAGCACAATGAGGCATTCGACGCCGACGGCTACTTCCACACCGGCGACCTCGCCGTGCTGACGCCGGAGGGCAGCCTCGTCATCACCGGCCGCAAGAAGGACCTGATCATCCGCGGCGGCGAGAATCTCTCGCCGCGCGAGGTCGAGGACGCGCTGCACCGGCATCCGGCCATCCAGGAGGCGGCGGTGGTCGCCATGCCGCACCCGCGGCTGGGCGAGACCGGCTGCGCCTATGTCGTGCTCAACGCCGGTGCGACGCTCGATCTCGCCGGCATGACCGCCTTCCTCAAGACGACGGGCATGGCGCGGCAGAAGTTTCCCGAGCGGCTGGAGGTCATCGAGGCGTTTCCGCGCACGCCGGCGGGCAAGATCCGCAAGAACGTGCTGCGCGACGAGATCGCGGCGAAAATCGCCGCGGAAGGGGCCGGGGCGGCGCAGCAGGCCGCCGGCCGTTGATGTCGGACACCCGCTCCGCGCGCCGGACGGCGGCGCGCGGGCGGCAGCGAGCAACCCGCAACCCGGGAGGAGCGAAGATGGAACGCAAGGTCGAGTTCAACAGCGGTGGCGATACTGTCCGCGGCGTCGTCCACATGCCCGACAAGGCGAGCGGGCCGGTGCCGCTGGTCATCATGGCCGGCGGCTGGTGCTACACGAAGGAAATCGTGATGCCGTACTACGCGCAGGCATTCACGAAGATCGGCGTCGCCTGCCTGCTGTTCGATTACCGCCGTTTCGGCGAGAGCGGCGGCAACCCGCGCCAGCACCTCAATCCGTGGGACCAGATCGAGGACTACCGCAACGCCCTGTCCTGGGCCAACGAGCAGAAGGAGTTCGACCCGGCACGCACCGGCGTGTGGGGCATCTCCTACAGCGGCGGCCACGTCATCATCACCGCCGCGCTCGACCATCGCGCCAAGTTCGCCATCTCGACGATCCCCGTCGTCGACGGCTTCCCGACGATGCGGCGTTGCCACGGCGAGCGGAAGTTCGCGCAGCTGATGAACCTCATCTACGAGGACCGCAAGCGCCGCTTCAAGGGCGAGGCGTCGAAGCTGATGCCGATGTCGACGACCAAGCCCGACGAGGAGCTGTCGGCCTGGCCGTTCCCGCATGTCTGCACCATCTTCAACGACATCAAGAAGCGCGAGGCGCCGCGCCACGAGCATGTGAACACCATCGAGTCGGTCGAGCTGCTGCTGCAGTACAAGGTGTCGCCGTTCGCCCAGCGCATCACCGAGACGCCGGTGATGATGGCGGTCGCCAAGGGCGACAACATCACCTCGGCCGACCTCGAGATCGAGGCCTTCAACGCCATCACCTGCCCCAACAAGCACATGGCGATCGTCGAGGGCGTCGATCACATGAGCCTCTATTCCAACACCGAGCATCTGGCGAAGGTGGCCGGCGTGCAGGCTGCCTGGCTCGACAAATTGTTGTCGGGCAGCAGCGCGGCCCTTGCCCGCGCGGCCGAATAGCAGGTAGTACCTTCTGGTTACGGTGGCCAGGCAGGCCGCCGTCGGCGGATTGCGGTTCCCGCTGCGCGGGGACTGCAATCCGCTCGGTTTTCAGGCATTGCGGCGAGCGCAGGTAAGCGAACTCAACGGCAATCGTTTCGAACCACAGGAGACAATTGGATGCAGGTAGCCAGGCGGCTCGCAGGCAGCGGGCTGGCGGCGGCGGGTTTCGTTGCCGCCGTCATTGGATTCGGCGCGTCCGCGCAGGCGGCTGAAACGGTCAAGATCGGCTTCGTCTCCGGCTATCCGCCGGCCGCGAGCTGGATCGATTCGTTCATCAATCACTACGTCCCGGCCGTCGACAAGAAGCTGGCCGAGACGGGCAAGTACAAGATCGAGTGGAACCTCGCCCATTCGGGCCAGGTGGTGAAGCCGCGCGGCGAGCTCGAGGCGGTCCAGACCGGCCTCGCCGACATGGGCATCGTCGTCACCGCGTTCCATCTCGACCGCATGCCGCACTATGGCATCTCCTACTACACCCCGTTCGTGACCACCGACATGCTGCTGGTCGGCAAGACGGTGTCGGCGATGGAGACCAAGTTCCCGCAGTTCCAGCAGGGCTGGGCCAAGCTGGGCCAGACCAGCATCGTCTCGACCACGCCGGTCGACGACTACCAGGTCATCTCCAAGGTGCCGATCACCAAGCTCGAAGACATGAAGGGCATGAAGATCTCGGCCGCCGGACCGAACCTGATCTGGGTGACGTCGGTCGGCGCGACCGGCATCACCAGCGCGCTCACCGACTGGTACCAGCACCTCAACACCGGCATTTCCGAGGCTGTGATCGGCTGGTCCGAGGCGATGGGCAACTTCAAGCTCTGCGAGCCGGCCAAGTACATGCTCGACGCCGATATCACGGCGGTGCAGGCGCACACGCTCAACGTCAACCTCGACTTCTGGAAGACGGTGCCGGAAGAGGTGAAGCAGGCGATCCTCGGCGCCACGCCGGTGCACCAGCAGAACTCTGCGCGTCTCGTCGCGGAAGGCGCCGTGCGCGGCCAGAAGAACTGCACCGAGCAACTCGGCCTCAAGATCTCCAGGCTGTCGCCGGAAGATCGCCAGAAGTGGGCGGACGCGCTGCCGCCGGTCGGCAAGAACTGGGCTGCCGACCTCGAGAAGCAGGGCATTCCCGGCAAGGAATTCCTGACCTTCTACATGGACGCGATGCGGGCGGCGAACCAGCCGATCGCGCGTCACTGGGATCGCGACTAGTTCACGAACGGCCGGGCCCCCGGCCCGTGACCGAACGACCCTCGGGGGCCGGGTGACCGGCCCCCGTTTTCTTTCGCGCGCTCGCGCGCCGGCATGACGACCAGATATTTCACGGCCGGTGTGCGCGCGGTTCACATACGAGAAATTATGTTCATTGACGAAAAAGCCTGTTGCGCTGGATGAACCGGGCGTGCGGCAATAGAGGCGGACGCCAGCGTGCAAGCTGGCCATTTCACGGAACGGGAGGAAAGTATGTACCGATCGTTAGGTATGACGCTGCGTGGAGCCCTGCTGGCCGCCGCGGGTACGGCGGCCCTGGCGGCGCCGGCGCACGCGGTCGAGACGATCAACCTGACGGCGATCTCCGGCTATCCGCCGGCGGCGACGTGGGTGCAGGCGTTCAAGGAAACATACATGCCGTTGGTCAACGAGGCGTTGGCCAAGGACGGCAAGTACAAGATCGCCTGGAACGAGGGCTTCAGCGGCACCGTCGTGAAGCCGCGCGGCGAACTCGAGGGCGTGCAGTCGGGCATCGGCGACCTCGGCCTGATCGTCACCGCCTTCCATGCCGACAAGCTGCCGCTGCACAAGCTGACCTTCGTCACGCCGTTCGTCGCCAACGACCTCAACCTGGTCGTCAACACGATGAACAAGCTGGAACAGACCGAGCCGTCCTTCGGCAAGATCTGGGACAGCCTCAACATGGTGAACCTGGTGCTCACCGGGCCAGTCGACAACTACTTCATCCTGTCGAAGAAGCCGATCAAGTCGACCGCCGACCTCAAGGGCAAGAAGATCGGTGCCGCCGGTGCCAACCTGCCCTGGGTGACGGCTGCCGGCGCGACGGGTGTGTCGACGACCCTGGCCGATGCCTACAACTCGCTCAATACCGGCATCTACGAGGGCGTGATCCTGTGGGCCGAGGCGGCGAAGAGCTTCAAGGTCTGTGAGCAGGCGCCGTACATCTTCGACGGCGGCATGGGCCCGGTGCAGGCGCACACCATTACCTTCAACAAGGATGTGTGGGCGAAGCTGCCGGCTCCGGTGAAGCAGGTGATGACGGAGATGGCGCCCAAGGACAGCGACGCGGCGACCAAGATCGTCGTCGGCGGCGCCACCGCGGCCATCGAGTGGTGCAAGGCCACGTACAAGACGGAGATCTTCAAGCCGACCGCCGAGGAAGTGAAGACCTGGGTGTTCGCGCTCAACAACGAAGCCAAGCTGTGGGCCGAGGACCTCGAGAAGCAGGGCCACCCGGGCAAGGCCATCCTGTCCAAGTACATGGACACGATGCGGGCGGCAAACCAGCCGATCGTGCGTCACTGGGACCGCGAGTAGCGGTGTAGGCATCGCCGCTGGCGCTTGCCGGCGGCGTCTTGGCGAGGGGCCCGGGCAACCGGGCCCCTTTCTCGTTCCGGCCTCGGCCTGCGCCGGGTTCGGTCGCTGATATTCCTCATCTGACGAATTTGTCGTTGCGCGCCATGCGCCGCGCGTGTGCAATTCCGGCGACGGCGCAGGGAGGCGCCGTCTCACGTGCAATCCGAATAACGGCGCAGGGAGGTGCCGTCGAAAAAGCACGCCGACCAGGGAGTGCGACAATGTTGGAGTCGAATACGAAGCCCGCGGGCCGCTTCGCTGCGCTGGCAGCGGCGGTCGTCGCAGGGGCGACTCTGGCTGCGCCGGTGCAGGCCCAGCAGACGATCGATGTTACGGCGGTTTCCGGCTATCCGCCGGCGGCGACCTGGGTGCGGTCGTTCAAGGAAGTCTACATGCCGGCGGTCGACGCCGCGCTGGCCAAGACCGGCAAGTACAAGATCAAGTGGAACGAGGGCTTCAGCGGCACCATCGTCAAGCCGCGCGGCGAGCCGGATGCGGTGCAGTCGGGCATCGGCGACGTCGGTTTGATCGTGACGGCCTTCCACGCCGACAAGCTGCCCTTGCACAAGATCAGTTTCGTGACGCCGTTCACCTCGAACAGCCTCGATCTGGTCGTGCGCACGCTCAACGGCATGGAAAAGACCGAGCCGGCCTTCGCCAAGATCTGGGACAGCCTCAATATGGTGAACCTTGTGCTCACCGGCCCGGTCGACAACTACTTCGTCATCTCGAAGCAGCCGATCAAGACGGTCGCCGAACTCAAGGGCAAGAAGATCGGGGCCGCCGGTGCCAACCTGCCGTGGATCATCGCGGCCGGCTCGACCGGCGTGACCACCAACCTCGCGGATGCCTACAATTCGCTCAATACCGGCATCTACGAAGGCGTCATCGTGTGGGCGGAGTCGCTCAAGAGCTTCAAGCTCTGCGAGCAGGCCCCCTTCATCTTCGACGGCAACATGGGGCCGGTCCAGGGCCACAGCGTGACGTTCAACAAGGACGTCTGGAACAAGCTGCCCGACGAGGTCAAACAGGCGATGATGGCCGCGGCGCCGCAACACAGCGACAACGCGACCAAGCTGGTACTCGGCGGCGCGGGAGAAGCCCTCGACTGGTGCAAGGCGACGTACAAGACCGAGATATTTCACCCGACCGCCGACGAGAAGAAGGCCTGGGTGATGGCCATTCCCAACGCCGCCAAGGAGTGGGCGGCCGATCTCGAGAAGACCGGCGTCGCGGGCAAGGCCATCCTGACCAAGTACATGGACACCATGCGCGCGGCGAACCAGCCGATCGTGCGCCACTGGGACCGCGAATAGCCGCGGCCCGGCAGCATCGTGACAGGCGTGCGGGGCCCGGATGTCCGGGCCCCGTTTCGCTGCCGGGGCGACAGGCCGCGGGCCGGCATCCCACAGGTCGGCGGCCGGTCGCGCGGACACGTCCCACGCGTCGCCTGCGCAGGTCGCATGGCAGACGTGACGTGGGTTCACGGCGCGGAACGAACCCCCGATTGCGCTTGCCGCCGCTTTGGGGCGCCTCTAGAAAAGAGCGCTTTCGATATGTTGCCGGTTGGGGAGCCGGTGACAGCTCTCCTCGGGGCGGCGGGAGCTGACAGGGTCGGGCGTTTGGGGCGCCCAATTGGGAGGAGGCATCAAGATGGTCGCAGCAGCGCTCTCCGCGAGCGCATGCCGCGCCGACAGCCGTCGGTGCGGTGGGCAGCTATGCGCGGAGGCCGGTGATGAGTAGTACCGGGAATAAGCCGGACGACCAGTACGAGATGGTCGATCCGACGATGGTGGCGGCAGCGTTCCTGCCGAAGCGGTGGCTGTCGTTCGAGGCGCTTACCGTCATCATGAACACCATCGGTACGGCGCTGATCTTCGCGATGATGGCGATGATCACGACCGACATCTTCTTTCGCTACGTCTTCAATTCGCCGTTCGACGGCGTGACCGAGCTGACCGAGGTCGGCATCGTCGCGGTCGTCTTCCTGCAGGCGGCGCACGCCCTGCGCTCCGGCCGCATGATCCGGTCCGACGCGTTCTATTCGACGCTGCTGACGAAGGTGCCGAAACTCGGCTACTCGCTCGGCGTCTGCTTCGAAATCGCCGGCGCCTTCATGCTCGCCTTCATCGCCTGGGGCAGCTACCCCAAGATGATCACGTCCTGGAAGGAGGGCTACTATGTCGGCAACGTCGGCGTGTTCACCTTCCCGGAATGGCCAAGCTGGGGGCTGATCGTCATCGGCTCGGTCGTCCTGTCCCTGCAGTTCCTGCTGCTGGCGGTCGGACATCTCAAGGTGCTGACGACGGGTGAAGTGCCCGCAGCATCGACGTCGAGGGGCGCGCACTGATGTCCAGTTTCGAGATCGGAGCGCTCTCCGTCCTGGCGATGCTCGTGCTCATCTACATCGGCCTCTATGTGCCGGTGGTGCTCGGGCTCATCTCCTTCGTCACTGTCTGGATCATCAAGGGCAATATCGACATTGCCATCAGCCTGCTGGTCCAGGCCGCGTCGAAAACCATCAACGACTTCCTGTTCGGTGTCATTCCGCTGTTCGTACTGATGGGCCTGCTCGTCAGCGTCGCGGACCTCGGAAAAGACACCTATCAGGTGGCATACCAGTTCTTCCGCAAGGTCCGCGGCGGCCTTGGCATGGCAACGGTTGTCGCCAACGCCATCTTCGCCGCCATCACCGGCGTGTCGATCGCCTCGGTGACGGTGTTCACCCGCATCTCGGTCCCCGAGATGCTGCGCTTCAAGTACAATCCGCGCTTCGCCGTCGGCGTCGTGGCGGGCTCGTCGGTGCTGGGCATGCTCATCCCGCCGAGCGTGCTGTTCATCGTCTACGCGCTGGTCGCCGAGCAGTCGGTGGGCGACATGTTCATCGCCGGCATCGGGCCCGGCATCATGCTGACGCTCGCCTACCTCGCGCTGATCCTGTTCCTTGGCTATGTCCGGCCGTCGGCGATCGCCGATCCCGAGACCTTCGAGCCGCTCGAGGTGCGCCGCAAGCTGGCCGCCGCGCGGGGCGAGACGCTGGTCGAGGAGGAGGAACTCTCGTTCGGCAGGATGATCTATCTGCTCATTCCCATCGTCGTGCTCATCGCGGTGGTCATGGGCGGCATCTACGGCGGCGTCTACACGCCGACGGAGGCCGGCGCAGCGGGTGCCTTCGGCGCACTCGTCATCGCATTGCTCCGGCGGCGCCTGACGCTCACGCGGCTGTGGTCGGTGCTGGTCGAGACGGGACACGTCACCGCCTCGATCCTGTTCCTGATCATCACCGCGAGCCTCTACAGCCGCATGCTCGGCGTTTCGGGCCTGCCGACCCAGCTTTCGCACTGGATCGAATCGCTCGATGCATCCCTGTTCATGCTGCTGGTTCTCTACGTGATCATCCTGATCATCCTCGGGACGCTGATCGATTCGGTGTCGATCATGCTGATCACGGTGCCGCTGTTCATCATCCTGCTGAAGCCGTTCGGGGTCGACCTCGTCTGGTTCGGCGTGGTGACGGTCATCGGCGTCGAGATCGGCCTGTTGACGCCGCCGTTCGGTCTCGCCTGCTACGCGATCAAGAGTACCGTCGGCGAGATGAACATCTCGCTGAAGGACATCTTCCTCGGGGCTGCGCCGTTTGCGGCAACCATGTTCATCGTTCTCGTGCTGATCATGGTGTTCCCGCAGATCGCCATGTATCTGGTGCAGATAAAGTTCTGATCGCAAGACCGTGTTGCGCGCCCGGCCGTCCCTGACGGCCGGGCGTCGCATTTTGAAGGAGGCCCCTCATGGCCGGGTCGCGTCGCGCCGTCATCGACATGCACGCCCACGGCTTCTCCCGCGCCGCCAAGGAACTCGTCGACCGCCACTACACGGCCGCAGATGTCGTCGGGCCGGATCGCGATACCTACATGTTCTGGGCGCATCCCGATGCGCGCAGCTACGATATGCAGCAGATTCCGCTGGTGATGCCGAAGCTGGTGTCGCTGGAGGCACGGGCGGCCGACATGGACCGCCAGCGTGTCGACATGCAGGTCATCAGCCCGATCCCGTTCCAGTACTACTACTGGACCGACCCTTCGCTGGGCGCCGAACTGGCCCGGTTGCAGAACGACGAGATTGCAGCGCTCGCCGCGACGAGCGACCGTTTCGTGGCGATGGGCGCGCTGCCCCTGCAGGACGCCCAGGCCTCGGTCGGCGAATTGCGGCGGTGCGTGCTGGAGCACGGCATCCGCGGCTTCATCATCTCGACATGGATCGACGGCGTCGAGCTGTCGGACCGGCGCTTCGATCCGGTGTGGGCGGAAGCGGTACGCCAGAAGGCCGTGCTGTTCGTCCATCCGGTCGGCTTCAACGACGGGCGGCGCCTGATCCCGCACTTCATGCACAATGCCGTCGGGCAGCCGCTGGAAGAGCAGATCGCCATCACGCATCTCGTCTTCGGCGGCGTGCTGGACCGTCACCCCGGCATCCGCTTCGTCATCGCCCATGGCGGCGGATACTTTCCGTACTATGTCGGCCGCATGGACCACGCGTGGGAAGTGCGCCCCGAACTGCGCAAGCAGATCGCCCGGCGGCCCAGCGACTATCTGCGTGAGCTGTGGTACGACACGGTCGTCTTCCGCGCCGATTCCCTGGAGTATCTCGTCAATCTGGCCGGTGCCGACAAGGTCATGCTCGGGACGGACTACCCGTTCGACATGGCCGAGGCCGACCCGGTCGGACTCATCGAGAAGACGAACTTCTCGGCCACCGAGCGGGCCAAGATCTGCGGCGGCACGGTCGCCGAACTGCTCGGCCTCGACTGAGGCGTATCAGCCCGGCAGCGTCCATGTCGTGGTGACGCGGGCGACGAGCGTGCCGGCATCGGTGCGGACGTCGACCGAGGCGAAGACGAGGCGGCGGCCGACGCGCAGAAAGGCGATGTCGCAGACGACGTCGCATTCGCGGGCCGGCGCCAGGAAGGTCGTCGCCATGTCGACTGTCGCCATCGGTCGGAAGCCGCCGAGGCGAGCGGCGATGGCCGCCACCATGGCGCTGTCGACGAAGGCCATGATGGCCTGACCAGGCACGATGCCGTCCTGGCGCGCGATGGCTTTTCCCCACGGCATGCGGGCGACGAGGCCGTCGTCGCGGACTTCCTCGATGCGGATAGCCAGTTCCCGCAGCCAGGGGGCGAGTATCCCGTCGATCACCGCCTGCGCCTCGGCGACGCCGAGACGGGTGCTGCCGTCGGACATCGGACTCTCCTAAAGGCGGCGGTTCTGGGCGTCCCAGAAGCGTTCGAGATTGCCGATCAGGGCCGGGCTGTAGTGGCACCAGGCCTGTTCGCGGCAGTACACCGCCATGTAGCGCCGGAACAGGTCGAAGGGCTCGGCAGCGAGCCGCAGGGCGCGGCGGTTGCTGGCCGCGCTGACGACGCCCGAACCCGTCAGGCGCTCGACTGCCCGCGCGACGCCGGCATCGACGCCATCCGTCGGCACGACATCGTCGCAGATCATGCGGCCGACATCGCTGTCGGCCTCGATACGCCGCTCGGCCATGATCGCCTGGCGGGCCAGGCGGTCGCCGACGAAGCGCGGCAGGCGCAGGTTGGCGGCGCCGGGGATGATGCCTTCCTTGCGCGCCGGCAGGGTGAGGTAGGCGTCACGGCCGGCCACGGTCCAGTCGCAGACCAGCAGGATCTGGCAGGCACCGCCGATGGCGAAGGTGTCTACGCCGGCGATCCAGACCTTCTCCGTCGTGCCGCCCGCCGCTTCGTCCGGCGAGACGTCCGGACGCGCGAGTCCGCGATACATCTTGTTCACGAAGCCGAGGTCGCGCTCGATGTACCAGAGGTACGGAATGCGGCCGTTGTAGAGGCGTGTGAGGTTGATGCCGGCGCCAAAGGTGCGGCGCCCGGCGTATTTCCGATGCTCCACGATGCCGCCGCGCAGCACGCAGACCTGCGTATCCGGATCGGCGATGGCGAGGTCGACGGCGATTTCCGTCGCGTCGAGAGTGGTGTCGTCCTCGGCGTTCAATGAACGGGGATTGGCGAGCGTCACCACGCTGGCCGCGCCCTGCCGCTCGACCCGCACGGCGCCGAGATCGAGACGACCGTCGCGGCGGTATTCCTCGGTGTGGGCCGCCGTGTCGGGGTGCGGCAGCAGCATGGCGTGCGCGAGATGGGCGCCGGTGTCCGGCCGTGCCAGCACGTGGGCGAGCAGGATGCCCTGGTCGATCTCGTGGCCGTCCTTGTCCTTCTGGGCGAGCGGCGCTTCGGCGGCGAGCGTCGCAGCGTCCGGCGTCAGGCCGGGCACGAGTGCGGCGGCCTCGCGCGCCAGGGGGCCGACGCGCACGTGACGGCGCAAGTCGCCGGTCAGGCGGCGATAGACGGTGCCGGCATGGACGTCGAGGAAGCGTTCGCGGGCTTCGCGTGTCGCGGCGAGAAGGGTCGTCGCCTCGGCCGCCTCGCTGGCCGATCGCGCGGGTCGGCCGGGCAACCGCGCCAGTCGGTCGGCGGCGGCTCGCCAGTAGTCGCCGAATGCCCGCGCATCACGGTCGAAGTCGCCGCTTGCCGGAGGGGTTCCGTTGCCTGACATCGGGCACGTCCGCCGCTGGTCTACTGGCCGGTGAAGCCGGGCTTCCGCTTGCTCACGAAGGCGGTGATGCCTTCGGCGAAATCGCCGGTGATGGCGCTGCGCAGGAAGGCCGCGCGTTCATGGGCGAGGTGCTCGGCCATGTCTGCCGACTCGAAGGAACGATTGATCAGCGCCTTCGTCTCGGCATAGGCCTTCGTCGGGCCGTCGGCGAGGCGGCGCGCAAGCTTCGCCGTCTCGGCTTCCAGCTCGGCAGCCGGCACCACGCGATTGACGATGCCGAGGTCCTCGGCGCGCGCGGCGTCGATTGCATCGCTCAACAAGGCCAGCTCCATCGCCCTGCGGCGCCCGACCAGGCGTGGCAGCAGATAGGTCGTCGCGCCATCCGGATTGGTGCCGATGCGGACATAGGCCAGCATGAACGTCGCATTGTCGGCGGCGATGGCGATGTCGGCATTCATCGCCAGCCCGACGCCGGCGCCGGCGACGGGCCCGTGTATCGAGGCGATGACCGGCTTCGGCAGCCGCGACATGGCCAGTACGGCGCGGTGATAGATCTCGATCATGTGCGAGATGAACGGGCGCGGGTCGGGCAGGTTGGCCTGCATCGTCGCCACATCGCCGCCGGCCATGAAGCCCCGCCCCGAACCGCGCACGACGACGCAGCGAACGGCGGTATCACGCGCCAGATCGACCATCGCGGCGTCGAGTTCGACGGCCATCTCGGGATTGAGCGCGTTGATCACGTCCGGCCGGTTGAGTGTCAGCGTGGCAATGCCGTCTCGCTTGTCGACAACGATCGTCGGCATGGCGTAATCCTCTCCCCCGTCGCGCCTCGTTTCGGGCGTGGCCCAAGGTACCGGCGGCCCCCGGCGACGGCAACGGGCGGCCCTGCGACGGAGGAGCGCGTCGGATGGCGCCATCGCGGGAACTGGAGGGACAGGTCGCCCTCGTGACGGGAGCGTCGAGCGGACTCGGCGCGCATTTCGCTCGCCTGCTGGCCAGCCACGGCGCCGCCGTTGCTCTCGCCGCGCGGCGGACCGAGCGTCTGGCGGCCCTGGCCGGCGAGATCGCCGCCGCGGGCGGTCGTGCCCTGCCGGTCGCGCTGGACGTGCGCGACGAGGCTTCCGTCGCCGCCGCCGTCGCCGCCGCCGGCGAGGGGCTCGGGCCGGTGACGATCTGTATCAACAACGCCGGCGTCACCTACACCAAGCGCCTGCTCGAAACGGCGCTGACCGACTGGGAGGACGTCGTCGACACCAACCTTACCGGCTGCTGGCTGGTGGCGCGCGAGACGGGTCGCCACATGCAGGCGCACGGCAAGGGTGGCCGCATCGTCAACATCGCCTCCGTGCTGGGCGTGACCACCGAGGGCAAGGGCGTCATGGCCTACTCGGCGGCGAAGGCGGGCCTCGTCAGCATGACCGGCTCGCTGGCGCTGGAACTGGCGCAGGCCGGCGTGCTGGTGAACGCGCTGGCGCCCGGCTACATCGAGACCGACTTCAACCGCGACTTCCTCAACAGCGAACCGGGCCAGCGCCTCGCGCGCCGCGCCGCGCTGCGCCGCTTCGGCGTCGCGGAGGATCTCGACGGGCCGCTGCTCCTGCTCGTCGGTCCGGGCGGCTCGTTCATGACCGGGGCCGTGCTCGTCGTCGACGGCGGCCTCACCATCACAACGCTCTGATCCTCACAAGGGAGCGCCCATCCGTGGATTTCTCGCTGTCGCCCGAGGTCGAGGACCTGCGCCGCCGCGTTGCCGCCTTCGTCGCCGAGCACGTCATTCCCCTGGAGGCCGACAAGGCCAACTGGGACGCGCACGAGAACATCGCATTGCCGGTGCTCGACACGGTACGCGCCAAGGCGAAGGCGGCGGGACTGTGGGCGCCTCAGATGCCCAAGGCGCTCGGCGGCCTCGGCCTCGACACGAAAGGCATGGCGGTCTTCTACGAGGAAGCGGCGCGCTCGATCTTCGGGCCGGTGTGCTTCAACTGCGCCGCGCCGGACGATGGCAACATGTTCCTGCTCTCGCGCGTCGCCACCAAGGCGCAGCAGGACAGGTGGCTGATGCCGATCATCGAGGGCAAGGTCCGCTCCTCGATCATCATCACCGAGCCGGCGCCGGGCGCGGGCTCGGACCCCGGCGGCACGATGCAGACCTTCGCCGAGCGCCGCAACGACCGCTGGATCGTGCGCGGGCGGAAGTGGTTCATCACCGGCGCCGCGGAGGCCGAGCACTTCATCCTGCTGGCGCGCACGTCGCACGACAAGCGGCGCAACATGACGACCTTCCTGTTCCATCGCGACGATCCGGGCTGGCGCATCCTGCGCCGCATCGAGATCATGGGCCCGGAGGAACACGGCGGCCATTGCGAGCTGGAGTTCGACGGGCTCGAGATTCCCGACGAGAACCGGCTGATGGAAGTCGGCGAGGGCATGAAGGCGATCCAGATCCGCCTCGGCACCGCGCGGCTCACCCACTGCATGCGCTGGCTCGGCATGTCGAAGCGCGCGCTGGAGATCGCCTGGGAATACGTCGAGCGGCGCCAGTCCTTCGGTATTCCGCTCGCCGACCACGAGGGCGTGCAGTGGATGCTGGGCGAGGCGGCGATGGCGATCGAACTCGGCCGTCTCATCACCATGCGCGCGGCCTCGCGGCTCGATGCCGGCGACAAGGCGCAGAAGGAAGTGGCGATGGCCAAGATCCTCGTCGCCGACACGCTGCACAAGGTGGTCGACACGGCCATCCAGCTCAACGGCGCGCGCGGCTACTCCAAGGACACGCTGCTCGAATGGATGTACCGCTACGCCCGCCAGGCGCGGCTGGTCGACGGCGCGTCGGAGGTCCACAAGATGCTGCTCTCGCGCCACCTGCTGGCCGAGCGCGGCAATTTCTGGAAGTGGGACTGACGCCGCGCCGTTACCGGGCGAAAGTCACGCCGCAACTGCCGATGCCCTCCATCGTCACCTCGACGACGTCGCCGGGCGACAGCCACTTCGTCTCGACCACCGATCCCAGCGTCACCACGTCGCCGGCGCGCGGGTGACGGCCGAATCCCGCGAGGCGGTTGGCGACGAAGGCGAGCGCCTCGAACGGGTGGCCCATCACCAGCGCGCCCTTGCCGGTGCCGACCTCGGTGCCGTTGAGCACCATGCGGCCGGTGACCTCGGCGAGGTCGAGCTTCCGCCAGTCGCGACAGGCGGGGCCGAGGATCACGCCGGCATTGAAGAAGTCGTCGGCGACCATCGTCGGCGTGTCGAGCTTCCTGTAGTCGGCGTAGCGCGCATCGACGATCTCGATCGATGCCATGCAGGCGCCGACCGCGGCGGCGACGCTGTCGCGCGTCCATTTCTCGCCGCTCAGCGGCAGGTCGGCGGCCAGCGAGACAGCGATTTCGGCCTCGACGCCCGGATTGGCGAAGTCGGCATGGCGGACATGCGCGTGTCCGTGCCGGATCGTCGGGGCGAAGACGGCGCCGTAGGACGGCTCGTACATGCCCATGTAGCGCTGCATGACCGGCGTGGTCACGCCGATCTTCCAGCCGCCGATGCGGCCGAGGCCGGCCAGCGAAAGATGCTCGTTGAGACGTGCCTGAACGAGGTAGGCCGTGTCGATGTCCGGCGGACGGCAGCCTTCCGGCAATGCGGTCAGGCGCGTGCGATCGAGCCGGTTGGCGGCGAGCAGGCGGGCGGCTTCCTCGATGGCTTCGGGCGTCATGGCGGGCTCGTGCAGGGGCGGAACGGGCGGCGACTGTAGCCGCCGCGTCCCGCTCCCGTCACGCGACGAAAGCGGCGGGCGACACCCGGCCGCCGCCCGCCGTGAACGGTTCTCGCGGGCTATTCCTTGTCCCAGTTGCGCGCGATCGGCTGCTTGGCGGCGCGAAGCGAGTCCATGTAGCCGGTGAGGATCTTCGTTCCCGGCATGCCCTTGGCGTCGGTCTCCTTGGCCCAGTCGAGGCCGAAGGGCGGCAAGCTCTTCGCCCAGGCGACGCGCTCGGCGTCGGAGAGCTTGGTGTACTTGAGGCCGAAGTCCTTGGTGCATGTCTCGTAGGCCGCCTTGGTGCTGGCCAGCAGGCGGTTGTGGGAGTCGCGACCGTAGGCCGGTCCGACCTCGGCCATCGCCGCCTTCACCTCGGCCGGCAACTTGCCGAGCACGTCGACATTGATGGCGAGGACGAGCGTCGAGCCGACGCCGATGTCGGCGTCGAGCGCGTGCGGCGCGGGCTCGCACAGCTTGAAGCCGCCGAGCGCCTGCGGCCATGCCAGCGCCGCCTCGTACACGCCGGTGGCGAGGCTGTTGTAGAAGGCGCCGAGATCGCTCGTCACACCGGCAACGCCGAGCGGCGCGAGCCAGGGCAGGTTGGGACCGGCGCCGCCGACCTTCTTGCCCTTGAAGTCGTCAAGCTTGGCGAGCGGCGTCTTCGAGACGATGACGTAGTTGTCGACCGCCTGGGAGAGGGCGACCGGGCTGATGCCAATGGCCTTCCAGTGCTCGAGGTAGATGGGGTTGGCGTCCTGCACGGATTGCACCGCCGCGGTCTGAACGTCGGGATCCTTCGTCGAGAACGGCGTGACATAGGACATGCGGTAGAGCGGCACGCGGTCGAGGTGGAAGGCGGTGACCACCATGCCGATGTCGCCGAGGCCCGACTGGATCGCCTCGGCCTCGCCGCGCACCTTCACCACCTGGCCTGAATGGGCGATGTTCCAGTCGATCTTGTACTTGCCGGACTTCGCCAGCACGGCATTGACCTGCGGCGCGAACACATCGATGAAGGCGCCGACCGCGACGGCGCCCGGCGCGAAGCCGGAAACGTAGGTGAGCTTGATGGTTTCCGCGGCGAGGGTCGGCGCCGTGACGCCGGCGGCGATGCCAACGGCGACCGCTGCCCCCGCGACGATGCGGGCGAATGTCCGGTTCATGCGTTTGCTCCCGTTGTCGGGCGGGTCTGCGCCCACCGCGTTGGCTGCCATTGGGCAACCTGACGAAAGCATCGGCCGGCCGGAATATGCCGTCAACTGACGACAACGGCACCGGACCGAAGGTCGGCAGAATTCTGGCTGTGCCGGAGCCGGCCCCGGCGCGGTGGCGGGGCCGGCTCGGGAGGCGGGGGCGCGCTATTCCTTGTCCCACTGGCGCGCGATGGGCTGGTTGGCCTTGCGCAGTTCGTCCATGTAGAAGGCGAGGATGGTGGTGCCAGGCAGGCCCTTGCCGTCCATGTCCTTCGCCCATTCCTGAGCGATGTTCGGCAGGCCCTTGGCCCATGCCACGCGCTCCTCGTCGGACAGGCGCGTGTAGACCATCTTAAAGTCGGCCTTGCAGCGGTCGTAGCCGCCTTGCGCGCCTTCGACCAGACGACGCAGGGAATCGCTGGTCCAGACCGCCGCTGCCTCGCGCATCGCCGTCTTCACCTCGTCGGGCAGCTTCGCCCAGACGGCCTCGTTGACGTTGAGCGCATGGATCGAGGCCGCGCCGATATCGGCGTCGAGGACGTGCGGCGCCGGTTCGCACAGCTTGAAGGCGCCCATGGCCTGCGGCCAGACGAGGGCGGAGTCGTACACGCCGGTGGCGAGACCGCTGTAGAAGGCCGCGAGGTCGCTGGTGACGCCGGCGACGCCGAGGCCCTGGACCCAGGGAATGTTGGCGCCGGCGGCGCCCATCTTCTTGCCGCGCAGATCGGCCAGCTTGGCCACCGGCGTCTTGGAAACGATGATGTAGTTGTCGACGACGCCGGACGAGCCGATGTTGACCTGTCCGAGCGCGCTCCACGCCTCGCCGAACGCCGTGAACTTCGGCTGCATGGCGTCGAAGATCTTCACCATCAGCGCCGGGTCCTTCGACGTGAAGGGGATGACGTAGGGCACCTTGTAGAGCGGCACGCGGTCGAGGTGGAACGGCGTGGTCACGTGGGTGATGTCGCCGAGACCGGACTGCACGCCCTCGGGTTCGCCGCGGGCCTTCACGACCTGGCCCGAGTGGGCGTAGTTCCACTCGATCCTGTAGCGCCCGGCTTTGGCCAGCGCGGCGTCGACCGCCGGCGTGTAGGCGTCGACGAAGGCGCCGACCGTCGTCATCGCCGGCGGAAAGCCGGAAATGAAGGTCATCTTGATGACCTGCTGCGCCGTGGCGGGGGCAGCCAGCGCGGAGGCGAGCGTCACTCCGGCGGCCAGGCAGATGGCGCCGCCATACCTTGTGCAAGCGTCGAGCATGTGGGTCTCCCGTGATCAGACATGGAGGCCCGGCGGTGATTCCACAGGCAGACACGCAACGGCGCCGCGCTTGTGCGCGCGTGCCGGCGTGTCTCCCTGTTGTCCTGCTGTTCGACCCGGTATCGGGGACCGGTTAGGACCAGCATCGGGCCGATCGACCGACGCCGTCAAGATTTTGATCCGCGATGTTTGATGTTTGATCAAATCGTGACATCCTCGCGTTGTCGCCACGCGGTCGGGGCGCCGCAGCGAGGGACCGATGATCGTTGCCGAGATGGCGGATGCCGCGCCGGGGCTGGCGCCCGAACTCGCCCGTGTGGAAAACCTGACACTGCAGGAGCGCGTCTACCGCGCCCTGCGCGAGGCGATCATGGCCGGGCGGTTCCAGCCCGGTCAGACGCTGACGGTGCGCCTGCTGGCCGAAGCCCTCGGGACGAGCGCCATGCCGGTCCGCGAGGCCGTGCGCCAGCTCGCGGCCGAGCGCGCGCTCGACATGCTGGCCAACCGCTCGGTCCAGGTGCCGCTGCTGTCGCGCGCGCGTTTCGACGAGTTGTGGCATGCCCGCGCCCTGGTCGAGGGCGAGGCCGCGGCCCTGGCGGCGACCGAGGCCACGGCCGAGGAACGGGCGCGCATCGTCGCCCATAACGATGCCCTGATGGCGGCCCTCGGCACGGGTGTCGGGGAAACGGCCCGCGAGCGCAACAGGGCCTTCCACTTCGCCGTCTACGCGGCGGCCCACAATGCCGTCCTCCTGCCGATCATCGAGTCTCTGTGGCTGCAGTGGGGCCCGTCGCTGGCGATGGGCTATCACCGCCATTCGGCGCTGGGCGCGAGCCTTTCGCGTTCGACCCGCCGCCGCCACGGCAGCCTGGTCGATGCGCTGTCGCGCGGCGACGCGGCGGCGGCCCGCGCGGCCATGGCCGGCGACATCGCCGATGCCGCCCGGCTGTTCGCCGAACTCTACGACTTCACCGCCGGCGAACCTCGCCGCGGCGTGACGGAAAGGAGCCCGGAATGACCGACCAGATGACGGATCCGATGCGCGCCAGCGTCCGCAAGACGCTGGCCCGGGCGCTCACCACGCTCGATGCCAAGGTCGATCCCGCGCACGCCGCAGTCGTGGTCGTCGACGTGCAGAACGACTTCTGTGCCGAGGGCGGTATGCTCGACCGTGAAGGCTTTCCGCTCGACCGCATCCAGAAGATGGTGCCGCGCCTGCATGACTTCGTGCTGAGCGCGCGGGAGGCCGGCGTGATGGTCGTGTGGATCCAGACGATCTACAACGCCCAGGCCAACTTCATGTCCGACGTCTGGCTCGAGCAGTCGATGCGCCGCTGGAAGGGCCGCTTCATCGAGTATCCGGTGTGCCTCGAGGGCGGCTGGGGCGGCGAGTTCTACGGCAATGTCCGCCCGCTGCCGGGAGAGCCGGTGATCCACAAGCACCGCTATGGCGGCTTCATCGGCACCAACCTCGACATGGTGCTGCGCTCGAACGGCATCCGCACCATGATCATGACCGGCGCCATCACCAATGGCTGCGTCGAGTCGACCGCGCGCGACGGCTTCTTCCACGACTATTACATCGTCTTCCTCGACGACTGCACCGGCACCGTCAGCGAGGACCTGCACCAGGGTACGCTGTTCAACATCGACCGCTGGTTCGGCCAGGTCTGCAACGCGCCCGACGTCGTCGCGTGCTGGCAGAAGAAGCGCTGACACCCACGCCACGGGCGTTATGATCGGTTCACATCCGCCGCGGCGGAACGGGGGCGTCATGCGGTTTGCCTGCGATACGGGCGGTACCTTCACGGACCTGATCGTCGAGGACGACGCGCAGTCCCTGCGCATGTACAAGGCGGCGACGACGCCCGGCGATCCGGTGAAGGGCGTGCTCGATGCGCTGGCGCTGGCGGCGAGCGACTTCGACCTGTCGCTGCGCGAGATGCTGGGCCGCGGCGACATGCTGATCCATGGCACGACGCACGCGATCAATGCCGTCATCACCGCCAACACGGCGAAGACGGCGTTCCTCACCACGGCCGGACATCCCGACATCCTCGTGCTGCGCGAGGCCGGGCGCATGGAGCCGTTCAACTTCACGGTGCCATATCCCGAGCCCTATGTGCCGCGCGCCCTGACCTTCGAGGTTCCCGAGCGCATCCGCCATGACGGCAGCATCTTCGTGCCGCTCGACGAGGCGGCGACGGTGGCATTGCTGCAGCAGGTGCAGGCGAGTGGCGCCGAGGCCGTTGCCGTCTGCCTGCTGTGGTCGATCGCCAATCCGGCGCACGAGCTGCGCGTCGGCGAACTGATCGAACGCCACCTGCCGGGTGTGCCCTACACGCTGTCGCACCGCCTCAATCCGGCACTGCGCGAGTATCGCCGCGCCTCGGCCTCGGCCATCGACGCCTCGCTGAAGCCGCTGATGACCCGCTACCTCGGCGGTCTCACCGAGCGGCTGGAAGCCGCCGGCTTCAAGGGGCGCACGCTGGTGCTGACCTCGCTCGGCGGCATGCTCGACGCGCACGAACTGTCGGAAAAGCCGATCCACGCCATCAACTCCGGCCCGTCGATGGCGCCGATCGCCGGCCGCCACTACGCGCGCCTCGACGCGGATGCCGCCAACGTCATCGTCGCCGATACGGGCGGCACCACCTACGACGTGAGCCTCGTGCGCGGCGGCCGCATTCCGCTGACCAAGGAAACCTGGATCGGCCAGCCCTATCGCGGCCACATGACCGGGCTCGCCTCCATCGACATCAAGTCGATCGGCGCCGGCGGCGGTTCGATCGCCTGGGTCGACAGCGGCGGCGTCCTGCATGTCGGCCCGAAGAGCGCCGGCGCGGTGCCGGGCCCGGTGTGCTACGGCGCCGGCGGCACGGAGCCGACCCTGACCGACGCCTGCCTGGCGCTGGGCTGGCTCGATCCCGGCTTCTTCCTCGGCGGCAGCATGGCGCTCGACGCCGCCGCCTCTCGACGCGCCATCGAGGCGAAGATAGCGAAGCCGCTCGGCCTGTCGATGGAGGCAGCCGCCGCCGCCATCGTCGAGGTGGCGACCGAAAACATGGTGCAGGCGATCGAGGACATCACCGTCAACCAGGGCATCGACCCGGCCGATGCCGTGCTGGTCGGTGGCGGCGGCGCGGCCGGCCTCAACTCGGTGTTCATCGCGCGTCGGCTCGGCTGTCCCGTGCTGCTGATCCCGGAGACGGGGGCGGCGCTGTCGGCGGCGGGCGCGCTGATGTCCGACCTGTCGAACGAATACCGCCGCACCTTCTACACGACCTCGGACGCCTTCGATCGTGACGCCGTCAACGCGGTGCTCGCCGGCCTGACGGAGCAGTGCCGCGCCTTTGCCGACGGTCCCGGCAAGGGCGCGCGTGAGGTGACCATCCACTACACGGTCGAAGCGCGCTACGCGCATCAGGTGTGGGAGATCGAGGTGCCGCTGAAGGCGGGCCGTTTCGACAGCGACGCCGATCTCGCCGGGCTGGTCGAGGCGTTCCACGCCGTCCACGAGCAGATCTTCGCCGTGCGCGACCCGGCCTCGGCCATCGAATTCGTCGGCTGGACGGCGTTTGTCGGCTGCCGCCTGCATGAGGCCGAAACCGGCCGGCTACTCGGCGCCGCCGACGCGCGCAGCGGCGCCGACCGTCGCACGGTGTGGTTCGCGGGGCACGGCGAAGTGGAGGCTTCGGTCCATCGCTTCGACGCCGTGCCGCTCGACCGCGACATTGCCGGACCGGCGATCGTCGAGTCGCCATTCACCACCGTCGTCGTCGATCCCGCCGCGCGCGTCCGCCGCACCGCCGCCGGCAGCCTCGTCGTCCGTCCCTAGGAGCCGGCCATGGCCGCACAGCCCGACATGAAGCTCGACGGCGCGCAGCTCGCCATCCTCGCGCACCGCTTCGAGGGCATCAGCCGCAAGATGGGCAACACGCTGCTGCGCACCGGGCGCTCGGGCGTGCTCAACCGCGCCAAGGATTTCTCCTGCTGCATCCTCACCGCCGGACACGAGCTGCTGGCCGTCGCCGAGAGCCTGCCGATCCACGTGCTGTCGGGACCCGACATCATGGCCCGCTCGATGTGCGAATTTCATCCGGTCCTGAAGCGCGGCGACGCCTTCCTGCACAACTCGCCCTACCATGGCTGCTCGCACCCGGCCGACCACACCATCATCATGCCGGTGATAGACGACGGTGGCGTGCACCGCTACACGGTGCTGGCGAAAGCGCACCAGGCCGACATCGGCAATTCCATCCCGACGACCTATCACGGCACCGCGCGCGATGTGTACGAGGAAGGCGCGCTGATCTTTCCCGCCGTGCAGGTGCTTAAGGATTTCAGGACCGTCGACGACGTCGTACGCATGTGCCAGATGCGCATCCGCGTTCCGGAGCAGTGGCACGGCGACTTCCTCGCCATGCTCGGCGCGGCGATGATCGGCGAGCGCGAGGTCCGCGCGCTGGGCGCCGAGATGGGTTGGGACAGGCTGGCGGCCTTCACCGCGCAGTGGTTCGACTATTCGGAGCAGCGGATGATCGAGGCGATCCGCGCCGTGCCGGCCGGCAGCGGCGTCGCGCGCTCGACCCACGACGCCATCCCCGGCACGCCGCCGGACGGCATCACCATCACCTCGAAGGTGACGGTCGACCACGCGGCGGCGACCATCGAGGTCGACCTGCGCGACAATCCGGACCAGATGGCCTGCGGCCTCAACGTGTCGGAAGCGTGCACGCGGACGGCGGCGCTGATCGGAGTGTTCAACTCGATCGACCACACTGTGCCGCAGAATTTCGGTGCCCTGCGTCGCGTGCGCCTGCACCTCAAGGACGGCGGCGTCGTCGGCATCCCGCGCCACCCGATCTCGTGTTCGGCCTCGACGACAAACCTCGCCGACCGTGTGACCAACGCCACGCAGCGGGCCATCGCCGAGCTGGGCGACGGCTTCGGCATGGCCGAGGTCGGTACCTTCTGTCCGCCCTCGACCTCGGTCGTCTCCGGCATCGATCCGCGCAACGGCAAGCCCTACGTCAACCAGCTTTTCCTCGGCCACACGGCGGGCGCGGCGGCGGCCATGCAGGACGCGTGGATGACCATGCTGCATGCCGGCAACGGCGGCCTCTGCTACATCGACTCGGTCGAGCTCGACGAGGTCTACACGCCGATCCACGTCTATTCGCGCCACCTGTCGCGCGATTCCGAGGGCGCGGGACGGTTCCGTGGCGCGCCGGGCATCGAGGTCGAGTTCGGCCCCATCGACTGCCGCATGGAGGCGGGCTTCGTCGCCGACGGCAATGTCCACGTGCCGCAGGGCGCGCGCGGCGGGGCTCCGGCGCGCGGCTCCGACCAGTTCCGGCGCACGCGCAACGGCGAACTGGAGCGTCTCGACCAGTGTTCGCAGGTCTGGATCGAGGACGGCGAGAAGCTGGTCTCCATGGCGGCGGGCGGCGGCGGCTATGGCGATCCGGCGACGCGCGATCCGGCCCGCGTGCTGCACGACGTGCGAGAGGGGCTCGTCAGCCGCGAACGGGCGCGCGATGTTTACCGTGTCGCCGTCACCGCGGCGGGCGAGATCGACGCCGCCGCGACGGCGCGGCTGCGCGCCTGAACGACCACGACATCCGTAGAGGGAGCGAGGATCATGCGGCTCAAGGACAAGGTGGCGCTGGTGACCGGCGCGTCGATGGGCATCGGCGCGGCCATCGCCGAACGCTATGCGAAGGAAGGCGCGATGGTCGCCGTCAACTACCTGAAGAGCCCGGGCAAGGCGCAAGAGGTGGTCGACCGCATCGCGAAGGCCGGCGGCAAGGCCAAGGCTTACCGGGCCGACGTTTCCAAGGTCGCGGAGATCGAGCGCCTGATCGCCGAGGTGATGAAGGACCATGGCCGCATCGACATCCTCGTCAACAATGCCGGCGTGTTCCGCACCGTGCCGGTGATGGAGACGACGGAAGCGATCTGGGACGAGCAGCTCGACCTCAACCTCAAGGGCTATTTCTTCGCGGTGAAGACGCTGGTGCCGCATTGGCGCAAGGCCGGCGGCGGCAAGGTCGTCAACATTTCCTCGATCGCCGGCACCGGCGCCTTCCCCAACTGCCCGGCCTATTGCGCGGCCAAGGGCGGCGTCGTCAACCTGACGCGCGCGCTCGCCGCCGAGCTGGGCAAGGACCGCATCAACGTCAACTCGATCGCGCCCGGCAACGTCGCCACACCGCTCAACGCGCATGTGCGCGGGCCGGGCCACGAGGAGTACGTGAAGCTGATGGAGACCTTCACGCCGACGGGCATCGCCTTCATGGACCCCGAGGACATGACCGGCACCGCCGTGTTCCTCGCCTCGGACGACGCGAAGATGGTGCACGGCGAGACCATCATCGTCGACGCCGGCTGGTCGGTCTGGTGAGGCCTACTGCGCGGCGGCCGCGCGCAGGGCGGCCGCCGTCGCTTCGTCGGCGGGAAAGAAGGACTCGATTGCCAGCTCGTCGAGCGTGACGTCGGCCGGGGTGCCGAAGACGGTCGTCGTCGAGATGAACGACAGCACATCGTCGTGCCGGCGCAGGCGCAACGGCACGACGATGTCGGTGTCGCCGGGGATGGCGACGGCTTCGCCGTCCGCGGGCGCCGGATAGCCGCGCAGCTCGGCTTCCAGCTCGGCGAGGACGGGATCGGCGGTTACGTCGACCTGGCGCCGCAGCCGCGCGAGGATATGCGTGCGCCACTGGCCGAGATTGGCGATGCGCGGCGCCATGCCGTCCGGGTGCAGGCCGACGCGCCGCGCGTTGACCGGCGGCTGCAGCAGTCCCGGCGCGCTGCCCTCCGTCAGCAGTCCGACCGCGGCGTTGGCGGCGACCATCCGCCAGTGCCGGTCGACCGCGAGCGCGGGGTACGGCGAATGGCCGCGCAGGACAAGATCCACCACGTCGCGCACCGGCCGCAGCGACGGGTCGTCGAGGTCGCGCTCGCGGTAGACGGGGGCGAAGCCGGCCGCCATCAGCAGCGTGTTGCGGTCGCGCAGCGGCACTTCGAGCTGCTCGGCGAGCAGCAGCACCATGTCGCGGCTCGGTTTCGCTCGCCCGGTCTCGACGAAGCTGACATGGCGAGCCGAGACGCCGGCCTCCAGCGCAAGGTCGAGCTGGCTCAGGCGGCGGCGCTGGCGCCAGCCGCGGAGCATGTCGCCGAAGGGGCGGGGCGTGTGTGTGTCGGTCATGGCGGCATGGTGCGGCCGGCCGTGCCGCGCGGCAATTACCTGCGAGGTAAGCGCCCGCGCTTACCCGCCACGTAATCGACGGGCGCCGTCGACGCTGCGAGGTTCGGGACGTCCGGCGGCACTTTCGCCGCCCGCATCAGCGACGCAGGAGACAGAGATGACGACACCCGAAACCATCGTCGACCGCTACTTCGCCATCTGGAACGAGGCCGACGGCGGCAAGCGTCGCGCCCTCATCGCCTCGACCTGGAGCGACGGTGCCACCTATGTCGATCCACTGATGGCGGTCGAGGGCGCCGACGCCATCGATGCGGCCGTGGCGAAGGTGCAGGCAATGCTGCCCGGCTACCGCTTCGTCGCCAGGGGCAAGATCGACAGCCACAACGACCGCCTGCGCTTCGCCTGGGAGCTGGTCGGCCCGGACGGCGCGGCGCCCTACGCCGGAACGGACTTCGCCGTGCTCGGCGCCGACGGGCGGCTCGCGGCGGTGACGGGGTTCCTCGACCGCGTGCCGCCGCAGTAGCGGCGACTATCGGCCCTCCCGCCGTGCCGCCGGCGCGGCCGGGAGGGCCTCTGCCGGCCGCAGCAGACCGGCCGCATGGTCCTCGCGCAGCTTCGCCTTCAGCACCTTGCCGGTGGCGCCGAGCGGCAGGTCGTCGACGAAGACGACCTCGTCCGGCAGCCACCACTTCGCCACGCGCGGCGCGAGGAAGGCGAGGAGATCATCCTTGTCGACGCTGGAACCTGGCCTCGCCACGACGATAAGCAGCGGGCGTTCATCCCATTTCGGATGCGGCACGCCGATGACGGCGGCCATGCGAACGTCGGGATGCGCCGCGACGTGGTTCTCGAGATCGATCGAGCTGATCCACTCGCCGCCGGACTTGATGACGTCCTTGGAGCGGTCCTTCACCTCGATCGTGCCGTGCGCGTCCATGGTGCAGACGTCGCCGGTCGAGAACCAGCCATCGTCGTGGTGCGCCGGGGAGCGGTCGAGGCGGAAGTAGGCGCCCGCCACCCACCAGCCGCGTGCCTCCAGCTCGCCCATGCTGGCGCCGTCGTGCGGCAGTTCATGACGCTCGCCGTCGACGATGCGCAGCTCGACGCCGAAGAGCGCGCGCCCCTGCCGGCAGGCATGGTCGAGAACGGCGCCGGGACCGGCGGCACGCGTCGCCGGGCGCGGCGCGGCGAAGGTGCCGATCGGCGACAGTTCCGTCATGCCCCAGCCGTGGCGTACCTCGATGCCGTGGCGCATGAGCGCCGCGATGAGGGTGCGCGAGGCGGCGGCGCCGCCGACGACGATGTGACTGAGCGACGGCACGCTCGTCCGCGCCTCCTGCCAGTGGGCGACGAGACCCTGCCAGACGGTCGGCACACCGGCGGCGAAGGTGACGCCCTCGCCGTTCATCAGGTCGGTGACGGAGGCGCCGTCGAGGCGCTGGCCGGGCAGGACGAGTTTCGCGCCGGCCAGCGTGGCGGCGTAGGGGATGGCCCAGCCGTTGACGTGGAACATCGCCGCCGCCGGCATCGCCACCTCGGCCTCGCCGAGGCCGAACATGTCGGGCAGGCAGGCGGCGTAGGCGTGCAGCACCGTCGAACGGTGCGAGTAGAGCACGCCCTTCGGATCGCCCGTCGTGCCCGAGGTGTAGCAGAGCGAGGAGGCGGTGCGCTCGTCGAACTCCGGCCAGTCGTAGCGCGCCGGCGCGGCCGCAAGCAGGTCCTCGTAGCAGTGGGCCGCCGGCAATCCCGTATCCGGCATGTGCGCGGCATCGGTCATGAACACGACGCCGCGCAGCGACGGGACGCGCGGCGCGAGATCCGCGACGAGCGGCGCGAAGCTGGCGTCGGCGAGCAGGAGCGCGTCCTCGGCGTGGTTCATGATCCACGCCACCTGGTCGGGGTGCAGGCGCGGATTGACCGTATGGCAGACGGCGCCCATGCCCGACACGGCGAAATAGGTCTCATAGTGGCGATGCGTGCTCCAGCCGATGGTGGCGACGCGGTCGCCCGCCATCACGCCGAGCGCGGCCAGGGCGTTGGCCAGCCGGCAGGCGCGTGCATGGGCCTCGGCGTAGGTATAGCGGTGGAGCGGGCCCTCCACCGTACGCGCGACGATCTCGCGGTCGCCGTGGTTCCGCGCCGCGTGGCGCAATAGCGACGAGATCAGCAGCGGGCGATCCATGATCAGCCCGCGCATCGGCGTCGGTCCCGTCACGCCGTCGGCAGGCGATGGCCGGCGAACTGCTCGCGCAGGCGCGTCTTGAGGATCTTGCCGGTGGCGCCGAGCGGCAGCTCGTTGACGAAGACGACGTCGTCGGGCATCCACCACCTGGCGACCTTGCCATCGAAGAAGGCCAGCACGTCGTCACGCTTCGGCGTAGCGCCCTTCTTCGGCACGGCGATCAGTAGCGGCCGCTCGTCCCATTTCGGATGCGCGACGCCGATCACCGCCGCCTGCAGGATGTCCGGATGCGCGGTGGCGAGGTTCTCCAGTTCGATGGTGCTGATCCATTCGCCGCCGGACTTGATGACGTCCTTGGCGCGGTCGGTGATCTGGATGTAGCCGTCGGCGTCGATAGTGCAGACGTCGCCGGTCGAGAACCAGCCGTCGGCGTGATGCGAGTCCGAACGGTCGATGCGGAAATAGCCGCTGGTGATCCACGGGCCGCGCACCTGCAGCTCGCCGAAGGCCTTGCCGTCGTGCGGCAGTTCCTTGCCGGCGTCGTCGACGATGCGCATCTCGACGCCGAACACCGCGCGGCCCTGCTTCATCTGCGCCCGGTACGAGGGCTCCCTGCCCTCGGCGCGGATGCGCGGCTTGGGGATGGAGACCGAGCCGAGCGGGCTCATCTCCGTCATGCCCCAGGCATGGCGGACCTCGATGCCGAACTCCTCCTGGAAGGCTTCAATCATCGAGCGCGGCGCCGCCGAGCCGCCGATGATCAGGCGCCTGAGCGACGGCACGCGCGCGCCGCTCTCGCGCCAGTGATTGATGAGGCCAAGCCACACCGTCGGCACGCCGGCCGACATGGTAACCTCCTCCGACGCCAGCAGTTCGTGCACCGAGGCGCCGTCGAGCTTCGGGCCGGGCATCACCAGCTTGGCGCCGGTCAGCGTCGCGCCGTAGGGTATGCCCCAGGCGTTGACGTGGAACATCGGCACGACCGGCAGGATGACCTCGCTCTCGGCCATGTGCAGCACGTCGGGCAGGGCCGAGGCGTAGGCGTGGATGATGGTGGAGCGGTGGCTGTAGAGGGCGCCCTTGGGGTTCCCCGTCGTGCCCGAGGTGTAGCAGAGCGAGGAGGCGCTGTTCTCGTCGAACTCCGGCCAGTCGAAGTCGTCGGAGTGGCTGTCGACCAGCTCCTCGTAGCACAGCACGTTGCGGCGTTCGCTCGCCGGCATGTGGGCGCGGTCGGTCATGTAGACGATATGGCGCAGGCCCGGCAGCTCGCCCGCGACCTGCTCGACCAGCGGCGCGAAGGTCGTGTCGGCGAACAGCACCACGTCCTCGGCGTGGTTCATGATGTAGACGATCTGCGAGGGATGCAGGCGAGGGTTCACCGTGTGCGACACGGCGCCCATGCCGGCGATGGCGAAGTAGGCCTCGAAGTGGCGGTGAGTGTTCCACGCCAGCGTCGCCACCCGGTCGCCGGCCTTCACACCCAGCGCCGCGAGTGCGTTGGCGAGCTGCCGCGTGCGCCGGTGCGCGTCGTCGTAGGTGTAGCGGTGAATCGGGCCTTCGACCGTGCGGGCGACGAAGTCGCGGTCGCCGGAGACCGCCGAGACGTGCCTCAGCAGGCTCGAGATCAACAGCGGCCGGTCCATGATCAGGCCACGCATCGCAACGCCCTCCCTGCCGGCCCGGTCGTAATTGCTCGGGGCCATCCCGGTTACGTCCGGGCCATGTGCGGAGATTATCGGGTGGCGCGGAAGGCGGCTTCAAGAGGGGCGCGTTGTTTCTTCGTCACGATGCGCCGAGCCATAACGCGAACCGCCCCGGCACGATGGACATGCCGGGGCGGCGCAATCGTCGCGGGGCCGACGGCCCCGCGATTGATTTGGCGTGCGTCAGCCGGGCTGGCGGCGCCAGAACAGCCACAGGATGATGCCGACCGCGATCAGTCCGACCAGCCCGTTGTCGCCGAGCTGCTGGATGAGTGCGATCAGGTTGCCGACGACATCGTTGGTGATGAAGCCGACGTCACGGCCGAACAGGATCTGCAGCACGATCGCCAGCGCGACGAGCAGCATGCCGAGTTCGATGAACTGGCCGATGACGCGTTTGACCTTATCCCAGAGACCGTCCATGGATTCCCCCATTTTGTTCTGGCTGATTATTCAAGGCAGGAACACACAGCCCACTACGACAGGGCCACCCTCCACTACGCTGACTTTCCACGAGTCCTGTCAATTCGTTTCCCTTTTGCTGCAACGCAACAAGAGAAGGTCGGCCGACACTTGACGGCGGCGCCGAAAGCCTGGGCCGCGCCGTCGGCCGGAGAGCCCCGCTTGCCCGCGACCGGGTGGGCAAGCGAGGCCGCGCGGGCCGGTCACACGCTCATGCCGCCGTCGACCACCATCGCGGTGCCGGTGGTAAAGGCGGCCTCGTCGCTGGCGAGGTAGACGGCGAGCGCGGCGATTTCCTCGGCCGTGCCCAGCCGGCCCATCGGTTGCCGCGCGATGAAGGCCTTGCGCGCGGCGACCGGGTCGGCGAAGGCGGCGATGCGGTCGCCGAGCGACGGCGTGTCGACCGTGCCGGGGCAGATGGCGTTGCAGCGCACGCCGCGGGTGACGTAGTCGCGCGCGACCGACTTCGTCAGGCCGATGACGGCGGCCTTCGAGGCGCCGTAGGCGCAGCGGTCGAGGACACCCTGCAGGCTCGACGCCACCGAGGCGATATTGATGATCGAACCGCCGCCAGCCTCCAGCATGGCCGGCAGGAAGGCGCGGATCGTCCGGTACATCGACTTGACGTTGAGCGCGAAGGCGCCGTCCCACATCGCCTCGTCGCATTCGAGGATGGCGCCGTGCGGCACGCGCCCGGCGCAGTTGAACAGGATGTCGACGGCGCCCAGTTCGCCGGCCAGCGCGCCGACGGCCGCACCGTCGGTGACGTCGAGGCGCCGCCGCGTCAGGCCCGGCGACGCCGGCAGCTTCGCCAGTTCGGCCTCGTCGATGTCCGCCGCGACCACCCTGGCACCCTCGTGCGCAAAGGCCAGCGCTGTCGCGCGCCCGATGCCGCGTGCTGCCGCGGTGACCAGTGCCGTCTTGCCGTCGAGCCGTCCTGACATGTCTCCGTTCCTTTTCTTCCGGGGCCGATCTTCCGCCGGCCCGTCGCGGCGAGCATAGCGCGGCAGCGGGCCCGTCGCTTGCGCCTCTCCGGCCCATCGCCTATTAGGTCCGCGGCAACGCGGGACGGCGGAAACCGGCGCTTCCGACCGTCGCGCCCACGAGGGGAAGGACGCCATGGCGCACATCGAACATCTGCTCGACGGCAAGTCCGTGGCCGGCACCTCGGGTCGTTCCGGGCCGGTCTTCAACCCGGCGACGGGCGAGCAGACGGCGACCGTGGCGCTCGCGGGCAAGGCCGACATCGACGCCGCCGTCGCCGCGGCGCGCGCGGCGCTGCCAGGCTGGGCCGCGCAGCCACCGCTGCGCCGGGCGCGCGCGATGTTCAAGTTCAACGAGCTGCTGCTCAAGCATGAGGACGAGCTCGCGGCGCTGATCACGGCCGAGCACGGCAAGACCATCGCCGACGCGCGCGGCGACATCACGCGCGGCCGCGAGGTCGTCGAGTTCGCCTGCGGCATCCCGCACCTGATGCGCGGCGACTACACCGAGCAGGTCGGCACCGGCGTCGACGCCTATTCGATCCGTCAGCCGGTCGGCGTCTGCGCCGGCATCACGCCGTTCAACTTCCCGGCCATGATTCCGCTGTGGATGTTCCCGCTCGCCATCGCCTGCGGCAACACCTTCATCCTCAAGCCGTCGGAGCGGGCGCCCTCGTGTCCGCGCCGGCTGGTCGAGCTGGCGCTGGAGGCGGGCGTGCCGGCGGGTGTCATCAACCTGGTCAACGGCGACAAGGATTCGGTGACCGCGATCCTCGAGCACCCCGGCATCGATGCCGTGTCCTTCGTCGGCTCGACGCCGGTCGCCTCGTACATCTACGCGACGGCGGCGGCGAACGGAAAGCGCGTGCAGGCGCTGGGCGGCGCCAAGAACCATATGGTGGTCATGCCCGACGCCGACATGGGACAGGCGACGGACGCGCTGATCTCGGCCGGCTACGGCTCGGCCGGGCAGCGCTGCATGGCCGTCTCGGTGGCCGTCGCCGTCGGCGACGACACGGCCGATGCGCTGGTCGGCCAGCTCAAGCCGCGCATCCAGAGCCTGAAGATCGGCCCGGGCGTCGACCCCGAGGCCGAGATGGGCCCGGTCGTCACGCGCCAGGCGCATGAGCGCATCAGCGGCCTGATCGACAAGGGCGTGGCAGAGGGTGCCGAACTGGTCGTCGACGGCCGCGGCTACCGCCTGCAGGGCTACGAGGGTGGCTTCTTCATGGGTGGCACGCTGTTCGACCGCGTGACCCCGGAGATGGCGATCTACCGCGAGGAAATCTTCGGGCCGGTGCTGTCGGTGGTGCGCGCGCCCGACTACGAGACCGCGCTCGATCTCGTGAACCGCAACCCGTATGGCAACGGCACAGCCATCTTCACCAAGGACGGCGACGCCGCCCGCGACTTCACCGAGCGGGCGCAGATCGGCATGGTCGGCGTCAACGTGCCGATCCCGGTGCCGGTCGCCTATCACAGCTTCGGCGGCTGGAAGCGTTCGCTGTTCGGCGACACCCACATGCACGGCATGGACGGCGTGCGCTTCTACACGCGCCTAAAGGCCGTCACCTCGCGCTGGCCCAAGTCCGGCGTGCGCGAGGGCCAGAGCCTGCACATGCCGACGATGCGTTAGGCTCAGCGCCGCCGCACGAACGCCGCCATCTCCTGCCACGGCGCCGGGTCCCAGAAGGCGACGGCGAGCGGCGAGGTCGACGGCAGCACGAACACGGCCGTCCCGCCGATGTCGTCCGCGTGCCGGCCGTAGGCGAAGTCCGGTCCCCTGCGGCCGAGAAACAAACCGGCCGCGCGCTTGCCGTTGAAGGCCAGCACGCGCGGCCGGATGCGGGCGATAGCTGTCGCGAGGCGGGCCGGGTCGGCGGTACGCAGCACGGCGTCGGCGCCGTACTCGGTCTTGGTCATGTCGGTGAGGCCGATGCCGAAGCCGGGCAGCAGCGGATACTCCTCCGGCGCCAGGCGGCGCGGCGTCAGGCCCGTGGTGGCGAGGATCGGCCAGAAGCGGTTCTGCGGATGGGCGTAGTAGGCGCCGCGCACCGCCGAGACGGTGCCGGCGGCCGAGCCGCAGATGACGAGGTCGAGGCCCGGCGCCAGCAGGTCCGGCAGGACGTCCGGCGCGGCCGGGTCGGGCTGGCGCATCAGTGCCATGACGCGTGGCCGGCGCGGCGAATCCGCGATAGGCTCGCGCCCCTCATGCCTGTTCCCGACAAGATCCGCCTCGACGGCATCACGCGCTCCTTCGACGGCCACAAGGCGCTCGACGGCATCTCCCTTGCCGTCGCGCCGGGGCGCGCGCTGGCGCTGATCGGACCGTCGGGCTCGGGCAAGACGCTGGTGCTCAAGACGATCCTCGGGCTTGTCGCGCCGGATGCCGGACGCGTGCTTGTCGACGGCGAGGATACCGCCGCGCTCGACACCGGCGAACGCATGGCGCGCCTCGCCCGCTTCGGCGTGCTGTTCCAGCGCCAGGGCCTGTTCGACAGCCTGCCGGTCTGGGAGAACGTCGCCTTCCGGCTGGTCAACGAGCGCCGGATGCCGCGTCGCCAGGCGCGCGGGCGAGCGATCGAGGTGCTCGAACAGGTCGGGCTCGACGCCGGCGTCGCCGACCTGTTTCCCGCCGAGCTGTCGGGCGGCATGGCCAAGCGCGTCGGCCTCGCCCGGGCCATCGCCGCCGATCCCGAGATCGTGCTACTGGACGAGCCGACCGCCGGCCTCGACCCGATCATGACCAACGTCATCGACGCGCTCATCGGCGATCTCGTGCGCAGTATCGACGCCACCGTCATCGCCGTCTCCTCGGACATGGCGAGCGTCGCGCGCATCTCGCACGATGTCGCCATGCTCGATCGCGGCAAGGTGGTGTGGCACGGCCCGACCACGTCGCTGCGCCGCTCGGGCAATCCCTGGGTCCACCAGTTCGTCAACCAGCTCGCCGAGGGCCCCATCGCCACGCCGGTCCTCGCGGGCTGAGCCTCAGGCGACGTCGCGCGCGCGGCGGTCGTCGTGTTCGAGCAGCGACCAGACAGTGGCGCGGTCGGGGATCGCTCCCCGGCCATGTCCAGCACAGGCGAGCGACGCCGCGACGGTGGCGAAACGCGCGGCAGTCTCGACGTTCTTGCCTTCGCCCAGAGCGAGGGCGAAGGCCCCGTGGAACACGTCGCCGGCGCCGAGCGTGTCGATCGCCGTGACCAGCGGGGCCGGCAGGTGACGAACGCCGGTTCCCGGCTCGAACCAGAAGAAGCCGTCGGCGCCGGCGGTGACGCCGACGAAGCCGCGCGTACGGCGGGACGCCGCCGAGAGGCCGCGCGCGATGTCGTCGTTGCCGGTGAACTGCGCAAGGCCGGCGCGCGAGAACACGACATGGCTCGCCAGCGCGACGAGCAGCGCCGGCACGGGCGCGGGACCGACCTCGGCATCGAGCACGCCCGGCACGCGATGGTCGGCGGCACGGGCGAGGACAGCCTCGGCGGCTTCCGGCCAGCGCGTGTCGACAAGGACGGCGCTCGCCTCCTCTATGCGCGCGAGCGGCAGCCACTCGGGCGAGGGGTCGAGGCCATCGCCGGGGAATATCACCAGCCGGCGCTCGCCGTCGGGCTCGATCGTCGCGGCCGAGGTCGGCGAGCGGGCGCCGGCGATGACGCGGACAGCCGTCGTGTCGACCGACCACGCGGCCAGTTCGTCGAGGATCTGGTGGCCGGTGGCATCGTCGCCGAGGCGGCACCACAGCACGGCACGCCCGCCGAGGCGGGCCACCGCGACGGCGGCGGTCGCGGCCATTCCGCCGCCGGCCGGCCCGTAGTCGTGGGCGAAGGCGCGGCTGCCGCGCCACCCGTCGTCCGCGAGGCGGAAGACATGGTCGAGAAACGCCACGCCTGCGCAGATCACTGCGGCCATCGCCGGTCCTGTCCCCGTAGCGCCGCCGCCGGCCCGGAAGGGCCTCACGTCAGCGCGTCGATCTCTCCGTCGCTGAGTCCGCCCGGGACGAGCGTCACCGGAATGCGGAGGCGACCGATATTGCGCTTGGTCAGAAAGCTGATCAACGGCCCCGGGTTGGATCCTGGCGCCGCCGCCAATACCAGAATCTTAATTTCGGGCGCCCCGTCGATGAGTTCAAGGAGGACCTGCTTGGGGTCGCCCTCGGCAATATAGAGAATCGGAATCTGACCGGAGATGCGGACAACGATGGCGGCCAGCTCCTGGATCAGCTGTTCCGCCGCCGTGCGGGCCTCTTCGCGCATCAGAGCGCCGACCGCTGCCCAGTGCTGGAAGTCGGCCTTGTCGATGACGCGCAACAGGGCGACCCGACCACCCGTGCGTCGCGCGCGCAGGCTCGCATAGCGCAGCGCGACCTTCATCTCGGGCGTGTCGTCGACGACGACAAGGAAGACGCGCTGGTCACCGGGGCCATCCGGCGCGTTCGCCTCGTCGGCAGCGGCAGTTGCGGTGTCGCTCACGACGTTCAGATCCTGCGGAACACGAGGCCGGCCAGCCATCCTGCCACCAGCGCAATGATGATGGCAATCAGGCCATAGAGCGCCGGCCGGTCGTGCGCGAAGCTGTAAATTCCTGCCTCGAACCCGGTCTTGCGCACTTCGAGTTGCGCCCGACGGTGGCCGATGATGTGTCGGTTCTCGACCAGCAGGACGTCGACATCGTACTGGCCTGTCGGCACGTTCGCCGGCAGCGAAAGTCGTGTCGTGAACAGGCGGGTGCCGCGGAATGCGACCTTGCCGACCTGTTGGGGAAACAGGCCGGCGCGCTGTTGGGCCCGGATGAGGGCTTCGCGCCATTCGCGGCCCTCGGCGGACGGCAGCGCCTCGGCCGCGACGAGTGGCAGGCGGTCGACGCCGATTCGTGATGCCGCCAGCGTCTCGGGGCTGGCGATGTCCGCCGGCGGGCGGGACGCGGCGACGTGGTAGTAGCCCGGAACATCGGCGAAGTCGGCGCTGGCCGCGTTGATCCAGATGCCGGCGACGCGCTCCTTGCGGCGCATGGTGATCCGCTGCGCCGGCCCGCGCACGACGACGATGACGTCGCCGGCGCCGTCGGTCGCGCCGTAGAGGTCCACGGTGGCGCCGGTGAAGCCCGCGGTAACGGCGATAAAGCGGGCGTTGATGTCGACTTCGAGCGGCTCGCCGGCGGCGCTGGCGAGACCACCGACGGCCAGCGCGGCGACCAGCGTGATGCCGGCAGCGGTGGCGAAGGGCAAGCGTTGGCGCAGTCGGCCGGTCATTGCAGCACCGCCGCGCCGATCGAGTACAGGTCGCGCGGCATGGTGACGAGGTCCCAGCCCAGCTTGATGCAGACCGTCAGCACCAGCAGGGCGAGCAGACCGCGCAATTGCTCGCCGCGCAGCAGGGTCCCGGCCTTGGTGCCGAGCTGGGCGCCGACGACGGCACCGGCCAGCAGCAGCAGGGCGAGCACGATATCCACGCTCTGGTTGCCGAGCGACTGCATGAAGGTGACCGCCGACGTGACGAACACGATCTGCAGCAGGGACGTGCCGACGACGACCGCCGTCGGCATGCCCAGCAGGTAAACCATCGCCGGCACCATGATGAAGCCGCCGCCCACGCCCATGACGGCGGCGAGGATGCCGACGACGAAGCCGACGGCGACCGGCAGCAGGGCGCTGATGTAGAGCCGCGAGCGGCGAAAGCGCATCTTGAACGGCAGGCCGTGCAGCCAGGTGTGCTGGTGCAGCTTGCCGCGCTGCGGCAGTCCACGTCGCCGGCGCAGGATGGTGCGGCCGCTCTCGTAGGCCATCATCGCGCCGATGGCGCCGAGGAAGAGGACGTAGGAAAGGGTGACTGTCAGGTCGACCTGGCCGATTGTGCGCAGCCAGGTGAACAGGCCGACGCCGACGACCGAGCCGACCAGGCCACCCGCCGTCAGTACCGCGCCCATCTTGAAGTCGACGTTGCGCCGCCGCATGTGGGCCAGCACGCCCGACACCGATGCGGCCACCACCTGGTTGACGCCGGTGCCGACGGCGACCGCAGGCGGTACGCCGATGAACATCAGCAATGGTGTCGTCAGGAAGCCGCCGCCGACGCCGAACAGACCGGACAGGAAGCCGACCGCCGCGCCCATGCCCAGAAGCAGGAAGGCATCGACCGACATTTCGGCGATGGGCAGATAGATCGTCATCGACCGCCGCGTCACCCGGCCGGCGCGCGTTCGGGCCGGTCCCTTTTCGTCACGGGCAGGCGTGAAGGTCGGCGTGTCCGTCGGCCGGCGCGCCCTCAGGCACTATGGGTGGGCCCCCGCGCCGGGTCAATCGCGCGGCAGCCGTAAACGGGGGCGATACCTAGTTTTTTCCGGTATCGACCGGCAGGCCGGCCTCGGCCCAGGCGAGGATGCCGCCGGCGAGCCGGCCGAACGGCGCCTGGTAGCCGGCGGCGACCATCTTCTCGGCAGCCTTGCCGCAGCGGACGCCTGAGCGGCAGTGCAGCACCAGCAGCTTGCCGGTCGCCGGCTTCGCTGCCTCGGGATCGAAGCGCGAGAGCGGCAGCAGCCGCGCGCCCGGAATGCGCCCGGCCGCCCATTCGTTTTCCTCGCGCACGTCGACGAGGTCGATCTCGCCGCGCGCGAGGCGCGCCTGGACGTCGCGGGCATCGAGGATGTCGATCTTGGGCGGCATGGCCGTGTCACCGTCTGCAGGGCGGCCGGGCGACGCCGGGCCACGGGCGAACATTGCGCGGAGGCGGGCAAACATGCTGGCAAATCCCGCCGTGGACCTTGGCTGGCGGGACTGTATGCGTATATTTCGCGGAGGGTCAATCGAGGGCGCCCGGCAGCCCCGCGGGAGACGGCGATGACGACGCTCGACGCCAGCGGACTGCGCTGTCCGCTGCCCGTGCTGAAGGCACGCAAGGCGCTGCGCGGCATGGCGGCCGGCGAGGAACTGACGGTGCTGGCCACCGATCCCGGGGCGCCGGACGACTTCCGCGCCTTCTGTGCCACGACGGGCGATGCCCTGGTCTCGCTGAGCGAGGCCGGCGGCACCTGCACCGTCGTCATCCGCAAGGCCGGCTGAGGAGCAGCCCGAGATGCGCGTCGACGGCGTTCCCTATCGCACCATCTGGGCCGAGGACGACGGCAGCGTCGCCGTCATCGACCAGACGCGCCTGCCGCACGACTTCGTGGTCATCCGGCTGCGCGACGTGGCCGCCGCAGCGCACGCCATCAAGGCCATGCTGGTGCGCGGTGCGCCGCTGATCGGCGCCACGGCGGCCTGGGGCCTTGCCCTTGCCATGCGGCGCGATCCGTCCGATGCCGGTCTTGCGGCCGCTGCCGACCTGCTGGGTGGCACGCGGCCGACGGCGGTCAACCTGCACTGGGCCATCGCCGACATGCGCGCGCGACTGGCGCCGCTGGCGCCGGACGCCCGTGCCGCCGCCGCAGCTGTGCGTGCCGCCGCCATCTGCGACGAGGACGTGGCCATCTGCGCCGCCATCGGCGAGCACGGCGCCGGCCTCATCGCCACGGCGCGCGAGAAGGCCGCGACCGCGCGGCCGGTCAACGTGCTGACCCACTGCAACGCCGGCTGGCTCGCGACCGTCGATTGGGGCACGGCGCTGGCGCCGATCTACCGGGCGCACGACGCCGGCATTCCCGTGCATGTCTGGGTCGACGAGACCCGTCCGCGCAACCAGGGCGCGGCCCTGACGGCGTGGGAACTCGGCCGCCACGGCGTGCCGCATACCGTCGTTGCCGACAACGCCGGCGGGCACCTGATGCAGCACGGCCTCGTCGATCTCTGCATCGTCGGTACCGACCGCACGACGGCGACCGGCGATGTCGCCAACAAGATCGGCACCTATCTCAAGGCGCTGGCGGCGGCCGACAATGGCGTGCCGTTCTACGTCGCCCTGCCGCATCCGACGATCGACTGGACGATCGCCGACGGCATCCGCGACATCCCGATCGAGCAGCGCGACGCGCGCGAGGTCACGCACATCACCGGGCGCACGGCGGCGGGCGAGAACGCAACGGTGCAACTCGTGCCCGATGGCTCGCCCGCCCGCAACGACGCCTTCGACGTGACACCGGCGCGTCTCGTCACCGCGCTGATCACCGATCGCGGCGTCTGCCCGGCGACCCGCGAGGGCCTGCTGCGCCTGTTCCCGGAGCGGCGGCCCGCCGCCTGACGGTGCCGTCGTCTATTTGGTCGCGTCTCCGCCCTCGACGATCACCAGTTCGTTCTCGGCGACGCCGGGCACGCGGCGGTGCTTCGCCGCCTCCTGGTATTCGGGCGAATTGAACATGGCCTCGGCGACTTCCATCGACGGGAATTCGACGGCGATGAAGCGCTCGTAGGGCGTCGATCCTTCCAGCACCTTGAAGGCGCCGCCACGGCACAGCACCTTGGCGCCGTACTTCTTCATGAGCGGCGGCAGGGGGTCGGTGTAGCGCTTGTAGGCTACAGGGTCATGGATCTTGGCGCGGGCAAGCCAGTACACGGGCATGATGTCGATCCTTCGCATGGGCGGTCGCGACGCCGCATGATCCGGTAGGGCCCGCGCGGCGGCAAGCCTCAGTCGGTGGACAGCGCGGACAGGGACTTGAGATAGACGGCGATGGCCCGACGGTCGGCGTCGGTGAGTTTGCTCGTGTTCTCGGTGATCACGTCGGCCATCGACGAACCCAGCGCGTCGCCGTCGGGCAGCAGGCCGGTCTCGAACGCCCAGACGAAGTCCTCGACGGACCAGTCGAGCCCGCGCAGCGACGGCACCTTGCCGCCGTCGCCCTCGGGCAGCGTCGCGCCAGCCAGCGCGCGGTCGTGGTCGAGACCGCCAAGGATGTTACGCGGCGTGTGGCACTCCCCGCAGTGCCCCGGGCCGTTGACGAGGTAGGCGCCGCGATTCCACTCGGCGTCGCGGGCCGGATCGGCCACGAACGGGCCGGGCGAGAAGAACAGCAGCTTCCAGAAGAAATTGCCGAGCCGCACGGAGAACGGAAAGCCCAGTTCGTGCGGGCCGACGTCGTTGCGCACGGCAGGAACCGTGTCGAGGTAGGCCTTGAGGTCCGCGATGTCCTCGTGGCGCATGCGCGTATAGGAAGTGTAGGGGAACGACGGATAGTAGTGTCCGCCCGACGGCGACACGCCCTCGGCCATGGCACGCACGAGGTCGGCCGCGCTCCAGCCGCCGATGCCGGTGTCGGGATCCGGCGTGATGTTGGGGACGAGGAAATCGCCGAACGGCGTCGTCAGGCGTCGCCCGCCGGCGAGGAAGGCGCCGCCCTCGGCCGTATGGCAGGAGGCGCAGCCCGACATGTGGAACACATACTCGCCGCGCGCCGGATCGGGCGCCGCGACGGCGGCCGTGCTCGCGAACAAGGCCAGACCGCCGACCGCCAGCGCCCCTGCAACGATACGACCCGGTACCACGGCGCCCCGCGCGGCCTAGCTCGCCGGCTTCTGGAACGCCTTGTGACAGCCGCCGCATGTGGCGCCGACGGCACCGACCAGCGCCTTGCCGTCGCCGAGCTTGTTGTCCTTGGCCGCCTGCTCGAGTGCCGCGGCGGCGGTTTCGAGCTTCATCGCCCAGTCCTTGAACTCGTCCGGCTTCTCCCAGATCGCCGGGAGCGCCCTCTCGGACGTGCTGCCGGCCGGGAACAAGGCGACGATCTTCGTCGCATTGTGGCGCACGACGGCCGCCTTGTCGGCGATTGCCGCGGCGTCGAGCGTGCCGCCGGCCTTGACCACGTCGCCGATGGCCCGCATGGCCGCGCCGTTGGACTTCATCAGGTCCTTGCGCTGCTGCACGACGTCCTGAGCCAGGGCGCCCGCCGCGCCGACGGCAAGAGCAAGGGCGGTGCAGGCGGCAACGAAGCCGGCCCGCCGGTTGACGATCGATCTCACGATGAACTCCCTCCAAATGCCTGCGAGCGCCCCCGCTCGCCGACACTATAACCAATGACCGCCGGGCCGGGCAGGGGGTCTCGCCATTTCACGGCGTTGTGAGCGGGTCTGATCGGCCCCCGCCCGTGGTCGGCGGTACTCTCCGGCCGTGGAACGGAGACATGTGATGCGGCGACGGACACTGTGGACGGCGGCATGTCTGGCGATGCTGGCCGGATTCGGGCTGACGGCGCCTGCCGCCGGCGAGCAGACCGGCGCCACCACGCCGGGCCCGACCGTCGTCGAGCTGTTCACCTCGCAGAGCTGCTATTCGTGCCCGCCGGCCGAAGCCTTCCTCGCTTCCCTGGCGGACCGGCCGGACGTGCTGGCCCTGGAGTTCCACGTCGACTACTGGAACAGCCTCGTCTACGGCAGCCACGGCCGCTGGAAGGATCCCTTCTCCAGCCCCGAGGCGACGGCGCGCCAGCGTGGCTACAACGTCGCCGTGCGCGGCCGCGGCGACGTCTATACGCCACAGACCGTGGTCGACGGCCGCACCGAGGCGGTCGGCTCGGCCGCCGGCGAGATCCTGCGGCTGATCGACCGGTCGGCCGCCGAGGTACGGCCGCGCGTCGCCGTCGCGGTGTCGCGGGATGCGACCGGCGGCCTGACCGTCGGCCTTGCCGGCGATGCCGCGCAGCCGGCTTCGGTCTGGCTTGTGACGTATATCGACAGGGCGGTCACGCGCGTCAGTGCGGGCGAGAACCACGACAAGACGCTCACCAGCCGCAACATCGTCGTCGGCTGGCGCAAGGTCGGCGACTGGCGCGGCACGGCGACGACGCTGTCACTCGGCGATGCCGGCAACGAAAAGGGTCAGGGCTGCGCGGTTCTGGTGCAGCCGGAGGGCGAACGGCCGGTCCTCGGCGCCGCGATCTGTCCGCCGGCGCCGGCGAGCTAGCTACTCGGCCGCGCGCGCCGCGGGAATCTCGCGCACGCTGCCTTCGTTGGCGCAAAACCATTCATAGGTTCGTGCCAGACCCTCGCGCAGCGGGATCTTCGGCGTCCAGCCCAGCGCGTGGAGGCGGGTCACGTCGATGAGCTTGCGCGGCATCCCGTCCGGCTTGCTGCGGTCATGGACGAACCGGCCCTTCCAGCCGACGACCTCGGCGATCGTCGCCGCCAGTTCGGCGATCGACTGGTCGATGCCGGCGCCGATATTGACGAACTGGTCTTCCGACCACGTATCCATGAGGTACACGCAGGCGTCGGCGAGATCGTCGACATGCAGGAATTCGCGCCGTGGCGTACCCGACCCCCAAAGGGTCACCTCGCCGGCGCCGGCCAGCTTGGCGGTGTGGATCTTGCGCATCAGGGCCGGGATCACGTGCGATCCGGCAAGGTCGAAATTGTCGCCGGGCCCGTAGAGGTTCGTCGGCATCACCGAGACGGCATCGAAGCCGTGCTGGCGGCGATAGGCCTCGGCCATCTTGATGCCGGCGATCTTGGCGACCGCATACCACTGGTTGGTCGGCTCCAGCGGGCCCGTCAGCAGCGCGTCCTCGGGTATCGGTTGCGGCGCGAGGCGCGGATAGATGCAGGTCGAGCCGAGGAACATCAGCTTGCGCGCGCCCGCACGCCAGGCGGCGTCGATGACGTTCGTCTGGATCATCAGGTTGATGGCGATGAAGTCGGCGGGCAGTGTGTCGTTGGCGACGATGCCGCCGGCCCGTGCCGCGGCGAGGAACACGTATTCGGGCCGGGTTTCGGCGAAGAACGCGCGGACGGCGGCCTGGTCGGTGAGGTCGAGCGCGTCGCGCGTGCGCAGGACGAGATTGTCGTGCCCGGCCGCGGCGAGCCGCCGGCACAGGGCGCTGCCGACCATGCCGCGATGGCCGGCGACGAAGATGCGGCTGTCCTTCGCCATGGACATGGCGCGTTGCCTCCCGTTGCGTCGGCGCAGACTAGCAGAGCAGGCCCGCGTTGCGCGAAGGCGTCGGCGCGTTGACGCTTGCGCCGTGGCGGTGCGAGGCTCCGCCCGCCCCGGACAAGAGGGCCTGCGGAGGATTTCCATGCACGTCATCACCTCGTTCGATCGCGCCAAGCTGCTGGCCTCGCCGAAATGGGGGGCGCATGCGACGGGGATGACCCGTGCGTCACTCGTCAACCGTGCCCTCGGCTCCGTCCACATGGACTACGAGATCGTCGAGCTGGCGCCGGGCGGTGAGGTCCAGGTCGTCATGCATGCCTACGAGAAGGGCATCTACATGCTGGCCGGCACGCTGGAACTGGAGCGCGACGGCACGGCCATGCGTCTGGGCAAGGCCGATTACGCGCTGATCGAGACGGCGACCGAACACGCCTTCCGCAACACTGGCAGCGAGCCGGCCCGCTGGGTCGAACTGTCGGCGCCGCAGCCCAAGCTGCCCGGCGACGAGCTGCCCGACACGTTCTTCCTCGGCAAGGGGCGCTGGCAGGGGCCGATCGAAGCGCCCAACTACAGCGACCCGCGCGTGCGCGCCGTCGGCCACGACGACGGCACCATGGCGCCGCATCGCAAGGTCCATGGCGACCTGCACGGCTTCTCGCAGAAGATGCTGATCGACGCGCCCGCCGGCAGCGTCCACTTCGACATGTTCCTCATCGAGTTCGTCGACGGCGGGCTGTGCAATCATCACGACCATCCCTTCGAGGAGGCCTACTTCATGCTCGAGGGCACGGTCGACATCCGCTTCGGCGGCAAGGACTACAAGCTGAAACCCGGCGATTTCGGCTGGAACGGCGTCGGCAGCCGCCATGCCTTCTTCCCGCGCAGCGGCAAGCCGGTGAAGTGGCTGGAGGTCATGGTGCCGCAGCCGCCGGTGCGCGACGGCGTGCGCTTCCACGCCCGCTGGGAAAAGTTCCGCGACGCGCTCGCCAAGCGCTGAAATCGGCCGATTTCAGGCGCGGGGCCCGGCATTTGCCGGGCCCCGGTGCATTTCCGGCCAATTTTCCATTCATGCGCTGCAGTCCGACCATTTAGTACGAAACACAACTGGATTGTCTGATTAGAAAATCATAGATTGGTGTAGAACATCGATTATCACACATTAATCTGTGTGTTTTGAGCAAGGCGGCGCGGGGCCGGTGATGGACCGATTTCCGATCTTCCTCGATCTGTCCGGCCGTCCGGCGCTCGTCGTCGGCGGCGGTGCCGCCGCGCTGTCGAAGGCGCGGCTGCTGGCCGGCGCGGGGGCCCAGGTTACCGTCGTCGCCCCGCAGCCCGACGCCGATCTCGCGGCGCTGGCCCGCGTTGTCCTGACGCGCCGCGCCTTTCGCGCCGACGACGTCGCCGGCAAGGCTATCGTCGTCGGCGCCAGCGGTGACGATGCGGTCGACCGCGCCGTCTCGGATGCCGCCCGTGCGGCCGGCATCCCGGTCAATGTTGTCGACCGGCCCGACATTTCGACCTTCATCGTGCCGGCGATCGTCGACCGCAGCCCGCTGGTCGTCGCCATCTCGACCGGCGGCGCGGCACCGGTGCTGGCGCGGACGGTCCGAAGCTGGCTGGAGGCCCGTCTGCCCGCCCGGCTCGGCCGGCTGGCCGCCTTCGCCGACAGCTTCCGCGGTGCAGTGCGCGCGACCATCCCCCAGCCGCTTGCCCGCCGCCGCCTGTGGGAGCGCGTGATCGCCGGCCCCATCGGCGCGCGGGTGATGGCCGGCGACGAGGCCGGCGCGCGCGAGCGTATGCTGGCGCTGGTCAACGGCCCGGCCGCGGGCGTCGACGCCGACGGCTTCGTCTCGCTGGTCGGCGCCGGCCCGGGCGACCCCGAACTCCTGACCCTGCGGGCGCTGCGCGCGCTCGAAGCGGCCGATGTTGTGGTCCACGACCGGCTGGTCGGTGACGAGGTTCTCGCTCTCGCCCGTCGCGAGGCGCGTCGCATCGACGTCGGCAAGGCGCCCGGCCGCCACACGCTGGCACAGGACGCGATCGGTGCGCTGCTGGTGCGTCTCGCCCGCGACGGTCATCGCGTCGTGCGCCTGAAGGGCGGCGATCCGTTCGTCTTCGGTCGCGGCGGCGAAGAAGCCGAGGTGCTGTCTGCCGCCGGCATCGCTTACGAGATCGTGCCCGGTATCACGGCGGCTGTCGGTTGCGCCGCGGCGGCCGGCATCCCGCTGACCCATCGCGACCACGCCTCGGCCGTCACCCTCGTCACCGGCCAGGGCCGTGACGGTGCGCTGCCCGATCATGACTGGGTGGCGCTGGCACGCGGCCGGCAGACGCTCGTCGTCTACATGGGCGTCGCGACGGCCGGCCTCGTCGCCCGCCGCCTGCTCGGCCACGGCATGCGTGCCGCCACGCCCGTCGCCGTCATCGAGAACGGCACGCGGCCCGAGCAGCGCGTGCTGGCGGGAACGCTGGCCGATCTGCCGGCGCTGGCCGCCGGCGCCGCCGCCAACCCCGCCATCGTCGTGATCGGCGACGTCGCCGCCTACGCGCGCGCCGATGCCGACCTGTCCGCCTTCACCCCGGCGCCGCGTCTCGCGGTCGCCGGCCGCTAGCCCGGAGTTCCGTATCGTGACCCAGCAGATTCTGACGGCCAATCGTCTCGGCGACGGCCGCGTCGTCTTCCTCACCGTCGCCGGCACGTGGTCTACCGGTCTCGCCGGCGCCGATATCGCCGCCGACGACGCCGGCTTCGCCCGTCTGGAGGCGAAGGGCAAGGAAGACGAGGCCGCTCGCCTCGTCGTCGGCCCGTACCTCATCGAAGTCGCCGAAATCGACGGCATCGTCGAGCCGCTGCGGCTGCGCGAGCGCATCCGCGCCGGCGGTCCGACGGTGGGCAACGACGTCGGCCGCGCGGCGTGAACGCGGCGGACGGGAAGGGCAGCCATGTACGTCTATGACGAAATCGACCAGACGCTGGTCGACGAGCGCGTCGCGCAGTTCCGCGACCAGGTGCGGCGGCGCGTCGCCGGCGAACTGACGGAGGACGAGTTCCGGCCGCTGCGGCTGATGAACGGCCTCTATCTGCAGCTCCACGCCTACATGCTGCGCGTCGCCATTCCCTACGGCACACTGTCGTCGGTCCAGATGCGCCAGCTCGCGACCATCGCGCGGCGCTGGGACCGCGGCTTCGGCCATTTCACGACCCGCCAGAATCTCCAGTACAACTGGCCGAAGCTCGAGGACACGCCGGACATCCTCGCCGCCCTGGCCGAGGTGCAGATGCATGCCCTGCAGACCAGCGGCAACTGCATCCGCAACGTCACCGCCGACCAGTACGCCGGCGTCGCCGCCGGCGAGGCCGCCGATCCGCGCGTCTATGCCGAGCTGATCCGGCAGTGGTCGACGCTGCACCCTGAATTCTCGTTCCTGCCGCGCAAGTTCAAGATCGCCGTCACCGGCTGCGCCGACGACCGCGCCGCCGTGAAGGTGCACGACATCGGCCTCGTCGTGCGCCGCAATGTCGCCGGCGAACTGGGCTTCGAAGTCATCGTCGGCGGCGGTCTGGGCCGCACGCCGATGATCGGCCACACGGTGCGCGCTTTCCTGCCGGAGCGGCACCTGCTATCCTACCTCGAGGCGATCCTGCGCGTTTACAACCGCTACGGCCGCCGCGACAACAAGTTCAAGGCGCGCATCAAGATCCTCGTCCACGAGCGCGGCGCTGCGGCCTTCACCGCCGATGTCGAGGCGGAATGGGAGGCGATGCGCCACGATGCCGTCGACCTGCCGCCCGAGGAGGTTTCGCGTGTTGCCGCCTTCTTCGCGCTGCCGGCGTACGAGAAGCTGGCCGAGGGCGAGGATCGCGGGCTCGCCGCGCATCGCTTCGAGGATCGCGCCTTCGCCCAGTGGCTGCGGACCAACGTCTCCGCCCACAAGCAGCCCGGCTACGCCATCGCCAACATCTCGCTGAAGCCTGAGGGCGGCATTCCGGGCGACGCCACGGCCGACCAGATGGACGCGGTGGCGGCGCTCGCCGACCGCTTTTCCTTCGGCGAGATCCGCGTGACGCATTCGCAGAACCTCGTCCTGCCGCACGTCGCCCAGCGCGACCTCTATGCCGTCTGGCAGACGCTGAAGGCGCACGATCTCGCCGCCTCGAACCTCGGTCTCGTATCGGACATCATCGCCTGCCCGGGGCTCGACTACTGCGCTCTCGCGAATGCCCGTTCGATCCCGGTGGCACAGCGCATCTCGCGCCGCTTCGCCGATCTCGAGCGCCAGCACGACATCGGCGAACTGGCGATCAAGATCTCGGGCTGCATCAACGCCTGCGGCCATCACCATGTGGGCGCCATCGGCATCCTCGGTGTCGACCGCAAGGGCGAGGAGTACTACCAGATCACGCTCGGCGGGCATGCCGGCACCGACGCCAGCCTCGGCGAGATCGTCGGTCCCGCCGTGTCGTCCGAGCAGGTGGTCGACGCCATCGACACCATCGTTTCGACCTACGTGGCGCAGCGGCGCGACGGCGAGCGCTTCATCGACACCTACCGGCGCGTCGGCAAGGAGCCGTTCAAGGAGAGCCTCTATGCCACTCATTAAGGAGCGCCGGGTCGCGGTTGCCGACCCGTGGATCTCGGTGGCGGACGGAGAGGCGATCCCCGCCGACGCGGCGGCCATCGTCAGCGCCACGCGCTGGACGGCGGAACGCCACACGCTGCTCGGCCGCAACGCGCCGCTCGGTGTGCGGCTGAAACCTGACCAGGGCCCGGAGACGATCGCGGACGATCTCGACCGCCTGGCGCTGGTGGCCGTGGAGTTCCCGGCTTACACCGACGGTCGCGGCTATTCGACGGCGCGGCTGCTGCGCGAACGCTACGGCTACGGGGGCGAGTTGCGCGCGGTCGGCAACGTGCTGCGCGACCAGCTCGCCTTCTTGGCGCGTTGCGGCTTCGACGCCTTCGAGTACGCGGGCAAGACCCCGGTCGAGCAGGCCCTGGCGGCCTTCGACGAGATCTCGGTCGTCTACCAGACCGCCGCCGACCGCCGTCGCTCGGCGGCCACGGAGCGCAGCGACCGCTCGCGCGTCTTCCTCAACGGCACCTGCGGCTGAGACGGCGATGAGCGTCGTCACCGATCCGGCGCTGGTGACCGAGGCGGCGCGGCTCGACGCGCGCTTCGCCGGCAGCGACGGGCGCGACCTGCTCGCCTGGGCGCTCGGCGAAGGCTACGGCGGTCGCATCGCGGTCGTCTCGTCGTTCGGGGCGGAATCGGCGGTGCTGCTGCACCTCGTCGCCTCGACCGCGCCCGCGACGCCGGTCGTCTTCCTCGATACCGGCATGCTGTTCGCCCAGACGCTGCAGTACCAGCGCGAACTGGCGGCGCGGCTTGGCCTGCCCGGCGTCGTGGCCGTGCGCCCGGACGCGGGCGAGCGCGCCGGCGAGGATGCCGACGACACCCTGCACCAGCGCGACACCGACGCCTGCTGCAACCTGCGCAAGGTGAGGCCGTTGGAGCGCGCGCTCGCCGGCTACGAGGCGTGGATCACCGGACGCAAGCGCTTCCAGGCGACGACGCGCGCGGCTCTGCCGCTGGTCGAGGCCGAGGGCCGCCACCTCAAGTTCAATCCGCTGGCGCACTGGTCGGCCGAAGACATCGACGCCTGGTTCGTACGCCACGACCTGCCGCGCCATCCGTTGTGGGAGTTCGGCTATCTGTCGCTCGGCTGCTGGCCGTGCACGCGCCCGGTCGAGGCCGGGGAGGATGTACGTGCCGGCCGCTGGTCGGGCCAGGACAAGACCGAATGCGGCATCCACGGCAACCGCTGGACTGCGCGATGAACGCCAATGCTCCCGTCAACGTCTTTCCCCTCGACCATCGCGAGGCGGTGAGTCTGCGCACCCGTGCCTTCGGCCATCCCGGCGCGGTCGTCTGGCTGACCGGCCTGTCGGGCTCGGGCAAGTCGACGATCGCCCGTGAGGTCGAGCGGCGCCTGCTGGCGCGCGGTGTCCATGCCTTTGTGCTCGACGGCGACAATCTCCGTACCGGCCTCTCGGCCGGGCTCGGCTTCTCGCCGGAGGATCGCGCCGAGCACAACCGGCGCGCCGGCGAGGCGGCGGCCCTGCTGGCCGATGCCGGCGTCGTCGTGCTGTGCGCGCTGATCTCGCCCTACGCCGTCGATCGCGCCCGTGTGCGGGCCATCCGTCCCGCTCTGTTCCACGAGGTCTTCGTCGACACGCCGCTGGCCGAATGCGAGGCGCGCGACCCGAAGGGTCTCTACGTCAAGGCGCGGCGCGGCGAGATTCGTGACTTCACGGGCGTTTCGGCGCCGTTCGAGCCGCCGGCCACGCCCGATCTGCGTCTCGCCACCTCCGGGCGCGCGGTGGACGACTGCGCCGCGGAGGTCGAAGCCTGGCTCGACCGCACGGTATTCGCCGCGCGGGCGGCCTGACGGCGGCCGGTCAGCCGGCCGCCTTGTCCATGAAGCCGGCCAGTTCGACATCGAGCGCCGTCACGCCGCCGGCATCGTGGGTGGCGAGCGTCACCTCGACCCGGTTGTAGACGTTGAACCATTCGGGGTGGTGGTCCATCCGCTCGGCCTTCAGCGCAGCCCGCGCCATGAAGCCGAAGGCGGCATTGAAGTCGGCGAAGCGGAAGGTCTTGCGGATGGCGTCGCGGCCGGGCACTTCCTCCCAGTCGACAAGGCCGGCGAGCGCGTCGGCGCGCGCCTGACCGTCGAGTTTCTTCGCCATGTCCGTCTCCATGCCTGCCGGTGGTTGCCGGCACCAGCCTCGCCGGCCTTGGCCCGGCGATCAAGCGGGCCTATACCGCGGTCATGACCGACCCGCGCAGCTTCACCGTGGCGCCGACGGCCGACGAACTGACCGCCGTCGCCGAGGACGCCCTCGAGCAGATTCCGCAGGAGCTGGTACGCCACGTCCAGGGCGTCGCCATCCGCGTCGTCGACTTTCCCGACGAGGAGACGGTCGCGGAGATGGAACTGGAGAGCGAGTTCGATCTCCTCGGTCTCTATCGCGGCCTGTCGCTCGACCGCCGCTCGGTTGGCGACGTGCGCCAGGACGTCGACATGATCTTCCTCTACCGCCGGCCGTTGCTCGACTACTGGTGCGAGACCGGCGAAGACCTGACTCGGCTCGTCCGCCACGTGCTGATCCACGAGATCGGCCACCATTTCGGCCTGTCCGACGAGGCCATGGAGGCGATCGAGGCGGCGGCGGACGAAGCCGCCGGTGACGACATGGTCGCGACCTGAGATGGCGGCCCTCATGGTTCGACAGGCTCACCATAAGGATTTTTCAGCAAGTCCTCATCCTGAGCTTGTCGAAGGATGAAGCCGCGCCAGTGCTTTCAGCGCGTGTCGCCCGACCTTCCCAGCGCGGCCTGCGCCGCGGCGAGGCGGGCGATCGGCACGCGGTAGGGCGAGGCCGAAACGTAGTCGAGCCCGACTGTCTCGCAGAAGGCGATCGACGCCGGATCTCCGCCATGCTCGCCGCAGATGCCGAGCTTGATGGCACTGCGCGTCTTGCGGCCGCGCTCGGCGGCGATGGAGATCAGTTCGCCGACGCCGTCGACGTCGAGCGACACGAAGGGGTCGACGGCGAGGATGCCCTGGCGCTCGTAGTCGGGCAGGAAGTTCGCCGCGTCGTCGCGCGACAGGCCGAAGGTCGTCTGCGTCAGGTCGTTGGTGCCGAAGCTGAAGAACTCGGCCGTCGCCGCGAGGTCGCCCGCCCGCAGTGCCGCGCGCGGCAGCTCGATCATGGTGCCGACGAGGTAGGCGACATTGTGTCCGGCGGCGGCGAAGACTTCGGCGGCGACGGCGTCGATCCGATCCTTCAGGATGTCCAGCTCGCGCTTCGTCGCCGCCAGCGGGATCATCACCTCGGGATGGACGCTGCCCGGCGCGGCGCGGTCGACCTCGACCGCCGCCTCGAAGATGGCGCGCGCCTGCATCTCGTAGATTTCGGGGAAGGTGATGCCGAGGCGGCAGCCGCGATGGCCGAGCATCGGGTTCGTCTCGTGCAGGCGCGCCGTGCGTGCGCGCATCGCTTCGGCGTCGACACCCGACGCCTTTGCCACCTCCGCGATCTCCGCCTCGCTGCTCGGCAGGAATTCGTGCAGCGGCGGGTCGAGCAGGCGGATGGTCAGCGGCAGGCCGGCCATGATGCCGAACAGCTCGACGAAATCGGCGCGCTGGAAGGGCAGCAGCGTGTCGAGCGCGGCGCGGCGGCCGGCCTCGTCGTCCGCGAGGATCATGCGGCGCACGGCGAGGATGCGCTCGGGGTCGAAGAACATGTGCTCGGTGCGGCAGAGCCCGATGCCCTCGGCACCGAACTCGCGCGCCACGCGCGCGTCGGCCGGCGTTTCGGCATTGGCGCGCACGCGCAGGCGGCGCAGGCCGTCGGCCCATTCCATCAGAGTGCCGAAATCGCCCGACAGCTCGGGGTCGATCGTCGGCACCTCGCCGGCGAACACCTCGCCGCTGGTGCCGTCGATGGTCAGGGTCTCGCCGGCGGCGATGGTGCGACCGCCCGCCGACAGGGTCTGGCGCCCGTAGTCGACGCGGATTTCCCCGGCGCCAGCGACGCAAGGTCGGCCCATGCCGCGGGCGACGACGGCGGCGTGGCTGGTCATGCCGCCGCGCGTGGTGAGGATGCCGCGGGCGGCGTGCATGCCGTGGATGTCCTCGGGGCTGGTCTCGATGCGAACGAGGATCACGGCCTCGCCCTTCTGCGCCAGCGCCTCGGCCTCGTCGGCGGAGAACACGACGCGGCCCGAGGCGGCGCCCGGCGAAGCCGGCAAGCCGCGGCCGATGACGGTGCGCGGTGCCTTTGGATCGAGGCCCGGGTGCAGGAGCTGGTCGAGGGCGGCGGGGTCGACGCGGCGCACGGCCTCGGCCTTGTCGATCAGGCCTTCGCCGACCATCTCGACGGCGATGCGGATGGCGGCGGCAGCGGTGCGCTTGCCGCCGCGTGTCTGCAGCATGTAGAGCCGGCCCCGCTGGACCGTGAACTCGATGTCCTGCATGTCGCGGTAGTGGGCCTCCAGCGTGCGGCGCACGCCATCGAGCTGGCCGAACACTTCCGGCATGACCTCTTCCATCGCCGGCAGGGTCGACTTGTTGGCCTGCTTGCCGGCGATCGTCAGATGCTGCGGTGTGCGGATGCCGGCGACGACGTCCTCGCCCTGCGCGTTCACCAGGTACTCGCCATAGAACACGTTGGCACCGGTCGACGGGTCGCGGGTGAAGGCGACGCCGGTGGCGCAATCCTCGCCCATGTTGCCGAACACCATCGCCTGCACGTTGACGGCGGTACCCCAGTCGGCCGGGATGCCGTGCAGGCGGCGGTAGGTGATGGCGCGCTGGTTCATCCACGAACCGAACACGGCGCCGATGGCGCCCCACAGCTGCTCGTGCGGATCCTGCGGGAAGGGGCGCCCCAGTTCGCGTTCGACCGTGGCCCGGTACTCGGCCACCAGCTCGCGCAGGGCGGCGGCATCGAGCTGGGTGTCGAGCGTCACGTTGCGGCTGCGCTTGGCGTCCTCGAGCAGGTCCTCGAACAGATAGTGGTCGGTGCCGAGGACGACGTTGGCGTACATCTGGATGAAGCGGCGGTAGCTGTCCCAGGCGAAGCGCTCGTCGCCCGACCGCTTCGCCAGCCCGGCGACGGTGGCATCGTTGAGGCCGAGGTTGAGGACCGTGTCCATCATGCCAGGCATCGAGGCGCGGGCGCCGGAGCGGACGGAGACCAGCAGCGGGTTCGCCGCATCGCCGAATTTCGCGCCGACGCCGGCCTCGACCGCCGCCAGCGCCGCGTCGACCGCGGCCTTCAGGTCGTCCGGGTACTTGCGGTCGTGCGCGTAGTAGTAGGTGCAGACCTCGGTGGTGATGGTGAAGCCGGGCGGCACGGGCAGGCCGAGGCTCGACATCTCGGCCAGATTGGCGCCCTTGCCGCCGAGCAGGTCGCGCATTCCGGCGCGCCCGTCGGCCTTGCCGTCACCGAAGCTGTAGACCCACTTCGCCATCGCGAACCCCTTCGCTCCAGCAATCGCATCCGTCCGGGGTCGCTTCGTCCCTCGGGGCGGTCTGGCGCCGCCGCCTTGCGCCTGCCCGGCGCGGCCTGTGGCCGGGGTTATGCGTCGCGGGAGCGGCCCTCGGCAAGTCCCGCGGCGACCCGGGGGCGGATGGCATTACGCGACGCCTAGCCCTCGATCTGGGCGAAATCCGCGACCGTGTTCATGACCGACTGGATCAGCGCCAGCAGGCGCAGGCGATTTGCGCGCTGCGCCGCGTCGTCGACGTTGACCGTCACCTTGTCGAAGAAGGCATCCACCGGGGCCCGCAGCCCGGCGAGCGCCGCCATGGCGTCGGCGAAGCGTTCGGCGCCGAGGTGGGCGGGCAGGGCCGCGCGGGCCGTCTCCAGCGCCGCGAACAGGGCCGCCTCCTCGGGTGCCGTGGCGAGCGCGCGGTCGTAGCCGGCGCCGTCGTAGACAAGACCGTCCTTCCTCTCCTCGGCGCGCACGATGTTGGCACCGCGGCGGTAGGCGATCAGCAGGTTGGCGCCGTCCTCGCCCTTGAGGAAGGCATCGAGCGCCTGCACACGCTCGACCACACGGACGAGATCGACCGGGCCGAGCGCGCCATCGCGCTCCAGGGCCTCGCGGGCGCTCCGGGCAAAGACGGCCGAGATGCGGTCGTGGCCGATGCCGGATTCGCGCTGCTGCACCTTCAGCCGGTCGGCGAAGAAGTCGAGCAGGTCGGCGGTCACGGCGTCGACCGTGCGTTCGGCAGTGCCGGCGAACTGGCGTGCGTGTCCGGCGATGGTCGCCGTCAGATCGAGCCGCAAGCGGTTCTCCAGCACCAGGCGGATGACGCCGAGCGCGGCGCGCCTTAATGCAAACGGGTCGCGCGAGCCGGTCGGCGTCTCGCCGATCGACCAGAAGCCCGTCAGCGTGTCGAGGCGGTCGGCCAGCGCGACGCACACTGACACCGGCGCCGTCGGGCAGCGGTCGTTGGGGCCGGCCGGCGCGTAGTGGTCGGCGATGGCGTCGGCGACTTCATGATGCTCGCCGGCGGCCAGCGCATAGTAGCGGCCCATCACGCCCTGCAGCTCGGGAAACTCGCCGACCATGCCGGTGGTGAGATCGGCCTTCGCCAGCCGCGCGGCGGAGCGCACGCGGTCGCGGTCGCTGCCCGGCACGTGTTCGCACAGCGACACGGCGAGCGCCTGCACGCGATCGATCTTGGCGTCGAGCGTGCCGAGCCTGGCGTGGAAGACGATGCTGGCCAGCGCCGGCACGCGGTCGGCCAGCGTCGTCGCGAGGTCGAGGTCCCAGAAGTAGCGGGCGTCGGACAGGCGGGCGCGTAGCACACGCTCGTTGCCGGCGACGATTTCGGCGCCGCCGTCGACGCCCGGCGTGTTGGCGACGAAGGCGAAGTGCGAGGCGAAGGTGCCGTCCGGGGATTCGAGGGTGAAATACTTCTGGTGCGCGCGCATCGAGGCGGTCAGCACCTCGGGCGGCAGGTCGCGGAAGCGCGCGTCGATGGCGCCGAGCATGACCATCGGCCGTTCGACCAGCCCGGTCACCTCGTCGAGCAGGCCGGCATCGGCCCGCAGGCGCAGGCCCGCCCCGGCCGCCGCGGCATCGAGCTGGGCGGCGATGGCCGTGCGGCGCTCGCCGGCCTCGACCGTGACATGGGCGGCCGCGAGTTTCGCCTTGTAGTCGGCGTAGGACGTGACGGCGAACGCATCCGGCGCGAGGAAGCGATGGCCGACGGTGCGGTCGGTGAAATCGAGCCGGTTGCCGTTGCCGAGGTCGAGCGAACCGGGCAGCGGCGCGCCGCCGAACACGGCGACGACGCTGTGCAGCGGGCGCACCCAGCGGAACGTCGTCGTGCCCCAGCGCTGCGACTTGGGCCACGGCAGGGCGCGGGCGAGGGCGGCGACGATGTCCGCGAGGACGTCGCGGGCCGGGCGTCCCTTGCTCTCGACGACGGCGACGAGATAGGTCGCCTTGCCCTCGACGCGCTCGACGCACTGGTCGCGGGTGACGCCCGCCGAACGCAGGAAGCCCTCGATCGCCTTCTCGGGCGCGCCGACGCGTGGACCGCGTCGTTCGGTCCGCAGATCCGGTTGCTGCGTCGGCAGGCCATCGGCGACGAGGACGAGACGGCGCGGGGCGGCGTGCGTCGTCAGCGACGCGGGCGCCAGGTTGGCCTCCGCGAGGGCGGTCGTCGCCAGCCGCGCCAGTTCGGCGGCGGCCGTCGCCTGCATGCGCGCGGGAATCTCCTCGGAGAGGAATTCGACCAGCAGCTCGGCCATTTCAGGCGTCCTTGCCCGTCGCGTGGCCGCGCGAAGCAAGCCACGCCTCGCAGCAGGCGCGCGCCAGCGCCCGCACGCGGCCGATATAGGCCTGCCGCTCGGTCACGGAGATGACGCCGCGCGCATCCAGCAGGTTGAAGACGTGCGAGGCCTTGATGCACTGGTCGTAGGCCGGCAGCGCCAGCTGCTTCGCGCCGCCGAGCAGCGCGCCGCATTCCGCCTCGGCGTCGGCGAAGTGGCGGAACAGCATCTCGGTATTCGCACGCTCGAAGTTGTGGGCGCTGTATTCGCGCTCGTTCTGCAGGAAGACGTCGCCGTAGCGCACGCCGGCGCCGTTGAAGTCGAGGTCGTAGACGTTCTCGACGCCCTGCACATACATCGCGAGGCGTTCCAGGCCGTAGGTCAGTTCGACGGCGACCGGATCGCAGTCGATGCCGCCGACCTGCTGGAAGTAGGTGAACTGCGACACTTCCATGCCGTCGCACCACACTTCCCAGCCGAGGCCCCAGGCGCCGAGAGTCGGGCTCTCCCAGTCGTCCTCGACGAAGCGGATATCGTGGCGCCGGGCGTCGATGCCGAGCGCGGCGAGGCTTTCGAGGTAGAGCGCCTGGCTGTCGGCCGGCGACGGCTTCACGATCACCTGGAACTGGTAATAGTGCTGCAGCCGGTTCGGGTTCTCGCCGTAGCGGCCGTCCGAAGGCCGGCGCGACGGCTGCACGTAGGCGGCGCGCCACGGTTCCGGACCGAGCGCGCGCAGCGTCGTCGCCGGATGGAAGGTGCCGGCGCCGACCTCCATGTCGTAGGGCTGCAGGATGACGCAGCCCTTGCCGGCCCAGAAATTCTGCAGGGTCAGGATGAGCTGCTGGAAGCTCGGCGCACGCGCGGTTGTGGCGTTCATGGCGCGGTTGACACTGCTGGAACCGTTGGAAAGCGCGCGACCATAGGTGCGGCCTGTCGGGTGGTCAAGGTGACGCGCAGGTCGTCGCAAGCATCAGCGATGAGGCCGACCGTCTTTGTTTTTGCGCGGCACATACGCACCACTTGCGACATCGTATTCGGTGTCGATGGCGTCGTCGCGCGAATCGCGCACGCCCGAGTCGCGTGCAAATCGTGCACCGCGCCCGAGTCGATCCGCGCTGCGCCGCGCTTTTCGCGATCCGTCGAAGCGTCGCAGCACGAGCCACACGAGCGCGACGATCGCGACCAGAACTGCCAGCTTTGTCAAGGATATCCCGAACATCGACAGCGTTGTCGCAGGCGACTGCTGCATGGTCAAGATGATGCGCGTTACAGAAACACTTGAGTCGACGCAGTGCATGTGACGGTTATTTGTTTTGTTCGATTGCGTCGGCGTGTTGTTTGCGCCGGCACGACGCGAAAGGAGAGCGCCAAATGGCAAAGACACCGGTACGAAAGGCGGCCGCCAAGAAGGCGACCAGGGGGACGGGAACCGGCAAGAAGGCCGCCGCGAAGAAGACGGTCCGCAAGGCGCCGGCGAAGCGCGCGACCGCGGCGAAGAAGAAGCCCGCCGCGAAGAAGACGGTTCGCAAGACGACGGCCCGCAAGGCTCCGGCCAAGCGCGCTGCGGCGAAGAAGCCGGCTGCGCGCAAGGCGCCCGCCGCGCGCAAGGCTCCCGCCAAGCGCAAGGCCCCGGCGAAGCGCAAGCCCGCGGCGAAGAAGGCCGCCAAGGCTGCGGCGCCGGCGGCGAGCTGAGGCACGTGCCGCCGCGGCGGACCCTGTGTCCGGCGCGGCCTGCCTCGTTCGCGTGAGTTGCGATCGTCGGCGCAGCGGCTCCGGCCGTTGCGCCCGGTCGGCATGTTCCGGGCGGTTTCCTAGGGATTCCGCCCGCCGATGCAGCGGCCGCGGGCCACAATGGCGATGATCCCACATCACCGCCGGCCCGCGGCCCGCACATCTCCATCGATGTAACCGGAAGGGTATCACGAAGCGGCGCGTCGTGATACCCTTTCCTTTGTCGTCGCCCGCCCCCGCGTGACCGTTCAGCGTGCCGCGAGGTCGATCGTTCGGCCGTCCCGCAGGACGGCCTCCGCGGCCGCGGTCCAGGCGCCGTCCGCGCGGTGCAGCACCAGCCCGGGCAGCAGGGCGAGCGATCCCCGCACGCCGGCACGCGCGCCGACGAGGATCCGCCGGGCCGGCGTCCCCTCATGGGGCCAGAGCGGAAAGATCGCGATCGCGCCGAAGCCTGGTGCCATCGCCGCCAGCAGGTCGGCGAGACGGTCGGCCCGGTGAATCAGGACCACATGACCGCGCGGGCGGATCGCGCGACGTATCGCCGCAATCCAGGGCGCAAGCCCGTCCGTCCCCTCGACCGTCGCGTCGACGGCACCCGTGCGGCGCAGGTCGGCATGGTTCCGGGCGAGGTAGGGCGGATTGGCGAAGACATGGTCCCAACGCCCCCCGCCCGTCGCGTCCGCGTCGGCGACGTCGGCGGCGATGAAACGGACCCGGCCGGCGACGGCATTGGCCGCGGCGTTGGCGTTGGCCAGGTGGACCAGTTCCGCGTCGCGCTCGATCCCGGTGACCGCCAGGTCGGGTACGCGGTGGGCGAGGCACAGGCTCGCCGCCCCGGTGCCGGCACCGAGTTCGAGGGCGGTCTCCCCCGGCCGCGCGCCGACGGCGGCGGCGAGGAAAACGGCGTCGATGGCGGCGCGGAACCCGCGTGTCGGCTGGCGCAGCACGACGCGCCCGTCGAGCAGGCGGTCGGTCGTCGTCGGCGTGTCGGCCGGCGTGTCAGCGGGCATCGCCGCCGGCCGGCAATTCGCCGGCTTCGACGAGGATCCGTCGCGCGCGCGCCCACTCCTCGTCGATGACCGCAAGGCGCCGGCGCACCGCGCCGATGCCGCCGATCGAGGCGGCGGTGTGGGCATCGAGGACGATGGCGGTGATACCTTGCTCGGCCAGCAGGGCCGTCAACCACGATAGCCTTACCGGATCGTTGCTGCGCACCAGTTCGCGCATGCCGCCGCCCCCGCGCCGGGTTCGCCGCGATCACCCTTGACCGGGCCGGCGCGCCACCTATGCTCGCTGGCCTGTGGGGCGCGGTCAACGCCGCACACAATATGTGCAACAGCGGAAGCTTGCGTGGCGGTCACGACGACACAGGAGCGGCAGATCCGCCCGGCGGGACCGTCGCAGCTCGATGTCCTTCGCACGCTGTGCGAAGCCGACCTTGTGCGGGTCAACCGGCTGATCGTCGAGCACATGCAGTCTGACGTGGCGCTGATTCCGCAACTGGCGGGGCACATCGTCGCCGCCGGCGGCAAGCGCATCCGTCCATTGCTGACCCTCGCCGCGGCCCGCCTATGCGGCTACGACGGTGCGCACCACATCGGTCTCGCCGCCGCGGTCGAATTCATCCACACCGCCACGCTGCTGCACGACGACGTCGTCGACGAATCCGCGCTGCGTCGCGGCCGTGACACCGCGAATGCAGTGTGGGGCAACCAGCCGAGCGTCCTTGTCGGCGATTTCCTCTTCAGCCGTGCCTTTCGCCTGATGGTCGAGGCCGGCTCGCTGTCGGTGCTCGACATCCTGGCCAATGCCAGCGCGGTGATCGCCGAGGGCGAGGTCGCGCAGCTGGTCACGGCCAACGACACGACGACGGGCGAGGCGGCCTATCTGCGCGTGATCGAGTCCAAGACGGCGGCTCTTTTCGCCGCGGCCTGTCGCATCGGCGCCGTGATCTCCGGGCGTCCGGTGGCCGAGGAGATGGCGCTCGACACCTACGGGCGGAATCTCGGCGTCGCCTTCCAGCTCGTCGACGACTATCTCGACTATGCCGGCACCGGCGAGGCCATGGGGAAGTCGACCGGCGACGACTTCCGCGAGGGCAAGATCACCCTGCCGGTGGTCATCGCCGTGGCGCGCGCCGATGGCGACGAACGTGCCTTCTGGCAACGCACGCTGGAGACCCTCGACCAGCAGGATGGCGACCTCGCGCGGGCGACGGTGCTGTTGCGCCGTCATGGCGCGCTCGCCCAGACGCTGGAACGCGCGCGTGGCTATGCCGACGCGGCGCGGGCGGCCCTGGCGCCCTTCCCGGACGGCCACTGGCGCGCTGCCCTCGGCGACCTCGTCGATTTCTGCGTCGACCGCGCCTACTGACGGCCTGTGAAGCGGCTCACATGGGCCGCCGGCGCGGCCCGTGCTAACGTCGTGACGGCCGGCTATCGGTCGCGGCGGGTGGTTGCGGAGGCGCATCATGACGACGTGGCGCGCGTTGGTGGCGGCTCTGGTGCTGGCGATGTCCGGCCCTCCGGCCCTGGCGGGCATGACCGTCATGGGGCCACCGGCGAACCAGGACGCGCTCGGCGCTGCTGCGGACGATGTCGACGAGGACGCCGAAGAGGGCGAAGGCGCCTACGAGATTCCGGCGGAATTCGACTACGCACGCTGCCTCGATGCGGCGACCGGCCCTGACGTTGCGATCGCGCTTTGCACTCGGGCGATCGAAAGCGGCGAGTTGAGCGACGAGGCGATCGTGCGTGCGCTGGCGCGGCGCGGGCATCATTTCGTCGAGACCGATCGTCCGGCGCGAGCCTTGCGCGATCTCGACCAGGCGCTGGCGCTCGGCGAGGCCACGGCAGACGCGCTGGTAGTGCGCGGCCGTGCCCGCCTCGCCGCCGGTAATGGCGCCGGCGCACGCGCCGATCTCGACCGCGCCGTCGAACTGGCGCCCCAGGACGCGACCGCTTACGTCGTCCGCGGCGCCATGCGGGCCGCTGCGGGTGACGGCGAGGGGGCGCTCGGCGACTTCACCGACGCCATTGCGCGCGCCCCGGACGATCCGCGCGGCTGGCTCGGCCGGGCCAACACGCTCGCCGCAGCCGGGCAGCATGTCGGGGCGATCGCCGACTTCGACGTTGCCATCGCCCGCGACGCCGGCCTGGTGGCCGCGCGCTACAATCGCGGCGGCGCGTTCCTGGCGCTCGGCCGCTTCGACGAGGCGATCGCCGACTACGATGCCGTCCTCGAACTGGCGCCGGGTCATGCCGCCGCGCACAACAACCGCGGGCTCGCGCTCGCGGCGGCCGGCCGCGCCGATGAGGCGATGGCCGACTTTGGCGCGGCGGCCCGCCTCGATCCCCGGAATCCCGATCCGCTGGTCAATCGCGCGCGCCTGCACCTCGAGGCCGGCGACGTCGAGCGTGCCCAGGGCGATCTGACCCGCGCGCTGGCGTTCGCCCCCGACGTGTCGGCGACCTACGCCGTCCGCGCCGAGGCGCGGCGCATGGCCGGCGATCTCGATGGCGCCTTCGCCGACTACCAGAGCGCCCTGCGGCTCGACGACAATTCGGCCGAGGCCCACAATGGCCTTGCCTGGCTGCACGCGACCGCGCGGGCGAAGCGGCACCGCGATGGCCTTGCCGCCATCGACCATGCGCTGCGTGCCGTCGCCCTGTCGGATCGCCCGTACATCCGCGACACGCTCGCGGCCGCTTATGCCGAGGCCAAGCGCTGGCGCGAGGCGATCGCCGAGAGCGAGGCGGCGGTGGCGGCCGCGCGCGCCGAGGGGGCTGCCGTGGTCGCCACGCTGGAGGAGCACCTGCGCCAGTTCAGGAACCGGCGCCCCTGGCGGGAGTAGGCGCCGCTATTCGGCCGCTTGCCGGGTGCCGAGCATGAAGTCCTTGCGCGCAGGCATGGTCAGGAAGGCGTTGATCATGTGCCAGGCGCGCGTGCGGTTGGTGCCGAGCGTGCCGACATGGGCCTGGCCCGGCAGGATGACGAACTGCTTGTCGATGTTCTCCGGCAGCGCCTCGTAGAAGGCGAGCAGGTCCGCCAGCGTGGCGATGCCGTCGTGCTCGCCGCGGCTGATCATGACCGGGCAGTGGATCTTGGCCGGGTCGACGACGGGCAGGTTGGCGCACATGTCGACATAGGTACCGGTCGGCACCGTGTCGCCGAACTGCATCTCGTGGTCGGCGAAGATGTCGGCGATGCCGTCCTCGGCGAGGCCCGGCTTGTCGCGGTTGAAGATCGAGTGGAAGAAGGCCCGGTCGACCTTGCGGACGTTCGACGAGCGGTACTCCTCGAGCCGTTCGGCGCGCTTGACGAGGGTGGGGGAATCCTTGCCCGTCCAGGTGAAGGCGTCGAGCACGACCGAGGCGACGTGTTCGGGGCAGACATTGGCGAAGGCGCCGGCGCGCAGGGCGCCCGACGACGAGCCATAGAAATGCGCGGCCTTCTGGCCGGTCTCGCGGATCACCACCGGGAAGGCGGCGCGCAGGTCGGCGACGCCGCTGGCGATGTCGGAATTGCTGCTGGTGCGCGTCGAGCGGCCGTAGTTCTCGTGGTCCAGGGTCCACACGTCGAAGCCGCGCGTGGCGAACCAGTCCATCATCGAGTAGTCGGCCTTGCCCGGCACCGGCAGGTCGAAGCCGGTGCGCGCGCACAGGGACGAGCCGTGGACGAGGAACAGTACCGGCAGCGGCGCCTCGCCCGGTTTCGGCGCGCCGACGCGCTTGCGCCACATGTAGAGGTCGACCGGGCCCTTTTTCGCCCAGTACTCGCTGCTCCAGATCTCCGTCATGGCCGGCCCCTCCCGATTGTCTTCGGCGAAGCCTGCCACAGCCCGCGCGGACGACGCCAGACGGCGGCACCTCGGCGGTGGAGGCTGGTCAGGCGCCCTTCAGGCGCGCGCGCTTGGCGGCCAGGCGCTCTGCCTGCTTGTCGAGGGTGACAATGAAGCGCGTGTGCTTGCTGGCGCCGACCTTGTCGAGGCCGTCATGGACCTCGACGTCGAACAGGACGCGGCGGCCCTCGATGCTGGTGACGGTCGCCTTCACCTCGACCTCCTGGCCGAGCAGGGTGGCGCCGAGGTGGTCGATCTCGACGCGTGCGCCGACCGAACTTTCGCCCTGGTCGTGATGCTGGTCGAGCAGTTCCTTGCAGGTGTACTCGACGTCCTGGACCATCGATGGCGTCGAATAGACGCGCAGATCGTCGCCCATGAAGCCGATGGTGCGGGCCTTGTCGACGGCAATGCGGCGCGTGTAGGTGCTGCCGGGTACAAGCGTGGACTTCATCGTTTCTCCTCCGCCGGCGCGAACAGCCAGCGCCACAGCATAGCCGCGGGCACTGCAACGACCAACTGCGCCACGACGAACCACGGGGCGTCCTCGGGCCGGATGCCGGAGAAGGTATCGGTGAAGGCGCGCGCGATCGTCACCGCCGGGTTGGCGAAGCTGGTCGAGGCGGTGAACCAGTAGCCGGCCGTGATGTACAGCCCCACCGCCCACGGCACCGCCGCCGGCATGCTGCGCCGCGTGCCGAAGATGGCGAGCAGCAGGCCGGCCGTCGCCACGGCCTCGGCGAGCCATTGCGCCGGCCCGACGCGCGCATTGGTCGACGCGACGAAGGCCGGCAGTTCGAACATCGCGTGCGCCAGCGCCGTGCCGGCGAGCCCGCCTGCGACCTGCACGGCGATGTAGATCGCCGCGCGGCCCGGCGCGATCTCGCCCAGCGCGGCGAAGGCCAACGTCACCGCCGGGTTGAAGTGGGCGCCCGACACGTCGGCGAAGGCGCGGATCAGCACGACGAGGATTGCCCCCGTCGCCAGCGTGTTGCCGAGCAGGGCGACGGCGGCGTTCCCGCCCGCCATGGTCTCGCCCATGATGCCGGAGCCGACGACGGTGGCGACAAGCACCAGTGTGCCGATGAATTCGGCCGCCAGCGGGCGGCCCCAGGGCATCGTCATCGCCGGTTCAGGCGGAGCGGTCGAAGGAACGGCCGATGTCGTCGAGGCGCTTCTGCAACGACAGGCGGTCGAGCGCCGTGAGCGGCAGCGAGACGAAGATGCCGATGCGCGTGGAGATCATGCGGAACACGTCGGCGAACGTCGCCCGCTTCTCGGCCTCCGTGCCCTCGAACGCCGCCGGGTCCGGGAAGCCCCAGTGCGCCGTCATCGGCTGGCCGGGCCAGATCGGGCAGACCTCGCCGGCGGCGTTGTCGCAGACGGTGAAGACGAAATCGAGCGCCGGCGCGCCCGGCCGGGCGAACTCGTCCCAGCTCTTCGAGCGCAGGCCGGTCACCGGATAGTTGAGGCGCGATAGCAGGTCGAGGGTGAAGGGGTGGACGCGCCCGGCCGGGTGGCTGCCGGCGCTGAAGGCGCGGAAGCGCCCGCGGCCTTCGCGGTTCAGCACCGCTTCGGCCATCACCGAGCGCGCCGAGTTGCCGGTGCACAGGAACAGCACGTTCCACTGCTTGTCGTCGGTCATCCTTTTGCTCCAGTGCGCGCCGGGGCGCAGGTGTTGGCCAACCGGGCGAGGTCGCCGCACAGCTCGGGCCGTCCCTCGCAGCAATCGCTCACCAGGAATTCGAGCAGCCGCCGTGTCCCCTCGACATCGGCGGCGTAGAAGACCTGGCGCGCCAGCCGCCAGGAGCGCACGAGGCCGGCGCGCTCCAGCGTTGCGAGATGGCCCGACATGGTCGAGGCCGGCGTATCGCTGGCGCGCGCGATATCGCCCGCCGCCATGCCCGACGGCCCAGCCTCGATGAGGCTGCGGAACACCGCCAGCCGGGCCTCGTGGGCAAGGGCGCCGAAGGCGCGTGTGGCGTCTGTCACTTCCATATTTCGGATATTCCCGAAATATGGAAGTGAGTCAATGCCCGAACGGAACGGAACGCATGGCGTCCGACGGGAAGGAAGACTTGGCTGACCAGGGATGGCTGGTCGGGGAGAGAGGATTTGAACCTCCGGCCCCCACGTCCCGAACGTGGTGCTCTACCAGGCTGAGCTACTCCCCGGACCGGCCGGCTCTATACACGCCGTCCCGGGGCAATGCAACGACGCACCCGGCGGCCTGCGGCATGGCGCCCGACCGGGTTGCCGGCGTCCGGCGATGGGGCTACCACGCCATCATGAACGCGGCAGCAAAGGCCGTCCTGACGGCATTGGCGCTGGGGCTGGCGAGCCTGGGCACCGCGGCCGGCGACGACGGCGACGCGAGGGCCGGCGAACGCGTCTGGCGGGGGCGCTGTGCGGCCTGCCACACCATTGCGCAGGGTGACCCGCACCGCGTGGGTCCCAACCTGCATGGCATCTACGGCAGCATCGCCGCGTCGCGCCCGGGCTTCAACTACTCGCAGGCCCTGCGTGCCGCCGGCTCGCTCGTCTGGGACGCGGCGACGCTGAATGCCTGGCTCGAACGGCCGGCGGCGCTGGTGCCGGGCACGCGCATGACCTTTCCCGGCCTCGCACGCGACATCGATCGCTCCGACGTCATCGCCTACCTGCGCGCCAGCGGGGCCGGCGCGCCCGCGCGGTAGCGGCGTCGGTCAGGCCGTCGCGGCGGCACGCCTGCCGTCGGCGCCAGCGCGCCGCCGCTGCACCAATACAACGAGGCCGAGCAGCAGCAGCGCCGGGATGTAGAAGAGCTGCTTGGGCGGCCGGTCGCGCGGGTGTTCCAGCTTCACGATCTCCCAGTCGAGGTCGATCTTCGCCTTTTCAGCCGGGCCGCCGAAACTGACGTCGTCGACGATCGTGCGTTCGCCCTCGACGGCGACGGCGATGCCGGCCGCCTCGGCCAGCCGCTTCTCGCCCGGCCCGGTCGCGCCGAGCGGCAGGCGGACGGTCTTCTCGATCGTCTTGCCGTCGAGCGTCTCGCCGCGCACGGTCACGCGCATCACCGCGTCGGCCGGCTGAGCGCCGGCATAGGCGACGATGGTCGCCGGCGGCACCTCGTCATAGGGCGGGTCGACGAGGTCGAGCCAGAAGCCGGGACGGAACAGCGACAGCGCGACGACCAGCAGCACCGCCGATTCCCACAGGCGCGAGCGGGTGACGAACCAGCCCTGCGTCGCGGCGGCGAAGATCAGCATCGCGCCCACCGACACGATGAAGGTCGCCGTGCCGTCGAGCCAGCCGACGTTGATCAGCAGCAGGTCGGTGTTGAAGATGAACAGGAAGGGCAGCAGCGCCGTCCTGATTTCGTAGAAGAACGCCTGGAAGCCGGTCTTGATCGGATCGGCGCCGGAGATTGCCGAGGCTGCGAAGGCGGCGAGGCCGACCGGCGGCGTCACGTCGGCCATGATGCCGAAGTAGAACACGAAGAGATGCGCGGCGATGAGCGGCACGACGAGGCCGTTCTGCGCGCCGAGTTCGACGATCACCAGCGCCATCAGCGAGGAAACGACGATGTAGTTGGCCGTGGTCGGCAGGCCCATGCCGAGGATGAGGCTGATGACGGCGGTGAAGATCAGCACCAGCATCAGGTTGCCGCCCGACAGGTACTCGACGAACTCGGCCATCACGATGCCGACGCCGGTCAGCGAGACGGTGCCGACGATGATGCCGGCGGTCGCCGTCGCCAGCGCGATCGCCACCATGTTGCGGGCGCCCGAGATGAGGCCTGCCCCCATCTCGTCGATGCCGCGCCACAGCGCTGTGGCCAGCGCACCCTCGCCGCGGAATAGCGCCTTCAACGGCCGCTGTGTGACGAGGATGACGAGCAGCAGCAGCGTCGCCCAGAAGGCCGACAGGCCGGGCGAGAGATGCTCGACCATGAGGTTCCAGACCAGCACGACGATTGGCAGCAGGTAATGCACGCCGGTCACCGCCGTCGGCGCGAACTCGGGCAGTTGCAGCACCGGCGCGCGGGGATCGTCGGGCGCGAGGTCGGGGTGGCGCGCCGTCCAGGCGACGAGGCCGACATGCGCGGCGAGCACGAGCACGGCGACGATCCAGCCGCTTGCGTCGCCGAAGACGCCGGGCATCCAGCCGAGGCCGTAGTAGACGACAGCGGCCATCACCGCGACGATGAGGAAGCCGGTGAGGAAGCCGATGAGGCGGTCGCGCAGCGCGCGTACCGGACCGGAGCGCGGCAGCGTCTTGAGGCCGAGCTTCAGGGCCTCCAGGTGCACGATATAGAGCAGCGAGATGTAGGCGGTCACCGCCGGCAGGATGGCGTGCTGGATCACCTCGGAGTACGAGATGCCGACGAACTCCGTCATCAGGAACGCCGCCGCGCCCATCACCGGCGGCATGATCTGGCCGTTCACGGAGGCCGCCACCTCGACCGAGCCAGCCTTCTCGCCGGAGTAGCCGACGCGCCGCATCAGCGGGATGGTGAAGGTGCCGGTCGTCACCACGTTGGCGATCGACGAGCCCGAGATCAGGCCGGTCAGGCCGGACGACAGCACGGCGGCCTTGGCCGGGCCGCCGCGCAGATGGCCGAGCAGCGAGAAGGCGACCTTGATGAAGTAGCTGCCGGCCCCGGCCTTGTCGAGCAGGGCGCCGAACAGCACGAACAGGAAGACGAAGCTCGCCGAGACGTCGAGGGCGACGCCGTAGATGCCTTCCGTCGTCAGCCACATGTGCGTCATGGCGCGGGCGAAGGAGGCGCCCTTCCACTGGATGACGCCGGGCACCCACTCGCTGCTGCCGAAGAAGACGTAGGCGAGGAAGACCAGCGCGACGATCATCAGCGGCGGTCCGAGCGCGCGCCGCGTCGCCTCCAGCAGCAGCACGATGCCGATGCCGGCGACCCACAGGTCGAGGTCGGTCGGCAGGCCCTGGCGGCGGCCGAGCGCGTCGAAGAACAGGTAGAGGTAGGCCGCGCAGAAGGCAGCGACGGCGGCCAGCACCCAGTCGTAGAGCGGCACGCGGTCGCGCGGCGCGCGGCGATAGGCGGGGTAGACGAGGTAGGCGAGGAAGATGGCGAAGGCGAGGTGGATCGATTTCACCTCGTCGCCGTTGAGCACCGGCAGGATGTTGCCGACGATGAACGGCAGCGGCGACGCCACCCAGAGCTGGAACAGCGACCAGGCGAGGGCGATGCAGGCGATCAGCCGGGCGACGTGCCGGCCGGGCTGGCGGCCGCCGGTGTCGGTCGCGGCGACCAGTTCGTCGAGTTCGCTTTCCGACAGTTGCCGGTTCGCGCGCAATCCCTCGCTCATCGACGCCCCCCGCGACGGCAGTCCCTCAGCCAGGCCCGGAAATGCGACGGGGGAGGTCCGTGCGGCCTCCCCCGTCCCGCGTCACAGGGCCTAGAGCAGGCCCTTTTCCTTGTAGTAGCGCTCGGCGCCCTTGTGCAGCGGCGCGGACAGGCCGTCCTTGACCATCTGCTTGGGGTCGAGGCCCTCGAGGGCCGGATGCAGCTTCTTGAACTCGTCGAGGCTCTCGAACACCGCCTTGACCAGCGTGTAGACCGTGTCGTCCGACACGTCTTCCGACGTCACCACCGTGGCGCCGACGCCGAAGGTCATCACGTCCTTGTCGTTGCCGCGATACATGCCGGCCGGCACGGTCGCCGTGCGATAGAACGGATTGTCGGCGATCAGCTTGTCGATGGCCGCGCCCTTGACGTTGACGAGCACGCTGTCGCACGCCGTCGTGGCTTCCTGGATAGAACCCGACGGGTGGCCGACGACATAGACCATGGCGTCGATCTTGTTGTCGCAGAGCGCCTGGCTCTGCTCGGTCGGCTTCAGTTCCGAGGCGAGCGAGAAATCGCCCATCGACCAGCCATACGCCTTCATCACCACTTCCATGGTGCCGCGCTGGCCGGAGCCGGGATTGCCGACGTTGACGCGCTTGCCCTTGAGCTGCTCGAAGCTGGCGATCTTCGCGTCGGTGCGCGCGACCACCGTGAACGGCTCGGGGTGCAGCGAGAAGACGGCGCGCAGCTTCTTGTCCGCGCCCTTCTCCTTGAACTGGTCGGTGCCGTTGTAGGCGTGGTACTGCCAGTCCGACTGGACGACGCCGAATTCCAGCTCGCCCGAGCGTACGGCATTGAGGTTGAACACCGAGCCGCCCGTCGATTCAACCGAGCAGCGGATGCCGTGATCCTTGCGGTCGCGGTTGACGAGGCGGCAGATGGCACCGCCGGCCGGATAGTAGACGCCGGTGACGCCACCGGTGCCGATCGATACGAACTTCTGCTGGGCGACGGCCTCGGGCACGCCGGCCGCAGTGAGGCCGACGGCGAGCGCGCCGGCGAACGCCGTGATGGCTAGCTTGTTCATGTCATCTCGTCTCCCGATCGGTTGACCTCGACCGGACGCCGCTCGGGCGCACCGGCATGTCCCGCCGCCACACGTGAAAGTGGCGACAAGCCCCTGATCAAACCGTACAGGCATATGGACAAGCCTGCAATTCGCCGCGTCACGCGGCGGCGGGCAGCCCCGCGATGGCGGCGTCGACCGCACCGCCCAGACGTTCGACGAGAATGTCGAGTTCGTCTTCGCTGACGATGAACGGCGGCGCCAGCAGCACATGGTCGCCGTGGTGGCCGTCGATGGTGCCGCCGCCGGGATAGCAGATCAGACCCCGCGCCATCGCCTCGGCCTTGATCCGCGCGTGCAGGCGGAACGCCGGGTCGAACGGCCGCTTGTCGCCGCGCTCGGCGACGAGTTCCAGCGCGCGGAACAGGCCGCGGCCACGGATGTCGCCGACATGGCGGTGATTGCCGAAGCGCTCGGTCAGGCGCGTCTCCAGCGCCTCGCCAAGCTCCTGCACCCGCGCCATCATGCCGGGCTCCTGCAGGCGCCGCTGCACGGCGAGGCCCGCCGCGCAGGCGGTCGGATGGCCCATGTAGGTGTGGCCATGCTGGAACAGGCCCGAGCCGTGCCAGAAGGCGGCGTAGATGTGCTCGGCGACGAGCACGGCGCCGAGCGGCTGGTAGCCGGCGCCGAGGCCCTTGGCCACGGTGAGCAGGTCCGGCGCCACGCCGTCCTGCTCGCAGGCGTAGAGCGTGCCGGTGCGGCCCATCCCGCACATCACCTCGTCGAGGATCAGCAGGACGCCGTGACGGTCGCAGACCTCGCGGATGGCGCGGAAATAGCCGGCCACCGGCGGCACCGCCCCGGCCGTGGCGCCGACCACCGTCTCCGCGACGAAGCCGATCACCGTTTCCGCGCCGAGCGCGCGGATCCGCGCGTCGAGTTCGGCGGCGAGGCGCGCGGCCATCGCCGGGTCGTCCTCGCCCGGCAGGCGGTCGCGGTAGGCGTAGCAGGGCGAAACGTGGTGGCCTTCGACCATCACCGGGCCGAACGCCTCGCGCCGCCAGGCATTGCCGCCGACGGCGAGCGCGCCCAGCGTGTTGCCGTGGTAGCTCTGGCGTCGGGCGATGAAGTGCCGGCGTTTCGGCTCGCCGCGTTCGACGAAATACTGCCGCGCCATCTTGAGCGTCGCTTCCGTCGCCTCGGAGCCGCCGGAACAGAAGTAGACGCGGCTGAGCCCCGCCGGGGCCTTCGCCACCAGCGCCTCGGCCAGCGCCTCCATCGGCTCGTTGGTGAAGAAGGCGGTATGGGCGAAGGGCAGGCTGGCCGCCTGGCTTCGCACCGCCTCGATGACGACCCGGTCGCTGTGGCCGAGGCAGGAGACGGCGGCGCCGCCGGAGGCATCGAGGTAGCGCCGGCCCTCGCGATCGATCAGCCAAGCGCCGTCGCCGGCCACGGCGACCGGCGGGTCCATGTGCGTATGGCGATGGAAGACGCGGGTGGCGTTTGGGGCCTGCCGCGGCAGATCGCGGCCGGACGTCACGCGATGCGGTCCGGGAATCCTGCCAGCGGGAAGTCTGGGGAATCGGCCAGCGGCGCGTCGGACTCCTCGCCGGCGAGAGCGACGGGGGCGGCGTCCTCCGACCAGTAGGCGCCGAACGCCTCGAGCTGCTGCTCGCTGCGCGCCACGGCGGCGATCGCCTGCTGTCCGCCTTGTGCCAGTACCTGCGCGACGAGGATCTGGCTGACCGCGAGCGCCGGCACGACGGAGCGGAACAGCGCCGGGCTGTCGGTCGCCACCAGCAGCATGTGGCGCGTCAGGTTCGCCAGCGGCGAGACGAGGCTGTCGGAAATGCCGATGACCGCGGCGCCGCGCCGATGGGCGTAGGCGGCGGCCTGGATCGACGCCCGCGAATAGGGCGAGAAGGAGAACACGACCATGGTGTCGTGCTCGCTGACACCGCGCAAGGCGTCGGCGAAGGTGCCGCCATGCCCGTCCAGCAACACCACGTTCTCGCGGAACATGCCGCAGGCGTAGTGGGTGTAGAATGCGGCCGGGAACAGGCTGCGCTGACCGACGATGTAGAGGCGCCGCGCGCGCGCCATCAGCCGCGCGGCTTCGGCGAGCTGGTCGGCGCCGATGGCCTCGATCGAGGTCGAAAGATTGTCGCGGTCGGCCTGCACCATCTCGCGGGCGAGACGGGCGAGCGCCTTGCCGCCGCGGCGCTGCGCCGTGCGCGCGACGAGGTCGCGGGCGCGCATGCCGTATCCGGTCGGGCGGCGGCGCAGTTCGTTGCGGAACGGCTCGCGCAGCTCGTCGTAGCCGGCATAGCCGAGGCGCTGGGCGAGGCGCACCATGGTGGCCGGCTGCACGCCGGCGCGTCCGGCGATCTGCCGCATCGAGCTGAAGGCCACCTCGTCGGGGCGGTCGAGCAGGTAGCGCGCGGACTGCCGGAGCTGCGGCGACAGCGAGTTGTAGGCGTCGCGCAGGCGGACGAGGATCGACGGCGCATCGGGCCCCGCCTGCTCGTCGTCGTGCTGTTCCGGCTGGTCGTCGAGGCTCACCGTCGACATGGCGCCGCATTCCTTTCGAAATAGTCGTCTGGAAACACTAGCACATTGGGCTGGATTGCAACAGATGAGTCGTATCCGCCCCGTTAATGACCGTCTGATTCAGAATGGCGCCCCGGCCGGCGTCGCCTTGCCCCCACGCCGGGCCTGCGGCTATTCAGCAGGCACCGTCGCCGGCGCGAGGATTTCGAGGCCATGGACATTGCCCCCCACATCCGCACGATCCCGGATTTTCCCAAGCCGGGCATACTTTTCTACGATATTTCAACGCTCCTGGCGCACCCGCAGGCGTGGCGGCATACGGTCGACCTGCTGGCCGTGGCGACCCGCCAGCACACGCCCGACCTGCTGGTCGGCATCGAGAGCCGGGGCTTCCTCGTCGCCGCGCCGCTGGCCCTGCAGCTCGGCTGCGGCTTCGTGATGGTGCGCAAGAAGGGCAAGCTGCCCGGCGCGACCATCAGCCATACCTACGACCTGGAGTATGGTTCCGACACGATCGAGGTGCAGGCCGATGCGGTGAAGAAGGGTCAGCGCGTCATCGTCATCGACGACCTGCTGGCGACCGGCGGCACGGTGGCGGCGACGCTGGCCCTGCTGCGCCGGCTCGGCGCCGACGTCCGCGCCGCCGCCTTCATCATCGAACTCGATGGCCTCGGCGGGCGCGCGAAGCTCGACGTGCCGGTGACCGCGCTGGTCCAGGTGCCCGCCTGACGGCGGGCTACCTCGCGATCCGGCCGCCGAGGTCGTCCTCGACGAAGGCGGCGATCACCGCATCGACCGAGGCGTCGACCGGGAAGCCCAGCCGGCGCGCGCGCTCGCAGTCGGCGAACTGCGGCCAGGAGTCGACGATCTTCTGGATCGCCGCGTCCGGCTGCCAGTCGATGCGCGCCGCGGCGCCTTCGCCGGCGGCCCGTCCCAGCCCCGCCGCCAGCTCCTCCATCGACGGCGAGATGCCGTTGAGCTGAACCGCGCGGTTCGGCCCCAGCGCGGCGCCGTCCAGCTCGTGCAGGTGGATGAAGGCTTCGACGGCGTTGCGCGGCGTCAGGATCAGCATGCGCGTCTGCGGATGCACCGGGCAGACCGCGCGCTTGCCGGTCAGCGGTTCGCGCAGGATCGACGATGCGAAACCGGAAGCGGCGCGGTTGGGCGCGCCGGGACGCACGACGATGGTCGGCAGGCGCACGCTACGGCCGTCGACGAAGCCCTTGCGCGTGTAGTCGTTGACCATCAGTTCGCCGATCGCCTTCTGGGCGCCGTAGCTGGTCTGCGGCGTCAGCGGCGTGCGGTCGTCGATCGCCACCTCGCCGCCGTAGACGGCGAGCGAACTGGTGAACAGCACGCGCGGCCGCCGGCCGCCGGCGCGCGCCGCTTCCAGCACGAGGCGACCGCCGTCGAGATTGACCCGCCAGCCGAGGTCGAAATCGGCCTCGGCGCCGCCGCTGACCACGGCGGCGAAGTGGAAGACGGAGTCGGTTGCGCCATCGATCAGGCGCGACACCGTGGCGGAATCGGCGATGTCGCCCGCCTGGCGGACGACGCGCGCGTCGGCGGCGAACAGGTCGTCCGGCACGACGGTGTCGAACAGCACGAGGCGGTCGATCTTCGCCTTGCGGCCGTCCGGCCCCGTCGCCTCGCCCATGGCCAGCAGGCGTTCGGCCAGCTTGCGGCCGAGCATGCCGGCGCCGCCCGTGATCACGATCTTCATCGACCCGTTCCTCCCTCGCGCGTGTCCGCGCGTTCAATCGAATTCCGGCTGCAGCCTGTCCAGCGCCGCCGACAGGGTTTCGGCACGGGACGCAAAGCACAGTCGCAGCCAGCCCTCGCCGGCCGGTCCGAAGGCCAGGCCGGGCGCGAGGCCGACGCCGGTGCGCTCGATCAACGCCTTCGCCGTGGCTACCGAGTCGCTCATGCCGTCGAGCCGGAAGAAGGCATAGAACGCGCCCTCGGGCCGCGCCAGCCTGACCCGGCGCATGCCGGCGAGGCGCTGAAAGACGAGGTCGCGGTTATGCCGGTAGCGATCGACCATCGCCGCCACGAAAGGCTCGCCCTGCTCGACCGCGACGACGCCGGCGTGCTGCACGAAGGCGGCGGGGGCGGCGACGTTGAATTCGTTGAGCTTGGAGAAGGCATCGCCGAGCGCCGCCGGGTGGGTCAGCCAGCCCAGCCGCCAGCCGGTCATCGACCAGGATTTCGAGAAACTGTTGACGACGATCACGCGGTCGTCCGGTGCCGCGACGTCGAGGAATGACGGCGCCCGCGGCGCGTCGTAGGCGAGGCGCACGTAGACCTCGTCCGACACCACCCACAGCCCGCGCCGCCGCGCCTCGGCGAGCAGGGCCGCCTGCTGCGTCGCCGGCATCACCCAGCCCGTGGGGTTGCCGGGCGAATTGACGAACACCGCCCTGGTGCGCCCGTCGCAGGCGTCGAACAGGCGGTCGAGATCGAGTTGCCAGCGGCCGGCCTCGTCCGGCGCGAGGGGCACGAGGCGCGCCTCGCCGCCCATGATCGCCACGGTCATGCGGAAGTTCGGCCACATCGGCACGACCACGACGACGTTGTCGCCGGGCTCGACGAGGGCCTGCGAGACCAGCATCAGGGCGTTCATGCCCGAGCAGGTGACCGTGACGCGGTCGACGTCGAGCGGGCGTCCGTGCAGGCCGGTGGCGTAGCGCGCCAGCGCCGTCCGCAGTTCGGGGATGCCGCGGTTCTGCGTGTAGAACACCTTGTCGGCGGCGAGCGCGGCGGTCGCCGCGTCCTTGATGAACTGCGGCGTCGCCTCGTCGGGCTCGCCGAACCACAGCGCGATGACGTCGTCGCGCCCGATGTTGGCCTCGGCGACCTCGCGGATCAGCGACCCCTCGAGTGCGGCGATGGCCGGGCGGATCGGCAGGTCGGCGGGGCGGGCGCTGGCGGTCATCGGGCGGTTTCCGGCACGCGGAACGGACGGGCGCGCAGTCTAGCCACATCGCTCCGCCTGCGCGAACGTCTCGACCGGGCGCGCCGGCTCGGGCATAGAGGCGGCCCATCGTGGCAGGGGGCAGGGCGCAATGTCCGGTTATGCGAACGTGACGGCACCGTCGCCGGAGAATCCGACACCGCTGGGCGAGGGGCTCAACGGTGTGCTCGGTTTCCTGCTGACGGGGTGGGAGAAGGACTACGCCCGCATCGAGGTGCAGGTCACCGCGCAGCATCGCAACCGCCAGGGCGGCGTGCATGGCGGCGTGCTGGCGACGCTGCTCGACGCGACCACCGGCTTCGCCGGCATCTTCGAGCCCGATCCGGCCAGGCGCCGCGGCAACGCCACGGTATCGCTGACCACCAACTTCCTCGGCCGCGCGAAGGGTGACCGCCTGGTCTGCGAGGCGCGCGTCACCAAGGCCGGTCGGCGCCTCTATTTCGCGCGCGGCGAGGTACGCGACGGCGAGGGCACCGTCGTCGCCACCGCCGAGGCGGTCTACGCCTTCACCGACGTCGACGCGCAGCGGCGCTAGCCGGCCATCTCCGTCGCGAACTTGCGCGCGAAGTCCTCGAAGCGCGTCAGTTCCCGGCCGATGATGGCGCGATGCACGACGCCGTTGCCCGGCACGCCGAGCGCGTCGGCGGTGCGGCTCAGCACGGCGAAATTGTCGATCATGTAGGCCGGCGCGCCGCGCGCCTTCATCGCGGCGATGCCGTCTTCGAGCGGACGGCCCTCGGCCCGCACCGGCCGGCCGAGCACGCGGGTCAGGATCGCGGCCATCTCGGCATGGGTCAGCGATTCCGGGCCGCCCAGTTCGAAGACGCCGTTGTCCAGCCGGTCCTCGGTGACGGCAATGGCGGCCGCCTCGCCGACATCATCGAGGTCGACGACGTTCATCTTGCGATGCGGCGAGTAATAGCGCGGATAGACGCCGTCCTTGACGATCGACGGCCATTCGCCGCGGATGTTCTGCATGTACATCGACGGTTGGAGGACGACGTAGGGCAGGCCGGAGGCGAACAGCGCCTCCTCGACCCGCATCTTCTTCCAGTGATACGGCATCGCCTCGACCTGCGGGCGGATGACCGAGTGGAACACGAAGCGCCGCACGCCCGCCCCCCGCGCCTGGTCGACGATGCGGATGCCGACGCTGTCCTCGTCCTCCTGCAGCGCCGGATAGATGTGATAGACGATATCGATACCGGCGAGCGCACGGGCGACATCGTCGGCGACGCGCATGTCGCCCATGGCGACCTCGCTCGCGCCCGCCGCCCGCGCGCGTCCGGCGCCGGCCTCCGAATGCGACAGCGCGCGCACCTCGGCGCCCCTGCGGACCATCTGGCGGATGACATGGACGCCGGTGGCGCCCGAAGCGCCGGTGACGAGGATCATGGCGGCGGCTTTCCCTGCTGCGACGGCCTGTTCGCCGGCCGGCCGCGCTACTGAAGCGCAGGGGCCGCGGCGTGACAACCATCGGCCAGTCAGTTCGTCCTTAGAGGCTCAGGGGCCTCAGCAAGAATCGCATCGATCGCCGCGGCGTACGGAAGGGACGTCTGGGCGCCGGGGACGGTGCAGGCAAGCGCGCCGGCGACGCCGGCGCGTCGCAGTGCCGCCGGCAGGCTGGCGCCTGTCGCAAGACCGGCGGCGAGCGTGCCGACGAAGGCGTCGCCCGCGCCCGTCGTGTCGACCGGCCGGACGGGAAAGGCCGGCAAGGTCCAACTGGCTTCCGGCGTGGCGGCAAGGCAGCCGCGTCCACCCAGTGTGACGATGCAGGCCAGGTGGTGCCGGGTCGCCAGTTCGCGCGCGAGATCGCTCGGCGTATCGGGGGCCAGGCCTAGACCGATCGAGACGGCCCGGGCTTCGCCTTCATTCACGCAGAGCACGTCGACGGCATCGAGTGTCATGGCGTCGACGGGCGCGGCCGGTGCGACATTGAGCACGATGCGGGCGCCGCGCGCGCGGGACCGCGCAATGACGGCGCGATTCTCGGCGGCCGGCACCTCCATCTGCAGTACGACAGTCGAGGCAGGACCGAGGAGGCTGTCGGGAACCGCGGCGGCCCGGGCATGGCGATTGGCGCCGGAGGCGACGACGATGGCGTTCTCGCCGCGGCTGTCGACCAGTACTGCTGCACAGCCCGTCGCCGCATCGATGCGGTCGAGCCGGCCGAGGTCGACGCCATCGGCAGCGAGGAGGGCTGTTGCCGCACCCGCCCACTCGTCGCGACCGGCGGCGCCGACGAAGGCGACGGGCAGCGACGGCGCCGCACGGCGGGCGGCGAGCGCCTGGTTGGCGCCCTTGCCGCCAGGAACGCGGTCGACGCTGGCGGTCAGGACGGTTTCACCGGCGCGCGGCAGGGACGCGACGCGGAAGACGAGGTCGAGGTTGAGCGAGCCGAAGACGACGATCACGCGCGCCGTCGCGCCGATTCAGTGCGACAGCAGCAGGGCGACCGGCGAGGCGGCGAGCATGTCGCGGGTCACGCCGCCGAGCACCAGCTCGCGTAGCCGCGCGTGCCCGTAGGCGCCCATGACGATGAGGTCGATGCCGTCGTCGCTCGCCCGGTTGAGGATGGCGTCGGCCGGATCGATGTCGGGCGCGACGGTGTGCGCGGCCTGCACTTTCACGCCGTGGCGGGCGAGGTGCAGGGCGATGTCGGCGCCCGGATCGGCGCCGTGCGTACCGGGCCTCTGGCCGCTCTCGGGATTGACCGACAGCGTGACGACCTGCTTCGCGCCGGTCAGGAACGGCATCGCGTCGGCGACGGCGCGCGCCGCCTCGCGGCTGGCGTTCCAGGCGACCAGCACGCGGGTCCCGACCGTCTTCTGCGCCGGGGCGTAGGGGATCACCAGCACCGGCCGTCCGGCCCGGATGGCGAGGTCCCCGGCGAGTTCGGGGTCGACGCCGGCCGCGAAGCCGGCTTCGGGGTTGGCCTGGCCGACGACGACGAGGTCGGCATAGCGGGCGGATACCGTCGCCGCCTCGATGACCGTCGATTCCGTGGTCCGCCATTCCGACGCCACGCCCGTCGCCTTGACGGCCGCATCGAAAGCCTTGCGGGCCACGGCAGCGTCGGCCTCCGCCGCCTCGCGCTGGATCTCGAAGACGGCCTGCGGAATCTCGGCGGCTGCGTAGGTCGGGATGACCGGCGGCGTCATCACGAACAGGCCGGTGAGATGCGCCTCGAAGCGCGCGGCGATGCCGGCGGCGGCGGCGGAACGGGCGCCGCCCGGGGGGGTGGCGTCGGTGACGACGAGAATATCCTTCACGGCCATGGCGTCCTCCACGCGCTGCTCTATCTAGAATACGCTACGCTACTGAGGGTTCCAGAGTTTTGACATGGCTCAACCTCCGGGATCGTCGCCCGCCGGCTCCCGGCGGCGCCATCGACTGGCGCGGCGCGATCGGCTAGCAAGTCTGTGGTGTCAACGTATGCGGCGGCCCGATGCCTGACCCGGTCGTTCCAGTCATCCTCTCCGGCGGCGCCGGCACGCGGCTGTGGCCGCTGTCGCGCCAGCTCATGCCCAAGCAGTTCCTGCCGCTGGCCGGTCCGCGCACCATGCTGCAGGACACTGCCCTGCGCGCTTCGGGCGAGGGGTTCGCGGCGCCGCTGGTCGTCTGCAACGAGGAGCATCGCTTCATCGTCGCCGAGCAGTTGCGCGCGGCCGGCGTCGCGCCGCGGTCGATCATCCTCGAGCCTGAAGGCCGGCATACGGCCGCCGCGGTCGCCGTCGCGGCGCTCTGGCTGGCGCGGAGCGCCCCGGATGCGGTGATGCTGGTCCAGCCGTCCGACCACGTCATCGCCGATGTCGAGCGCTTCCGCATCGCCGTTGCCGCCGCGGCGCGCGCGGCCCGCCAGGGCCTGCTCGTGACGTTCGGCATCACGCCGACGGCACCGGAGACGGGTTACGGCTGGATCGAGCTTGGCGCGCCGGCCGACGGCCTCGACGGCATCCACAGGGTCGCGCGCTTCGTCGAGAAGCCGTCGGCCGATGCCGCCGCCCGGCTGCTGGCCGCCGGCGGGCATGCGTGGAACAGCGGCATGTTCGTGTTCACCGCCGCCGGCATCCTCGCCGAACTCGATCGTCACGCGCCGGCGATCACGGCGGCCTGCCGCGCCGCCGTGGCCGGCGCCCGCGCCGATCTCGACTTCCTGCGCCTCGACGGCGCCGCCTTCGCCGCCGCGCCCGCCGTGGCGCTGGACGTGGCGGTGATGGAGCGCACGTCGCGGGCCGTCGTCGTGCCGGCCGCGCTGGGCTGGAGCGACGTCGGCGCCTGGGGCGCGCTGCGCGACATCGGCGCACGCGACGCGGCCGGCAACGTCGTCGTCGGCGACGTGATCCAGCTCGACAGCGAGGCCTGCTACCTGCGCAGCGACGGGCCGCTGGTCGCCGCCATCGGCCTGCGCGACTTCGTCGTCGTCGCCACGCAGGACGCGGTGCTGGTGGCGCCGCGGGACGAGAGCCAGAAGGTCCGTGCCATCGTCGACCGGCTGGCGGCCGGCGGCCGGCGCGAGGCCGCGGCCCATCCGCAGACCTACCGGCCGTGGGGCTACTGGCAGACCATCGACCGGGGGCCGGGATTCCAGGTCAAGCGCATCCGCCTGCACGCCGGCGGCGCGGTGCGGCCGCGCCGTCACCGCCATGCCGCGCAGCACTGGGTCGTCGTCGCCGGCACCGCCCAGGTGACGGTCGACGCGGTGGCCGGCACCTTGCGGGCCGGCCAGTCGATCAGCATCCCGCCCGGCGCCGCCCATGCCCTGCTGGCGCTGGGCGACGAGGCGCTCGACCTGATCGAAGTGCAGACCGGCCCCGACGCCAGGCAGGACGACTTCGAGCGCGTCGACGCCGGCTGACGCTGGCGCGACGGGCGATCTACCGCGCCGGCGCGACGATCAGGCGGTCGTTCGCCGCCTGCACCGGGCGCGCGTTGGCGCCCATCGCCTTGGCGAGCATCTCGATCTGCGCCGCCGAGGCGGTGATCGTCGCCGCCATGACGTGCCAGTTCACGCCCTCGCTGCACGGCGGCGTCGTCAGCGAGCCCATGTAGCGGAACAGGTCGCGCTGCGCCGGCATCAGGCCGGCGGGGTCGATGACGGTCTCGGGATAGGTCTTGGCTGCCATCTCCTGCATCGGCAGGTGCCGCAGCAGGGCCGCGAGGGCGGGGTTGGCCGCGCCCTCGACGATCATCACGCCGATCACCGCGAGCTTTCCCGCCGCCGACTGGTGGACGAAATGGGCTTCCAGCGGGAATGTCCGGCCGCCCATCGCGTGCTCGGTGGGCGCGTGGAAATGCACCTGCACGAGGTCGAAACTCTTGCCGCCCGAGGTCAGTGTGCTGCCGTTGCCGACGTTGAACTGCACGGTGTGCCCGTTATGCAGCACGGTCAGCGGCAGCGGCCGGTAATCGGTCGCGATGGTGACGCCGGCCATGACGTTGGCGTCGGCGAGATCGATCGGCGACTGCGCCTTCCCGGCCTTGCACAGGGCGTATTCAGCGTCGAGGTCGCCCCAGTGCTGCGGGCCGCCCGGGCCTTCGTAGCTCCACTTCGCCTTGGTTCCCGACGCCTGCGCCGCGGCCGCGGCCAGCGCCAGGGCGGCGGCGACCGCCAGAATTGTCGACCCCCTCATGGTCTTCATCCCTCCACTCCTCGCAGGTGGCGCATCTGACGCGATGCGGCCGTCCGCCGCAACAACACTCGGCCGCGGCGGCGGCGGAACTTCGCCGCTTGCCCGTGGCGGCCGGGGCTCCTAGGTTCCCGGCAACGGCCCGACCGGGGCCGCCGGCAGCCCGAGGAAGCGCCCCATGGCCCCGTCCGACCGCACCCGCTTCGCCCCCAATTCCGCGGCGGCGCGCGACATCGCCTACTACCTGCATCCCTTCACCAACCTGAAGGCGCATGAGGAGAACGGTCCGCTGATCCTGGAGCGCGCTAGGGGCATCCGCGTCTGGGACGATGCCGGCAAGGAATACATCGAGGCGATGGCCGGTCTGTGGTGCACCTCGCTCGGCTATGGCGAGGAGCGTCTGGCGCGCGTCGCCTACGAGCAGATGATGCGCCTGCCCTACGTGCAGGGCTTCACCCATCGCTCCAACCCGACGACCATCGACCTCGCCGAGAAGCTGATCTCGATGGCGCCGGTGCCGATGAGCAAGGCGTTCTTCGTCAACTCCGGTTCCGAGGGCAACGACACCCAGGTCAAGATCGTCTGGTACTACAACAACGCCATCGGCCGGCCCCAGAAGAAGAAGATCATCGCGCGCAAGAACGCCTATCACGGCATTACGCTGGCGGCCTCGTCGCTGACCGGCGTCGAATACGCCCACAAGGGCTTCGACGTGCCGCTCGACGGCCGCTTCCTGCACGTCACGACGCCGCACTTCTACCGCCAGGGCCGGCCGGGCGAGAGCGAGGAGGATTTCGCGGCGCGTCTCGCGCAGGAACTTGACGACCTCATCGTCAGTGAGGGGCCGGACACGGTCGCCGCCTTCATCGCCGAGCCGGTGATGGGCGCCGGCGGCGCCGTTCCGCCGCCGCGCACCTACTTCCAGCGCATCCAGGAGGTGCTGAAGAAGCACGACGTGCTGATGATCGCCGATGAGGTCATCACCGGCTTCGGCCGCACCGGCAACATGTTCGCCTGCGAAACCTACGGCATCAAACCCGACCTGATGACGGTGGCCAAGGCGCTCTCCTCGGCCTACCTGCCGATCGGCGCCGTGCTGATGACCGAGCAGATCTACGAGGGCCTCAAGTCCGGCGGCGATAGGTTCGGCATGTGGAACACCGGCTACACCTATTCCGGCCATCCGGTGGCCGCGGCGGTGGCGCTGGAGACGCTGCGTATCTACGAGGAGCGCGACATCATCGGCCACATCCGCCGCGTCGCGCCGGTCTTCCAGGCCGGCCTGCGCAAGTTCGCCGACCATCCGCTTGTCGGCGAGGTGCGCGGCGTCGGCCTTGTCGGCGCCGTCGAGCTGGTCGCCGACAAGAAGACGAAGCGCCAGTTCGACCCGGCCGCCCGCGTCGTCTGGAAGCTGTCGGCGCTGGCCCAGCAGCACGGCGTCATCCTGCGCGCGCTGCCGGGCGACGCGCTGGCCTTCTGCCCGCCGCTGGTGCTGACCGAGGCCGACGTCGAGGAGATCATGTCCCGTTTCGGCGCGGCGCTGCAGGACCTGACGGGCTGGATCCGGGAGCAGGGCCTCTCCTGATCCGGGCGGGTGCTGCGGCCATAGGCCGCTCGCCGGGCGGGCGCGGCGTGTGGTTATATGGACCGGCGCGTGCGGGGGCACGCGGCACGGGGTTCGGACGTCGATGAACTACGAGCGCTATTTCGCCGAGCGCCTGGGCGCCCTCAGAGCCGAGGGCCGCTACCGGGTGTTCGCCGACCTCGAACGGCAGGCCGGCGCCTTCCCGCGCGCCGCCCGCCATGTCGGCGGCCGCGTCGAGGACGTCACCGTCTGGTGCTCCAACGACTACCTCGGCATGGGCCAGCACCCGGCCGTCCTTGCCGCCATGCACGCCGCCATCGACGCCTCCGGCGCCGGCGCCGGCGGCACGCGCAACATCTCCGGCACCTGCCATGTCCATGTCGAGCTGGAGGCCGAGCTGGCCGCCCTGCACGGCAAGGAGGCGGCGCTGCTGTTCACCTCCGGCTACGTCGCCAACTGGACGGCGCTGTCGACGCTGGCCTCGGGCCTGCCCGAGTGCGTCGTGCTGTCGGACGCCGACAACCACAACTCGATGATCGAGGGCATCCGCCACGGGCGCAGCGAGAAGGCGATCTTCCGCCACAACGACGCCGCGCATCTCGACACGGTGCTGGCGCGCCTGCCGCGCGAGCGGGCGAAGCTGGTGGCCTTCGAGAGCGTCTACTCGATGGATGGCGACATCGCGCCGATCGCCGACATTGTCGCCGTCGCCGAGAAGCACGGCGCGCTGACCTTCCTCGACGAGGTCCATGCCGTCGGCATGTACGGGCCGACCGGCGGCGGCGTCGCCGAGCGCGACGGTGTGGCGCCGCGTATCGACGTCATCCAGGGCACGCTGGCCAAGGCCTTCGGCGTGATGGGCGGCTACATCGCCGGCTCGGCGGCGCTGATCGACTTCGTGCGCTCCTTCGGCAACGGCTTCATCTTCACCTCGTCGCTGCCGCCGGCGCTGGCCGCCGGCGCGCTGGCCGCCGTCCGCATCCTGCGCGCCGACCCGTCGATCCGCACCCGCCACCAGGAGCGCGCGGCGACGGTGAAGCGCCGCCTCGCCGAGGCCGGCATCCCGGTGATGCCGACGCCGAGCCATATCGTGCCGGTGCTGGTCGGCGAGGCGCAGGCGTGCAAGGACGCCTCCGACGCGCTGCTCGACCGCCACGGCATCTATGTCCAGCCGATCAACTACCCGACCGTGCCGCGCGGCACCGAGCGCCTGCGCCTGACGCCGACGCCGCTGCACACCGACGCCGACATCGACCGCCTCGTCGCGGCGCTGCAGGACGTCTGGGCGACCCTGGGCCTGCGCAGCGCGGCTTGATCTCACTGATAGGGTAAGGACAGGGGCGCCGACGGTGCGGCGGTGCGTCGTCCTTGTCCTTCGACAGGCTCAGGACGAGGACGTTTGGTAACGGCCGTGCGGCGGACACTGCCCGCCTCGTGCCGGGCTCATCACCTGCGAACATCCCCATCCTGAGCCTGTCGAAGGAGGAGGATGCCGCGCAGGCGGCGGCGCGACGCCCGAAAGACGAACGGCGGCCGGGAGGCCGCCGTTCGCGTATCGGCATGTGCCGGAATGTGGCTTACGCCGCTTCCTTCACGATGATGCCGTGCTTGGCCATGTCGGCGATGGCACGCCGGGAGTACTCGGCATAGGGCGAGTTGCCGCCGATGACGCCGAGGATGGTGCCCATGTCCTTGCCCTTGGGCGCCTTGACGCACTTGAAGCAGCGCTGGATGCCGCTCGGGAAGGAGATGATGTCGCGCGGCTTGAGCACGATCGAGTCGTCGCCCTTGTCGCCCTCCCAGAAGAACTCCCACGTCCCGTCCATGACCACGAAGGTCTCGTTGGTGTCGTGGTTGTGCATCAGCGTGCCCTGGCCCGGCCTGGCCGTGACGTAGGCGGCGCCGAAGCCGGGCTTGAGGTGTCCGATGCGCGGCTTGGCTGCGTTGCCGACCGGCGACGGGTTGTCGGAGTTGCGCGGCGGCGCGAAGCCGATGGCGTTGCGGAAGATGCGGTGGCAGCCGTCCATCGCCTGGTCGGGTAGGCCGGTGTCGGTGGCATACAACTCGTCGAAGCGGGCGACGCACTGCAGCACGTCGCCGCGCCTGGGTTTCGTCACCTTGAGCTTCTGCGTCGCGCCCTGCACGACCTTCACGCCCAGCTTGCGCATCGCCTTGACGGCCTCGGGCGAGAACTCGGCGGCCGGCGTATTGCCGCCGATGACGCCGAGGATCATGCCGCGCGTCATGCCCTTCGGCGCCTCGACGCATTCGAAGCGGCGCTGCGGGCCGGGCACGAAGGAGATGATGTCCCATTCGTTGAGGACGACGTAGTCGTTGCCCTTGTCGCCCTCCCACTCGAACTTCCACTTGCCGTCGACGACCACGAAGGTCTCGTTGGTGTCGTGGGTGTGCATCATCACGCCCTGGCCCGGATCGGCCTGGACGTAGCCGAGGTTGAAGCCGGCCGAGAGGTGGCTGATCTTCGGCTTGGCCTCGTCGCCGATCGGCGAGTAGGTGCCGCCGCCCTCCCTGGGCTGGCTGAAGCCGAGCGCGTTGCGGAAGGTGCGGCGGTAGCCCTCGACCTCCTGGTCGGGCAGGCCGCCGTCGGCGGGAACGATGTCGGCGAAGCGCGCGACGCACTTCATGATCTCGGCGCGCGTCGGCTTGTGGACCGGAAGAACCATCGCGAAACCTCCCTTGCGACTGCCGTGGCGGGCGATTGTCGTCGGCCCGCGAAATTTGCGCACGTGGCCATGCCGGCACGCTTCTGCCAAGCGGCCCGAGAGGGCGTTTTCAGCGGCTGAAAGCGCCTGCCCGGGGTGGCACGGCGGCCAGAGTGAGGTGGCTCGTCGAAACGATATCACCGCCAACGGTCATATTTCCAAGCTCATCAGATTCAAATCTCATCGGCATTCCGCCCTGGAGGCAACGAGATGTCTTTCCAATCATTGGTTGCCCTGTCGGCAGGCCAGATCAAAAGTAACGAGACTTAAGTTCGCGCCACACGATATGAAAACAGACAGGAAAAAACAGCAGTCCCAACACGATCATCGTTATCATAAAGACAATACCTCCGAGAAAAATAGATATTAAGAAGGAGATAAAAGGTATTATTATAAAATAAAAAAATAGAAACAACATTGGATTGTTGTTACGAAAATCCAACACCCAAAGGGTAAGGTTAAAAAATACGCTTGTGCTGCATTGAAAAATTTTATTCACCTCTATTCCCATCATATTTCTCTGCTCGGCTTTCTTTTCATCAGTACCCGCGGTACAAAATTCTCAAGCCCCCCGACTATCATCCCATAAGGGATTTGAATCATTAGCACGGCGTCCGTCACGGCGCTGCCCTCTGCCGCTCGCGGTACCAGACATAGACGCCGGAGCCTGCGATCAGGGCCATGCCGGCGAGCGAGATGGGGTCGGGGAAGGCCGAGAAGACGAGGAAGCCGAAGACGGCGGCCCAGAAGAGCTGGCCGTAGCGGAAGGGCGCCAGCACGGTGGCCGGCGCGCGGGCCAGCGCGGCGATCAGGCCGAACTGGGCGCAGCCGTTGAGCAGGCCGAGCAGGGCCAGCGGCCACAGCGTGTGGACCGGCAGGGGCTCCCAGTAGAACGGCGCCGCCGGCGCCATCAGCAGGCCCATCCCGGCCATCAGCCAGAAGAAGGAGGTCAGCGGCGGCTCGCTCGCCCCGGCCTTGCGCGTGACGATCTCGTAGAGGGCGAAGACGACAGCCGAGCCCAGAGGGAAGAATGCCCAGACGGACCAGGCGACGGTGCCTGGCCGCACCACCAGCAGCATGCCGACGAAGCCGACGCCGATGGCGGCCCAGCGCCGCACCCCGACCTTCTCGCCGAGCAGCGGCACCGACAGGGCGGTCAGCAGCAGCGGCTCGACGAAGAAGATGGCCATCGCCTCGGCCAGCGGCAGGTGTGCCAGCGCGGTGGTGAAGCAGAGCGCCGAGGCGAGGTGGAGGACGATGCGCAGCGCATGCACGCCCGGCCGCGCCGTCCGCCAGATGCTTCGGCCGCCGATCCAGAAGATGACCGGCGCCCAGATGGCGAAGGTGGCGAGGGTGCGCACCCAGACGAGCTGCAGCACCGGAATCTCGGCGACCAGCACCTTGCCGACCGCGTCGGCGGCGGCATAGATCGCCATGGCCACGACCATGATGGCGACCGCGCCGACGCGCGGCGCCGGCGTTGCGACGGGCGCCGGCGTCATGCCGCCGCCTGCCGGCGCTCGCGATGCCAGACGTAGAGGCCGGCGCCGGCGATCACCGCCATGCCGGCCAGCGACCAGCCGTCGGGCAGCGTGCCGAAGATCGCCATACCGAGCAGCGTCGCCCAGACGAGGTGGCAGTAGCGCAGCGGCGCCAGCACCGAGGCCGGCGCGCGGGCCAGGGCGAAGATCATCAGGAACTGCGCGCCGCCGCTGATCAGCCCGAGCAGCGCGAGCAGCAGCAGGGCGCGCTGGTCCATCGGCTGCCAGACAACCGGCACCGCCGGTGCCAGCAGCACGATCATGCCGCCGAGCAGCCAGACGAAGGAGGTCATCGGCCGGTCGGAGAAGCCGGCCCGGCGGGTGAGGATCTCGTAGAGCGCGAACACCACCGCCGAGCAGAGCGGGAAGACCATCCACATCGAGGTGTCGCCGCTGCCCGGGCGCACCAGCAGCAGCATGCCGCCGAGCCCGACGCCGACCGCCGCCCAGCGCCGCCAGCCGACCTTCTCGCCGAGCAGCGGCACGGCGAGCGCCGTCAGCAGCAGCGGCTCGACGTAGAACAGCGCCGTCGCCTCGGCCAGCGGCACATGCGTCAACGCGAGGTGGAAGAACACCGCCGAGGCGAGATGGAGGGCGGCGCGGACGGCGTGCATGCCCGGCCGTGCCGTGCGCCAGACGTCGCGCCCGCCGACCCACAGGATCACCGGCAGCCAGATGGCGAGGCCGGCCACCTGGCGCAGCCAGACGACCTGCGGCACCGGATAGTCGGCGACTAGCAGCTTCGACAGCGAATCGGCGCCGGCGAAGGTGGCGGTGGCCAGCGCCATCAGCGCGATGCCGCTGACCGGCGCGGAAAATCGGCTCATGGGCGGCAGACCCCGCGCGGCCGGATTGTTGTGCGAACGATTATCATTCGAAGATCGTCGTTGTTGGCCGCCCGGCCGTGTGCCACGATCCCGCCGCCCTGCACAACTGCCGCCCCCGCCCGTCCGTCCACCGATGTATCGCGACCGCTCCCTGATCCCGGCCGAGGCCATCCGCCTCGCCGCCCTCGGCGTGCTGGCGGGCGGCCCACGTCCCTACCGCGACGTGGCCAACGAGGTGCGCGGCTTCGCCACACGAGTGGCCGGGCCGTCGCTCGACGTGCTCGGCTCGAACCTCGAACTGCTGCGCCACGAGGGCCTCGTCCGCGCCGTCAGCGGCGAGGGCGAGGCCGCGCTGCTGGAGGTCACGCCGGCTGGGCGCGCCGCCCTCGACGAGCTTCTGCGGGCCAACGTGCGCCTGCCGCTCGACGGCGTCTCGCGGCTGGTATTGGCGCTGAAGCTGCGCTTCCTGCCCCTGCTGCCCGCCGACGAGGCCCGCGATCAGGTCGATCGCCTCATCGCCGCCGGCGAGAGCGAGGCGGCACGCCTCGACGAACTGGCGCGCGACTATGCCGCCGACGGCGCGCTCGCGTCATGGCTCGGCACCGAAGTGGCGCAGGTGCGCGCGCGCGTCGCCTGGCTCGAGGATCTGTTGGGGCGGCTCTAGGCCCGGCCGGCGGGCGGCGGCAGGCGGCTCATGGCGAAATACTCGTCGTTCGGCGCCATGCCGACGCCGGTTGCCATGCGGTTGGTGTAGTTGAAATAGCCGGCGACATCGGTGACGTCGAAGATGCCCTCGTCGTCGAAGCCGGCCTTGCGCAGGGCCGCGCGGTCGGCCTCGCCGACCAGCCACGGCGTCGCCGTCAGCTTCCAGGCGTAGTCGAGCATGGCGCGGTGGCGCGGTGACAGGGTGGCGTCGCGGTAGTTGACCGACAGGATATCGCCCAGCATCGGATCGCCCGACAACTCGCGCACCGCCTGGCCGTGCGCGACGATGCAGTAGACGCAGTGATTGTGCGACGAGACCGTCACCGCGATCATCTCGCGCTCAAGCTTGGTCAGCGCGCTGTCCGGCGACAGCATCAGTTCGCCGTAGCTGGCGATGAAGGTCCGCAGCTTGGCCGGGCGCAGCGAGAAGGCGCGGATCACGTTCGGCACCAGGCCCAGTTTCTCGCGGCAGATCCGCATGTATTTGCGCAGATCCTCTGGCAGCGAGGATTCGCGCGGCACGCGCAGATGCGAGACGTGGCCGAGCTGCCTGCCGGTCTCGCGCTTCTTCGCGGTCCCTTTGCCTGCCTTGCCCTTGCCCGTGGCCATGGTTCGCTCCTGCGCGGGCCGCACCTGCCGGGTCATTGCGAGGAGGCCGAGCGGACGAAGCAATCCAGACGTGCGGCGACAGGCTGGATTGCTTCGCTTCGCTCGCAATGACGACGAGTTCGAATCACTTCAGCTCGCGCCGAAGCCGCCGATCTGGGCACGGTGGCGCAGCAGCTGGTCGGCCAGCACGACCGCCATCATCGCCTCGCCGACCGGCACGGCACGGATGCCGACGCAGGGGTCGTGACGGCCGCGCGTGGCGATCTCGTCCTCCCGCCCGTCGCGCGTCACGGTGCGGCGCGGCGTCAGGATGGAGCTGGTCGGCTTGACGGCGAAGCGCACGACGATTTCCTGTCCCGTCGAGATGCCGCCAAGGATGCCGCCGGCGTTGTTGGAGAGGAAACGGACCTTGCCGTCCTCCACGCGCATCTCGTCGGCGTTGTCCTCGCCCGACAGCGCCGCCGCCGCGAAGCCGGCGCCGATCTCGACCGCCTTCACCGCATTGATCGACATCATCGCCGCCGCGAGTTCGCTGTCGAGCTTGCCGTAGACCGGCTCGCCGAGCCCGACCGGCGCGCCCTCGGCCACCACCTCAATCACGGCACCGCAGCTAGACCCGGCCTTGCGGACGCCGTCGAGATAGTCTTCCCACTGCGCCGCCATGTCGCGGTCCGGGCACCAGAAGGGATTTTCCTCGACCGCCGTCCAGTCCCAGCGCGCGCGGTCGACGCGGTGCGGTCCCACCTGCACGAGGGCGCCGCGTATCCGCACGCCGCCGGGCACCGTTGCGTCGAGCACCTTGCGGGCGATGGCGCCGGCAGCGACGCGCACCGCCGTCTCGCGCGCCGAGGCGCGGCCTCCGCCGCGATGGTCGCGGATGCCGTACTTGGCGTCGTAGGTGTAGTCGGCGTGGCCCGGCCGGTACTTGCCGGCGTTGTCGGAGTAGTCCTTCGAGCGCGCGTCGGTGTTCTCGATCATCAGGCTGACCGGATGCCCGGTCGTCCGGCCCTCGAACACGCCCGACAGGATGCGCACCGCGTCCGGTTCACGGCGCTGCGTGGTGAAGCGTGAGGTGCCGGGCCGGCGGCGGTCGAGCCAGGGCTGGATGTCGGCCTCGGACAGCTCGAGCAACGGCGGCACGCCGTCGACGACGCAGCCGATCGCCGGGCCGTGGCTCTCGCCCCAGCCGGTGAAGGCGAACAGCCGGCCGAAGGTATTGGCGGCCATCGGATTGCGCCTATTCGTCGGCGCCGGCGCGCAGGCCCGACAGCAGATCCGCCGCGGCCGGCGCGGCGTCGACGGCGACCATGCCGACGACGTGGTAGCCGGAGTCGACGTGGTGGACCTCGCCGGTCACGCCTGCGCCGAGATCGGACAGCAGGTAGAGGCCGGCGCCGCCGACCTGTTCGACGGTGACGTTGCGGCGCAGCGGCGAGTTCAGCTCGTTCCAGCGCAGGATGTAGCGGAAGTCGCCGATGCCGCTCGCCGCCAGGGTCTTGATCGGCCCGGCCGAGATGGCGTTGACGCGGATGCCCTTCGGCCCGAGATCGACGGCGAGGTAGCGCACCGAGGCTTCCAGCGCCGCCTTGGCCACGCCCATGACGTTGTAATGCGGCATCACCCGCTCGGAGCCGTAGTAGGTCAGCGTCAGCAGGCTGCCGCCGTCGGTCAGCAGCGGCAGCGCGCGGCGACAGACGTCGGTGAACGAGAAGCACGAGATGTCGAGCGAGCGCAGGAAGTTGGCGCGCGTGGTGTTGACGTAGGCGCCCTTCAGCTCGTCCTTGTCCGAATAGGCGATGGCGTGGACGACGAAGTCGAGCCGGCCCCACTTCTCGGCCAGGGTGGCGAACAGCGCGTCCATGCTCGCCTCGTCGGTCACGTCGGCGGGCAGCAGGATCTGGCTGCCGACGCTTTCGGCAAGCGGGCGGACGCGCTTGGCCAGCGCCTCGCCTTGGTAGGTGAAGGCCAGTTCGGCGCCCTCGGCGGCGACGGCGCGGGCGATGCCCCAGGCGATCGAGCGGTCGTTGGCGACGCCCATCACGAGGCCGCGCTTGCCCTGCATCAGCGGCCGTTTGGCGTCCATTTCGTCCTCTTGGCGGGGGCTGCGTGTCGGGGCCCGGAAGGCGCCGGCATCCTACACGAACCGGTCGCACCGGCAAGAACACGCGGCCGTGCGGTCGGTCTGCGAAGGGCCGGCACAAGCGGGTTTCCGGCTTCCGGGCATCCCCTTACAATCGGCACAGGTCCATGGCAACGCCCCCCATCATAGCCCGCGCCGCCGGGCATATACGCCAGCCGCGCCGCAGCGCCGGCTCGGCCCTGTCCTTTTTGCGCTACGCCGCCGGCCGCTTCTTCGGTGATGGCGGCCTCGCGACCGCCGCCTCGCTCGCCTACACCTCGCTGCTGGCCATCGTGCCGCTGTTCGCGATCGGCCTGTCGGTGATGGCCGCTTTCCCGGTCTTCGGCCGGGTGCGCTCGCGCTTCGCCACCGAGGTCCTCGACGTCCTCGTGCCGAGTTCGAGCGCCGACATCGTCCAGCACCTCGACGCCTTCGTCGCCAATACCGGCAAGCTGACGGCCATCGGCGTGGTCTGGCTGGCAGTGACGGCGATCATGCTGCTGTCGACCATCGAGAACGCCTTCAACGCCATCTGGCGGGTCAAGGGCGGGCGGCCGCTGGCGCAGCGGCTGGTCTCGTACTGGACGGTGCTGACGCTCGGCCCGCTGCTGCTCGGCACGGCGCTGTCGATCGGGCCGGTGCTGTTCGCCATGGCCCATACGGCGGGCGAGGGCGTCGGCCTCGGCGGCGTCGGCCGCGCCGTCGCGCTGACCATCTCGCCGCTGCTCACCGCCGCTGGCCTCGCCGTGCTCTACATGGCGCTGCCGCACCGGCCGGTGCGCTGGACCTGGGCGGCGCTCGGCGGCATCGTCGGCGCCGTGCTGTTCGAGCTGCTGAAGCGCGGCTTCGGCCTCTATGTCGAGAATGCCGGCAGCTACGAATCGGTCTACGGCTCGCTGGCCGCGCTGCCGATCTTCCTCATCTGGATGTACCTCGCCTGGTCGGTCGTGCTGTTCGGCGCGGCGACGGCGGCCTCGCTGCCCGAATGGCTGGCACAGCGGCGGGCGATGGACGACCAGGGCCCGCTGACGGGCGACCGCATCCTGCTGCGCGCCCTGCAGGCGATCGAGGCCCTGCTGCTGGCCGGCCGCGACGGGCGCCGCGTCAACGACGACGAGATCATCGCCACGGCCGACGGCGATGCGCGGGGCGTCGGCGCCGCGCTGGGGGCACTGATCGCCGCCGGCTGGATCGCGCGGACGGACACCGAGCAGCCGGTGCTGGCGCGCGACTTCGAGGGCGTGACGCTGTTCGACCTCTATCGCGTGCTCGGCCTCGGGCTGGAATCGGTGGCGATCGCCGACATCGCCGATCGCGCCTGGGACGATCGCCTGCGCGATGCCCTCGGCCAGCTCCTCGCGGCCGACCGCGCGGCGCTGTCGGTACCGGTGAAGACCCTGCTCGGTATCGGCGGCGCAACGTCATGAGCGGCGACGCCGACGCCGCCCGGCGCCACTATGCGCGGGCGGGACTGGCGGCGCATGTGCTGGCGGCGCTCGGCACGCCGGACGGGCGCCTGTCGCGCACCGATCTCGCGCCGCTCGACCAGTTTCACGTCGGCGGCGCGCCGGCCAGCCGCAAGCTCGCCGCGCTGGCGCTGCCGCGCACCGGCGAGCGCGCGCTCGACGTCGGCTGCGGCCTCGGCGGACCGGCGCGTCTGCTCGCCGACGAGTTCGGCGTCGCCGTCACCGCCATCGACCTGATGGAGGACTACTGCCGCATCGCCGCCGGTCTCGCGCGGCGCACCGGCCTCGACGGCATGATGCGGGTGTGCGCGGCCAGCGCGCTGGCGCTGCCGTTTCTGCCGGCGTCCTTCACCCTGGCGTGGACCGAGCATGTGGCGATGAACATCGCCGACCGCGCCGCGCTCTACCGCGAGATCGCCCGCGTGCTGGCGCCGGGCGGACGGTTGGCGATCTGGGATGTCGTCGCCGCCACGCCTGACGCCCCGCTGCACCTGCCCGTCCCCTGGGCCCGCACCATGGCGACGAGCCACCTGGCGACGGCGGCGGACACCGCGGCCGCGCTGCGCGGGGCCGGCCTTGTCGAAAAGGCGAACGAGGATGGTGGCGGCGACGCGCTCGGCTGGCTCGATCGCGCCCTCGCCGCGCCGCCGCCCGCCATGGGCCTGCGCGAGGTCATGGGCGACGACTTCGCCGGCATGCTGGCGAACCTGCGCCGCAATCTCGTGGAAGGGCGGATCGGTTTCCTCCGGGCGGTCTGGGCCCGCCCGGAGGATGAACGGGGCTAGCCGCCGGTCAGGTCTTGGCGGGCTGCACGATTTCCCAGCTGCCGTCGGGGCGCTGGCAGGCGGTGCCGTAGGCCTGCTTGGTCTCGTTGCCGATGGTCACCGTCTGCTGGAACTCGCGGCAGTATTCGCCGGTGCGCGTGTTGGTGCCGTCGCGCACCGGGGTGATGGTGCCGTGGTTGCCCGTCTGCGGGTTGTTCCAGGCGATCGTGTTGCCGATTGGCGCGGTCTGCGCCTGCGTCTCGGCCTGCTTCATCGACATCTGGTCGACGCGGTCGAGCGACTTGCCGACCTCGCTGCCGACGAAGGCGCCGATGAGCGTGCCGGCCGCCGTCCACAGCAGGCGGCTTCCGCCATGCGCGAACTGCGAACCGATCAGCGCGCCGCCGGCGCCGCCGAGGACCGCGCCGCCCGTCTGCTTCGGCCCGTAGTCGGACGAGCAGGCACCCAGTGCAAGCGCCGCAGCCACGGCGATCGCAGCAACCGGCTTGAAGTTCATCGTCTGTCTCCCCTTTGGCCGGCCAACGCACGCCGCACGTTGCGGGTTCCGCAGGCCGGCCCGAAGTCCGTTTAACGTCCCAGCATATGGGAACCCTGCGGTCGGACCGCTATGATCTGGGCGCGGACGAGCAGAATACAAGAAAGCGGCGGAATTCGGGCATGTTCGAGCGGACGGAACCCTTTGAATTGTTTGGCGAATGGTTCGCCGAGGCGCGCCGTGCCGAACCGGTCAATCCCGATGCCGTCTGCCTCGCCACGGTGTCGGCCTCGGGCGAACCGTCGGCGCGCATGGTCCTGCTCAAGAGCTTCGACGCCGCCGGCTTCGTCTTCTATTCCAACGGCGAGAGCGCCAAGGCGGCCGACATCGCCGGCAACCCCGCCGTGGCCCTGTGCGCCTACTGGAAGGCGCTCGGCCGCCAGGTCCGCATCGCCGGCCGGGTCGCGCCGGTCACGCCGGCCGAGGCCGATGCCTATTTCGCCACGCGGGCGCGCGGCAGCCAGATCGGCGCCTGGGTTTCGGACCAGTCGCGGCCCGTCGACGGCCGCGCCACGCTCGAGGCCCGCGTCGCCGCGCGCGAGCGCGAATGGGCCGGCCGGCCGGTGCCGCGGCCGCCGCACTGGGGCGGCTGGCGTCTGGCTCCGGCGCGCATCGAGTTCTGGGTCGACCGGCCCGACCGCCTGCACGACCGCCTGCTGTTCACCCGGGCTGGCGCTGGCTGGACGCGGCAGCGCCTGCAGCCGTGAACGGCCGGACCGGTTGATGCAGCGCAACGGCGGGGACGGCGGATCGTTGTAACAGTGACGGCCCCGTTACGGCGGGCCGCCGGACGCGCGAGGTACGCCATGCTCACGATCAAGGACTGTCTTGCCCTCTGCGAGTTGTCGGAGGAGGAAATCGCCGCCATCGCCGAGCACGAGCATGTGCCCGAGATGATCGCGGCGGAGTTGGGCAACTACCTCATCCATACGCCCGACGGCGCGCCGCGCATCCGCCGCATGATCGTCGACGACATCGAGCATGCGCGCGCCACCGGCGACACGGCCCATATGGCGAAGCTGGTTGCCGTGCTGCGCCATTTCATCGACAACCATGCCGAGGCGATGGATCGTCCAGGCTGACACGCACCAGGGTGGGAATTGCCATGCTGAAGCATATCCGTCTCGAGCTTGCGCGGACCCCCGAGTTTCCCCAGGGCGACCCCCGGCACGGCTACGAATTCACGGCGCCGCTCGACGCCATGGGCCGCATCGATCTCGCCGAGTTCCGCAAGCAGCGCGAAAAGTGCACCGTGCTCAACTTCGTTCCGGGCAAGGACGACGAGCACGGGCACCTCGTCCACACCCGCGGCGGCCGCTGGGCCTTCCACTACGACCTCGACAGCGAGCCGGCCGACGACGAGCCCGGCTACCGCTTCGACCAGCACACCTTCCGGGTCGGCGAGTATGTGTCGATCACCGAGCACGACGGCGAGACGCGCCCCTTCCGGGTCGTCAGCGTGAAGTAGGCGCCCGCCGCCCCTTCCCCCCGCGCCGCCGTTGGCGTACCTGTGAGGCCATGAGCGACGGGCGACCCGCACTCCTGCTGACCGGGGCCTCGCGCGGCATCGGCCACGCGACCGTCAAGCGCTTCTCGGCCGAGGGCTGGCGCATCGTCACCTGCTCGCGCGAGGCCGTGCCCGACGAGTGCCGGCGTGACCCGAACTGGACGCTGCACATACCCACCGACCTCGCCGACGCGGCGGCCGTCGACGGCTTCGTCGCCGAGGCGCTGGCGGCGCTCGGTGAGGCGCCGCTGACGGCGCTGGTCAACAACGCCGCCGTCTCGCCCAAGACGGCAATCCGCGAACGTCTCGGCTGCCTCAACGGCTCCCTCGACGACTGGCGGGCGGTCTTCCAGCTCAACTTCTTCACGCCGCTGGCGCTGGCCCGCGGCTTCGCCCCGGCGCTGGCGCGCGCCGGCCGCGCGGGCGGCGCCGCCATCGTCAACATCACCTCAATCGCCGGCCACGCCATCCACCCCTTCGCCGGCTCGGCCTACGCCACCTCGAAGGCGGCGCTGTCGGCGCTGACGCGCGAGATGGCCGTCGAGTTCGCCCAGCTCGGCGTGCGCGTCAACGCCGTGGCGCCCGGCGAGATCGAGACCGAGATGATCGGCGACGAGTACGAGCCGCTGATCAACCGCATCCCGATGCACCGCATGGGCACCGCCGACGAGGTCGCCTCGACGGTGTTCCAGCTTTGCTCGCGCGACTTCGGCTACGTCACCGGCACCGAGGTCTTCGTCACCGGCGGCCAGCACCTCTACTGACGCGTGAACACCGCCGCTAGCTCTACATGGCCGGTATGCACGAACTGGTCGACCGGCAGCACCGAACGCAGCGCGTAGCCGCCGGCCACGAGGATCGCCGCGTCGCGGGCGAAGCTCGCCGGGTTGCAGGAGACGGCGACGACCAGCGGAACCTTCGATCTGGCGATCTCGCCCGCCTGCGCGGCGGCGCCGGCGCGCGGCGGGTCGAACACCACGGCGCCGAAGCGGTCCAGCTCGTCCGCCATCAGCGGGCGGCGGGCGAGGTCGCGCGTCTCGGCGGTGGCGCGGCCGCTGAAGCCGGCGGCGCCGGCGGCGGCGAGCAGCGCGGCGATGGCCTCGCCGGCGCCGTCGACGGCGTGGACGCGGCGGCCGGCGCGGGCCAGCGCCAGCGTGAACGGCCCGCAGCCGGCGAACAGGTCGGCGACGGTGGCGCGCGCCGGCAGCCCGGCGACGGCATCGAGCACCGCCTGTGCCAGCGCCGTCTCGGCGGCGGCGACCGCCTGCACGAAGGCGCCCGGCGGCAACGCCACCGCCACGCCGCCGAGCGTCAGGCGCGGCGGCCGGCGCAGCGCCACGGGTTCGCTGCCGCCCTTGCTGCGCCATGAGACGCGGGCGAGATCGTGCGCCTCGGCGAACGTGGCGAGGCGGGCGACGGCCTCGGCGCGCGGCCGGCGTGCGCCACCGAGCAGGGCGTCGACGCCGGTTTCCGTCAGCGTCAGCATCGCATCGGCCGTCTCGCCCGGCGCGACCACCGCCGCCAGTGTCGCGCGCAGCGGCGCCAGCAGCGCCACGAGGGGCGGCGCCATGACGAGGCATTCGCGCAGGTCGACGACACGGCCGCTGGCGGCCGCGTGGAAACCGAGGGTTATCCTGGCGCCCTTGCCGCGCGGTCGGAACGCCGCCAGCTCGATCCGTCTCCGGACCGCCGGGTCGGGGCGCAGCAGCGGCGCGACGAGACCGGCATCGAGGCCGCGCCGCCGCAGCGCCTCTTCCACCAGTCCGCGCTTCCAGGCCGCGTAGGCACCGCCCGCGAGGTGCTGCACGCTGCAGCCGCCGCAATCGCCGAAATGCGGGCAGGGCGGCGGAACGCGGTCGGGCGACGGCGCCAGCACCGCGACCAGCCGTGCCGTGCGGCCGTCGCCGCGGGGCGGGCCGGGGGCAACCGTCACAAGCTCGCCGGGCAGCGCCCCGGCGACGAACAACGCGCCGCCGGCGGAGTCGGCGACGCCGTCGCCGCGCGCGCCGAGCCGCGCGATTGTGATCTCGACAGTCTCAGGCATGCTGGCCGGCGAGCAGGAACTCGCGGTTGCCTTCCGGCCCGGTGATCGGGCTCTCGGTCAGGCCGAGCACGCGCCAGCCCGGCTGCGCCGCGAGCCAGTCCTGCGCGCGGGTGCAGACCTCCTCGTGCAGCGCCGGGTCGCGCACCACGCCGCCCTTGCCGACGCGGCCCTTGCCGACCTCGAACTGCGGCTTGACCAGCGCCGCCAGCCAGGCGCCCGGCGCGGCCAGCAGCAGCGGCACCGCGAGCACGGTGGCGAGGCCGATGAAGCTCGCGTCGCAGACGAGGGCGCCCGGGCGCTCCGGCACCAGCTCGGCGGTCAGGTTGCGGGCGTTGGTGCGTTCCAGCACGACGACGCGCGGGTCGTTCCGCAGCTTCCACGCAAGCTGCCCGTGGCCAACGTCGACGGCGTATACGCGCGCGGCGCCATGGGCCAGCAGCACGTCGGTGAAGCCGCCGGTCGAGGCGCCGATGTCGAGGCAGACGCGGCCGGCCGGGTCGAGCGCGAAGTGCTCCAGCGCGTGCGCCAGCTTGAGGCCGCCGCGCGAGACCCAGGGATGGTCGTCGCCGCGCACCTCCAGCGGCGCGTCGGCGGCGACGGCGTCGCCGGCCTTGTCGACGCGCTTCTCGCCGCTGAACACCTTGCCGGCGAGGATCAGTGCCTGCGCCCGCGCGCGCGACGGCGCGAGACCGCGCTCGACGAGCGCCAGGTCGGCGCGCTGGCGGGCCGGCGTCATGATGCCGCGCGCCGCAGGAACACCAGCGTCGTGCCGCCGTAGCGGCGGCGGTCGATCTCCGTGAAGCCCTCCGGCGCCGCTTCGGGGAAGGCCGAGCCCTGCTCCCAGGCGACCAGCGTTCCGGCGCCGATCCAGCCGGCGGCGGCGAGCGCGGCGAGCGCCTTGCCGCCGAGGCCCGAGCGATAGGGCGGATCGAGCATCACGATGTCGGCCGGCGCGTCGGCCCGCGGCGGGCGCGTCGCGTCGGCCGGGCGCACGAAGGCGCGGCTGCCGGCGCCGAGTGCCGCGACATTGGCGCGCAACGCTTCCAGCGCGGTGCGGTCGATGTCGAAGAAGGTGGCCGTGGCGGCGCCGCGCGACAGGGCCTCCAGGCCCAGCGCGCCGGTGCCGGCGAAGGCGTCGAGGACGCGCGCCTCCGCCAGCCCCGGTTCGCCGTGCAGCAGGATGTCGAACAGCGAGCGGCGCACGCGGCCCGATGTCGGCCGCACGGCGCCGCCGGCCGGCGCGGCGAGCCGCCGCCCGCGCGCGTTACCGCCGCCGATCCGCATCGTCGCCTGCGTCCGCCGTCGCGGCCTGCGCCGGCTTCGTCGCCTTGGGGAAGAACTGAGGCAGCTGGTCGCCCAGCACCTTGCGCGGCACCTCGCGCACCGCGCCGGGCTCCAGCCCGCCGAGCTGGAAGGGGCCGAAGGAGACGCGGATCAGCCGGTTAACCCTGAGGCCGACATGCTCCAGCACGCGCCGTACCTCGCGGTTCTTGCCCTCGCGCAGCGTCACCGACAGCCAGGCGTTGCTGCGCGCGCGGTTCTCCACGACGGCCTCGATCGCGCCGTAGCGCACGCCGTCGACCGTCACCCCCTTCGCCAAGGCGGCGAGGCGCGCGTCGTCGACCTCGCCCCAGGCGCGCGCGCGGTAGCGGCGCGTCCAGCCCGTCGCCGGCAGTTCGAGGTAGCGGGCGATGGCGCCGTCGTTGGTCAGCAGCAGCAGCCCCTCCGAGGGCAGGTCGAGGCGGCCGACGGCGACGGCGTTGGCCAGCTCGCGCGGCAGTTCGTCGTAGATGGTCGGCCGGCCGCGCGGGTCGCCGCGCGAGACCAGCCGCCCGGCCGGTTTGTGGTAGCGCCACAGCCGCGGCGCCTGGCGCACCGGCAGCGGCTTGCCGTCGACGCGGATGTCGTCGCCGGGGTCGACGTTGAGCGCCGGGCTGGTCAGCACCTTGCCGCCGACGGCGACGCGGCCCTCGGCGATCCACCGCTCGGCCTCGCGGCGCGAGCAGAGGCCGGCGCGGGCGAGAACGCGGGCGATACGCTCGGCCCCGGCGGTCCGGGTCATTGCGCGGTCCAGCCGCCATCGACGGGCAGGGTATGGCCGGTCACCATGGCGGCGGCGTCCGAGGCGAGGAAGGCGATGACGCTTGCCACCTCCTCCGGCTCGACCAGCCGGCCGAGCGGCGCGCCTCCTTCCAGCCGGGCGCGGATTTCGGGATCGGCCGTCATCGAGGCGGTCATGGCCGTCCGCACGTAGCCCGGCGCCACGGCGTTGACGCGGATGTTGTCGGGGCCGAGTTCCAGCGCCAGCGTGCGCGTCAGGCCGACGACGGCGGCCTTGCTCGCCGGGTAGGCCGGGTTGGGCGCGGGGTGCGGGCCGCCGCCGATCAGGCCGAACATCGAGGCGAGGTTGACGATGGCGCCGCCGCGCCCGCCGTTCTTCATGTGGCCGGCGGCGAGGCGCGAGCAGCGCCACAGCGCCGTCAGGTTGACGTCGAGGATGCGCGCCCAGACCTCCTCGGCGTCGACGTCGGGCGACGTGGTGCCGACGGTGCCGGCGTTGTTGACGAGGATGTCGAGGCGGCCGAAGCGTTCGACCGCCTCGCCGATCACGAGCGTCGCCTGCTCGGCGTGGCGCACGTTGAAGGGCCGCGAATCCGCCGTGCCGCCGGCCTCGCGGATGGCCGCCGCCGTCTCGTGCACGGTCAGCGCGTCGCGGTCGGTCGCCATCACGGCTGCTCCCTGCGCCGCCAGCGCCAGCGCCGTCGCTCGCCCGATGCCCGAGCCGGCGCCGGTGACCAGCGCCACCCGGCCGTCGAGGCGGAAGGGGCTCGCGCCGCTCATCGCCCGGCGCCCGCGGCGGCGACGAAGGCGGCGAGCAGCGGGCCGTCGCCGACCGAGATGAGATACTCGGGGTGCCACTGCACGCCGATGCAGAAGCGGCGGTCGGGCGCCTCGATGCCCTCGACGACGCCGTCCGGCGCCAGCGCGTTGACCACGGCGCCGCGCGCGTCGTCGCGTGCCGCCTGGTGGTGCGCGCTGTTCACCTCCAGCGTTTCGGCGCCGACGATGCGGTGCAGCTTCGTGCCGGGCAGCACGCGCACCGTATGGCCCGGCTCGGTGCGCGGGTTGGGCTGCTCGTGCGCCAGCGCGCCGGCGATCTCGTCGGGGATGTGCTGGACGAGCGTGCCGCCCAGCGCCACGTGCAGGAGCTGCTGGCCGCCGCAGATGCCGAGCACCGCCATGTCGCGCGCCAGCGCGCCGCGTGTCATCGCCAGCTCGAAGGCCGTGCGGCGGTCCTTGGTCGTCACCGTGGCATGGCGCGTCGCGGCACCGAACAGCGCCGGGTCGACGTCGAAGGCACCGCCGGTAACCACGAGGCCGTCGATGCGGTCGAGGTAGGCCTCGGCCCGCTCCGGCTCGTGCGGCAGCAGCAGCGGCAGGCCGCCGGCCGCCGTGATCGTCGCCACGTAGTTCTCGCGGATGGCGTACCAGGGCTGGTTCGAGTAGCCGCCGGGCGGCTCCGAATCCAGCGTGATGCCGATGACGGGGATGGCCATGCCGGCAATCTAGGCAGCCTGCCGCGCCGGCGCCACCTCGTTTGCCCGCTCTGTCCGCGAGAAGCTGGCGCGCGGGGAAGGGAAGCGGAAACTCCCTCTCCGCCCCGAGGGGAGGAGAGGGTGAAGGGAAGGCGGCGGAGACGGCATGTCGTGCGCGTTCGCCATATCGCGATCCTGCCGGTACTGTTGCGACCGCGATGACGGAAACTGGTCCCGGCGACGGCTTCATGGCGGCGGCGCTGGCCGAGGCGGCGGCGGCGGCGGCGCGCGGCGAGGTGCCGGTGGGCGCGGTGCTGGTCGAGCGCGCCTCAGGCCGCGTGCTGGCGCGCGCCGGCAACGAGGTCGAGGCTCTCGCCGATCCGACCGCGCACGCCGAGATGCTGGCGATCCGCCGCGCCGCCGCCGTCCTCGGCAGCCCCCGCCTCGTCGGCTGCGCCCTCTATGTCACGCTGGAGCCCTGCGCGATGTGCGCCCAGGCCATCGCGCTCGCCCGCATCGACCTGCTCGTCTACGGCGCCTACGACCCCAAGGGCGGCGGCGTCGAGCACGGCGCGCGCGTGTTCGACCAGCCGACCTGCAACCATCGCCCCGAAGTCGTCGGCGGCGTCGCCGAGCGCCGCGCGGCTGCCCTGCTGCGGGATTTCTTCGCCGCGCGGCGCTGAACGGTTCGGGAACGCCCGCGCCGGCTGGCGCGTTGCCAAGCATGGGCCTTTCGGGGGAAAGTGCGGCCGGCATTGCACGGCCGCTGCCTGACCGGCCGGGCCGAACGACCGACGTCGCGCCCCTGGCAGGGGCCGGCGCCTCACCGGAGTCGAGAGGAAGGATACCAATGGCACTCGAACTGCCCCCGCTGCCCTACGCCCATGACGCGCTCGTGCCGTACATGTCGAAGGAAACGCTGGAGTTCCACCACGACAAGCACCACGCCGCGTATGTCACCAACGGCAACAATCTGCTGAAGGGCCACGCGCTGGAGAACAAGCCGATCGAGGAGATCGTCAAGGCCTCCTTCGGCAAGGAAGCCGGCATCTTCAACAACGCCGCGCAGGTGTGGAACCACACCTTCTTCTTCGACTCGATGAAGCCGAAGGGCGGCGGCGCGCTTCCCGGCGAGCTGGAGAAGCGCATCGCCTCCGACCTCGGCGGCGTCGACAAATTCAAGGCCGACTTCATCCAGACTTGCGTCACCCAGTTCGGCTCCGGCTGGGGCTGGCTGGTCGCCAAGGGCGGCAAGCTCGAACTGATGAAGACGCCGAACGCCGAGAATCCGATGGTCCACGGCGCCACTGCGCTGCTCACCTGCGACGTGTGGGAGCACGCCTACTACATCGACTACCGCAACCGGCGGCCCGACTTCGTGAAAGCCTTCCTCGACAGCATGGTCGACTGGGGCAAGGTCGCCGCGCGCCTCGCCGCGGCGAAGTAGTCACCGCCACATCGGCGGACGGATCGGGCGGCGCGCCGGGCAACCGGCGCGCCGTTCGGCTTTCTAGAACAGGCCCTCGATCTGGCCCGCCGCGTTGAGGTGGATGCTGCTGGCGGCCGGTACGCGCGGCAGGCCCGGCATGGTCATGATCTCGCCGCAGATGGCGACGACGAAGCCGGCGCCGGCGGCGAGCCGCACCTCGCGCACCTGCACGTCATGGCCCTCCGGCGCGCCGATCTTCGTCGGGTCGGTCGAGAAGCTCATCTGCGTCTTGGCCATGCAGACCGGCAGGTCGCCGAAGCCCTGCTGCTGCCAGTCGGCGAGCTGCCGGCGCACGCGCTCGGGCGCGCCGACGCTGCCGGCGCGGTAGATCTTCCGCGCCACCGTGTCGATCTTGTCCCACAGCGGCATGTCGTCGGGGTAGAGGAAGCGGAAGTCGTTCGGCTGCGCCGTCAGCTCGACGACCTTGCGCGCCAGCGCCTCGGCGCCAGCCGAGCCGTCGCCCCAGTGGGTGCACTCGATGGCCTCGACGCCGAGCCCGGCGCAGACCTCGCGCACCAGCGCGATCTCGGCGTCGGTGTCGGCGGTGAAGCGGTTGATGCCGACGACGACGGGAATGCCGAAGCCCTTGGTGTTCTCGACGTGGCGGGCGAGGTTGGCGGTGCCCTTGCGCAGCGCCTCCAGGTTCTCGCGGCCGAGGTCGGCGCGCGCCACGCCGCCGTGCATCTTCAGCGCTCGCACCGTGGCGACGATGACGGCCGCGCCGGGACGCAGGCCCGACTTGCGGCACTTGATGTCGAAGAACTTCTCGGCGCCGAGGTCGGAGCCGAAGCCGGCCTCGGTGACGACGTACTCGGCGAGCGACATGGCGCCGCGTGTCGCCACCACCGAGTTGCAGCCATGCGCGATGTTGGCGAACGGGCCGCCATGCACCAGCGCCGGCGTGCCCTCCAGCGTCTGCACGAGGTTCGGCATCAGGGCGTCGCGCAGCAGCGTCGCCATGGCGCCCGGCGCGCTGAGGTCGGAGGCGCGCACGATCTTCCGCTCGCGCGTCTCGGCGACGATGATGTCGCCCAGCCGGCGCGTCAGGTCGTCGAGGCTGTTCGACAGGCAGAACACCGCCATCACCTCGGAGGCGACAGTGATGTCGAAGCCGTCCTCGCGCGGGAAGCCGTTGGCGACGCCGCCGAGCGACGAGTTGATGGAGCGCAGGGCGCGGTCGTTGAGGTCGACGACGCGGCGCCAGGAGACGCGGCGGGCGTCGATGCCGAGCTCGTTGCCCCAGTAGATGTGGTTGTCGAGCATCGCCGACAGCAGATTGTGCGCCGAGGTGATGGCGTGGAAGTCGCCGGTGAAGTGGAGGTTGATGTCCTCCATCGGCACCACCTGCGCGTAGCCGCCGCCGGCCGCGCCGCCCTTGACGCCGAAGCAGGGTCCGAGGCTCGGCTCGCGCAGGCAGATCGCCGCGCGCTTGCCGATGCGCGACAGCGCGTCGCCAAGGCCGACCGTCGTCGTCGTCTTGCCCTCGCCGGCCGGCGTCGGCGAGATGCCGGTGACGAGCACCAGCTTCGCGTCGTCGCGCGGCGCCCGACTGCCGAGCCAGCCGAGGTCGATCTTCGCCTTGGCGCGGCCATAGGGCAGCACCTGCTCGGCCGGAATGCCCAGGCGGTCGGCGATTTCGCCGATCGGGCGCAGTGTCGCCGCGCGCGCGATCTCAAGATCGCTCGGCACGGCCTTCTTCGTCGATGCCATCTGTGTTCGCTTCTTGTCGTTGCATCCCTGTTCGCGGCGGCACTCTAGGCAGACTTTCGCCGGCCGGTCGAGACGGGGACGTGCCCACGCGGCCCATTGCGCGTGCGCGTCGGCAGCGGCGGTTCGCGGGCGTTTCGTGTGGGAACGGCGTGGGCGCGGTGGGCGTCGTCCGCGCTACCAGTCGGGCGTGCGGGTCGGCCGGCCGCAGTGGAAGCCCTGCAGGAAATCCGCGCCTTCCTGGCGCAGGATGTCGGCCTCGACCTCCGTCTCGACCCATTCCGCGACGGCGGTCAGCCCCATGCCCTTGGCGAGCTGCAACAGGGTGCGGACGAACAGCATGTTGTCGGCGTTGCCGGCGAGGCCGCGCACGAACGAGCCGTCGATCTTGACCATGGCGACGTTGAGCGAGCGCAGGTGGCGGAACGACGTGAAGCCGGCGCCGAAATCGTCGAGCGCGACGCGGCAGCCGAGTTCGGCCAGCGTCCGCACGAAGCGTGAGGACTCGTCGATGTCGTCGAGCGCCACCGTCTCGGTGATCTCGAGGATCAGCCGGGCGGCCATGTCGGGACGGTGGGCGAGCGCCTCGCTGAGGCGTCGCAGCCACACCGGGTCGACGGCCGTGAGACCGGAGACATTGATCGACAGCGAGACGTCCCGGTGCTGTTCAAGCGTGGCGATGCCGAGGTCGAGGACGCGCCGGTCGATCAGCCGCATCAGCCCCATCTGCTCGACGATCGGCACGTAGGCGCCCGCCGGCACGAGGTTGCCGTCCTCGTCGATCATGCGGGCGAGGCCCTCCCAGAAGACGGGCCGGCCGTCGCCGGCGTCGACGACCGGCTGGTAGGCGAGCACGATGCGGTCGTCGCGCAGCGCCCGCTTCACCTGGTCGGCGACCGACAGGTCGGGCGGAAACTTGAGCGTGCGCGGCGGGATGTCGCGGAATTCGGAATAGCAGTCGCAGCCCAGCCGGCGGGCGTTGCGCAGCGCGCTCTCGGCCTGCCGCACGACCTCGCGCGCGCCGTCGACGTTGGAGGGAAAGACGGTCGCGCCGGCCGATGCCGTGACGTGCAGCGGTCCCGCCGGCGTGGCCACGGGCGCCTCGCGGATGGCCGCGAGGAAGCGGTCGGCGACCGCCGCCACCTGGTCCTCGGTGCAGTTCGGCAGCACCACGGCGAAGCGGTCGAAACCGACGCGGCCGACGATATCGCCGCCGCGCAGGCAGCTTTCGATGCGCTGGGCGGAGGCCAGCACGACGGCATCGGCGGAGTCCTCGCCGTAGACCTCGGCGGCGACGTTCAGCTTGTCGATGCCGACGACGAGAAAGCCGCCCTGCACGCCGCGCCGCATGTGCGATTCGATCGCCTGTTCCAGCGCCTCGCGCAAGCGCAGGCGGTTGTAGTGGCCGGTCAGCGCATCGTGGTTGCGCAGGAAGGTCACCTGATGCTCGGCGCGCTTGCGTTCGTCGATGTCGCGCAGTACGCCGGTCAGGCGCTCGGGCCGTCCGATCGGCGTCACGGCGGCGACCGCGCGCTCCTGCACCCAGCGGAAGACGCCGTCGTCGCCGCGTACGCGGAACTCGCAGTCGAAGCTGTCGCCGGAATCGAAATGCCGCGACAGGGCGATCATGCGGCGCGGCAGGTCCTCGGGGTGGATGCGGCGAAGGAAGTCGTCGCCGCTGGCGATGGCGTCGGGCGCGGCGACCGCCAGCACGCTCGACGTGCCCGACATCCATTCGATGCGGTCGGCCGCCAGGTGCCATTCGTAGAACAGGTCGCCCGAGGCGATCAGCACGCCGAGCAGGTCGGCGAGCGGCGCGTCGTCCAGCGGCTCGGGTGCCGCCCGGACGTCGCCGTCGCGATCGGGAACTGCAGCGATCCTCGACACGGGCCAGCCGCCTCATCCGCTTGCGTGCCACGCCTCCGGTGGAGCGGGAGGGGCACGCAGAGGCAACGGTACCGGGGTACACGTTAAGAAACGGTAATGGTCGGGCAACGACGGCGGGCGGCATCGGCGCGGCGGAGAGTATGGTTAATGAATATGGTTAATAATCCGTTGAATTTTATACGTATGCCAGTTGAAGTCGAGACAACGGAAGCATAGATTTCACGGTGATCGAGCAACGTGCTCGCGGAGGACTGATTTGTCCTTGCTCATGCCCATAGGTCCCACTGCCGCCCGCCCGGCGTATGCCGCCGGGCCGCGCGGCGCGTCGGCAGGGCCGGCCGCGGAGTCCGGGGCCGACACGGACCGGCCGGTCGGGCGGCTCCTGCCTGTCCGCGCGCCGTTGCGCGGCGGCGACGAGGCCGGCCCGGCCGCGGCCCCGTGGCTCGCGAAGCGCCTGACGGAAGGCGTGGTCGCCGGGCCGCGCACCCCGCATGCTCGTGGCGTTGCCGCCTATCCGACACTCGCCGCGTCGATCGAGTTGTTCGCCCCCGGCGAGACCGTCGCCCTGCTGGCCATGGGCGCGCGTCCCCTCGTCGTGCGCGTCGCCTGACGGCGCTGCCGGCCGGCTTGGCCGGCCCCCGCCCCCCTGCTAGAACAGCCGCTCCGAGGGCCTCGCGCCCGCGCGGGCGCCCGTCTCCGCCCGCACCGCCGCAGCCGGAGAGTGGCCGATGACCGCCAGCACCGTTTCCGAGCTTCTTGCCCGTGGCGCCGACGGCGCGGCAGCGATCCTCGCGCCCGATCGTCCGACGCTGACCTATGGCGGGTTGCGTGCGTTGGCGACGGCCACGGTGTCGCGCCTCAACGCGCTCGGCATCGGCCGCGACGACCGCGTCGCCATCGTGCTGCCGAACGGGCCGGAGATGGCCGCCTGCTTCGTTGCCGTCGCTGCTGGCGCGACCACGGCGCCGCTCAATCCGGGATACCGGGCCGACGAGTTTCGTTTCTACCTCGAGGATCTCAAGGCCAAGGCTCTGTTCGTCGAGCGCGGCAGCGATTCGCCGGCCATCGCCGTAGCGCGCGAGCTGGGCGTCGCCATCTACGAGATCGCCGTGGCCGACGGCGCGCCGGCCGGCACCTTCACCATCGACGGGCCGGCACAGGGCAAGGCGGCGAAGCCCGGCCCCGCGGGCCCGGAGGACGTGGCCCTCGTGCTGCACACCTCGGGCACCACGTCGCGGCCGAAGATCGTGCCGCTGTCGCAGACCAACATCTGCGCCTCGGCCCGCCACATCGGCGAGACGCTGGCGCTGACCGCCGACGACCGCTGCATGAACATCATGCCGCTGTTCCATATCCACGGCCTCATCGCCGCCGTGCTGTCGTCGCTGGCCGCCGGGGCGAGCGTCTACTGCACGCCCGGCTTCAACGCGCTGCGCGTGTTCGCCTGGCTCGATGACGCGAAGCCGTCCTGGTACACGGCTGTGCCGACCATGCATCAGGCGATCGTCGCGCGCGCCGAGCGCAACAAGGAGTCGGTGGCGCGGGCAAAGCTGCGCTTCATCCGTTCGTCCTCGTCCTCGCTGCCGCCGCAGGTGATGGCGGAGCTGGAGGCGACCTTCGGCGCCCCGGTGATCGAGAGCTACGGCATGACCGAGGCGGCGCACCAGATGGCCTCGAACCCGCTGCCGCCGCGCGCGCGCAAGCCGGGCGCCGTCGGCATCGCCGCCGGTCCCGAGGTCGCCATCATGGACGAGGGCGGCAAGCTGCTGCCGCGCGGCGCTATCGGCGAGATCGTCATCCGCGGCCCCAACGTGACGAAGGGCTACGAGGCCAATCCCAAGGCCAACGCCGAGGCCTTCATCGACGGCTGGTTCCGCACCGGCGACCAGGGTTCGTTCGACGAGGACGGCTATCTGTCGCTGACCGGACGCCTGAAGGAGATCATCAACCGCGGCGGCGAAAAGATCTCGCCGCGCGAGGTCGACGAGGTGCTGCTCGACCATCCGGCCATCGCTCAGGCCGTCACCTTCGCCGTGCCGCACGACAAGCTGGGCGAGGAGGTTGGCGCCGCCATCGTGCTGCGCGAGGGCCAGACGGCGAGCGAGCAGGACATCCGCAGCTTCGCCGCCACCCGCCTCGCCGACTTCAAGGTGCCGCGCAAGGTGGTGATCCTCGACGAGATTCCCAAGGGTGCCACCGGCAAGCTGCAGCGCATAGGCCTCGCGCAGAAGCTCGGCCTCGGAGCCTGACGCGGCGATGAAGATCGCGATCTACGGCGCCGGCGCCATCGGCGGCTACCTCGCCGCCGAGCTGGCCCGTGCTGGCACCTGCGAGGTCACCTGCATCGCCCGTGGTCCGCATCTTGCGGCGATGCGCGCGAAGGGGCTGACGCTGCGCATCGGCGGCGAGGAGCGCACGGTGGCGGTCAACGCCACCGACACGCCGGCGGAGGCGGGGCCGCAGGACTACGTCATCATCGGCCTCAAGGCGCATTCCGCCTGGGCGACGGCGGAACTGCTCGAGCCGATGCTCGGGTCCGAAACCGCCGTGGTGACGGCGCAGAACGGCATTCCGTGGTGGTACTTCTACGGGTACGGCGGCGCGCTGGAAGGCACGCGGCTCGACAGCGTCGATCCCGAGGGGCGGCAGTGGCGCGCCATCGGCCCGGAGCGCGCCATCGGCTGCATCGTCTATCCCGCCGCCACCATCGTCGAGCCGGGCGTCATCCTGCACGAGTACGGCGACCGCTTCACGCTGGGCGAGCCGTCGGGCGAGAAGACGCCGCGCGTCGAGGCGCTGGCGAAGGCGCTGTCGGGTGCCGGCTTCCGCGTGCCGGTGCGGCCGCGCATCCGCGACGAGCTGTGGGTCAAGCTGTGGGGCAATGTCAGCCTCAATCCCGTCTCGGCGCTGACCGGTGCCACCATCGCCGGCATGCTCGCCGACGAGGGCACGCACGCCGTCATCCGCGCGATGATGGTCGAGGCGCAGGCCGTCGGCGAGGCGCATGGCGTGCGCTTCGCCATCGACGTCGACCGCCGCATCGCCGGCGCGCGTGAGGTCGGCGAGCACAAGACCTCGATGCTGCAGGATCTCGAACTCGGCCGTCCGATGGAGATCGACGCCCTCGTCGCCTCGGTCGCCGAACTGGGCCGGCTGGCGCAGGTGCCGACGCCGACCATCGACGCCGTGCTCGCGCTGGTCCGCCTGCGCGCCCGCGAGGCCGGCGTCTACCCGCCGAAGTAGGTCGGTAGCATCATGCGTGTCCCCATCCTTCGACAGGCTCGGGATGAGGACATTCGTTGGAATGGGCCAGGGTGCAGCATTCGTGTACGTCGTTACCAACGACGCCGCATCCTGAGCTTGTCGCAGGACGAGGCGTCGCTGCTCGATGTACCCAGCCGTGCTACGCCTGCGCCTTCCGGAACGCGCGCATGTGGAACTCGGCCTGCGCCGGCCCGTAGCGCCAGTCCATGCCGACCGGGCAGGCGCGCCGCGCACGGCAGCCCTCATGCAAGCAATCGGTTCCGCCGGCGCTGTCGATATACGCCGTGCAGGCCGGCACGTCGTAGCCTTCCGGGGTGAAGGCGCCGGCCGGGCAGGTGGCGAGGCACGGCTTCGCCGCGCAGGTCTCGCACGGCGCCGGTTGCGTCTCGACATCCGGCAGGTCCAGCCGCTCCGTGAAGGTCAGCGCCGCCCGCCAGGCGTGCCACAGCCCGAATTCGGGATGGATCAGCACGCCGATCGGCGAAGGATGCACCGGCTCGGCTCGCGACGCCCAGCGCTGGAAGGGCAGCCATGGAGGGCCGTCGAAGGGATAGAGCGACCCGGCGTCGCAGCGCGCCGCCACGCGGTCGACGGCGCCGCGCACCCAGGCGTCGAGCGAGCCCATGGCGGACGACTGGAAGGCCCGCCACATGGCGGGACCGGCGTTGCCGACCATCACCAGCGTTGCCGGCGCGCCGGGCACGCCGTCAGCGGGAACGGGGTGGAAGCCGCCGCGCACGATCAGCCCGGCCGGCGCCAGCAGAGCGGCAATGGCGGCGAGGTCGGTCGGCATGGCTCAGCGCGCCGGCGGGCAGGCGAGCCGTTGCGCCGCCTCGCGCACCCGCCGCGTCGCGGCGGGATCGTCCGTGCGCGCGGCCGCCTCGCCGGCGAGGAACAGGGTCTTGCACGCGATGCCGGTGTCGTCGAAGAGATCTTGGAACTCGGCGAGCTTGACCAGCGCCTCCGTCTGCTTGCCGTGCCGGCCGTCCGCTGCGTAGACCAGCGAGGCGGCGAGGGCGAGGCGGTTGGAAAGTGTACGCGAAGCGCGGGATTCGAAGGCCGCGCCGTTCCAGCGTTCGAGCTGGGCCCGCAGGTCGAGCGCCTCGCCGAGGGCATCGAGGCGCAGCGCCGCGAACGAGCAGGCGACGTAATCCTCGAGCGCCGACCGCGCCGGTTCCCAGTCGCGCGTCAGCAGGGTCAGCGCCACGCGTTCCTGCAGCGCCGGCAGCGCGGCGGCGGCCGCCTCGTCGACCTTGCCGCCGCAGTGCCGCAGCGCCGCGCTGCCCCAGTCGGCGCGCTGCATCTGCGCCATGACGAAAGCGAAGACCTCGTCGGTGATGTCGGGCGTCTGGGCGCGGCCCGGCGCGGCCGCCGCGACGAGCGGCAGCACAAGGGTCGCGGCAAGGAGCCAACGCCAACGCCGCATCGTCGTGCCTCCGGGCGCGGCATGGACCAGCCGATGCGGCCGCCGCGCACCCGCCGCTCAGGAACCGCCCGGGCAGCGGTATGTCGTCCTCGCCTCGCGTGCTCGCGCGAGCACCGGTTCGTCCTTCGCCCGCGTCGCCGCCTCCAGCGCGGCGGCGACGGCGCGGCAGGCGTTTTGGCCGGACCGCTCGATGGCGTGGAAGAAGTCGGCGAGCTGCAGGTAGACCCCGGCCTGCGGCCCCAGCGCGCCCGTCTGTCCGTAGATGTCGGCCGCGACCAGCCAGAAGCGGTTGGCGAAGGCGGCGCCGGCCGGCGAACGGCGGATGCCGCCGCTCTGCATCTCGACGCCGGCCCGTGCCTCGAGGGCGGCGGCGATCGTCCGGTCGTCGCCGGACGCGACGGCACAGGTCACGTAGTCCTCGGCCGCCGCGCGCAGTGCCGCCCAGTCGCCGCGCTGCGCCATAGGCGGCATGGCCTGGCGAAGGTTGACCAGCAGCGGCGCCGTTGCGGCGTCCCGCTTGCCCTCGCAGTCGCGCAACGCCTCCGAGCCCCAGTCGTCGCGCGACAGGAAGACGTTGACGTACTCGTGCGGGTTGGCGCGGAACTCGGCGTCCGAGATCGGCGCCAGGCCGGCCGCGGCGGGGTCGGTCGCTGCCGCCGGCCCCGGGACGGCGAGCCCGAGCGCCGCCGTCAGCAATGCCAGCACGAGGCCGGGCCGCCGCATCGTCGTCAGGCGGCCCGGGCGAGGTACTGGCGGTCGAGCAACTCGGCGATCTGCACGGCGTTGAGCGCCGCGCCCTTCCGCAGGTTGTCGCCGACCACCCACAGCGACAGGCCGTTGTCGACGGTCGGATCACTGCGGATGCGCGAGACGTAGACGGCGTCCTCGCCGGCCACCTCGATCTGCGTCGCATAGCCTTCGTCGGCGCGGTGGTCGACGACGACGACGCCCGGCGCCTCGCGCAGCGCCTCGCGCGCCTCCTCGGGGTCGATCGGCCGCTCGCACTCGATGTTCACCGCCTCGGAATGGCCGATGAATACCGGCACGCGCACGCAGGTCGCCGTCACCCGGATCGACGGGTCGAGGATCTTCTTGGTCTCGACGCTCATCTTCCACTCTTCCTTGGTCGAGCCGTCGTCCATGAAGACGTCGATGTGGGGAATGCAGTTGAAGGCGATCTGCTTGGTGAACTTCGTCCGCTCGACCGGGTCGTTGACGTAGATGGCGCGGGTCTGCGTGAACAGCTCGTCCATCGCGTCCTTGCCGGCGCCGGAAACCGACTGGTAGGTCGCCACGACGATGCGCTTGATGCGGAAAAGGTCGTGCAGCGGCTTCAGCGCCACGACCATCTGGATCGTCGAGCAGTTCGGGTTGGCGATGATGCCGCGCCTGGTGTAGCCGGCGACGGCGTCGGGGTTCACCTCCGGCACCACCAGCGGCACGTCGGGCTCCATGCGGAACTTCGAGGTGTTGTCGATGACGATGGCGCCGGCCTTGGCCGCCTTCGGCGCGTACTCGGCCGACACCGCCGAGCCCGGCGAGAACAACGCGATGTCCGTGCCGCGGAAGTCGAAATGCTCGAGGTTGGCCACCTTCAGCGTGTGCTCGTCGCCGAAGGACACCGTTTTGCCGACCGAGCGGGAGGAGGCGAGCGCCACCACCTCGCGCGCGGGAAAGCGACGCTCGGCGAGCGTCTGCAGCATTTCGCGGCCCACATTGCCCGTGGCCCCGACGACGGCGACCTTGTATCTCATGGCGCGGCGTCCGATGTTCCTGCGGCCGGCGCACGGTTGCGCCGGGTATCAAGGCGACCGAATTAGGACGACCTGCCGCGCAATACAAGTGCCCGTTTCAAAATAAAAGGGGAGGGCGGCTATGCCTCGCCTTTACGACCGCTACGACGAATTCTGGCCGCATTACCTGCGCGAGCATGCCCGCCCGGCGACGCGCGCCATCCACTTCGCCGGCACCACCGTCGCCGTCGCCCTGCTCGTCGCCGGGCTGGCGACGCAGACCTGGTGGCTGCTGGCGGCGGCGCTGGTCGCGGGTTACGGCCCGGCCTGGGCCGCGCACGCCTTGGTCGAGCGCAACCGGCCGGCGACCTTCGACCACCCGCTGTGGTCGTTCGTCAGCGATTTCCGCATGCTCGGCCTGTTCGCGGCCGGCCGGCTCGACGCCGAACTGGCCCGCGCCGGCGTGCCGGGGCGGGCAGGCGTAAGCGGGCGCTAGCTGCCCGGCCTTGTGGCCGGCGCCGGCGTGGCGGCGACCGCCGCCGGCTGGGTCTTCATGTCCTCGAGCCATTTGTCGAGGGTGGCGATCATCCGGGCCTGGGCCTCGTCCGCTGCCGTCGGCTCGGCCGAGGCGGTCGCGGCCGGGCTTTCGCCCCAGGCGCAGCCGTAGGCCTCCTCGGATTTCTTGGCCACCTCGCCGGCCAGGGCGGGCAGGGCGAGGGCGGCGGCGAGGGCCGAGGCCGCCGTCAGGGTCAGGATGCGGGTCATCGCAGAGTCCTCCGCGGAAGACGGGCAAACCGCCAGTCTGGTAAAAATACTAGCACAAACGCCCGCCGCTGTCCCTTCACGCCTCGGTGCGCGCGCCCACGCTGCCCGCTCGCCGTCCTAGCCGTTCAGCCGGTCCAGCGCGGCGATCAGCTTGGTGCCCATCTCGGCGGTCGAGATCTGGGTCATGCCCGGCTGCATGATGTCGCCGGTGCGGAAGCCGGCGTTGAGCACGTCCTGCGCCGCCTGCTCGACCAGCTCGGCGTCGTCCGGCAGGTCGAAGGAGTAGCGCAGCATCATGGCGAAGGAGAGCAGCATTGCCAGCGGGTTGGCCTTGCCCTGGCCGGCGATGTCGGGCGCCGAGCCGTGCACCGGCTCGTAGAGGGCGTTGCGCTTGCCGGTGTCGGGATCGACCGGGCCGAGGCTCGCCGAGGGCAGCATGCCGAGCGAGCCGGTCATCATCGCCGCCTCGTCGGACAGGATGTCGCCGAACAAATTGTCGGTGACGATGACGTCGAACTGCTTGGGGTTGCGCACGAGCTGCATGGCGCAGTTGTCGGCGAGGATGTGGTGGAACTCGACGTCGGGGAATTCGTCCCTGGCGATGCGCCCGGCGATCTCGCGCCAGAACACGCCGGTCTCCATGACGTTCGACTTCTCGGCCGAGTGCAGGCGGTTCTTGCGCTTGCGCGCCAGCTCGAAGCCGACACGCACGACGCGGGCGATCTCGTCCTCGGTGTAGGACTGGGTGTCGATGACGCGCTTTGTCCCGTCGGGCAGGTCGGCGCGGCCGCGCGGTGTGCCGAAATACACGCCCGCCGTCAGCTCGCGCAGGATCATCAGGTCGAGGCCGCGCACCACTTCGGCCTTCAGCGTCGAGGCGTCGACCAGCGCGTCGAGCACGAGTGCCGGGCGCAGGTTGGCGAACAGGTCGAGGTCCTTGCGCAGGCGCAGCAGGCCGGCCTCGGGGCGATGCTCGCGCGGCACCGTGTCCCATTTCGGGCCGCCGACGGCGCCGAACAGCACGGCGTCGACCTGCGTCGCCTTCTTCATCGTCTTGTCCTGCACGGCGACGCCGTGGGCGTCGTAGCAGGAGCCGCCGACGAGGTCCTCGCTGACGTCGAGGCGCACGGCGCGGCGGTCGGCGAACCACTCGGTGACGCGCAGCACCTCGCCCATCACCTCGGGCCCGATGCCGTCGCCCGGCAGCACCAGCACGCTCTTGTTCGACCCCGTAGCCATGGACCGCGTCCCCCGTTCCGGATGGGTTTTCAGTTCGGCCGGCAGACAAGCCACAGCCCGGCCGGCGGAGCAATCGGAAAGTCCGGTTGCGGTCCCGTTCTGGTCCTCATCCTTCGACAAGCTCAGGATGAGGCTTGGTAATGGCGGGGCCACACCGCGGAAAAGATCGGCTGTTACAAAGTCCTCATCCTGAGCTTGTCGAAGGATGGGGACCGCACTGCGCTACCGGCAGGCGCTTCCCGATCCGCCGCCTACGACGCGCGCGCGAACAGCCAGGGCTGGCTCTTCTGCGCCGCGGCCTCGTGCTCGGCGATGTTCGGGTCGCGTTGCAGCGTGATGCCGATGTCGTCGAGCCCTTCCAGCAGCAGGTGCTTGAGGTTGGGGTCGATCTCGAACTTGTGGACGACCCCGTTCGGCGCGCGCACTTCCTGGCTCGCCAGGTCGACCGTGATCTCCGGGTTCTCGGGGTCGCTGGCCACCGCCATCAGCGCGTCGACCTGCTCCTTCGGCAGGCGCACCAGCAGCATGCCGTTCTTGAAGGAGTTGTTGAAGAAGATGTCGGCGAAGGACGGCGCGATGACGACGCGGATGCCGAAATCCTGCAGCGCCCAGGGCGCGTGCTCGCGCGACGAGCCGCAGCCGAAGTTCTCGCCGGCGACGAGGATCTTCGCCTTGGTGTAGGGCGCGCGGTCGAGCACGAACTTGCCGGTGATCTTGCCCTCGGCATCCGTCCGCATCTCGTGGAACAGGCCGGCGCCGAGGCCGGTGCGCTTGATCGTCTTGAGGAACTGCTTGGGGATGATCTTGTCGGTGTCGACGTTGACCATCGGCAGCGGCGCCGCGACGCCCGTCACCCTGTCGAACTTTTCCATCGTCCTGCTCCCCGGCCCTATCTGCCGGCGGCGAACCTAGCAGCGTCGGGCGGGCACCGGAAGGCCGCGCCGCGCCCCGCAAGCGGGTTTTGACCTGCGGGCCGTTCGCGTGAATTCTTGCCCGGCGCAACCGATACGAGGACCGTCCCATGACCGAAACCCGGCCGGCGCCGGCCGTCCGCGGCGACAAGTCGATGCTGCTCGCCTACGTCCTGTGGTTCTTCCTCGGCTCGTTCGGCGTCCACCGCTTCTATCTCGGCTTCAGGACCTCGGCGACGATCATGCTCGTTCTCGCCGTCGCCTCGCTGCTGCTCGCCGTGGTGCTGATCGGCGGCTTCGCCGGTGCCGTCCTCGCGGTCTGGTGGCTGGTCGACATCTTCCTCATCCCCGGCCTCGTCCGCGAGGCGAACGCCGCCGCCTGACGGCGCCGTGGCCGGCCGCCATGACGCGCGGGCGACGCCGGATTTTGACCGGCGCTGCACGCCGTGTGACGCTTGGCGAAGGCCAACCGATTCGAGGACCGCACCGATGACCGAGACCCAGCCGGCGCCCGCCGTCCGCGGCGACAAGTCGATGCTGCTCGCCTACGTCCTGTGGTTCTTCCTCGGCTCGCTCGGCATCCACCGCTTCTATCTCGGTGCCACCACGTCGGCGATCGTCCTCCTCGTGCTGACCATCCTCAGCATCATGCTCGCCGTCGTCGGCGTCGGGGCTTTCTTCGGCCTGATCGTGGTGATCTGGCTGATCGTCGACATCTTCCTCATCCCGGGCATGGTGCGCGCCGCCAACGGGTGAGGCCGGGCGCGTTCGGGTGGCCGCCACGGGCCTCGTCCTTCGACAGGCTCAGGATGAGGCCCTTTGAGCGTGTGCATGCGCGCGCAAACGGCGCCGGTTCCCCGCAATCCTCACCCTGAGCCTGTCGAAGGGCGAGGATTGCGTCGCTCGCTGCCGGCCTTTGCCGCTACCCCGCGTAGTCGCGCACGTCGGCGAGCGTGCCCTTGACGGCCGCCGCCGCCGCCATCGCCGGCGAGACCAGATGCGTGCGGCCGCCGCGGCCCTGGCGGCCCTCGAAATTGCGGTTCGAGGTCGAGGCGCAGCGTTCGCCGGGCTCCAGCTTGTCGGCGTTCATGGCGAGGCACATCGAGCAGCCGGGCTCGCGCCACTCGAAGCCGGCCGCCTTGAAGATGCGGTCGAGGCCCTCCTCCTCGGCCTGCGCCTTGACGAGACCGGAGCCGGGCACGATCAGCGCCTGCACGTGCGCCGCCACCTTGCGGCCCTCGGCGATCCGCGCCGCCTCGCGCAGGTCCTCGATGCGGCCGTTGGTGCAGGAGCCGATGAAGACCTTGTCGATCTTCACGTCGGTCATGCGCGTGCCGGGCTTGAGCGCCATGTACTCGAGCGAGCGCGCCATTGCCTGCCGGTGGCCGTCGTCCTTCGCGTCGTGCTCGGGGTCGGGCACGGCGCCGGTGATCGGCACCACGTCCTGCGGGCTGGTGCCCCACGTCACCTGCGGCGGGATGTCGGCGGCGGCGAGGCGCAGTTCGCGGTCGAAGCGCGCGCCGGCGTCGCTCGGCAGCGTCTTCCAGTACGCCACCGCCGCGTCCCACGCGGCGCCGGTCGGCGACAGCGGCCGGCCCTTCAGGTAGGCCCAGGTCTTGTCGTCCGGCGCCACCATGCCGCCGCGCGCGCCGGCCTCGATCGACATGTTGCAGACCGTCATGCGGCCTTCCATCGACAGGTCGCGCACGGCCGAGCCGGCGTACTCGATGACGTGGCCGGTACCGCCGGCGGTGCCGAGGCGGCCGATGATGGCGAGGATCATGTCCTTGGCGGTCACGCCAGGCGGCAACGCGCCGTTGACCTCGACCAGCAGGTTCTTCGCCGGCCGCTGCGGCAGCGTCTGGGTCGCCAGCACGTGCTCGACCTCGGAGGTACCGATGCCGAAGGCCAGCGCGCCGAAGGCGCCGTGCGTCGCCGTGTGGCTGTCGCCGCAGACGATGGTGGTGCCGGGCAGGGTGAAGCCCTGCTCGGGGCCGATGATGTGGACGATGCCCTGGCGCAGATCGTCCATGTCGTACAGCTCGACACCGAAGTCGCGGCAGTTCTCGCGCAGCGTCTCGACCTGCAGCAGGGACTCGGGGTCGGTGATGCCCTTCGAGCGGTCGGTCGTCGGCACGTTGTGGTCGGCGACGGCGAGCGTCAGCTCCGGCCGCCGCACCTTGCGCCCGGCCATCCGCAGCCCCTCGAAGGCCTGCGGGCTGGTGACCTCGTGGACGAGGTGACGGTCGATATAGATGAGGCAGGTGCCGTCGTCCTGGCGATGGACGATATGGCTGTCCCAGATCTTGTCGAACAGCGTCCTCGGTGCGGCCATGTCCTGCCCCGTCGCGCGAAGGTGAACGAACCCGCCGGCGCGCGCGGCCGCCCCGGCGGAGCCGGTAATGTAGTCAGATCGGCCGCCCTGTAAATGCCGGCTCGCCTCGCCCTCCACCTTCTCCATCCACCCCCTTCGCCCTTGGGGGCGGAGAGGGCAGGGAGAGATGGGGGTGGCGCCGGCACGCTGTGAGGCGCCTCACAGCCGGCAAGCCCGGACCGCGCGACGATTGACGGTGGCCGGCGGTTGCCGCGAGGATCGCCGGCGCGGGTGCCCGGCGGGGAGGCGGCCATGCGCTGGCTGGCGGCGGTGCTGCTCACGGTACTGATGCTGGTGGCGGCCGCCCCGGCCGACGCGGCGCGCAAGGCGCTGGTCATCGGCAACGCCGCCTACCGGACCCTGCCGCTGGCCAACCCGGTCAACGACGCGACCGACATGGCGGCGGCGCTGGGCAAGCTCGGCTTCGCCGTCACGCTGGCGACGGACGCCACCCAGCGGCAGATGGTCGGCGCCGTATCCGGCTTTCGGCGCGGCCTGTCGGCCGGCGACGAGGTGGTCGTGTTCTACGCCGGCCACGGCATGCAGGTGCGCGGCCAGAACTGGCTGATCCCGGTCGATGCCGATCCGCGCGACGAGAGCGAGGTCGAGGCGTTTGCCGTCGGCCTCGACTGGCTGCTGCGCAATGTCGGCGAGGCCGGCGCGCGCGCCACGCTGATGCTGCTCGACGCCTGCCGCGACAACCCCTTCGCGCGGAGTTTCCGCAGCGGCACGCGGGGGCTGGCACGCGTCGAGGCGGCGGCGGCGGGCACCCTCGTCTCCTACGCCGCGCGGCCGGGGACGGTGGCGGCGGACGGAAAGGGGCGCAACAGCCCGTTCACGGCGGCGTGGCTGGCGGCGCTGGCCGAGCCGGGGCTGACGCATCACCGCATCCTCGACCGCGTGTACCTCGCGGTGGACCGGGCTACGGCCGGTGCCCAGCAGACCTACATGGAGGGCCAGCTCGTCGGCGAGCTGGTGCTCAACGCCGCGCCGGTCGCCGCCGCCAACCCGGCGCCGGTGGTGGCCTCGGCGCCGGTGCCGGCGCGTCCGCCAGGCGTCACGGTGCCGGGAACGAGGTTCCGCGACTGCCCCGAGTGCCCCGAGATGATCTGGATACCGCCGGGCGAGTTCACCCAGGGCTCGCCGGCGGACGAGGCGGGGCGTTTCAACAGCGAGGGTCCGCAGCGGCATGTGCGGATCGGCGCGCCGCTGGCGGTGGGGGTCTACGAGGTGACCTTCGCGGAGTGGGACGCCTGCGTGGAGGGTGGAGGGTGTGACGGCTACCGGCCCGACGACAGGGGCTGGGGCCGTGGCAACCGGCCGGTGATTAATGTGAGTTGGACCGATGCGAAAGCCTATGTGGCGTGGCTGTTGCGGAAGACGGGTCAACGCTACCGGCTCTTGTCGGAGTCAGAATGGGAGTATGCGGCGCGGGCCGGGACGACTACGCGGTACTCGTGCGGCGACGACGAGGACTGCCGACGCTCTGTCGCATGGCACGACAAGAACGCGGGCGGCCAGACTCGTCCGGTCGGCGGGCTCGGCGCGAACGCGTTCGGTCTGCACGACATGCACGGCAACGTGTGGGAGTGGGTGGAGGATTGTTGGAACGGCAGCTACGCGGGCGCGCCGACGGATGGCAGCGCGTGGACGGTGGGCGACTGCGGTCATCGCGTCGTTCGCGGCGGTTCCTGGGGCGACAATCCTCGAGGCCTCCGCGCGGCCGTCCGCGTCAGGCTTGTCACCGGTGTCCGCACCTTCGATTTCGGTTTCCGCGTCGCTCGTTAGGCCGGAACCTTCTTTTGCGTCCCAAGTGCTGCCGTCCATGACGCCGGAAGTGACTCAATGCGTGTGCCCCCCCCCCGGAGAGAGAACTTGGGGGGTAACGCCGCACCTCACCCTCCCCGTCGCGTGCCGCGCCGGGTCCCCTCCCTCTCCGCCCCGCCGGCGGAGAGGGCCCGACGAGACGCGCGCCGGCGCATCGATTAACCCTCTCCGCCCTCGGGGGCGGAGAGGGCAGGGAGAGGTGGGGGTGCCGCCGGCACGCTGTGACGCGCTTCACAGTCGGCAAACCCGCGCCGCGCGACGATTGACGGTGGCCGGCGCTTGCCGCGAGGATCGCTGGCACGGGTGCCCGGCGGGGGAGCGGCCATGCGGTGGCTCGGGGCTTTACTGATCGCTGTGCTGGCCTTCGCGGCGCTGCCGGCCGAGGCCGCGCGCAAGGCGTTGGTCATCGGCAATGCCGCCTACAAGGCGCGGCCGCTGGCCAATCCGGTCAACGACGCGACCGACATGGCCGCGCGGCTGCAGGCGCTGGGCTTCGCCGTGACCGTGGCGAAGGACGCCACGCGCCGGCAGATGGCGGCGGCGATCCTCGCCTTCCAGCGCGGGCTGACTCCCGGCGACGAGGCGGTGGTGTTCTACGCCGGCCACGGCATGCAGGTGCGCGGCCAGAACTGGCTCATGCCGGTCGACGCCGACCCGCAGGCGGAGGCCGAGGTCGAGGTCGAGGCGGTCAGTCTCGACTTCGTTCTCCGCAGCGTCGGCGAGGCCGGCGCACGCACGACGCTCGTGCTGCTCGACGCCTGCCGCGACAACCCGTTCGAGCAGCGCTTCCGCAGCGGCGGCTCGCGCGGGCTGGCGCGGGTCGAGGCGGCGGCCTCGGGCACGCTGGTCTCCTACGCGGCGAAGCCGGGGACCGTGGCGGCCGACGGCCGTGGCCGCAACAGCCCGTACACGGCGGCGTGGCTGGCGGCGCTGGCCGAGCCCGGCCTGACGCACCACCAGATCCTCGACCGCGTGCACAACGCCGTGAAGCGCGACACCGGCGACAGGCAGGAGACCTGGGAGGAGGGCCGGCTCGCCGGCACGCTGGTGCTCAACGCGGCGGCGGCCGCCGCCGTGCCGCAGCCCGCCCCCGGCGTCGACCCGCGCCTGATCGAACTGCGCTTCTGGGAATCGGCCGAGCGCAGCGGCACGCGCGCCGACTACGAGGCGTATCTGTCGCGCTATCCCGCGGGCGAATTCGTCGCTCTGGCGAAGGCGCGGGTCACGGCGCTCGCCGTCCCACAGGTCGCTCCCGCCCAGACGACGCCGGCGCCGACGCCCGCGCCGCCGCCGGCCGCCGCCGACTGCGGGCAGTGCCGATACCTGCAGATGGACCTGCCGGCCGGCCGGGTCGTGATCGAGATGTATCCCGACATCGCGCCCCGGCACGTCGCGCGGATTCGCGAGCTGGCGGCGCAAGGCTTCTACGACGGCCTCGCCTTCCATCGCGTCATCGACGATTTCGTCGCCCAGGGCGGCGACCCCACCGGGACGGGCACGGGCGGGTCGGGGAAAACCCTGCGGCCGGAATTCTCACAGACCGTGAAGCACGTGCGCGGCATCGTTTCGATGGCCCGGGCCGCCGATCCCGACAGCGCCGACAGCCAGTTCTTCATCATGCTCGGCGATGCGCCCTACCTCGACGGCAAGTACACCATCTGGGGGCGCGTCATCGCGGGGATGGAGTTCGTCGACGCGCTGAAGCGCGGCCAGGGACACGCCGATCCCGACAGGATCGTCCGCATGCGTCCCGTCGCGGCGGCACGGTAGCGCGGTCGATCCGCGACCGGGGACTCGTGCGCCGTCATTGCAAGGAGGCGTAGCCGACGATGCAATCCAGCCTGCCTCTCGCGAGACTGGATTGCTTCGCATCGCTTGCAATGACGTTACTGGAAACGGGCGGGCGGCAGAGCCGCCCGCTTCAGGCCCGGCCGGACAGGCCGGGCGGGAGCGTCAGCCTCAGTTGCCGCCCTCGGCGGCCGGCACGGCGGGGGCCACCGTGTCCTCGGTGACGTGCTCGGCCATGCCGGTCTCGGGCACCAGGATGTTGCCCTGCTTGCGGCCGGTCGTGCGCTCGGTGATGCGCGCCGACTTGCCGCGGCGGCCGCGCAGGTAATAGAGCTTCGCGCGGCGGACCTTGCCGCGCCGCACCACCTCGATCGATTCGACGCGCGGGCTGAACAGCGGGAAGACGCGCTCGACGCCCTCGCCGTAGCTGATCTTGCGCACGGTGAAGGACGAGTTGATGCCGGCGTTGGCGCGCGCGATGCACACGCCTTCGTAGGCCTGGATGCGCTCGCGGGTGCCCTCGACCACGCGCACATTGACGCGCAGCGTGTCGCCGGGGCTGAAGTCCGGCACCGTGCGGCTGGCCATGAGCTTCGACAGCTCGCGCGCCTCGAAATTCTCCAGCGTGTTCATCGCCTACTTCCTCGCCGCCGCATCGCCGGGGCCGCCGGCCCCGGTCCGCCTGGTCCACAGATCCGGCCGCCGCTCGCGCGTCGCCCGTTCGGCCTCGGCGCGCCGCCAGTCGGCGATGCGCGCGTGATGGCCCGACAGCAGGACCTCGGGCACCCGCCGCTCGCCGCCGGCGCGGTCGTTCCAGACCGCCGGCCGCGTGAAGTGCGGATACTCGAGCAGGCCCTGCTCGAAACTTTCCTCGACCAGCGACTCCTCCCGGCCGATCACGCCCGGCAGCAGCCGCACAACCGCGTCGATCAGCGCCAGTGCGGCGATCTCGCCGCCCGACAGCACGTAATCGCCGAGGCTGATCTCCTCGACCGACCAGGCATCGAGGACGCGCTGGTCGATACCCTCGTAGCGGCCGCACAGCAGCACCACCCCGGATGCCGCCGCCAGACCGCGCACGCGCGCCTGGTCGAGAGGCCAGCCGCGCGGGGTGAGATAGACGATCGGCCGCTGCCGGTCAACGTCGCGCGGGCCGGCGGTGGCCGCCGCCAGCGCGGCGTCGACCACGTCGGCGCGCATCACCATGCCTGGTCCGCCGCCGAACGGCACGTCGTCGACCGTGGCGTGGCGGTCGGCCGCGAAGGCGCGGATGTCGACCGTCTCCAACCCCCACAGCCCGGCCGCCAGCCCGCGGCCGGCCAGGCTGTCGCCCAGCGGCCCGGGAAACATGCCAGGAAACAGCGTCAGGACGCTCGCCGTCCACGGCGTCGCGGGCGCGCGGGCGGCGTCGGCGCTCACTGTCCGGCCTCGCGGGCGGCGCCGGCAGCCAGCACCTGGGCGGCGGCGACGACCAGCCGGCCGGCGGCGAGGTCGACCGTCGGCACCGCGGCCCGGCTGAAGGGCACCGTCGCCACCGTGCCGTCCGGCCCGGCGATCTCCAGCGCCGTGCCGCCGCCGTACTCGTGGACCGCGCGCACGGTGCCGAGGGCATGGCCGGCCTCGTCCTCGACCGCGAGGCCGATCAGGTCGGCATGGTAGAACTCCTCCTCGGCGGGCGCCGGCAGACGGTCGCGCGCGACGTAGAAGCGCAGGCCGGAGAGGGCCTCGGCGGCGTCGCGGTCGGCGACGCCGCGCACGGCCGCCAGCACATGGCCGCGCGGTCCACGCCCCTTGACCGTCAGTTCCATCACGCGCCTGCCGTCCTCGCTCTCGACCGGGCCGTAGGCGCCGACATCCTCCGGCACCTCGGTGTACGGCCGTACGCGGACGAGGCCACGCACGCCATGCGCCCCGGCGAAGGCGCCGAGGCAGACGCGCGGGTCCCGTCCGGGCTTCGCCACCGGCGGCGGCTCAGTTGGCCGCCGCGGCCTCGCCGCCGTCGCTCGCCGCCGCGGCCGCCTCGGCCTGGGCTGCGGCCAGCGCCGCGGCGCGCTCCTGCGCCTTCTTCTTGGGCGCCGACTTCTGCGGCTGCTCGCGGCGCACCGGCGCCGCGACGAGGCCGGCGGCGGCGAAGAAGCGGGCGACGCGGTCAGTCGGCCGGGCGCCGACGCCGAGCCAGTGGCGGGCGCGCGCTTCGTCGAAGCGGATGCGGTCCGGGTGGCCGTGGTCGACCATCGGATTGTAGGCGCCGATGCGCTCGATGAAGCGGCCGTCGCGCGGCATGCGCGAGTCAGCGACGACGATGCGGTAGAAGGGGCGCTTCTTGGCGCCGGCGCGGGCCAGGCGGATCTTGAGGGACATGGTTCGCTGCAACTCCGTTGGTGTGGTGGTTCCGGGTCGGGGCCGGGCCAGGGTCAGGTGAGGGTCAGGTGACGGTCCGGCACATGGCTTCGATCTTGTGGCCGTCGGGGTCGAGCACGAAGGCCGCGTAGTAGCTGGGCGAATATTCGGGGCGCAGGCCGGGGGCGCCGTTCGGCTTCGCGCCGGCGGCCAGCGCCGCCTGCCAGAAGGCGTCGACGGCGGCGCGGCCCGGCGCGGCGATCGCCACATGGCTGCCGCGCGCCGCCAGCGGCGCCTCGTCCGGCGCCGGCGCGACGAGCCACAGCCGCTCGCCGTCGGTGCCGCGCGGCGGCCCCCAGGCGGCGGCGCGTTCCATGGTGATGCCGCGCGTGTAGCCGAGCGGCGCCAGCACCGCGTCGTAGAAGGCGATCGAGGCCGCGAGGTCGCGGCAGCCGAGGGAGACGTGGTCGAACTTCACCGTGCGGCTCCTCAGCGGCGCCCGAACGGCGGCAGGCCGCCGCCCGGCAGCCGCGGCAGCGGGCCCGGCGGCAGGGCCGGCCCGCCGCCTCCGCCTCCGCCGCCGAAGAGGGCGCCGAGGCCGCCGCGCTTCTTCATCGTCTTCATCATCGTCTGCATCTGCTGGAACTGCTTCAGCAGGCGGTTGATCTGCTCCACCGTGGTGCCGGAGCCGGCGGCGATGCGGCGCTTGCGCGAGGCTTTCAGGATGGCCGGATTGCGCCTTTCGGATGGCGTCATTGCCAATATGATCGCCTCCTGATGACGCAGCATGCGGTCGTCGACGCGATGGTCGTTCAACTGCCGCTGGACTTTCGCAACTCCCGGTAGCAATCCCATGACGCCGCCGAGGCCGCCCATCTTCTTGAGCTGGCGCAGCTGCTGGACCATGTCGTCGAGGTCGAAGCGGCCCTGCTCCAGCTTCGCCGCGACCTTCCTCGCCTCGTCCTCCTCGACGATGGCGGCGGCCTTCTCGACGAGGCTGACGACGTCGCCCATGCCGAGGATGCGCCCGGCCACGCGCTCCGGATGAAACGCTTCGAGCGCGTCGATGCGCTCGCCTGTACCAACGAACTTGATCGGACAGCCGGTCGCCGCACGCATCGACAGGGCGGCGCCGCCGCGCGCGTCGCCGTCGACGCGGGTCAGCACGATGCCGGTCAGCCCGACGGCCTCGTTGAAACTGCGCGCCGTATTGACGGCGTCCTGGCCGGTCATGGCATCGGCGACCAGCAGGGTCTCGGCTGGACTCGTGGCCTCGCGGATGGCCTTTGCCTCGGCCATCATCGCCTCATCGACGGCCATACGTCCGGCAGTGTCCAGCAACACGACGTCATAGCCTTCGAGCCGCGCCTTGTTCATCGCCCGGCGGGCGATGGCGACCGGCGGCTCGCCGGGCACGATGTCGAGGGTGGAGATCAGGGCTTGGTCGCCGAGCACGCGCAGCTGTTCCTGCGCCGCCGGCCGGCGCACGTCGAGCGAGGCCATGAGGACGCGCCGCTTGCGCGCCTCGGTGAGGTGCACGCCGAGCTTCGCGGTCGTCGTCGTCTTGCCTGAACCCTGCAGGCCGACCATCAGGACCGCGACCGGCGGACGGGCCTCCAGATCGATGCCGGTGGCACCGCCGCCGAGCATCTCGACGAGATGGTCGTGGACGATCTTGACCACCATCTGGCCCGGCGTGACCGAGCGGATGACCGCCTCGCCGACAGCCTTCTCCTGGACGGCCGCGACGAAATCGCGCACCACCGGCAGGGCCACATCCGCCTCAAGCAGGGCGACGCGCACCTCGCGCATGGCCGCCGCGACGTCGTCGGCACCCAGCGTGCCGCGGCGCTTGAGGCGGTCGAGGACATCGCCGAGTCGGCCTGTCAGCGATTCGAACACAGCCCGGGGCTCCCATGGTTCCCAAGTCAGACCCACTGCCTGATGCCCAACGCCGATCGCGCCAGTGCGCGAAACTCGCGGACTGGCGGAGCGCCCGGGGCCCCAGGCCCGGGTCGCCGCGTGGCGGCAGATGGATCAGGGCAGCGGGAACCTAGTCGCCCGGTCTGGGCCCGTCAAGCACGCGGATACGCCCGGCATTCAACCGCACGGCGCTGGAATTACATCTCCGAATGCTAGAATTCGCATCGACATCGGCTCCCGCCATGATTGATTGCATCTGCGAATGAATCTGAAATGTCAGTGCCTTGATTCACATTGACAGTATGAGGGCGTGGATTTATGAGCCCTTGTGACGGCTACCAATTCATGGAGTAACGTCGTATTCGCGGTGTTCGCCGCAGATACAACATTGGGTCGCGTTGGTGGCAGATGAAACATCTGTTTCACGAACCGCCGGGCCGTGATCGACCGTTCTCCAGCCGCTGAACCCTGTCCGTGTGACAGCACGGTGACGAGACCGCCGGCCGGATGCGTACCCAAGGGCAGGGAAAACAGGCTGTGCCACACCCGGTAGACATTCACGTCGGCAAGCGCATGCGTCAGCGACGCGAAATGCGCGGACTGCCGCAGAAGGAACTCGCGCGCCAGCTCGGCATCAGCTTCCAGCAGGTGCAGAAGTACGAAAGTGGCGCCAACCGCATCAGCGCCAGCAAGCTGTGGCAGCTTTGCAGCGTGCTCGATGTCGAGCCGGGCTACTTCTTCGAAGGCCTCGATGCCGGCGGCCGCGGTCGCCCGCGCGCGGTCGGCGAGGCGCTGCAGGAGGGCTACGAGGCCGATCCTCGCAGCGCCCGCCAGATTCTCGATCTCAACCAGAACTTCCAGCGCATCTCCAACGCGCGGGTCCGTCGCCAGGTCGTCCAGCTCGTGAAGTCGCTGACCGGCGGCTGATCCTTCAACGTCGCTGCCGGCCGGCGTCGCCATTCGGGGTGGACGCCGCCGGCGGGGGCGACCTATATCCTCGCCGCCATGGCGCGGCGCGACTTCCTCAAGATGCAGGGTCTCGGCAACGACTTCGTCGTGGTCGATGGCCGCGCGCGTGCCTTCGCCGCCGACGGTGGCCTGACACGTGCGCTGGCCGACCGCAGGACCGGCATCGGCTGCGACCAGTTCATCGTCGTCGAGCCGCCGCCACGCGATGGCGCCGACGTTTTCATGCGCATCCTCAATGCCGATGGCAGCGAGGTGGACGCCTGCGGCAACGCCACCCGCTGCATCGCGCGCTGGCTGTACCTGACGGAGGGCCTGGCGCGGCCGGTGATCGCGACCAATGCCGGCCTGCTGACGACCGAGATCCGCGACGGCGGCGAGACGGTGGCCGTCGACATGGGCCCGGCCAGCGACGACTGGCGGGCGATCCCGCTGGCCCGCCCGGTCGACACGCTGCACCTGCCGCTGGCGGCCGGGCCGCTGGCCGACCCGGTCGCGGTTTCCGTCGGCAATCCCCATGCGGTCTTCTTCGTCGCCGATCCGGAGGCCATCCCGCTGGCCGACCTCGGCCCGGCGATCGAGCACGACGTGTTGTTCCCCCAACGCACCAATGTCGAGGTGGTCGGCGTCGAAAGCCCGACGCGCCTGCGCCTGCGGGTCTGGGAGCGCGGCGCCGGCATCACCCAGGCCTGCGGCACGGGCGCCTGCGCCGCCGCGGTCGCCGCCCACCGGCGCGGCTTCGCCGGCCGCAGCGTCGTGGTGGCGCTCGACGGCGGCGAGCTGGCCATCGACTGGCGCGACGACGGCCACGTGATCATGACCGGCCCGGCGGCGATCAGCTTCACCGGCAGCTTCGACGAGGATGCCTGGCGCCGGCAGGCGGCGCATGGCTGAGCCGCGCGTCATCAACTTCGGCTGCCGGCTCAACGCCTTCGAGGCCGATGGCGCCCGCCGCGCCGCGACGCTCGCCGGCCTCGACGACGCCATCGTGGTGAACACCTGCGCTGTCACCGCGGAGGCCGAACGGCAGGCGCGCCAGGCCGTGCGCCGGGCTCGCCGCGACCATCCCGACGCAACCATCGTGGTCACCGGCTGCGCGGCGCAGATCGCGCCCGACCGCTGGGCGGCCATGACCGAGGTCGACCGCGTTCTCGGCAATGTCGAGAAGCTCGATGCCATCCATTACGCCGCAACCGCCCCGCGCATCGCGGTCGGCGATATCGCCGCCGCGCGCGTCGCGACGCCTGCCGAGCTGCCGGCGGGCTTCGAGGGCCGCGCGCGCGCCGTCGTCGAGGTGCAGAACGGCTGCGATCATCGCTGCACCTTCTGCGTCATCCCGCTCGGTCGTGGTCCGTCGCGCAGCGTGCCGGCCGGCGCGGTGGTCGAACAGGTCCGCCGCGCCGTCGCGGCCGGCTTCCGCGAGGTCGTGTTGTCGGGCGTCGACATCACGGCCTGGGGCGCCGATCTGCCGGGCCAGCCGTCGTTCGGTGGCCTCGTGCGCCGGCTGCTGGCCGCGGTGCCGGAGCTGCCGCGCCTGCGCCTGTCGTCGCTCGATCCTGCCGAGGTCGACGAGGCGCTGTGGCGCGCCATCGCCGAGGAGGAGCGGCTGATGCCCCACCTGCACCTGTCATTGCAGGCAGGCAACGATATGGTGCTCAAGCGCATGAAACGGCGGCACGACCGGGCGGGCGCGCTCTCCATGATCGCGCAGGCGCGGCGCCTGCGCCCGGACGTGGCGTTCGGCGCCGACCTGATCGCCGGCTTTCCGACCGAGAGCGAGGCGATGGCCGAGGACACGCTCGCCTTCGTCGAGGAGGCCGGCCTCGCCTGGCTGCACGTGTTTCCCTACAGCGCCCGGCCCGACACGCCGGCGGCGCGCATGCCGCAACTGCCGCGCGCCGAGGTGAAGGCGCGTGCCGCCCGGCTGCGTGCGGCGGGGGCGGCCGCGCGGCGGCGCTTCCTCGCCGGCGAGACGGGCGCGATCCGCGCGGTGCTCGTCGAGGATGGCCACGCGGCGCGCACGCCGCAATTCGCGCCGGTGGTGCTGGACCGGCCGCTCGATGCCGGAACGATCGTAACCGCTGCGGTCACGGGCAGCGACGGCGAGCGGCTGGCGGCGACCGTACAGGAGCGCCGGGCGGCATGAGTTCCGGAAGCTGGCTCGGTCGCCTGCGCGCCGGCCTCGCGCGCTCGTCCTCGCGTCTTACCGACAGCGTCGCCGGCATTTTCCGCGCGGGCCGGCGGGTCGACGCGACGACTGTCGCGGAACTCGAGGATGCCCTGATCGAGGCCGATCTCGGCCCGGCCACCGCCGCGCGTCTGGCGTCGGCGCTCGCCCGCCGCCGCTTCACGGGCGACAACACCGTGGCCGAGGTGCGCGCGGCGCTCGCCGCCGACATCGCCGCCATCCTGGAGCCGCTGGCGCGCCCGCTGGCGATCGGCACGGCGCGCCCGCACGTCATTCTCGTCGTCGGCGTCAACGGGACCGGCAAGACGACGACGATCGGCAAACTCTCCCGCCAGCTTGCCAACGCCGGCCACAAGGTGATGCTCGCCGCCGGCGACACGTTCCGCGCCGCGGCGATCGAGCAGCTTCAACTATGGGGCGAGCGGACGGGCGTGACGGTGATCGCCCGCCAGACCGGCGCCGACCCCGCCGCCGTGGCGTGGGACGCGCTCGAGCGGGCGCGGGCCGAAAAGTTCGACGTGGTGCTCATCGACACCGCGGGGCGGCTGCACAACAAGGCTAATCTGATGGCCGAGCTGCAGAAGGTCGTCCGCGTGATCAAGCGTCTCGACGAGACGGCACCGCACGACACGCTGCTGGTCCTCGACGCCACCACGGGGCAGAACGCACACGCGCAGGTTGAAGCGTTTCGAGACCTCGTGGCGGTCAGTGGCCTCGTCGTCACCAAGCTCGACGGCACGGCGCGGGGCGGCGTCGTCGTCGCCCTTGCCGATCGTTTCGGGCTGCCCATTCATGCCGTCGGCGTCGGCGAAGGCGTCGACGACCTCCGCCCCTTCGCCGCGCAGGCCTTCGCCGACAGCCTCGTCGGCATCGAGGCCGGCGCGGACAGCACCGACGGCGCGCGCTGAGGAGACGCCATGCCCGCCCTTCTGCGCCTCGCGGTCGAAGCCGGCCCGCTGCTGGTGTTCTTCGTCGTCAACGGCCGCGGTGGACTGCCTGAATTGCACGGGCTGTTCGGCATCGCCGGCACCCACGCGCAGCAGGGCATCTTCGATGCCACGGCGGCGTTCATGGTGGCGACGCTCGCGGCACTTGGCACCGGCTATGCCGCCGAGCGCCGCCTGCCGCTGCTGCCGCTCGTCAGCGGCTTCTTCGTCCTCGTGTTCGGCGGCCTGACGCTGGCGCTGGCCGACGAGCTGTTCATCAAGCTCAAGCCGACGATCGTGAATGGTCTATTCGCAACAGCGCTGCTCGGCGGGCTGGCGTTTGGGCGGCCGCTGCTCAAACCGCTGCTCGGCGCCGCCTTCGAACTCGACGACGCCGGCTGGCGGATCCTGACCCTGCGCTGGGGGCTGTTCTTCATCGTTCTCGCCGGGCTCAACGAAGTGGTCTGGCGGCTGTTCGAGACCGAGACCTGGATCGCCTTCAAGCTGTTCGGCGTGCTGCCGCTGACGATCGTCTTCGCCCTCGCCCAGACGCCGCTGCTGCTGCGCCATCGGAGCGACAGCGCCGGCGAGGCGTCGCGCTAGACCCGTATGTCGATCCGGGCACCGCGCCGGCCCGGCGCCGCGTCGGCGGCCGCCGACATGGCAGGCGCGGGCTCCGGTGCAGTCTGGTTGCGTGCGGGCGCGCCGCCGGCCGGCGCCGGCGGCGCAAGGCGGGCCGCGAGGCTCGCGATGATCGATCCGACGGACTCGGCGGGCATGGCGGGCATCATCCGGACGCGGTGCGATGCGGGATGGTCGCCCGGGCATGGTTGACGGAGGGTAAACGACAGCGGCGACCCGTGCAGGTTTCGCCACCCCACCGTTCACCCCATCGTTAACGCCTTGGTAAAGACCGGTATCGACACTCACGTCACCGGGCGCCGCCACGGCATGGCGGGCCCAACAGAACCGTGCGCGATGCCATGGCCGATGAGCGCGGACTCGACGTCGACGAACTGCTGCGTGTGGCGCGCGACCGGTCGAGCGAAGGCCGGCGCCAGCTCGTCGACACTATCGCCGACCTGTTCGAGGGCGATGCCGGATTGCTGAGCGCGCGCGAGCGCGCGCTGATGAACGACATCCTGCGCCAGCTCGTGCACGAGGTCGAAATCTCGGTCCGCAAGCATCTCGCCATCCGGCTGTCGGATACTGCCGAGGCACCGCACGACCTTGTTCTCACGCTGGCAAACGACGATGCCGAGGTGGCGCATCCGATCCTGCTGCGCTCGACCGTGTTGCGCGACGCCGAATTGATCGAGATCGTCCGCCACCGCACGCTGCAGCATCAGCTTGCCGTGGCGATGCGCGCCACGGTCAGCGAGGCCGTGTCGGACGCGCTGGTCGAACGTGGCGAGGCCAGTGTCGTCACGGCCCTGCTCGAAAACCCCAACGCGCGGATCGCCGCCGGCACCATGGAGTACCTCGTCGAGCAGTCGCGACGCGTCGACGAATGGCAGAATCCCCTGCTGCACCGCGCCGACCTGCCGGCGCCTCTGGCGCGCAGGATGTTCTGGTGGGTGTCGGCGGCCCTGCGCGTCCACATCGCGGCGCGTTACGCCCTCGACGCCGGGGAACTCGACGATCTGCTCGAAGCGGCCGTCGACGACGTCATGCGCCAGGGCGAGGAGGATGCCCGCGAGGGCGCCTCGGCGGCCGACCGGCTGGCCGGGCAACTGGTCGAGGCCCGCGGCCGCCCGGCCGACCTTCTGGTCCGAGTGTTGCGGCAAGGCGAAGTCACCCTGTTCGAGGCATTGCTGGCCCGCATGGCCCGGCTGCGCCCCATCCTGGTGCGCCGGATGATCTACGAGCCGGGCGGCGAGGGCCTCGCGGCCATCTGCCGGGCGGTCGATGTCGACCGGGAAGCCTTCGGCTCGATCTGGCTGCTGAGCCGTCGCGCGCGGTCGGGTGCGAATGCCGTCGGAGACGACGAAATATCTGCAGCGCTTGGATTTTTCGACCGCATCGACCGTCAGGCCGCCGACCGCATCGTGCAGCGCTGGCGGCGCAATCCAGACTACCTGGACTTGCTGCGGCGGGTCGAAACCGTCCGCCAGGGCAGCGGCTGACCGCTTGCCGGCCGGCCACGCCGGCATGGCCGCGTGAAGCAACGGACACCGCCACCCGGTACGTTCTGTTGCGGCCGTTCAGGAGAGGCGAATGGGGCCGCGGCGGATCGCACTCCGGCCATGAATCATTATGGCGTAAATTTCGTTGCGGAATGATTCAAAAACACCCCGGAGAGTTGCCGGAAATGCGGTGCGATCAGGCGCATAATCGTCGGCCAATCTATTGATCTTTAAGGTTCTTCCGCCTAGGATGCGCCGTTCGATTTTCCCCGCGGAAAGCCGTGAAACGTGGCCACAATCAACGGCGATAATGGCAACGATACGCTGAACGGTACCAGCGGCGCCGATACCATTACGGGGTATGGCGGCGTCGACACCATTTCCGGCAAGGGCGGCAACGACACGATCTGGGGCGACAATACCTGGGTCGACGGCCAGTACGGCAACGACACGATCTACGGCGACGGCGGCGACGACACGATCTACGCCACCGGCGGCAACGACTGGGTCGATGGCGGCACCGGCCACGACGTCCTCTACGGCGATTTCTCGTACCAGACGAACGATTACGGCAACGACACGCTGTCGGGCGGCGACGGCAACGACCAGATCACGGGCGGCGACGGCGCCGACACCATCAACGGCGGCAACAACAACGACATCATCTGGGGCGATTTCGACTACGCCTCCAACAACGCCGGCAACGACACGATCGATGGCGGCAGCGGCGACGACTGGATCAAGGCCGGCGGCGGCAGCGACAACATCCTCGGCGGCACCGGCAACGACACGATCTACGGCGACTACGAGTACGACCAGAGCAACGTCGACGGCAACGACACGATCGACGGCGGCGCGGGCAACGACACGATCTACGGCGGCAGCGGCGACGACGTCATCAACGGCGGCGCCAACTTCGACCAGGTCTATGGCGGGCTGGGCAACGACACCGGCATCCTGACCTACGGCGAAGGCGCTTCGGACATCTACGACGGCGGTACCGGCAACGACACGCTGCGCATCAACGTCACCGCCGCGCAGTTCGCCAACTCGACGATCAAGTCGGCGCTGATCGCGCTTGAATCCTGGATCACGGCGAACGCCGATCCGAACATCCACTACGGGCCATCGTTCAACAGCGCGACACTGAGCGTCACGGTTTCCAACTGGGAGAACCTCGTCGTCTACGTCGACGGCGTGCTGACCTCTCTGCTGGATCCGCTGTTCACCGGCGCCAACAACACGATCGACATCGACAACGTCACGGCCGGCTCCTACCTCGCCGGCTCGCAGTACAACGCCCTGGCCGGCAACGACACGGTCTATCTCGCCTCGAACATGACCGAGGCCAACCAGGCCGGTTTCAACCCGCTGCAGACCTTCTTTGGCGGCGACGGCAACGACAGCATCACCGGTCGTGGCCTCAACGACATCATCGACGGCGGTGCCGGCAACGACACCATCGACGGCGGGGCCGGAAACGACACGCTGTATGGCGGCGCCGACCAGGACATCCTCGACGGCGGCACCGGCAACGACACGCTGTACGGCGGCACTGGCAACGACCAGCTGACCGGCGGCGACGGCAACGACCTGCTCTACGGCGAGGACGGCAACGACACGCTGTCCGGCGGCATCGGCAACGACACGCTGGAAGGCGGCGCCGGCGTCGACAGCCTCGACGGCGGAGACGGCGTCGACACGCTGCGTGGCGGTACCGGCAACGACACGCTGGCGGGTGGTGCCGGCGACGACACGCTCTACGGCGACGCCGACGACGACATCCTCGACGGCGGCACCGGCAACGACACGCTCTACGGCGGCACCGGCAACGACCAGCTCCTCGGCGGCGACGGCAACGACTTCCTCTACGGCGAGGACGGCAACGACACGCTGACCGGAGGCATCGGCAACGACACGCTGGAAGGCGGCGCCGGCGTCGACAACCTCGACGGCGGCGACGGGGTCGACACGCTGCGCGGCGGCACCGGCAACGACACGCTCGACGGCGGTGCCGGCAACGACGTGCTCGAAGGCGGCGCCGACGACGACACGCTGAGGGGCGGGGCGGGCGCCGACCAGCTCGCGGGCGACGCCGGCAACGACCTGCTGCTCGGTGGCGACGGGGCCGACACGCTCGCCGGCGGCGACGGCAACGACATCCTGCGCGGCGACGGTACCGGCGCGCTGACCTACCCGGTGACGGTGCCGGCGAACGTTCTGGCGCTGGCCGGCGAGAGCGGCTTCCAGGCCACGGTTTCCGGCGTACCCGCGGGCGCGACGCTGTCGGCCGGAACGGCCGGTCCGGGCAATACCTGGACGCTCGGTGCGGGCGACCTGTCGAACCTGTCGGTGACGCTGCCCGACGGCACCGCCGGCACGGTCAACCTGTCGTTCGCGGCGACGGCGACGGACAGCGAGTCCTCCAGCTTCAACTTCAGCAGCAACTCGCAGGGCTTCACCTATTCAGACAACACCTTCTACGGCACCAGCCAGGGCAGCTACGCCAGCGGCGGCTACGGCGGCAGCTACGGCTCGAGCGGCGGTGGCCTGCGCGTCCAGCTCGGCGGCGTCAACAGCAACTCGATCCAGAACATTTCCGGCGGCCTGACCTACAGCCATACCGTCAGCGCGACGTCGGAGACGACGATCACCTTCCAGTACCGCACCGAGCGCGACAACTTCGACAGCGGCGAATACAGTCGCGTGCTGGTGTCGGTCGACGGCCAGCTCAAGGGCACCAACGGCAACGAGTATGTTGCGCATCTGACGTCGAACGGCGATTCGGCGTGGACGACGGTGACGGTCAATCTCGGCACGCTGTCGGCGGGCGCGCACGACATCACCATCGGCGGCTTCATCAACCAGAAGAACGCCTCCAACGAGCAGCTGATCATCCGTTTCGACAACGTGACGATCGACGACACGCTGGCGCTCACGGCCAACGGTGTCGCCCAGATCGAGCCGGTCGTCGCGGCCGGCGACGACGTGCTCGACGGCGGTGCCGGCAACGACACGCTGGAGGGCGGCACCGGCAACGACACGCTGAGTGGCGGCTCGGGCAACGACACGCTCGACGGCGGCGCCGGCAACGACACGCTGAACGGCGGCGCCGGGAACGACGTCGTCTCGGGCGGGGCCGGCAACGACACCGCGATCTTCGCTGCCGGCGAGGGTACCGACAGCTACGACGGCGGCCTCGGCACCGACACGCTGCGCATCAACCTGACAGCGGCGCAGTTCGCCAACGGCGACATCCTGACCGACCTGCGGGCACTGGATACCTTCATCGCGGCGAATTCCAACGCCGGAACGGACAGCGGCGCGTCGCTGACCCTGACCACGCTCGGGCTGACGGTCAGCGACTTCGAGGGCCTGACGGTCTGGGTCGACGGCGTCCAGACGGCGATTCCCTACGGCCTGTTCACGGCGGACGGCGACACCGTCGACATGGATGCCGTGACCAGCGGCAGCTATGTCTCCGGCTCGCAATACGATGCCGGCGCCGGCAACGACGTCGTCTTCCTGCCGACCGACGCGGTCGAGGCGGCGCAGGCCGGCTACAACCCGGCCAACACCTTCTACGGCGGCGACGGCAACGACACGATCACCGGCCGCGGCCTCAACGACATCATCGACGGCGGTGCCGGCGACGACGTGATCCAGGGCGGCGCCGGCAACGACACGCTGTCCGGTGGCATCGGCGCCGACACCATCGGCGGCGGCGCCGGCAACGACATCCTCGACGGCGGCGCCGGCAACGACGACCTCGTCGGCGGCATCGGCAACGACAGCCTGGCGGGCGGCGACGGCGACGACGTGCTGCAGGGCGACGGTTCCAGCGGCGGCATTGTCAATGTCACGGTGCCGTCGAACATCACGGCGATCGCGGGCGAGCCGGGCTTCTCGGTCACGGTGACGGGCGTGCCCGACGGGGCCACGCTGTCGGCGGGCACGCCGGGGCAGAACGGCACCTGGACGCTCGCCTCGGGCGACCTCGCCAATCTGACGATCAACCTGGCGCCGGGCACCAACGACACGGTCGAGCTGGAATTCACCGCGACGACCAGCGAGACGACCACCGAAACCTTCGATTTCAACAGCGGCAGCAGCGGCTTCACCTATACCGACAATGCCTTCCGCGGGACCAACCAGGGTTCCTACGCGGACGGCGACTGGGACAATAACGACGGCGTCGGTGACAGTGGCGGCCTCGAAGTCTCACTCGGCGGCATCAACGAGAACGACATCTACGGCATGTCGGGCGGCTGGCAGTACAGCTTCACGACCGACGGCGACGGGCCGGCATCGATCACCTTCTCCTATCGCCTCAACGTCGACACTGAGTACGAGAACAACGAGTACGGCGAGATCCTGTTCTCGATCGATGGCCAGCTCGTCGGCACGGACGGCAACGACTACGTCGAGCGCATCTACGGCGGCGGCGATTCCGGGTGGGAGACGGTCACACTCAATCTCGGAACCCTGCCGGCCGGACAGCATTCGATCGTGCTCGGCGGCTACAACAACGCAAAGACGACGGCATCCGAAGAAATCGACATCGATTTCGACAATGTCTCGCTGACCCGCACGGCCGCCGGAACGGAGACGGGCACCTTCACCTACGAGCCGGTGGTCGGCTCGGGCGACGACGTGCTCGACGGCGGCACCGGCAACGACACTCTGATCGGCGGCGCCGGTGCCGACCAGCTCACCGGCGGCGGCGGCAACGACATCCTCCAGGGCGGCTCCGGCAACGAT
>JBFWVF010000006.1:0-320294 GCA_050246875.1 Alphaproteobacteria bacterium | reverse complement strand
CCCTCCGCCATCCTGCCCGCGCGCATGGCGCCGGCAGGACTGGCGTGGGTCGCGCGGCGTCAGCCGCGGTGCAGGGCGCAGATCTTGTTGCCGAAGGGATCGCGCAGGTAGGCAAGGTGGACCGTGCCCGCCGCACCCTCGCGCGGGCCGGGCGGGTTTTCGATGCTGGTACCGCCGTTGGCGACGCCGGCCGCATGGAAGGCCAGCACCTTTTCCGGGCTGTCGCAGGCGAAGCCGATGGTGCCGCCATTGGCATGGCAGGCCGCCTTGCCGTCGATCGGCTTGGTGATGCCGAAGGTGCCGGTCGAGGTGCGGTAGAACACCCGGCCCCGGGGGTCGGTCTTGCCCTCCGGCACGCCGATGGTGCCGAGCACGGCGTCGTAGAACTTCTTCGACACGGCGACGTCGTCCGCGCCGATCATGACATGCGAGAACATGGATGGGTCTCCCTGGATCCGGTCGGTCGGCGCGGGAACCCGGCCGACCCTGCGGCGCGACTCCCGCGCGACCGGCGGCGAGCCTACCACCCGCGCCGCAGGCACGGAAGGAAGGCCCGGGATGGACGAAGGGCGCCGTGCCGCGCGCGCGGCCCGGCGTCCTTGACCCGCCGCGACTTACGGCCCAGTGTTTTTCCCTCGCCCGCTCCAGCGACGGGTCGAGACATCGGAAGCAGGGATCCATGATCGAACGGCGTCAGCTTCTCGCCCGCATTTCCGGCGCCGTCGCGCTGTCGGCCGCGGTGCTGGCGGGATGGTTCGGCGGCGCTGCTCGCGCGCAGGGAATGTCCGCCATGAAGCCGCAGGAAATGGTCGATCTGTTCCAGAAACACGTGGGCGCCGAGATCGCCGGCGATCTCGACACCACGATGGCGACGATGACCGACAACCCGCACCTCCACAACATCCCGACCATGATCGGTGGTGCCGGCCGCGACGGCGTGCGGGCCTTCTACCGTGACCATCTCGTCGGCAAGTTCTTTCCGCCGGACATGACGATGACGCCGGTCTCGCGCACCGTCGGCGAGACCCAGGTGGTGGACGAGCTGGTCATCAGCTTCACGCACACCACGGTCATCGACTGGATGCTGCCGGGGGTCGCGCCGACCGGCCGGCGCGTGGAGGCGGCGTTCGCCGTCATCGTCGGCTTCAAGGACGGCAAGATTTCGCACGAACACATCTACTGGGACCAGGCGAGCGTGCTGGTCCAGCTCGGCCTGCTCGACCCCAAGGGCCTACCGGTGAGCGGCGCCGAGAGTGCCCGCCGGGTCATCGATCCGACGCTGCCCACGCGCAAGCTCTGATTGCGTCGCATCCGCGGAGGCATTGGCGGCCGGGCCCCGGGGTGGGCGACGCGCCGCTTCCGTTGCCCCACGGTCGTCCGGCAGACTGCGCCACGCGCGCCCGTCGCGCGACGCTGGACGACCACCCCGGGGAGACGGAACGCGTGACGAAGCAGACGGTTTTCCGCGACTACGATCAGGCTGGATTGGACGCCCAGTACAACAACCGGGCGCGCTTTCCCGACTTCGTGCGGCACTTCGAGAGCTGGTCGACGTGGAGCGCGAAGACGCGGGCGACCCTCCCGTGCCGGCTCGACATTCCGTATGGCGATACGGCGCCGGAGAAGCTCGACGTCTTTCCCGCCGCCGAGGCGGACGCACCGATCTACGTCTTCATCCATGGCGGCTACTGGTACTCGCTCGACAAGAGCGACTACAGCTACATCGCGGAAGGCATGCGGCCACACGGCGTGGCCACAGCGGTCATCAACCACGGCCTCGCTCCGGCCCACGACATGGACACGATCGTCGCCCATAGCCGACGGGCCCTTGCCTGGCTATGGCGTAACGCAGCCTCGTTCGGCGCCGATGCCAGCCGTATCTACATCTGCGGCCATTCGGCCGGTGGCCATCTCGCCATGATGCTGCTGGCCACCGACTGGCCGGCGCTCGGCACCGATCTGCCAGGCGACATTGTGAAGGGCGTGTGTCCGATCGGTGGCATCTTCGACCTTGAGCCGATCCGCCTCTGCTATCTCAACGAGAAGCTTCACATGGACGCGGCCATGGCTCGGCGCAATAGCCCGATGTCCGTGATCTATCGGTACCCGGCGCCGATGCTGCTGGTCATCGCCATCGACGAGTCCGAGGAGTTCCACCGCCAGTCGCGCGAGATGGAAGCCGCTTGGCGGGCGCGTGGCTGGCCGGTGGAACTGACCGTACCGCAGGACCTGGATCATTTCAGCGTGGTCAACGACATGATCCGTCCGGACTGCCCGATCGTGCTGGCGCAGCTCGACCAGATGAAGCTCGCCTTCGGCCGATAGGCGCCGCAGACGCGCCACTGCCGGTCGACGTGGGCTGGCGCCGGGCCGGCGTCAGTTGTAGCGTCCGTCACCGGCTTCTCGTTGCGCGCGGTGCCGGTCAATCCGGAGAAGGCCGGTGGGCACCGATCGTTCTGACAGGTACGGCAATGGGCGCGCGCGACTTGCGGCGATACGCCGACGCTGTGCCTGGCTGCTCAGCCTGCGGCCGCAGTTTCTCGCCACGCCGTTGCTCAAGCTGCTGTCGCCCTACGAACGGCGGACGATCGTCGACGTCGAGGGGATGCGCCTCTATCTCGATCCACTGTCGCACCTCGCCGGCACAATCCTCCGCGATGGCAGCTACGAAGCGGCGACGGCCGCGCTGTTCCGTTGCGAGATCGCGGCCGGTGATGTCGTGCTCGATATCGGTGCCAACGAAGGGTACTTCGCGGTGTTGGCCGCGCAACTCGCCGGGCCGGGCGGCACCGTGATCGCGGTCGAGCCGCAATCGCGCCTGCTCGATGTGCTGCGGATCAATCTCGCGCTCAACGGCGGTGCGGCCGCCGAGGTGTTCCACTGCGCCGTTGGCACCGGTGGCGGTGATGTCGAAATATCGCTGACGCCGGTCAGCAACACAGGCGCCTCGAGCATCGTCCGCCGATACCGCTGGAGCACCGAAAGCGAACGTGTGCCGGTGTGCTCGGTCGAGGCGATCCTTGCTGCCGTCGGAAAGACTCGCGCCGACTTCGTGAAAGTCGATGTCGAAGGTAACGAGGCGGCGGTCATCGCTGCGTTGCAGCCGCTCCTTGCCACCGGCCGTGTCGGCAAGCTGCTCATCGACTACCACGGTCCGATCCTGGCGGCGGCCGGCATCACCGCGAAACCGCTGGAGGACGACATCCTCGCTGCAGGGTACGAGCTGGTGTCGCGCGAGTTTGACGGTCTCGACGGGTACCGCCTGTACCGGCGGGGGTAGGCACCGGCAATTTCTGCTATCGAGTCGCCCGGCCGTTCTGCAGCACTCCGGTCGCCGGCGACTGTGCGCCAGACCGACAGCATGCGCCGCCACGCACGGGCATCCCTACGGAGCCTGAAGCCCTCGCGGCAATGAGATCAGTACCCGGAGGCCGCCCGTGGCCCTGTTCTCCAGCCGTATGTCGCCGCCGTGCGCCTGTACGATCGCCTGCGCGATGCTGAGGCCGAGGCCGACGCCGCCCGCACCCTCACTGCGCGATTCGTCGAGACGGTAGAAGGGCATGAAGACGATTTCGTGCTTGCTTTCCGGGATGCCCGGGCCGTCGTCCTCGATCACGATGTCGATGCTTTCACGCCGTTGTGCCAGGCTCACGCGGGCCAAGCCGCCGTATTTCACTGCGTTGTCGACGAGATTGGTCAGCGCCCGCTTGAGTGCGATCCGCCGGCACGGATAGCGCAGTGTGCCGCCGGCCGCGAAGTCGATGTCGGCGCCGGCATCGGCGAGGTCATCGCACACACTGCCGACCAGCGCCGTCAGGTCAACGTCTCGCACGGCCTCGCCGGGCAGCGTCGCGCGCGTGAACTCCAGCACCGACGCGATCATGATTTCCATCTCGTCCAGCGTGGAGAGCATCCGCTCGCGATCGGCGGATTCATCCATCTGCTCGGCCCGCAGGCGCAGCAGTGTCACCGGAGTCTTGAGGTCGTGCGACAGCGCGGCAAGAATTTGGGTCCGGTTTTCGACCAGTCGCCGCAACCGCGCCTGCATGGCATTGAAGGCGCGAGATGCCAGGGCCACTTCTGCGGGGCCAGACTCGGGCAGAGGGTCAGCGCGCAGATTGCGCCCGAGTTCGTCGGCGGCTCGCGCGAAGGCCGTGAGCGGCGAGGTGACGCGGAAGACCAGCCACATGGCGATTGTGCCGACACCGAGCATCATCGTCGCCAGATAGGCACCGGTCGCAGTCAGCCAGATGCTGCCCGATGCCGGCATGGAGCCGACGAAGTTGAGCCAGCCTTCGACACCGAGGCGGATCGATATGTTCAGCACCTGCTCGGCATCCTCGCCGGTCAGCGCGACCCGAACATCTTCGGACGAGCGGTCGGCCATCTGGTCGGCGAGGTAGCTGGCGATGTCCCTCGACAACGCCTCGTCGCTGTCGTCGCCCGGCGTTTCGGCGAGCGGTCCGAACGTGACATGGAAAGTACGCCCGTCGGCCTCGCGTACGATGTCGGCGCGCCAGTCGTCCGGCAAATGGTCGAGCAGATTGACCATGCCGACGACACGTTCGGCGAAGTCGTGCGCCTCGGTCGCCACCACGGTCCTGCTTCGGTCGGCCGAATAGAAGGCGATGCCGATGACATGCGAGACCAGCAGCGTGACGATCAGGACGGCGAGCGTCTGGGCGCTCAGGCTGCGGGGTAGCGCCACCTTCATTCGCCGACGACCGGCGCGGTGAAGACGTAGCCCTCGCCCCAGACCGTCTTAATCAGCGAGGGATTGGCCGGATCGATCTCGATCTTGCGCCGCAGGCGGCTGACCTGCAGATCGATGCTGCGATCGAGCGGCGTCGCTGACTTCCCCTTGGCGAGATCAAGCAACTGGTCGCGCGTGAGCACGCGGCCCGGTCGCAGCACGAAGGCCAGCAGCAGGCTGTACTCGCCGCCGCTCAGCGGCACGACGAGGCCGTCGTCGGACTCGATCTCGCGGCGCGCAGGATGAAGCGCCCACCCGGCGAAACGATAGATGGTCGGCGCCAGACCGTTGCGCACGGGCGGCAGAGAATGCGTCCGACGCAGCACCGCCTTTATGCGGGCGACGAGCTCCCGGCCGCTGAACGGCTTGGCGATGTAGTCGTCGGCGCCCATTTCGAGGCCCACGACGCGGTCCACTTCGTCGCCGCGTGCGGTCAGCATGACGATCGGCAGGTTCGATCCGCCGGCGCGCAGGTCCCTGCACAGCACAAGGCCATCGACTGCCGGCAGCATCAGGTCGAGAACGATCAGGTCGATGTTGCGATCTTGGAGCAGGAGTTTCATCTCGCCGCCGTCGGCGGCCGTGCTGACGCGAAACCCGTTCCGTTCGAGAAGTTGGGAAACGAGCAGTCGCATTTCGCGATGGTCATCGACGATCAGGATGTGCGCGTCGCTGGTCATGGCTCCAGATACAGGACGGTTGGCGCGACCCAAAGACCAAACTTGTCACAATGTGTATCGGCCGGGCGGTATGAAAAATGTGGATACAATTTTCTGCCGCGACGGACAAACCGCGGACAAATCTTTCTGCTTTCCTGCCGGCGCATCCCGACCGGCACCTGGCCGGCGGAGGCGTGGCGGCAGCCCTGCTGCCGCGGCGCGATGCCCTGACCGGAGGGGAAGCGCATGGACAGGTTCAGGAGGATTCTCGCCGTCTACAGCGACCGGCCCGGCGCAGACAGCCTGTTGACCCAGGCCGTCAATCTCGCGCGCGCGAACAATGCCCGGCTGACCATCGTGCGGGCCGATGGCGTGGCGATGTCGGCCTGCCATGTGCGGGAGGCGCGGCGCTATCTGGGGCGCATCGTGCCGTGGGTAATCCAGCAGGGTGTCAGCGATGTGGAAACGGACGTCCTCGAGGGCGTGCCGTACAAGGCCGTCAGCCACCGTGTGCTGACGGGCGAACACGACCTCGTCGTCGTGAACGCCGACCGGGGCAGCGCCATCAAGGGCGTCATGGGCGGCGGAACTGTCCGCAACCTGCTGCAGAAATGCCCCTGTGCCGTATGGATTCTCAAGTCCGATCGGCCGGCGGCGTGCAATGCCGTGCTCGCCGCCGTGGACCCTGACACCGCCACCCGCGACGATGCCGGCCTCAACGCACGGATACTCGATCTGGCGGTGACGCTCGCCCGTTCGAATGCTGCCAGCCTGCACGCCGTCCACTGCTGGGATGTCGAGGGTTCGGAGAGCGACATGCTGCGCTCCGAAATTCATCTGGAAACAAAGAAGAGGATACTTGACCGGCACAGGGAGCAGCGACGCGAAGCCGTCGAGGCCCTGCTCGCGCGGCATACAGACAGGGCGGTCGAGGCAGAGGTGCATCTGCCGCGCGGCCGACCGGAATTCGAGCTGGCCGAACTGGCCGAACGCCTGTCCGTCGATACCGTGGTCATGGGGACGGCAGGACGCTCGGGCCTTTCGCGCCTGGTTCGCGGGGAGTTCGCCGAGGCAATGCTCGGCATGGTCCGCTGCGGGATTCTGGCAGTCCGGCCGTACACGTTCCACGCGTCGGCTTCGTACGCCGCCGTTCGGCCGGCAGGGGCCTGAGCGGCGGACAGGGAGGAAATCGCGGGGCGCGGCGCCGCGGCGACGGGTGCAAAGACGGGAGGGCATGTTGGGTTCGCGTTACAGATTTGTCGACGCCGCGACGCGCGCGCTGCGCGCGTTCGTCGCGTTCGAATGCGCTGGCGGTATCGTGCTGATGGCCGCCGCCGCGGTCGCCCTCGTGCTCAGCAATTCGCCGTTCAGCGCGGTCTATGACGCGATATTGGATACTCCGGTCGTCGTCAGCATCGGCAGCTTGGCGCTCGACAAGCCGCTGCTGCTCTGGATCAACGACGGGCTGATGGCGATCTTCTTCTTTCTCGTCGGCCTGGAACTGAAGCGCGAGGTCATCGAGGGTCGCCTGTCGTCGCTCGCCCAGGCTGGACTGCCCGTCATCGCAGCGCTGGGCGGCATGATCGTGCCGGCCCTCATCTACATCGCGTTGAACCTATCCAACCCTGATGCGCTGTCTGGCTGGGCCATTCCCGCGGCAACCGACATCGCGTTCGCCATCGGCGTTCTGGCCCTCCTCGGCGCCCGCGTGCCCGTCGCCCTCAAGGTCTTCCTGCTCGCCCTCGCGATCATCGATGACCTCGGCGCGATCGTCATCATCGCGCTGTTCTACACTTCCGGTCTGTCGCTTGCCGTCCTGGTCGCCGCCGCTGCCGGCGTGGCGGTTCTATGGTACATGAACCGCCGCGGTGTCGTGCGCACGGCCGCGTACGTGACGGTCGGCCTCATCATCTGGGTCTGTGTGCTGAAGTCAGGCGTCCACGCCACGCTCGCGGGCGTCGTCGTCGCCCTGTTCATTCCGCTGCGTACATCCGGCAAGACGGAGGCGTCGCCGCTACTGCGCATCGAGCATGGGCTGGCGCCCTGGGTCGCGTTCGGTGTGATCCCGGTCTTTGCCTTCGCCAATGCGGGCGTGTCGTTGCACGACATATCCATCGGCGACCTGACGGGCGGCGTCCCGCTGGGCATTGCCCTTGGCCTGTTTATCGGCAAGCAGGCCGGCATTATGAGCTTTGTCTTCGTCGCGGTGAAGCTGCGTGCTGCCCGGCTGCCACCCGGCGTCACGTGGGGACAGATCTACGGAGTTTCCGTGCTTGCCGGCATCGGCTTTACCATGAGCCTGTTCATCGGCACTCTGGCCTTCAGCGATCCGTCCAGCGCCGCCGCCGTCCGGATCGGCGTGCTGTCAGGTTCGATCATTTCGGCGATCGTCGGATACGCCATCCTCCACGCGACGCTGCGTCAGCCTGACCATGCGCGCGCCTCCGGCCCCGCCATCGGCTCGCACGCTGCCCGTGCCCGGTCATGAGCCAAGGTGGAATGAACAGCATGAAGCTGCTGGTCGCAACTGACCTCTCGGCGCGTTCGGAACAGGCACTCGATCGCGCCGTTGCGATTGCGACGGATGCCGGTGCGGAACTGAAGATCCTGCACGTCATCGACGACAGCGTGCCTGCCTCGGCCCGCAAGGTCGTCGCGATGGCCGCAGAGACGGACATCCTGGCCGACATCGCGCGCGTGGCCATGCGGCAGAACGCGTCGCCCGCAATCCAGATCGCCGAGGGCAATGTCTACAAGATGATTCTGTCCGCCGCCGAGGAGACTGGCTGCGATCTCATCGTGCTCGGCCGGCATCGAATCGAATCGTGCGACGCGGCGTTCGGCGGCACGACTATGGGACGGGTTGTCCGCATGGGACGGCGGCCGGTTCTGGTGGTCGCGGATCGACCCGCCGGCGCCTATCGGCGGGTCGTCGTCGGGATGGATTTCTCCGAGCACGCCCGCCAGGCGCTGGGCATGGCTCTCGCCATCGCGCCGGGCGCCGCTTTTCACCTTGTGCATGCGTTTGGCGTGCCGTTCGGCGGCCTGCTCCCGGGCGAGGCGACCGTGCGCGAGATCTGCACCGAGCGGCAGCGCGAACTCGGCGCGCTGATCGACGACGAGACGGCTGCGCCTTCTGTGCCACGCCGCAAGGGGAGGGAAATCGCCGGCATCGCTCGCCAGGGGGACGTCGAGGGTGTGCTGCGGCAGGAAATTAACCGCATCCGTCCCGATCTCCTGGTGCTTGGCACGCATGGCCGCGGGGTCGTCGCCGAAGCGATATTGGGCAGTGTCGCGCAGGACTTCCTCAATCAGCCGCCATGCGACCTCCTCATTGTCCGCCACACCGGCGAGGAGCGCTGACTCGATCCGGTCGTTGGGTCAAGGATCAAGGAGGGTGACGCCGGGTGCTCATTGCCGGTAGCGTGGGTCTCAAGCGGCACGCAGCCCGCTGGCCACCCGGGAGTATGCCCGTGAATGTCCATGCCGACGTCACGACAGGCGCCGACCCGAAGGCGGCGGCCGTCTACAGCCGCAGCGACCACGGCAGCGACTACGAGCGCGCGATGCGCGACGTGCATCGCCTCGCGCTGCCGGTGCTCGATCTGGCCGGCATCGAGGCCGCCGGCGCGGCCGGGCTGAAGGAGATGGCGGCGGAGTTGCGGGCCTGCATCGATAAGGTCGGCTTCCTCGCCATCGTCAACCACGGCGTCCCGGCGACGACGATCGCGACGATGCAGGAGCGGGCGACGGCGTTCTTCGCCCTGCCGGTCGAGGACAAGCGCGCGCTGGCCATCGACCGCCACGAGCGCGGCTATACCGGGCTCAATGTCGAGGTCTTTCACGATCTGCGGCAGGGCGAGAAGCCGCGCAACGACCTCAACGAAGCCTTCAACTTCGGCCGCGAATACGCCGCCGACGATCCCGAGCGCATCGCCGGCCGCCGCATGTACGCGGCCAACCGCTGGCCGGACGTGGACGGTTTCGCCGCCGCGGCGACGCGCTACCTCGCCGACATGGAGGCGACGAGCAAGCGCCTGCTGCCGCTGTGGGCGACGGCGCTCGACCTGCCGCCGGACTATTTCGCGCCGTGGTTCGCGCGGCCACACTCGTACGTGCGCGTCATCCGCTATCCGGCCAAGCTTCGCCTCGATGTCGACGACCTCGGCATCCGGCCGCACGCCGACACCTCGTTCAACACGCTGCTGCCGCGCGAGAACGAGCCGGGCCTGCAGGTGATGACGAGGTCCGGCGACTGGATCTGGCCCGACTGTCCGGAAGGCAGCATCGTCGTCAACTTCGGCATGTTCCTCGAACAGGTGACGAACGGCCGCGTGCGGGCGACGCCGCACCGCGTTGTGCCGCCGACCGGCGGGACACGCTACTCGATGCCGCTGTTCATGTGCCCGCAGCTCGACGCGCCGATGGCCTGCGTGCCGACCTGCCACGATGCGAGGAACCCGCCGCGCGCCGGGCCGCAGACCTTCTGGCACTTCCACACGGCGCACATGGCGAAGATCTATCCGCACTTCGCCGCCAAGGCCGGCGAGGACTAGGCGGGCCGCGCATCGCGCCGGCGACCGCCTGCCGGCGCCGCAGGGGAAGCCCCGATCATGTTCTTCGATCCGCGCGAGGCGGGCATGAAGCCGCCGCCGTTCCGGCACACGGTCTACAACGCGCTGGTGGTGCCGCGGCCGATCGGCTGGATCTCGACGCTGGGCGCCGACGGTATCGTCAACCTGGCACCCTTCAGCTTCTTCAACTCGCTCAGCGCCGACCCGCCCTGCGTCATGTTCTGCCCCAATTCAGTGAAACCGGGCACGCAGGAGCCGAAGGACACGCTGACCAACGTGCGGGCGACCGGCGAGTTCGTCTTCAACATGTGCACCTACGATCTGCGCGAGGCGATGGTGCGAACGGCCGTGCATGAGCCGGCCGGGGTCGACGAGATGGCGGCGGCGGGCCTCGCGCCCGCGCCGAGCGTCAACGTCCGCCCGCCGCGCGTCGCCGCATCGCCGGTCGCCATGGAGTGCAAGGTGCTGCAGGTCATCGAACTGCCGCGCGGCCGGAGCGGTTCGCAGTCGAACGTGGTGATCGGCGAGGTCGTCGGCATCCACATCGCCGACGCGGTGATCACCGACGGCGTGCTGGACGCCCGCAAGCTGCGGCCGCTGGCGCGCATGGGCTACCTCGACTACGCGCGCATCGACGCCGACAGCATCTTCACCCTGGCGCCGCCCGGCGGCGATCACCGTTTCCGGCAGGGGTCAGGTTCCGGCAGCGCGGGCTGACCGCGGGCGTCGGGCCGCGCGTTGTGGCTTCGGCCGGACGAAGCGCTGCTCGACAACGTCCGTGCCCCACTGCCGGCCGGTCCGCTCCTCGGCCAGCGCGAAGCCGTGCGCCTCGTAGAGATGCCGCGCCGCATCGAGCCCACGGAAGGTCCACAGTTGCGTGTCGTGGAAGTCGTGACGGTCGCAGAAGGCCAGCGCCGTCGCCAGCAGGCGGCGTCCGATCCCGCCGCCGCGCAGGCCGTCCTCGACGATGAACCAGCGCAGGTGGGCCGACTCGGGGCCCATATCCTCGCCGTCGATGGCGACGGTGCCGACGATCGCTCCGGCGCGGACTGCCGACCACAATCCGTTGCGCGGCCGGTCGAGCCTGCCGGCGAACTCCGCCATTCCGCCGGCGACCTTGGCCTCGAAGAAGCTGCCGAAGCCGGCGGCGTGCGCGTAGTAGCGGGCATGCATGTCCGCCGAGCGGCCGATCACGCCCGGCCGCCAGCCGCGCGCGACCGTCACCGGCGTGGCGTCGTGCGGCGCCTCGCCGGTGCGGCAGGCGGCAAGCGCGCCCGCATAGGCGTTGAGGCCGTCGCAAACGGTCCGGCGCGCCGGTGCCGGCAGCCGGTGCAGCGCAGCCTCCACCTGGTGCCGCGCGAGACGGTGTATGCCGGCGAGACTCGCGCGTCCTTTCGCCGTCAGCGTCAGCGGCCGCGCACGGCGGTCGGCCGCGTCGGCCAACATCGCGACCTCGCCGGCGCGTACGAGCTTGCGGACCATGCGGCTGACGCTCGACTTGTCGAGCTGCAGGGTTTCGACGAGGGCCGAGGAGGGCAGGGCGCCGTGGCGGCCGATCTCGATCAGGGCATGCACGGCCGACGGCGGCAAGTCGGTGCCGGCCAGCGTCGCGCGCATGAAGCCGAGTTCCCGCACCAGACGGCGCGAGGCGTCGCGGATCGGCTCGACCAAGGGACCGGCTCCCGCGTCCATGCGGCATCCTCCCCGATAGTTGTATGATGCAACTATATGGGAGGGCGCCATACCGCGCCAGCCCTGCCCGCACGGGCGATGTCAGGTCTGGCGGAAGCAGACGACGTCGTATTCGATCATGCGGCCGTGATGACGGCTCCAGTAGCCCGGCACGACGAGGTGCGGCACGAAGCCCAGCGACGCCAGGCGGCCCAGCAGGGCGAGATGATCGGGCTGTCCGTCATAGAGCGGCACCAGCGACAGTTCGACCTGGATGCCGTGCACCCGCGCGGCGGCGGCACCGAGGCCGGCGATGACCTCGGCCTCGTATCCCTGGGTATCGCTTTTCACGAACACGCCATCGTCGTCGCGCGCGCGCCGGGCGATCTCCAGCGCCAGCGTCGTCAGGCCGACGGTCTCGGTCGCCACGGGGCGAATGCTGGCGAGGCGCCGCGCCGCGTCGTCGGTCAGCGGCCGCAGCGAACTCATGTCGCTTTCGCCCGAGACGTTGAGCACCGCCTCGCCGGCGACGGCGCCGACAGCGAGCCGCGGGGCGATCTCCCAGAGGCGATCTCCGGCGGCCGCGGCCGTCAGGGCGGCGTGCGCCGTGGCGCCCGGCTCGTAGGAAACGATGCGGCCGGCATAGCCGTGGCGGCGGAGGGCGAGGGCGTACTGCCCGGTGTTGGCGCCGACGTCGAAGACAAGGCTGACACGGTGGCGCGCCAGCAGTTCGGCGAGGCGCGGCCAGTGCGGCGCATCGCCGGGACGTGGCGGAGCGGTCATGCCGCGGGCCTCCGTGCATGCTCGGGCGCGTCGCCGCTGCCGCGACCCATGCGGACGAGCGCAATGCCGCCGGCAAGCGAGCCGGCCCCCATCACGGCGAAGGCGGCAAACCAGGCGGCGGGCTCGGCCTGTCCGCCGGCGGCGTCGAGGGCGAGGCCGACGGCGACCGGTCCGAGCCAGCCGGCGGTGAAGCCGAGAATGGCGTGCAGGGCGACCGTCGTGCCGCGATAAGCGGGCTGGGCGGCGCCGATCGCGCCCGCGGTGAGCGCGCCGGAATCGCCCATCACGAAGCATGAATGGATCGTCACGGCGGCGACCGCGACAGCCAGCGGCGCCGACACGGTCGCGCCGGCGACGCAGGCCGCGATAAAGGACAGCACCATCACGCGGGCGATGACCCGTCGCCGCCCGTAGCGCGCCGCCAGCTCGTTGCCCCCGAGGCTGGCCAGCACGACGACGAGGTTGATCGCGCCGGCGAGCGTGGCGGCGCCGAGCCCCGATTCGCCGGCCCGCGACGCGCCGGCCGCCACCAGGAAGGCGACGATCCAGCCGCGCAGCGCGAACAGCTCCCACGAATGTCCGGCATAGCCGAGGATGTAGGACATGGCCGGCCGGTTGCGCAGCACCGGGCGGTAGTCGAACAGGTGTGTCGGCGGCCGCTCGCTCGCGTCGGGACGGCGGGGCGCCAGCACGGCCCATGCGACGAGCATTGCCAGCAACGGCCCGCCGGCCGCCACGGCGAACGCTGTCTCCCAGCCGAAGGCACCGCCGATGGCCTCGGCGCCGACGAAGGACAGCGCTGTCCCGATCGAGAAGCTCGCCGTGTACAGCGCGACCGCGCGCGACGGCAGTGTGCCGGCGGCCCGGTCGGCCATCGCCTTCAGGCCGGTCATGTAGGTGCCGCCGATGCCCATGCCCTGCAGGCAGATCCACAGCAAGGCCGACCAGAAGCCGGTGGCGGCGCCGGCGAAGCCGGCGAGACCCAGGGTCGACAGGGCGAGACCGACGAAATAGACCCGGCGCGCGTCGATCCTGTCGGTCAGCGCGACGAGCAGCGGTACGGCCGCGACGTAGCCGCCGAGGACGATCCCGTTGAGCCAGCCGGCAGCCGTGTTGCTCAGCGCCCACTCGGCCTGCAAGGTCGGCAGCAGGGCGGGGAACGTCGCGAACCCCGTCATGCTGAGGACGTGAGCGAGGCACATTCCGGCGACGAGGCGGGCGGTCGACATGGCGGCGGAGCCTAGCCCGCTCCGTGGGCCGCGGTCACCCTGCAGCGGCCGCGACCTGCGATGCTTGTGCACGCTTCACGTGGGGATGGCGTCGCGGAACCGCATCGTTGGCGCAAGCCGCCCGGGTCAACGCAGGCCGTTGCCCTCGCGGGCGTCCCGCACAGTCCTGCCGTTCGTCGTGGCCGGCTGCATCGCGGCGTCGGCGTTGTCTTGCCGCCTGGCGCGGCTCAGGGCGTGGAAGTAACCGACGATGTAGATGCGGATGGCGGCCGTCCGCGAGAGACCGCCGCGCTGACTGTCGATCAGGCTGCACAAATGGTCGAGCGTCAGGCCCTCGCGCGTCGCGATGTCCGCCAGCGCGTCCCAGAATTCCGGCTCGAGGCGCAGGCTGGTGCGCCGGCCGCCAACGGTGACGTTACGGTTGATGAGCATACCCGGCGGGCTCCCTCCCCCCGGCGGATGCCGCGTCTGCGGTAATCGACCACCCGCCTGGGCGCTGCCGGGGTCGGCCGCGGTCTCCTGAACGCGATGGTTTAGTTTCCATCGTGACCACGCGCCCTACGCTTGTACGATACAGTCGGTTCAAGACGGCTTCAACAGCATTCCGGCCGCGCGTGCCTCCTCCGGCGTCAGCGCACGCACGGCGAGGGCATGCACGGGCCCGGCGAGTTCCTCGGCCAGGGCGGCATAGACCATGCGCTGGCGCGCCACGCGACCGTGGCCGGCGAAAGCAGCGGCGACGACCAGAAGATTGAAGTGTGTCTCGCCGCCCTCGCGCGCGCCCGCATGGCCTGCGTGGCGGGCGGAATCGTCGACGAGTTCGACGTGCGACGGCTGGAGGGCGCGGGAAATCTTGTCGCGAATCGCGGCGGCGACGGTCACGGCGGCGGCATCCTATCGGGCTCGGCGGGTGCGGCGGGCATGCGCTTGCCACCCGCAGGCGATCCTTTCATATTTGGCAGATGTCGCGCAAACCCGTGATGCCAGACCCGCTTTTCGTCGACCCGGCCTTGCCGCCGCGGCAGTGCGATCATGCCGGTTGCCGGCGGTCGGGAGAGTTCCGTGCACCACGCTCGCCACGCCAGCCGGGCGAGTGGTTCTGGTTCTGCCTCGACCACGTCCGCGCGTACAATGCCGGGTGGAACTACTATGCCGGCATGAGCGAATCCGAGATCGACCGCGAATTGCGCGGCGATACGACCTGGCACCGCCCAACCTGGCCGCTCGGCAAGCGCATGGGCGGGCGCTGGTGGCGCCTCGCCGACCGCTTCGGCCTGTTCGACGAGCCTGTCGAGCCGGAGGCTGAGCGCCGGGTCGCCACCAACACGCCGGAGGGCAAGGCGCTGGCGGTGATGGAACTGGCACCACCGGTGACTGTCGAAATGATAAAAAGCCGCTATAAGGAACTGGTCAAACGCCACCACCCCGACGCCAATGGCGGCAGCAAGCAGGCGGAGGAACGCCTGAAGGCGATCAATGCCGCCTACAGCACGCTGATGGCGGCGGCGGGCTGAAGCCGCAGGGCCGAAGTCCGCAACTGCCCCACCGCCGCAACACCGGATGATTTCATGAGTGCGACAACGACAAGCGGGACCGAACACTCCGCGGCGATCGATCTGCCGGCGGCACCGGACATCAAGGCGTCGGTGCGCCAGATCTTCGGCATCGACTCCGACATGGAGGTGCCGGCCTATTCGCAGACGACGGAGTTCGTGCCGGACGTCGACGAGGCCTATCGCTTCGACCACGACACGACGCTGGCCATCCTCGCCGGCTTCGCCCACAACCGGCGGGTGCTGGTGCAGGGCTATCACGGCACCGGCAAGTCGACGCACATCGAGCAGGTCGCCGCGCGCCTCAACTGGCCGTGCGTGCGCGTCAACCTCGACAGTCACATCAGCCGCATCGACCTGATAGGCAAGGACGCCATCGTCCTGCGCGACGGCAAGCAGGTGACGGAGTTCCGCGAAGGCCTGCTGCCCTGGGCGCTGCAGAACCCCTGCGCACTGGTGTTCGACGAGTACGACGCTGGCCGGCCCGACGTGATGTTCGTCATCCAGCGCGTGCTGGAGGCCGACGGCAAGATGACGCTGCTCGACCAGAACAAGGTGCTGCGCTCGCACCGCTCGTTCCGCCTGTTCGCTACCGCCAACTCGGTCGGTCTGGGCGACACGACGGGGCTCTATCACGGCATCCAGCAGATCAATCAGGCGCAGATGGATCGCTGGAATATCGTCGTCACGCTCAACTACCTCGATTTCGACGAGGAAGTGGCGATCGTGCTGGCCAAGTCGCCCGAGTTCGACAACGACGAGGGCCGCAAGACCATCCGGGCCATGGTGGCGACGGCCGAGCTGACTCGCGCCGGCTTCGTCGCCGGCGACATCTCGACCGTCATGTCCCCGCGCACCTGCATCACCTGGGCCGAGAACGCGCGCATCTTCAAGTCGGTGTCGCTGGCTTTTCGCCTGACCTTCCTCAACAAGTGCGACGAGGTCGAGCGCACCACCGTCGCCGAATACTACCAGCGCTGTTTCGGCACCGAGCTGGAAGGCGGGGTCGTCAAGGCGCCGCGCCGGCAGTAGCAAAGGCGCGGGGCCATGGCCGCCAATCGTGACGGACCTGTCGAGGAATTCCGCCGCGTGACAGCGGCGGCGATGCGGGCGATCGCCCGCGAGCCGGAACTGAACGTCGCCTTCTCGCCTGATCCGCCACAATTGCGCGGCAAGGAAGCGCGCCTGCCGCTGCCCGCCCGCGACCTGCCGGCCGACGAGGTCGGCGTGGTTCGCGGCGAAGCCGACGCGATGGCCCTGCGGCTGCGCTACCACGATGCCAAATTGCACGGTGCGCGCGTGCCGGCGGCGCCGGCTGCGCGCGCGCTCTACGACGCGGTGGAACAGGCACGCGTCGAGGCCATCGGTGCGCGCCGCATGATCGGACTCGCCGGCAATCTTGGTGCCGCGCTGGAAGATCGCTGCCGCAGCCACGGGTACGCGCGCATTACCGAGCGCGACCAGGCGCCGCTCGCGGAGGCGGTCGCCATGCTGGCGCGCGAGACCTTGACCGGCGCGCCGCCGCCACCTTCGGCACGGCAGATGGTCGACCTGTGGCGGCCCTGGGTCGAGTCGAAGATCGGTGCCCAGCTAGCCACCCTCACCGACCGGTTGCACGACCAGCAGGCCTATGCCGACCTCGTGCGCCGCATGATTGTCGACCTCGGCCTTGCCGACGACGATCTGGTCGCCGATCCGGAGGACAATGACGGCGAGGGCGAGGACGACACCGACAGCCAGGGCAGCGAGTCCGGCGACGCCGAGGGCGACGCCGAGCAGGCGTCGATGGAGGCGGCCGGCGAGCAGCAGGACGCCGGCGAGGATTCCGAGGACGCCGAGGCCGAGATGCAGGAGGGCGATGGCGACCTGCAGCCCGGCACCGGCGACGAGGATCCCGAGGAGCCGGGCCGGCCATGGCGGCCCCCGGAAGGCTGGCACAACCAGCCCGACGCGCAGCTCTATCGCGCCTGGTGCACCACCTACGACGAGATCGTCGACGCCGAGGATCTGTGCGACCCGGACGAGTTGACGCGTCTGCGCCAGCAGCTCGACCAGCAGCTTTCGAGCCTGCAGTCGGTCATCTCGCGCCTCGCCAATCGGCTGCAGCGCCGGCTGATGGCCAAGCAGATGCGGTCGTGGGACTTCGACCTCGAGGAAGGCATGCTGGACACGGCGCGGCTCGCCCGCATCGTCGCCAACCCCATGCATCCGCTGACCTACAAGCAGGAGAAGGACACCCGCTTCCGCGACACCGTCGTCTCGCTGCTGATCGACAATTCGGGCTCGATGCGCGGCCGGCCCATTTCGGTGGCGGCGATGAGTGCCGACATCCTCGCCCGCACGCTCGAACGCTGCGGCGTGAAAGTCGAGATCCTCGGCTTCACGACGCGGGCCTGGAAGGGCGGCCAGAGCCGCGAGAAGTGGCTCGCCGACGGCAAGCCCTCCAATCCCGGCCGCCTCAACGACCTGCGCCATATCATCTACAAGTCGGCCGACGCGCCCTGGCGACGCGCGCGCAAGAGCCTCGGCCTGATGCTGCGCGAGGGGCTGCTCAAGGAGAACATCGACGGCGAGGCGCTGCTGTGGGCGCACGAGCGACTGATCGCGCGGCCGGAGCAGCGGCGCATCCTCATGGTCATCTCGGACGGCGCGCCGGTCGACGATTCGACGTTGTCGGTGAACCCCGGCAACTATCTCGAGCGGCACCTGCGCCGTGTCATTGAGTGGATCGAGACGATGTCGCCGGTCGAACTGATCGCCATCGGCATCGGCCATGACGTGACACGCTACTACAAGCGGGCCGTCACCATCGTCGATGCCGAACAGCTCGGCGGCACGATGCTCGACCAGCTCGCGTCGCTGTTCGACGAGGAGGACGGGGAGGCCGCGCCGGCGCGTGCGCCGCGTCGGCGGGGCGGGCAGCGCGCCGCCTGAACTGCTGGCCGGGAGGGAGGTCGCGCCATGTGGCGGGCCCGATGTCTCGTCGTCCTTGCCGTCGCCGTCTGCGGGCTCGCCCTCGTCGCGTCGGCGGCGGCGGCCGGCACCCGCCTGACCATCCTCCACATCAACGACTTTCACGCCCGCTACGAGCCGGTCGACAGGTTCGACGCGACCTGCCGGCCGGCCGAGCGCGACGGGCCGGACTGCTTTGGTGGCGCGGCCCGCCTCACCAGCGCCATCGCCCGCGAGCGCGCGGCGGCACAGGCGGCCGGGCGCAGCGCCGTCGTGCTGTCGGCCGGCGACCAGTTCCAGGGCTCGCTGATCTACACCCACTGGCGCGGCGAGGACGCGGCGGCGGTGATGAACCTGATCGGCTTCGACGCCATGGCGCTGGGCAATCACGAGTTCGACGGTGGCCCGGCGGAACTGGCCCGCTTCGTCGACCTCGCGGATTTCCCCGTGCTCGCCGCCAACGTCGTCCCGGCCGCGGGCTCGCCGCTGGGCGGGCGGCTCGCAGCCTCGACGATCGTCGAGCGCGACGGCCAGCGCATCGCCGTGATCGGTGCCGTGACCGAAAGCACGGCCGAAATCTCGAATGGCGGCGACAGCGTGCGCTTCCTGTCGCCCGCGGCGTCGCTGCGCGACGAAGCCGCCCGCCTGACGGCCGCGGGGGTGAACAAGATCATCGCGCTCACCCATGTCGGCATCCACGCGGACCGGTTGCTCGCGCGCGATGTCGAGGGCATCGACGCGATTGTCGGCGGCCACAGTCACAGCCGCATGGGTGACGATGCCGACGGCGCAGGGTTGCCCTACCCGCTACTTGCGCGGGGGCCGGCACGCGAGACCGTCCCCGTCGTCACCGCCTATGCCTTCGGTCGCTATCTCGGGCGTCTCGATCTCGACTTCGACGACGACGGCCAGGTCGTGGCCATCGCCGGCCGGGCGATTCCGCTCGATGCAGGGACGCCGGAAGACGCCGCGGTCGCCGCGAAGGTCACGGAACTGCTGCAGCCGATCGCCGGGCTCCGGGCGCGGAGGGTTGGCATGGCCGTGGCCGACATCGACGGCGACCGGGCCGCCTGCCGGGCGCGCGAATGCGAGATGGGCAATCTGGTCGCCGAGGCGATGCTGGCCCGCATGCGTCCGCAGGGCGCGCAGATCGCCTTGCAGAATGGCGGCGGCATTCGCGCCTCGCTGCGCGCCGGCCCGGTGACGATGGGCGATGTCCTCACCGTGCTGCCGTTCCAGAACACGATTTCCATTTTCGGCCTGCTCGGCGCCGACCTTGTGGCGGCACTGGAACACGGCGTCGGCCGCACCGAGGCGGGCAGCGGCGCTTTCCTGCAGGTCGCCGGACTCCGCTATGTCTGGGATCCGTCGCGGCCGCCGGGCAGCCGCCTGCAGCATGTCGAGGTGCGCGAGGCGGCCGAACACTGGCAGCCGGTGAACCCAGCGGCGATCTATCGTGTGGTGACCAACGATTTCCTGCGCGGCGGCGGCGATGGCTTCCGCATGCTGGCAGAGGCGGCCATCGACCCTGTCGATTTCGGTCCCGGCGTCGAGGATGCGGTGGTCGAGCGGTTCGCGCGGGACGGTGCCGTGAACGTACGGCGCGATGGCCGGATCGCCACGCCATGAAACATCTTGCGATCGCGGCGATTTTCGGCTGGCTGGCGGCCAGCGCCGTGGCGGCGCCCGCGCGGGCGGACGACACGCAGGCACGCGGCACATGGCCGGAGCGCTGGCCGTGGTACCACAACGGCCTCGATGTGCCCGCCGCGCCGGGCCAGCCCGTGGTGTCGCCCATCGACGGCACGGTCTTCGCGATCGGCGCGGTCGATGTGCCGACGGCGGGCCTGCCGGCGCCGGCCGTCGTCCACATCATCGGGCATCAGCATCACGCCGGGCTGGCGTTCCGCATCTTCTACATTCAGGTCGACACTTTGGCGCCGGGCGATACGGTTGTCGGAGGGCAGAGCGTTCTCGGCGTGATCGCCGATGTCCGCCGACGCTGGCCGGGAGCGCCGTCGGCGCAGTTGCATGTCGAGGTCTTTCGCGGCAGCGAACGGATCGATCCATCCGAAGTCATTGCGCCCGCAGGCCCGCCCGACGACGGCAAGCCGCGATGAGGACGGTGCGGATCCTTCTGGTCTCGCTGCAGCTGCTGCTGTCGTGGGCGGCCGCCACGGCACAGGACGCACAGGAAATGCCGCCACCGCCGGCTCCCGACGCGGTTCGCGCCGTGGTGCGCGTGCACTCGGGCGCGAAGTTCGGCGACAGCGCCTGCGCCGATCTCGGAGAAACGCCGGCCTGTGCGGCCGAGACCTGGCTGGCCTGTCTGTGGCGCGCCAACCCGGCGCTGTGCGCGCAGGTCGGCGTCGCCGACGTCCGCTTTCCACCGGGTACCGGCACGGCGCCGCCCGGCACACGCATCGTCGTTCGCCTGCTACCCGCGGAGGAGGCGACCCTCGATGCCGCGGCAGCGCCCGACGGCGCGCCTGAGTGGACCCGCAGCCCTCTGGCATTCCAGCGTCTGGCCGTGGCCGCCTGTCCGCCCGGGCGCGAGCCGGTCGCCTGCCTCGAGCGCGCCGCCGCGGACCGCCTGCTGATCTTCAGTCGCGCGGGCGGGCGCTGGTCGCTGGCGGGCTGGAGCGCGCCGCGCGACGGCGACGCGGTGTGCGAGCATGCCGACACGGACGGCGCGCCGCGCCCGCCCTGCACCCTGATGCTGACCGAGGAGCAGATGGCCGTGCTGCTGGCGTGGCGCGACGGCAAGGGCGGCTGACCGCCGGGGCCGGCCTTGCGCGGCCCGCCGGGTTGCCGTCCAATGCCGTCAACCAAGCCGACGGAGAAACGCCATGACCGCCACCGCAAGGGCCGAGGCCATACCTGCCGTTCGTGTCGAGGGCCAGTGCGAACCGCGCTTCGCCGCGGTGCGTGAGGCGCTGGAGGAGAACTTCGCCCGCCGCGGCGAGCATGGCAGCGCGGTCTGCGTGTACTTCCAGGGCCGCAAGGTCGTCGATATCTGGGGCGGCCACCTCGATGCGGCGCGGACGCGGCCGTGGCGCGAGAACTCCATCGTCGCGATGTATTCCATCGCCAAAAGCATGTGCGCGCTGTCGGTGCATATCCTCGCCGATCGCGGCAAGGTCGATCTCGACGCGCCGGTCGCGCGCTACTGGCCGGAGTTCGCGCAGGCCGGCAAGGAAAAGGTGCTCGTCCGACACATCGTCTCGCACAATTGCGGGGTTCATTTCCAGGACGCGGGCAAGCCGGGTGACGTGTTCGACTACGACGCCATGATCCGCAACATCGAAGCGCAGGTGCCGGCGTGGGAGCCGGGCACGCGCGGCGGCTACAACACCGTCAACATCGGTTACCTGTGCGGCGAACTGGTGCGGCGCGTCACGGGCCAGCGCATCGATGCTTTCGTCGAGGACAACATCTTCGGTCCACTCGGCGCCGACTATCACATCGGGCGCAAGGAGGCCGACTGGGACCGTTTCGCCGACATCCTGCCGTGCCCTACTCCGGCGCCCAGCCCGACCGGCAAGCTGATCGCCGACCCCGACGCGTGGATCCACCGGGCATGGAAGGCGATGCCGAAGCCGATGGACCTCAACGGCCGCGCGCTGCGCCTCGGCATGGTGCCGTCCTTCGGCGGCTACGGCGAAGCGCGGGCGATGGCGCGTGCCTACGCCGCACTGGCGGGCGGCGGCACGCTCGACGGCGTCCGCCTGCTGTCGTCCGAGGCCGTCGAGCGGGCGGCCTCCGTCCAGTGGGAAGCCAATGCCGACGCCATCTTCGGCATGGCCCAGCGTGGCGCCATGGGCTTCTTCCGCAACTGGCCCGAAACCTCCTACATGGGCCCCAATCCGCGCGCCTTCGGCCACAGCGGCTCGGGCGGCGCGCGCGCTTTCGCCGATCCGGATCGCAATCTCTCGGTCTGCTTTACCTGCAACCTGCAGAGCGAGAAGCCCGGGACCGGGGTGCGGACCAACAGCGTGATCGAGGCGGTGTTCGCCTGCGTCGACTAGCGTTGCCGCTTCCAGGCGCTCCGGCGGATCGCAATCGCAACGACACTCACGCGAAGGACGTTCATGACATCCGACCGGGCCGCTGCCCTCCGGCGCGACGCGACGCTGGTGGTGACCGGCGGCATGTCGGGCATGACGATGGCGCTGGTCGCGCCGGCCCTGCCCGGGATGGTGCGTCATTTCGCCGATACGCCCGACATCGACCTGCTGGCGCGTCTTGTCGTCGCCCTGCCGACGGCGCTGCTGGCGGTCATGGCGCCGCTCGCCGGCTGGTTTGCCGACCGCACGGGCCGGCGGCTGCCGCTGATCGCGGCGACCGTGGTGTTCATGCTGGCCGGCCTCGCGCCGCTGCTGCTGGACGACCTCGTCGCCATCCTGGCAAGCCGCCTCGTCCTCGGCGGCGCGATGGGCGTGATGTATGCGCTGGCGCCGGCCCTGCTTGGCGACTGGCACGACGGACCGGCGCGGCCGCGGGCCATGGCGTGGTACGGCGTCGGTTCGGCCGGCGGCGGCGCGGTCATGGTGATCGCCGGCGGTGCGCTGGCCGAATACGGCTGGCGGATGCCCTTCTACCTGCACGCCATCGCATTGCCGCTGGCGATCGCGACCGTGCTGTGGGTACGCGACGTGCCGCGGGTCGTCGCTTCGGATGCGATCCGCACGCCAACCGTCGCCGCTCCGATGCCATGGCCGGCGCTGCTCGGCATCTACGCCATGATCGCGGTGACCGGCATGGCGTACATGCAGATGCCGTTGAATCTGCCGTTCCTGTTCGACGAACGGTCGATCGGTGGTCCCGGCTTCATCGGCGTCGCCATTGCCCTGTCCATGCTGCTGCAATCGCTCGGCGGGTTCGCCTTTCCGTGGTTCGCCCGCCGCACGGGGCACGCCTGGATCTACAGCCTTGTCGCCGGCGGCGTGGCCCTCGGCTATCTGCTGCTGGTGTTCGCCGATGGCGCGGCGCTGGCCCTCGTGGCGTTGGCGGTGTTCGGCCTCGGCATGAGCCAGATGTTTCCCAATTCGAGCACGTGGCTGATGGCGCTGACGCGGCCTGGAGTCCGCGCGCGGGTCATCGGCGGCCTCGTGACGGCGATCTACGGTGGCCAGTTCGCGGCCCCGTTCCTGCTGCAGCCGCTGGTGCGCGCGGTGGGGTTGCCGACCGCCTTCGTCGCGCTGGCGGCGCTGGTCGCGGCGACCGGGGCGATGGTGGTCCTGCTCGGCCGGCGCGGCACCCGGCACACGAATTGAGCAGCCGCGTGGGCCGTATGCCGGTCGCGCATGGGTCCCATACCGGGGCGGCGGGCGCGTCGACGCTGACGGACGCGTAAACGGACACAGCCGATCAGCCCCGTCGCCCGTTCCCGACATGACCGTCCCTGACGCCGCCCCGCCCGGCCGCCTCGACGCGCGCATCCGCGATCTGACCCTGATCGCGCTGGGCGGCCTGTCGGGCATGTCGCCGACCTTCGTCGCGCCGGCCCTGCCGGAGATGGCCGCGCGCTTCGCCGATGTCCCGGACGTCGAACTGCTGGTCCGTCTCGTGGTGACGCTGCCGACCGTGATGCTGGCGGCGAGCGCGCCTCTGGTCGGCTGGGCCGCCGACGGGCTCGGCCGCAAGAAGCTGCTGGCGGTGGCGACCGTGCTCTACGCCACGGCCGGCGTCGTGCCCGCCCTGCTCGACGACCTCGACGCGATCCTCGCCAGCCGTGCCCTGTTCGGCGTCGCGCTGGGCATCATGTACACGCTGGCGCCAGCCATGTTCGGCGACATCTACGCCGGGACCGCGCGCTACCGCGCCATGGCCTTCCTCAGCGCCGGCACCGCCGGCGGCGGCGCCGCCCTCACCATTGCCGGCGGCGCGCTGGCCGAGCATGGCTGGCGCGTCACCTTCGCCATGCACGGCATTGCCCTGCTGCTGCTGCCGCTGCTGGTCCGCTACGTGCATGACACGGCGCGTCCGGCGGCGGATGCGCCCGCCGGCGCCGGCGGCGGGGAGCGCTGGAACGTTCTCTCGCCCGCCGCCCTGGTCATCATCTATGTCGCCATCATGCTGGTCTCGCTCGTCTACATGCAGCTTCCCCTCAACGTGCCCTTCGTGCTGGAGGAGCGCGGCATCGGCGGTCCCGGTCTGTCCGGCATCGTGATCGCCTGGATGATGGCGACGATGGCGGTGGTCGGGCCGTTCTATCCGCGCCTGCGCCGCCACGCGACGAACCCGGCCATCTATTGCGGCGTGGTCACCGGCCTCGCCGCCGGCCTCGCGCTGATGGCGGTGGCCGACAGCCTGGTGCTGGCGCTGGTCGCCGCGACCGTGTTTGGTGCGGCGATGAGCCAGAGCTTCGCCAACTCCAGCACCTGGGTGATGGCCGCGACCGCCGCGCGCGTGCGCGGCCGCGCCATCGGTGCCCTGGTGCTGGCCATCTACATGGGCCAGTTCCTCGCACCACTGCTCCTGCTGCCGCTGCTGCGCGCGACGAGCCTGACGGCGGCGATGCTGCTGATCGCCGCCGGCACCGTCGGCCTCGGGCTGCTGGTTCTGGCCGGCGGGCGGCACGGGTTGCGGCCATGACCGCTGATTCCGTCTCCCTGCCACGCCCGCTCGAGACGCGCATCCGCGATCTCACGCTGATCGGCCTCGGCGGCATCTCGGGCTTCGCCTCGGCGGCGGCGGCACCGGCCATGCCGGGCATCGTGGCGCAGTTTGCCGACGTGCCGGACATCGACCTGCTGGCGCGCCTCGTCGTCGCGCTGCCGACGGCGTTGTTCGCTCTGACCGGGCCGCTGGCCGGCTGGGTGTCGGACCGCTTCGGCCGCCGCCTGCCGCTCGTGCTGGCGGCATTCCTTTATGCCGTCGCCGGCCCGCTGCCGTACTTCCTCGACGACCTGTGGTCGATTCTCGGCTGCCGCGCGGCGCTCGGCCTTGCCATGGGCGTGCTGTTCACCCTGGCGCCCGCCTCGCTCGGCGACTGGTACGAGGGCGCGGCACGCAACCGCGCCATCGCCTGGTACGGCGCCGGCGCCGCCGGCGTGCCGGCGGTGATGATCGTCTGCGGCGGCGTGCTTGCCGAGTTCGGCTGGCGCCTGCCGTTCCTCCTGCACGCGGTCGCTTTGCCCCTGCTGCCGCTGGCCCTGCTGTATGTGCGCGACGCGCCGAAACCCGCCGCCCTGTCGGCGGCCGGCGCCGCCGGCCGGCCGGCCGCGGCGCGTCTGCCCTGGGCCGCCCTGCTCGGTCTTTATGCGGCCATCTTCCTGATCGGTATGACGTTCATGCAGTTGCCGCTCAATCTGCCCTTCCTGCTGGTCGAGCGGTCGATCGGCGGGCCGAGCGTCGCCGGTATCGGCATCGCCGCGACGATGGGCACCATGGCGGCGCTGAGCTTCGCCTACCCGTGGCTCGCCCGCCGCGCGGCACGCCCGGTCATCTTCGCCGGCTATGCCGTGGGCCTCGGCCTCGGCTTCATCGTGCTGGCCTTCGCCTGGGATGTCGCGGCGCTGGCGCTGGGCCTGCTGCTGCTCGCCCTCGGGCAGTCGATGGTCTACGCCAACAACACGACCTGGCTGATGGCGATCACGCCGCCGGGCGTGCGCGCGCGCATCATCGGCGGCATGGTGCTGGCCATCTACACCGGCCAGTTCTCGGCACCGTTCCTGCTGTTGCCGATCATCCGCGCCGCCGGCCTCGCGCCGTCCTTCCTCGCGCTCTCGGCGGCGATGGCCCTATTGTGCGTCGCGATGCTTGCTATCGCCCGTCGCGATGCGCGACGGCGAGGCGGATGATGCGGACGGTCTCGCTCCACAGTTCGTAGTCGTCGAGGCTGTCGAGGGCGACGAAGCGAGCATCATCGGCATCGTCGCCGCCGACGGGGACGCCCGACAGCCATTCGGCGGCGACGTCGACGAGCGTGTAGTGCAGCCTCACCCGGCCGTCGTCGTCGCGCGTGATGGCGTCGATGACGTCGAGGAGGCCGGTGACGGCAATGTCGACGCCGGCTTCCTCCAGCACCTCGCGGCGGGCCGCCTCGGCCCAGGTCTCGCCGAGTTCCTGCGCCCCGCCGGGGATCGACCAGCGGCCGGCGCGCGGCGGTCGCGCCCGGCGCACCAGCAGCACTTCGTCGCCGCGCAGCACGACGGCGCCGACGCCGACGAAGGGGCGGCTGGGATACTCGCGGCTTTCGGGTACGGCGGGGGCGGCTGGGCGGTGAGGCATGGCGACCGGCGGTGGGTGGGCAGCGGGACGATAGACGGGCTGGCTCCATCCTGTCAGCAAGGCGTGGCGCCCGGCACACTTCATGCCTTATACCGTCGCGCCGGCCATGCGAGGTTGCTGGGAAAATATGCTCGGACCCGGTAGGTTCGACGGTCGGTCATCACCGTCCCAGGCTGTCGGGACGAAAAGAACAGGGGACACGCCGTCGTTCGCGGCGGGTCGGGGGCTGAGGGATGGGTTTGCCGGAGAAGCAGGGGCTGTACGACCCGCGCAACGAACACGATGCGTGCGGCGTCGGCTTCATCGCCAACATCAAGGGGCGCAAGACCCACGACATCGTCACCCAGGGTCTGCGTATCCTGGTCAACCTCGACCATCGCGGCGCCGTCGGTGCCGATCCGGCGATGGGCGATGGTGCCGGCTGCCTGATCCAGATACCCGACCGCCTGTTGCGTGCCTGGGCGGACAGCAAGGGCCTGACGCTGCCGGCGCCAGGCGACTACGCCGTCGCCATGTGCTTCCTGCCGCGCAACGACGTGGCGCGGGCCTATGTCGTGAAGCGCTTCGAGCATTTCATCCGCGTCGAGGGCCAGTCGCTGATCGGCTGGCGCGAGGTGCCGGTCGATCTGGACGGACTGGGCGAGGCGGTCGTCGCCAGCATGCCTGTGATCAGCCAGGCGATCATCGGCCGCGGCGCCAAGGTCGCCGACCAGGACGCGTTCGAGCGCAAGCTGCTGTCCATCCGCAAGCAGACGCAGAACCCGCTGGCCGAACTGGAGGCGAAGCAGAAGCTTCCCGGCCTTACCGAGTTCTACATGCCATCGTTCTCTTCGCGGACGGTGGTCTACAAGGGCCTGCTGCTGGCGCCGCTGGTCGAGCATTTCTATGTCGACCTGCGCGATCCGCTGACGGAGTCGGCGCTGTGCCTTGTGCATCAGCGTTTTTCGACCAACACCTTCCCGTCGTGGAAACTGGCGCATCCGTACCGTTTCATCGCCCATAACGGCGAAATCAACACCGTGCGCGGCAATGTGAACTGGATGTATGCGCGCCGGCGCACCATGGAATCGGATCTGCTCGGTCCCGACCTCGACAAGATGTGGCCGCTGATCCCGCATGGCCAGTCGGATACCGCCTGCGTCGACAACGCGCTGGAGCTGCTGGTCGCCGGCGGCTACCCGCTGGCGCACGCCATGATGATGCTGATCCCGGAGGCCTGGGCCGGCAATCCGCTGATGGATGCCAAGCGCAAGGCCTTCTATGAGTACCATGCTGCCCTGCTGGAGCCGTGGGACGGCCCGGCGGCGATCGCCTTCACCGACGGCCGGCAGATCGGCGCCACGCTCGATCGCAACGGCCTGCGTCCGGCACGCTACATCGTCACCGACGACGACCTCGTGGTGATGGCGTCGGAGGCCGGCGTGCTGCCGATCCCCGACGAGCGCATCGTGCAGAAATGGCGCCTGCAGCCCGGCAAGATGCTGCTGATCGACCTTGAGCAGGGCCGCATCGTCGAGGACGACGAACTCAAGCGCACGCTGGCCGAGGCCGAGCCGTACGAGGAATGGCTCAAGCAGACACAGTACAAGCTGGAAGACCTCGACGCGCTGCCGGAGACGCTGTCGCCGTCGGCGCCGAACGATCCCGGCGTCCTGCTCGACCGCCAGCAGGCCTTTGGCTACACGCAGGAGGATCTCGGCTTCTTTCTTGAGCCGATGGCGCGCGAGCCTGACGATCCGATCGGGTCGATGGGCACCGACACGCCCATCGCCGTGCTCTCGAAGAAGCCGAAGCTGCTCTACAACTACTTCAAGCAGAACTTCGCCCAGGTCACTAACCCGCCGATCGATCCGATCCGCGAGGAACTGGTGATGTCGCTGGTCTCGATGATCGGCCCGCGGCCGAACCTGCTCGGGCGCCAGGCCGGCACGCACAAGCGGCTGGAGGTGAGCCAGCCGGTGCTGACCAACGCCGACCTCGAGAAGGTGCGCGAAATCCACGACCTGCTCGACGGCGCCTTCCGCACCATCACCATCGACACCACATGGCCGGCAGCCGACGGCGCCGAGGGGATGGAGCGTGCGCTCGAGCGCATCTGCGCCGAGGCGACGGACGCCGTGCTTGCCGACAACAACATCCTCATTCTCTCCGACCGTGCGGTGTCGGCGGAACGCATTCCCATTCCGGCATTGCTGGCGACGGCGGCGGTGCATCACCACCTCATCCGCCGCGGCCTGCGCACGCAGACCGGGCTGGTGGTCGAGACCGGCGAAGCGCGCGAGGTGCATCATTTCTGCTGCCTCGCCGGATACGGCGCCGAGGCGGTCAATCCCTATCTCGCCTTCGACACGCTGGAGACGCTGCGCGTCGAGCGCGGCATCGCGCTGAAGCCGTACGAGGTGCAGAAGAACTACATCAAGGCCGTCGGCAAGGGTCTGTTGAAGGTGATGTCCAAGATGGGCATATCGACCTATCAGTCCTATTGCGGCGCGCAGATCTTTGATGCCGTCGGGCTGTCGAGCGACTTCGTCGAGAAATACTTCACCGGCACGGCCACGACCATCGAGGGCGCCAGCTGGCGCGAGATCGCCGAGGAAACCGTGCGCCGCCATCGCGACGCCTACGGCGACAGCCCGATCTACCGCACCATGCTCGACGTCGGCGGCGACTATGCCTTCCGCTTGCGCGGTGAGGACCACGCCTGGACGCCGGAAACCGTCGGCCGCCTGCAGCATGCGGTGCGTGGCAACCTGCCCGACGAGTACCAGCGCTACGCCGAGGCCATCAACGAGCAGAGCGAGCGCCTGCTGACCATCCGTGGCCTGATGCAGATGAAATGGGCCGAGACGCCGGTTCCCATCGAGGAGGTCGAGCCAGCGGCCAACATCGTGCGCCGCTTTGCCACCGGCGCCATGAGTTTCGGCTCGATCAGCCGCGAGGCGCACACCACCCTCGCCATCGCCATGAACCGCATCGGCGGCAAGTCGAATACCGGCGAGGGAGGCGAAGAGGTCGATCGGTTCACGCCGTTGCCGAACGGTGATTCGATGCGCTCTGCGATCAAGCAGGTGGCGTCAGGGCGCTTCGGCGTGACGGCAGAGTACCTCGTCAATGCCGACGACCTGCAGATCAAGATGGCGCAGGGCGCAAAGCCTGGCGAGGGTGGCCAGCTTCCCGGCCACAAGGTCGACAAGAACATCGCCCGCGTGCGCCATTCTACGCCCGGGGTTGGTCTCATCTCGCCGCCGCCGCACCACGACATCTACTCGATCGAGGATCTGGCGCAGCTCATCCACGATCTCAAGAACGTCAATCCGCGCGCGCGGGTCTCGGTCAAGCTGGTCTCTGAGGTCGGCGTCGGCACGGTCGCGGCCGGTGTCAGCAAGGCCCGTGCCGACCATGTGACGATCTCGGGCTACGAGGGCGGCACCGGCGCGTCGCCGTTGACCTCGCTGACCCACGCCGGGTCGCCGTGGGAAATCGGCCTCGCCGAGACGCAGCAGACGCTGGTCCTGAACGGCCTGCGCGGACGCATCGCGGTGCAGGTCGACGGCGGCCTGCGGACGGGCCGCGATGTCGCCATCGGCGCCCTGCTGGGGGCCGACGAGTTTGGCTTCGCCACAGCGCCGCTCATTGCCGCCGGCTGCATCATGATGCGCAAGTGCCACCTCAACACCTGCCCGGTCGGCGTGGCAACGCAGGACCCGGTGCTGCGCAAGCGCTTTACTGGTCAGCCCGAGCACGTCATCAACTTCTTCTTCTTTGTCGCCGAGGAACTGCGCGCGATCATGGCGCGCCTCGGCTTCCGCACGCTCGACGAGATGATCGGCCGTGTCGACCGGCTCGACATGCGTCGCGCCGTCGATCACTGGAAGGCGAGGGGCGTCGATCTATCGAAGCTGCTCTACCAGGCGCCGGCAAAGCCGGGTATGGCCGTCTGGAACAGCGAGCGGCAGAATCATGGTCTCGACAAGGCGCTCGACCACGAGCTGATCGCGGCGGCGCGGCCGGCCTTGGAGAATGGCGCGCCGGTGCGCATCGAGACGGCCGTGCGCAACGTCAACCGTACCGTCGGCGCCATGCTGTCGGGCGAGGTGGCGTTGCGTCATGGCCATGCGGGCCTGCCGGACGGCACCATCGACATCAGGATGACGGGCACGGCGGGGCAGAGCTTCGGCGCCTTCCTTGCTCGTGGAGTCACGATAGAGCTGGCCGGCGACGCCAACGACTACGTCGGTAAGGGCCTGTCCGGCGGCCGCATTGTCGTGCGCCAGCCGGCAGGTTCGCGCCGCACACCGACAGCCGACATCATCGTCGGCAACACCGTGCTCTACGGCGCTATCGCCGGCGAGGCGTATTTCGAGGGCGTCGCCGGCGAACGCTTCGCCGTCCGCAATTCGGGAGCCGTCTGTGTCGTCGAGGGCGTCGGCGATCACGGCTGCGAATACATGACGGGCGGGGTCGTCGTCGTGCTCGGCGAGACCGGACGCAATTTCGCGGCCGGCATGTCGGGTGGCGTCGCCTATGTCTACGATCCGAACAACCGCTTCCGCTCCCTCTGCAACCTCGCGATGGTCGAACTTGAGGCCATCGCGATTGCGGAGCCGGGCGGCGCCGACGATGCCGGGCGTCCGCAGCCGCAGGCGCGCAGCGCTTCGGACAGCGGCATGGGCGACATGCTGCGCTTTGACGCCGAACGCCTGCGCCTGCTCGTCGAGCGTCACGTCCAACGCACCGGCAGCGCCCGGGCGAAGGCGTTGCTGGCCGACTGGGCGCGTGCCCAGGGCCAATTCGTCAAGGTGATGCCGAAGGACTACCGGCGCGCGCTGATGGAACTGCGCGCCGACGCGGCAGCTGAAGCCGTCGCCGCCGAGTAGCATTTCCACCGAGGCCCGGAGCACGCGAGACATGGCCGTACCTACCGGCTTCCTGGAGATCGCGCGGCAGGATCGTCCCTACGAGAAGGTTGACGCGCGCCTGAAGACGTGGCGGGAGTTCATCCTCGACCTCCCGCCCGAGGAAATGAGTCGTCAGGGCGCGCGATGCATGGATTGCGGCATCCCGTTCTGCCACAACGGTTGTCCGGTCAATAACATAATCCCGGACTGGAACGATCTCGTGCGCCGTGGCGAGTGGAAGACTGCGTCCGAGGTGCTGCACTCGACCAACAATTTCCCCGAGTTCACCGGCCGCATCTGCCCGGCGCCGTGCGAGGCCGCCTGCACGCTCAACATCGACGATAACCCGGTGACGATCAAATCGATCGAATGCGCCATCGTCGACCGCGCGTGGGAAGAGGGTTGGCTCGCGCCGCTGCCGGCGGCACGCAAGTCCGGCAAGCGCGTCGCCGTGGTCGGCTCGGGTCCTGCCGGTCTCGCCTGTGCGCAGCAGCTTGCCCGCGCAGGCCACGCGGTGACCCTGTTCGAGAAGGCTGATCGCATCGGCGGCCTGCTGCGCTACGGCATTCCCGACTTCAAGATGGAGAAGCGGCTGATCGATCGCCGCATGCGTCAGATGGAGGCCGAGGGCGTCGAGTTCCGCACCGGCGTCGAGGTCGGCGTGACCATCTCGATCAAGTCGCTGCTCGAGGGCTACGACGCCGTGGCGCTGACCGGCGGCGCCGAATGGCCGCGCAACCTCGAAGTGCCCGGCCGCGAACTCGACGGCATTCACTACGCGATGGACTTCCTCGTCCAGCAGAACAAGCGCGTCGCCGGCGACGACGAGGCGCGCGCGGCGCCGAAGGGCACGATCAGCGCGAAGGGCAAGCACGTCGTCGTCATCGGCGGCGGCGATACCGGCTCGGACTGCGTCGGCACGTCCAACCGCCAGGGTGCGGCCTCCGTCACCCAGCTCGAGGTGATGCCGCGGCCGCCGGTGAAGGAAAACAAGGGACTCGTCTGGCCCGACTGGCCGCTCAAGTTTCGCACTTCTTCCTCGCACGAGGAGGGCTGCGAGCGCGATTTCGCCGTGCTAACAAAGGGGGCGGTTGGAGAGCGCGGCAAGGTCGAGGCGCTGGAGTGCGTGCGCATTGAGTGGGTGAAGGGCGCCGACGGCCGCATGACGATGCAGGAAGTCGCCGGCAGCGCTTTCCGTCTCAAGGCCGACCTCGTGTTGCTGGCGATGGGCTTCCTCGGTCCGCGTCGCCCCGGCATGGTCGAAGAGGCTGGCGTGGCCCTCGACCCGCGCGGCAACATTCTCGCCAACACCGTCGACTACAAGACGTCGGTCGCGAAGCTATTCGCCGCGGGCGACATGCGTCGCGGCCAGTCGCTCGTCGTCTGGGCGATCCGCGAGGGACGGCAGTGCGCCCGGGCCGTCGACGAGTTCCTCATGGGAACAACGACGCTGCCACGCTGACGGCCTCAGTATTCGAGCAGATGCTCGCGCAAGGTCGATCCGCTGTATTTGGTGCGGAAGCGACCGCGTCGCTGCATCTCGGGCACGACCGAATCGGCGAACTCCTCGAAGCATCCGGGTGTGTAGGTGGCTAGCAGCATGAAGCCGTCGGCACCGCCTTCGTCGAGGAAAACCTCCATCTGGTCGACGATGTCGCTCGCCGTGCCGACGAGTTGCGGCATGCTGAATTGCAATCCGTAAAGCTGCGCCGCCTCCGCGACAGTCACCGCGCCGCCGCCGCGCGAATGCACGATCGACTCGTACATGCCCTGGATGCCGAAGATCTCGATGTCCTGGATGACGGCATCGGGATCGTACTGCGAAAAGTCCAGCCCGAAGTGGCCGGAGATGAGGGCCAGCGCGCCATTCTGCGGTACGAGCTCGGCAATCATGCCTCGCTTTTCCTCGGCCTCGGCGCGCGAGGTGCCAATGATTGGCTGGATGCCGAAGATCAGCTTTACGCTGCCTTCCGGGCGATCGAATCTGGAAAACATGCGTTCGTTCAGGTCGTTGCTGTACTGGCGCATACGCTGCACGTTGGGGTGTACGGCGAATATCGCTTCAGCGTGCTTGGCGGCGAAGTCGCGGCCTCGATCCGACGATCCGGCCTGCCACATGACCGGCCGGCCCTGCGGCGACGGTATGCAGAAATGCCGGCCGCGGCAGCGGTAGTACTGCCCCGTGTGGTTGACTTCATGGACCTTGGCGGGGTCGGCATAGATGCCGCTCGCCTTGTCGGCGACGATGGCGTCCGGCTCCCACGAATCCCACAGCTTGTAGCAGACCTCCATGTACTCCTCGAGTTGCTCGTAGCGTGCAGCACGTTGCGTCAGCTCGGCGCCATACGCTTCCCATTCGCTCTTCGAGTAGGAGGAAACGATGTTCCAGGCGATCCGCCCGTCGGAGAGATGATCGAGGCTCGATAGGCGGCGGGCCATGGAGTAGGGATGCTCGAACGCGGTCGATAGCGTGAGTCCGATGCCGAGATGCTGCGTGGCAGTGGCGATGATCGGCACGATGGTCGACGGTTCGTGCGTCGGGCATTGCACTGCCCAGCGGACGGTTTCATCGGAACTGTTTGCATAGGTGTTGTAAGGCGCCAGTTCGTCCGCGATGAACATGGCATCGAACATGCCCCGTTCCATCGTGCGCGCCATGTGCTGCCAATAGGCGGGCCGCGCGAAATCCCAGTTCACCTTGTCCTTCGGGTGGCGCCACATGCCGACCGCGTGGCTGTTCACACCGTGCTGGATGAAGCCGAGCAGGTGCGCCTTCTTGGGCTCGTTCGATTTCCGGTTCATGTTCATCTGTTTGTCTCGCGCAAGGATACGGACGGCAGTGCAATCGCCTCGGCAGCGCGTGGGGCCGACTCAGTATTCGCTCAGATGGTGCCTGAGGGTCGCGCCCGTGTACTCGTCGCGGAAACGGCCGCGACGCTGGAGTTCGGGCACGACGAGGTCGACGAATTCCTGGTAACAGCCGGGGACGTAGGTCGCCATGATGTTGAAGCCATCTGCGTGGCCGTCGTCCATCAGCTCTTCCATCAGGTCGGCGACATCGGCCGGGTTACCGACCGCCACCGGCGCGCCGAGGCTGATGCCATAGAAGTTCGCGGCCTCGCGCAGCGTCACCGGTGCGCCGTCGTAGGTGGCGAGTACGGAGTCAAGAAGCCCGCGGATGCCCTCGACATCGATATGACCGACATATCCGTCGAGCGGCAGCTTGGAGAAATCGTAACCGATATGGCCGGACATGATCGCCAGGGCCGCGTCGACAGGAATCTTGGCCTTCATCCGTGCCAGCTTTTCCTGCGCGGCGTCACGGCTCTGGTCGACGACGACCTGCAAGGCAAAGATGATCTTGATGTCGTCCGGGCTGCGTCCCTGGGCGACGGCGCGCTTGCGGAGATCGTCGGCATAGCCCCGCATCGCCTTGGCCGTCGGCTGGATCGAGAACACGGCCTCGGCATGCTTGGCAGCGTAGTCGCGGCCCCGCGAGCTTTGCCCGGCCTGCCAGATGACGGGACGCACCTGCGGCGACGGCCGCACGAAGCTGGGGCTGTTGCAGTTGTAGTACTTGCCCTGAAAGGCGACGCGATGGACCTTGGTTGGATCCGCGTAGATGCCGGCCTCGGCATCGTTGACGATCGCGTCCTCTTCCCAGCTGCTCCACAGCCGGTTGCAGACTTCGATGAACTCGTCGGCCCGCTCGTAGCGCTCCTCGTGCGGCACCATGTCCTTCAGGCCCATGGCCTTGAATTCGTTCTGGCTGTACGAGGTGACGACGTTCCAGCCCAGCCGGCCATCGGTCAGATGGTCCAGCGTCGACAGGCGCCGGACCATGTTGTACGGCGTGTCGAACGTCGTCGAAATGGTGATGCCGATGCCGATCTTTTCGGTGGCGCAGCCGATGATCGGTACGAGCGCGACGGGGTCGTGCACCGGACACTGAACGGCATAGCGGACGGTGTCGTCGTAGCTGTCCTTGTACACGTCGTAGGGAGCGAGGACGTCGGCGAGAAACAGCGCATCGAATTTGCCGCGTTCGAGGATGCGGCCCATTTCCTGCCAGTACGGCGCGCGGGCGTAGTCGTACCCGACCTTGTCGCGGGGATGCGCCCACATGAGCTGCGCGTGATTGATGACACCGTGCTGGAGGAATGCCAGCAGATGCATCTTCCTGCTGCCGTTGCTGTCGTCCGCCATTTCTCGTCTCCGGGGCTGGTCGTCGAATGCGGGGGCGCGGCCGCGAAGGACGCGGGGAGCGGCGCCGCGCCGCGGCTCCCCGCGCGCCGACTCAAGTTGTGATCGCGGGCACCGGTTCGGGATCCCGGTCGAAAAGGAAGGCGAGAATCACCGCGAAGGAGGTGCCGAGGGCGAGAAACGGCACCGCATACCAGACCGATGCGTCGAGCGTGATCAGCCACAGCACGACGGCCGAAAGTACGAGGCCGATGCCGGCCTTCCACATCAGGCCGCTCTCCTGGCTGTCGAAGACGTGATCCTCGACGAGATCGACCTGTCCGAGTTGACCGCCTCCGTAGGCGGCCATTTCCGCCTTCGACTTGCCGAAGCCGCGGTACACCATGACGAGGTAGGCGACGGCCAGGACCGCACCGGCGATGGCCGCGATGTGAGCAATGGGCATCTTGGGACCTCTTTCTGTAAATAGGGGGTGTCAGGCTGTGGTGGGCGACATCGGCCGTTGCTCCAGTTCGGTGCCGAGTACGCGGCCCCGATCACGCAGGCTGCGGAAGTCGAAGCGCTGGTTCTGGATCAGGCTGACGCCGACCGAGACCACGACCGCGACGCCGAAGATGGCCAGAGTTCCCCAGGGCTCGGGCGCGCTGAGTCGGATCGGCAGGCCGATCACGAGCGCCGACGAGCAGCCCAGGACGAACGCGGTGCCGGTGAAGCGCGACCAGAAGATCGCCAGCGTGATGGGGACCGCGAAGGCGATCTGGACGGCGAACATGAACAGCAGGAGGTCGACGAACTGGAGGCCGAGCAGAACGACGATGCCGACGATCACGCTGACGACGACGATGCTGAGGCGGGTGATCAGAAAGAGCGTGCGTTCGCCCATGCTCGGCCAGAGGGGTCGCACGATGTCGACCGCGACGACCGAGGCAAGTGCGGCGAATGCCCCGTCCGTTGCCGAGAAACACGCGTTGAGAATAACCAGTGTGAACATGACGACGAGCACGACCGGCAGACCGATGTGGGAGATGACGTACGGGCCGATCGCTGCCGGGTCGCCGATATGCTCCGGTACCGTCACGCCGAGCGCGATGCCGACGAAGCCGAGAAGCCCGACGGTGATGGGGATGGGGTAGAACCACGCGCCGGCCCACAGGAACGTTCGGGCCAGACGATCGGGCTTGATCGCCCATACTTTCTGCCACAGGGCCTGGTCGGCGATGGCGACGGCGAGCAGGCCGAGTGCCGTAACGATGCCGAACTGCGCTGCCGTCACCCCGCGAGCGAGATCGAAATACTGCGGCCCCGCCGACGCGACCGTGTCGAAGATCAGTTCCGGACCGCCGAACCTGGCGAGCACGAACAGCAGGACAATCGCCGCCGGTATGCTCAACAGAAGCGTGTTGATCGTGCCGGTGATCGCCGAGGTCCAGAGACCGCCGAAGTAGGAGTAGACGGTGACGATCACGAGGGCGATCAGGAGCACGGCGAGGGGCTTGATGCCGAAGATCGTGTTGAGGACGATGACGGCGCCGAGCGAATTGAGGAGTATCGCCATGCCGGCGGTGAAGACGATCACGGCAAGTACCGCGACCGTAGCTGCCGGGTTGTTGAATCGCTCCTTGATGAACTGGGTGATGGTGTAGCCGGCCGGCAGCTTCTTGCGCAGATGCAGTGCGAACGGCGCGAGCAGCATGATCGCCAGCCCGTTGGGCACGACGAACCAGAACAGGCCACTGATGCCCCACGTGTAGGTGACGGCGGCAGACGTGAGCACGGCGACGGACCAGGTCCACACCGCAATGACAGAGCCGACGCCGAAGCCGAGCCCGATCCGGCGGCCGGCGGCGACATAATCGTCGGTGGTGCGGATCATCGAGCGGACGGCAAGGGCCAAGCCCAGCATCACCACGCCGAGCGCCAGTATCACAGCGAATCCCAGTTCCGGACTGAGGCCGTCTGTCAGGACGAGCATCGACTTGTCCATCGTGCTTCCTTTCCGTGCTGAAGTGCCCCGGCGATCGTCGCGGCCGGAGCGTCTCGCGTGCGACTGCGTGCTTCCTTGCCTCCGGCAGGCGGGAACGGCGCACGGCATCCTGTCCGTTCGATGCCGGAGCAGCGCCCGACGGCGCACCGGCTACGCCCGTAGAACGGCGTCCATGTCGTTGCCGAAGCCTGGCGAGGTCGCTGCATCGCGCATCTTCCCCATCACCTGCGGGCATCGCAGGCGCTGGCCGAGAAGTTCTGTTGTCGTTAAGACGTCCCTCGACGGGAGGTTTAGCAATCTCTATGCCAGAGCGAATTTTTCAAAGTAGACGGTCGCATGACGTCGGACAGACCATATAAGTCCTGCATGACTTATATTTGGTCACTTCGGAAGTGCATCCAATCATACGGAGAGATTCTATCAATCCATTTGGCAGATCGGAGTCGATGCGGACGAGCTTGTCGGGGCCGCCCTGCCTGATTCCTGTGCCGTTACTGCGCCCGGATCGGGCGTCAGCCATCCGTCCGGTCGCACGTCCGGTGATCGGAAATCACCTTCACCAAAGCCGGCCGGCATATAGGCCGTAACGGAGCGCCGGCCAAGGCGTCACGCCGCGCAGCGGCCGGAGACCTCGCGCGGATTGCGGGTGTCTTGTAATCTGTGGCGTTACATGCCGCCGGCGTGTCGACACCCTTGCGCCGAAGCGCATGCGCACATGCTTTCGGCGTCAGACCAGCAATCGACCAGAAGCCGAACCCCAATGATCGCTGCAAGCGATCCTATGAATCTGGATTTACGATTAGATCGGCGACAGCCGCATCGAATCACGCAGGCGTTCGGCGGAGGCTCCGGCGCGCAGGTGATCCAGCAGGGCATGGGCGGCACGCGTATTGACCCGTCCCGGGCGCGACAGCACGACGAAATGACGGGTGATGGCCGTTGGCCACAGGCATCTCAGGGCACCGGTCTGAACGGCGACTTCGGCGACCAGAGTGGACATCACCGAGGCGCAGGTGCCGGCGGCGACGGCATTGCGCACGGCCTCGCCGGTGCGCAGGGTGAGGGCGATTGGCAGGCTCTCCGGGGCCACGCCACGTTCGGCCAGCGCCGCCTCGAACAGGGCCCGGGTGCCGGATCCCGGCTCGCGCATGACCCACGTAGTCGACGGCAGATCGGCCCACGCGATAGTCTCCCGATCGAACCACGGATGACGCGAGCCGACGACGACGACCAGCGTGTCGCTGGTGAGAGTCTCGGCGACGAGGCTGCCGTCGTTGGGTTGCTGTTCGATGATCGCGACGTCGACCTGGTCGCGTGCGACGCGCTTTTCGACTTCGGTCGAATTGCCGTCCCAAAGATCGATGGTCAGGCCCGGGTATCGTTCGCGAAACGTCGTCAGGCGGCTCGGTAGCCAGTAGTTCGCGACAGTCTGGCTGGCAGCGATCGACAGGCGGCCGATCCGCAGCTCGGCGAGATCCTCCAGGCGGCGCTCCGCAAGGTCGGCGCGGGCAAGGATCGCCTCGGCCTCGGCCAGGAGGACGTTGCCGGCTTCCGTCAGTTCGACGCGCCGCCGCGAGCGGTCGAACAGCAGTACCTTGTATCGGCTTTCGAGCGTGGCAATCGCACCGCTGACGGCCGACTGGCTGATGCTCAAGCGCTCGGCCGCGCGGCCGAAGTGTTCGCCATACGCGACTTCGACGAATATGCGTAGCTTCTCCAGAGTCATGGCGGAAGGCCTGACCAACATGAGCCGGCTGTCTCTGCGAGCAGCCGGCGAAGGTCGGTCCATACAATTCACGTGCCAGAGCGCAAATATGCAGGAAGGGCGGGGTTCCGGCGGGGGCTAGCCGGCGCATCAACAGATTGTATGGATAGTATTTGGGCATTGTATTGGACTGATAGGGAGGCTGTTCCTATCATTGCCTTACCGCGAAAGCGGCACAACGGAGGAAGGCGATGAAGAAGATCAAGCGGCAGATCAAGGTCATCCGGCCGCCGCGGGCCGAGATGCAGAAGAACATCGCGCGCTTCGACGAGCTCGAGGGCTTCGACGGCGGCCTGCCCGACATGTTGCTCGACGATTGCCACCGCATCTTCCTCAACGTGCTCGGCTTCGAGCCGCCGACCATTCCCGGCGCGACCTCGCCCTTCGGCGCGGCGTCGCGGCCGAAGATCCGCGGCATGAAGCCCGGCTTCGGCGTCTCCTTCGTCGCCTGCGAGCCCGGCCACGGCACGGTCATGCACGCGCACGACACCAACGAGACCTTCATGGCCGTGACCGGCAAGTGGAAGATGGAGTGGGAAGACGCCGAGGGCACGCACCACGAGGTCCTCAATCCGCGCGACGTCTGCTCCTTCCCGGTCGGCATCCAGCGCCTGTTCAAATGCGTCGAGGTGCCGCCGGGCGAGAAGACGGCGCTGCTGCTCGCCATCATCGGCGGCGATGCGCCCAACGCCGAGTACTCGCCGGAAGCCACCGCGCGCATGGTGAGGGAAGGCATCCTCGAGGACGTGATGGAGCCGGCCTGAACGGTCGCCCGTCCGCACGGGTCCGTCCGCGCCGCGCGGCCGGATCTCCCATGGCTCGAGCGGGATCGCCGAACGCATGAGCGAACTGCCCGTGCCGGTGCGGGTCGACCCGCAGACCGGCGCATGGTCCGTCGACGGCCAGCCGATGCTGCTGGTGCCGCGCCACTACTGGGTGTTCATCCAGCAGGCGATGGAGGAGCGGCTCGGCATCGCGGCCGCGCGCGAGCTGATCTGGGAGCCGGGCTTCCGCGCCGCCGTCGTCTGGTGCGAGCGGGAGGCGAAGACCCATGGCCTCTCCGGCGTCGACGTCTTCCGCCACTACATGAAGCGGATGAGCGAGCGCGGCTACGGTCTGCTCACCATCGAGGCGATCGACGCGGCGGCCGGCGAGGCGCGCATCCGCTTCGACCACTCGGTCTACGTTGCCGAGTACGGACAGGTCGGCCGGCCGGTCTGCTACCGCTGCGAGGGGCCTATCGCCGGCGGCATGACCTTCGTTGCGCGTGCGGCGGGGCGGGAGCGGCAGCTCGCCGTCGCGGAGACACGCTGCGTGTCGGCTGGCGACGAGCATTGCCTGTTCGAAGTGCGTCCGGCGGCCGCCGGGGAGGGAGGCACGCCATGAACGCGACGCTGCACCAGCGATCGATCGTCGTCGATGGTCTCATCATCGCCAAGTTCGGGCCGGATATCTTCCGCGCGATGAAGGAGGGCGGCATCACCGCCGCCAACTGCACCTGCTCGATCTGGGAGGGCTTCGAGGCCAGCATGAAGGCCATCGCCGAATGGAAGGGGTGGTTTCGTGACCATTCGGACACGATCCGGCAGGTCTACACGGTCGAGGATATCCATCGCAGCAAGCATGAGGGCCGCGTCGGCGTGTTCCTCGGCTGGCAGAACACGACCGGTTTCGGCGATCACCTGCCCAATGTGCGGCTGTTCGCCGAGCTCGGACTGCGCGTCGTCCAGCTCACATACAACACCGCCAACATGGCGGGTTCGGGCTGTTTCGAAACGCATGACGGCGGGCTGACGGACTTCGGCCGCGAACTGGTCGCCGAGATGAACGACTGCGGCATCCTGATCGACCTCAGCCATGTCGGTGCCAGGACGACGGCCGACACCATCGCCGCGTCGCGCCGGCCGGTCACCTTTTCGCACTGCCTGCCGCTGGGGCTGAAGGTGCATCCGCGCAACAAGTCCGACGAGCAACTGAAGGCGATGGCCGACAGCGGTGGCTTCATCGGCGTCACCGCCTTCCCGCCCTTCCTGCGCAAGGGCAACGAAGCGACGGTGGACGACATCGTCGAGGCCGTCGACTACATCATCGACATCGCGGGCGAAGACAGCGTCGGCATCGGCACCGACTTCACCCAGGGGCACGGGCCCGACTTCTTCGAATACATCAACCGCGACAAGGGCCATTTCCGCGCGCTGACGGAGTTCCCGAAGATCGTCATGCCGCGCGGCTTCGCCCGCATCGAGGATTTTCCCAACCTGACCGCCGCCTTCGAACGTCACGGATGGTCGGAGGCGAAGATCGAGAAGATCATCGGCCTCAACTGGCTCGTCGCACTGGGGCGAGCCTGGGCGTGATCGTCTAGTCGATCTCGCAATCGCCTGCCGTCGGCCACTCGCCCGCCGCGACCTTGCGCTGACGGCGCATCTGCATCAGGTCGCGGAATCGGCGCGCGGCGACCGACAGGCGGCGTTCGCGCAGGCTGGCGATGACCCAGGAGACACGCAGGTTACGGATCGGCGTCGCGCTGACGAGGCCACGGCGCAGCGGTGCGTCGACGGCGCAGTAGGGCAGGACGCCGAAACCCTGGCCCCGCGCGATGAGATCGGTGACGACGAGCGAGTTGACCTCGATCGCCACGTTGGTACGCAGTCCTGCGCCGGCCATCATGCGGTGGATGCCCGCGAGATAGTTGGGCGGGATGGCCGAGACGATCAGCGGATAGCCGGCAAGTTCGCCCGGCGTGACCCCGCGCGTCCAGTCGAGGCCGCTGTCCGGCGGCCCGGCCAGCACGATGGCCTCGCTCGCCAACGGCTCGAATGTCACTGCCTGGCTGATTTCGTGTCCGGACAGCAGTCCGATCTCGTAGCGTCCGTCGAGAATGCCCTCGCGGATGGTGCGCGTGGTCTCCTCGAACAGGCGCAGCACGACGCCCGGATAGAGCGAGCGGAACTCGACCACGGTTTCCACGGTCAGCATGTCCCGCAGCGACGGGAAGACGGCGACGGCCAGTTCGCCCGCCGGCTCGTCCGCTGCGGCCGTCAATTCGTCGCGGATCTGGCCGATCTGCCGCAGGTAGTAGCCGGCGCGGTCCAGCAGGGCCGCGCCGGCCTCGGTCAGACGCACGCCGCGGCCGTGACGCTCGAACAGCTTGCGGCCCAACTCGGCTTCGAGAAGCCGCATCTGGCGGCTGAGGGCTGGCTGCGAGATTCGCACCCGGGTCGCCGCGGCGCTGATGCTGCCGGCTTCGGCGATGCGCACGAAGTATTCGAGCTGGCGTAGGTCCATCGTGTCACCGTTCGCGCCCGCGTCACGCGTTGCCGGGCGCTTCCCGTGGCCACAGCGCCTTCCGCCAGTGCCACGCGATCAGCCCCGTCACCAGCAGGCCGCTGCCCGCATAAAGCGCGCCGGCGCCGGCGAAGCCAAGCGCCTCGATGAACCACCCCGACAGCAGGACGCCGACCTGCAGCCCGTACACGGCGAGCATGCGCAGTCCCATGATGCGGCTGCGATAGCGCGGCTCGGAGGTGCGGATCAGCATCACCGTCATCGGCACGAGGCTGAGCGTCTGCGCCAGACCGGCGAGAGCGAGGAAGACGAGGCCGGCCGTGAAGCTCTCGAGCTGGGCGAAGACCAGCGCCAGCGCGCACCACACGGCGGCGAAGGCGATGGTCATGCGGCCAGCGAGGATGTTGCTGCCGATGCGGCTCAGCGCCAGCGAGCCGAGCAGCGCGCCGCTGGCGAAGGCGGCAAAGAGGTAGCCGAGGCCGGTGCGGTCGATGCCGTAGACCTCCTTGGCGACGTAGGGCAGCAGGCTGTTGACCAGCGGAAAGATTGTGATGTTGACAAGCAGGGCGAGCAACATCGCCGCGAGCAGGTGCGGCGTCCGGCGCACGTAGCCGAAACAGTCGAAGAGGTCGCGCAGAGGCGTCGTCGCCGCCTGGACGGGAATGCCCGCGCTGACGCGCGGGGCGGCGAACTCCGTCACCCTGTCGACGCCTCTGGTCAGCACGAAGCTGGCGACGTAGAGCGCCGTGATGGCGATGTAGGCGGGGCCGAGGCCGAGCCAGGCGGCGAGGCCTGCGCCGGCGAGGGCGCCGAAGATGCGCGCGGAGTCCATCGTGGTGCGCGAGATGCCCAGCGCGCCGGCGAGGCCGCCGGCCGGGATGATGTCGCCCACGAGGGCGTAGCGCAGCACCTGGTCGGACGGCCGGACGATGCCCATCAACGTGGCCACCGCGAACACCCAGGCCGGCGTCAGGGAGTCGGTGAGGGCCAGTGCCGCGAGGGTCGCGGCCAGCACAGTGAAGATGGCGCGGATGCCGCACAGCACGGAGCGTGGCCCGATGCGGTCGGCGGCGACGCCGACCATCGGGGCGATCAGCGTGCCGAGAAACTGCAGCGACACGAAGATCGTGAAGAGATGGATCGATTCCGTCTCGACCAGGATGTACCAGCCGAGGATCAGGTTCTCCATCTCGAAGGCCCATGACGCCGCAAGGTCGGCGGGCCACAGGAACCGGTAGCTGCGGACGCGGAACGGCGCGAGCGCTGCAAACTGGGCGGCGACGCTCACGCGGCAGGCCCGTCGCACACTGGACCCGGCATCGGGCGATTCCTCCCCATCGCCGCTTCTGGCCGGCGGCGAATGGCCTGTTCACCCTAGCCGCAGGCGTGCCGCGCTGACCAGACGGTGCCGGGCAAGCAAGCGGGGCGGTCATGGCAGGCATGTGTCGGCGGCAGCCTATGGGCGATGTCTGTCCGGACCGCGGGCGGGTTGCGGACAGGAAACGCGCCACAACCGCGCCTGAGCGGCCGCTCGAGCGCGCGACCTGAGGCGGCATGACACTTGGGCTTCCCGGCCGTCGGAGACGCGTGTCGGCGGCCCACGACCTTGACAGTCGGCGGGCAGGTCAATCAGAATCCATTTGATCTAACGTTTGATCAAGCCGTGGTCGGTCATTGGACCGAAAAGAAAAAGGAACCTGCGGTGGAGGGAAGTCGCCAGGGGTCGCCAGCCGATCCCGTTGCGGGCGCGTCGGCGCCGGCGGGCCAGGCGCTGGCCGGATTGAAGGTCGTCGAATGCGCGACGGTCATCGCGGCGCCTCTGTGCGGCCGCATGCTCGCCGATTTCGGTGCCGACGTGATCCACGTCGAGCATCCGGTGAAGGGCGACCACCTGCGCCAGTTCGGCCACACCTACGACGGCGTCAATCCGCTATGGAAGTACTACTCGCGCAACAAGAAGGTGGTGACCCTCGACATCTCGAAGCCGAAGGGACGCGACATCCTGTTCCGCATGCTCGCGGATGCCGATATCTTCATCGAGAACTTCCGCCCCGGCCGCCTCGAGGAGTGGGGCATCCACTACGACGATCTGGCAAAGATCAATCCGCGCCTGATCATGATCCGCCTCACCGGCTTCGGCCAGTATGGCCCGTACAGCGAGCAGCCCGGCTTCGGCACGCTGATGGAGGCGATGAGCGGCTTCGCCGAGATGACGGGCGAACCCGACGGCCCGCCGACGCTGCCGCAGTTCGCGCTCGCCGACAGCTATGCGGCGTACTACGCGCTCTCGTCCGCGATGTTCGCCATCTATCACCGCGACGTCCTCGGCCATGGCAAGGGCCAGGTGATCGACGTGGCGCTGTGGGAGGCGATCACCACCAACCTCGGCCCCAATGCGCTGGTCAACCAGGTGACGGGCGAGCCGCCGCGTCGCATCGGCAACCGCTCGGCCTCATCGTCGCCGCGAAACACCTATCGCACGAAGGATGACCGCTGGGTTGCCATCGCCGGCGCGACGCAGACGACGGCCGAACGCATGTTCGCGGTGATGGGCAAGTCGGAGCTGCTGAAGCAGCCCAAGTTCGCCACCAATCCGGCGCGCCTGCGCCACGTCGACGAAGTCGACGCCATCGTCGGTGAGTGGATCGGCCGCCATACGCGCGAGGAGGTCACGCGCCTTCTGCGCGAGGCCGAGGTGCCCGTCGGGCCGGTCTACGACGTGCGCGACATTCTCGCCGATCCGCACGCGCAGGCCCGCGGCATGTTCATCGAGTGCCCGGACGGCGAGAGGACGCTGACCATGGAGGGCGTCTTTCCGAAGATGGGCCTGACGCCCGGCACCGTGCGCCATGCCGGCCGGGACATGGGGGCCGACAATGCGTCCGTCTTTGGCGAGCGGCTCGGCCTGACGGCGGACGAACTCGCCGAGTTGAAGCGGGAGGGCGTCATCTGAGGTTTGCCGGCGGCGGCCGCTGTCGGACGATGCGATCCGTCCGGCCTTCAACGGGCGGATCGAACAATGGGGAGTGAACGCATGAAGAGACTAGCGGCAGTCGCCGCGCTCGCACTCGGCCTTGCCTGCGGGGGCGGGGCGGCGCAGGCGGCCGACTACGAACTGAGTCTGGCCGGGGCGGGTCCGTCCTCGCTCGCCTACAACCTGGCGGCGGGTGTCGCCGAAAACACCAACACCAAGACGAAACTTCTGCGGATCACCGCCGAAACCTCGGCCGGCTTTGTCGAAAACATTCGTCTCGTCGGTCGCGGCGAGACCGAGCTTGCGCTCACCGGTGGACCGGACGTCTTCAACGGGTTGCGCGGTACCGGCTCGTACAAGGGCGAGCCGCCCTATGCTGACATCCGCGGCCTCGCCGTCAACTACACCAGCGCCATCAGTTGGAACGCGCGCGAGGGCATCGCCAAGGTCGAGGATCTTGTCGGCAAGACGGTCAGCGTCGGCCCGCCGGGCAGCGCGCTCACCAGCATGGGCGAACTGATCCTCGATGCCTATGGCATCAAGGACAAGGTGAAGATCCTGCGGCTGTCCTTCGACGAAAGCGCGCGCGCCTTCGTCGACGGCACGGTCGATGCGTTCGTCGGCGGCCCGCCGCCGTATCCGGCGGTCATGCAGGCCGGCGCCCAGAAGAAGATCGTCGTCCTGTCGCTGGGCATGGAGCAGATCCGCAAGATGCAGGCGACCTCGCCGGTGGTGCCCTTCACCATCCCGGCGAAGAGCTACGACTGGATGGACAAGGAAGTCCTGACGGTCGGCTTCCTCGGCTATCTCATCGCCAACAAGAGCGTGCCCGACGATGCCGTCTACGAGCTGCTGAAGGTCAACCTCAGCCCGGCCGGGGTCGAGTACCTCAAGACCAACCACAAGGTCTGGCGGATATGGGAAACGCCGCAATACATCGCCCGTGACGGGGCCTTCGCCAACGAAGGTCTCAAGCTCCATCCGGGCGCCGTGCGCTACTGGAAGGAGCAGGGCGTGACGCTGCCGGCGGCGATCCTGCCGTAGCGCCATCTTTCGGTGACGGTCGCGGGCGCGCTGGCTACAGCCGCCCGCGGCCACGTTTTCCCGGCGGGTTCGGCGAGCGGGGGCGCGAGCCATGCGGCAGCTTCAGGGCTTCGAGCGCAACCTGACGGACATCGTCGCCGTCGGCTTCGCGCTGTTCTTCATGTACGCGATCGCGACGACGACGCCGTTCTATATCACCAGCCCGCTGTACATCTGCCTCTGCTACGTCCTGATCTTCTGGCTCTATCCGATGCGCCGCGGTAGCGCTGGCAACCGCATCACGCCGCTCGACTGGCTGCTGTGCGCGCTGACGGTCGCCGTCACCGCCTACTTCTTCAAGGAGTACACCTACTACATCGAGAAGCCGGGCCTGATGCGGACGCAGGACATCGTCGTCGGCTCGGTCGCGCTGCTGCTGAGCGTCGAGGCGTGCCGGCGCGTGCTCGGCTGGGCCCTGCCGATTCTCGCCGCCGTCGCCATGGCCTATGCGCTGTGGGGCTTCGTCATCCCCGGAATGCTGGGCCATCGCGGCTATTCCTTCGAGCGAGCCGTCGGCCAGATCTTCGGATTCGATGGCATCTATGGCTCGGTCACCAGCATCTACTCGACCTACGTGCTGATGTTCGTCGTCTTCGGCGCGGTGGTGCAGGCCTGCGGCCTCGGCGATTTCCTGCTTCGGCTGTCGACGACGCTGGTCGGCCGGCTCAAGGGCGGCACGGCCAAGACGGCCGTGGTCTCCAGCGCCGCCGTCGGCATGATCATCGGCTCGGGTGCCGCCAACGTCGCCGTCACCGGCTCGTTCACGATTCCGCTGATGAAACGCAAGGGCTACCCGGCCCATGCCGCCGGTGCCATCGAGACGGTAGCGTCTGCGGGCGGCGTGCTGATGCCGCCGATCATGGGCTCGACGGCCTTTCTGCTCGCATCGTTCACGCAGATTCCCTACCGCGAGGTCGCGCTCTACTCGTTTGCCCCGGCGCTTCTGTTCTACTGGGGCATCTACGTGCAGGTGCATTTCCTGTCGCATCGCCTTGGCATCGCGCGCGAGGAGAGCACGGAAAGCGCGTGGCGGGTGGTGCGGCAGGGCGGCCATATGCTGCTGCCCATCCTGCTCGTCTTCTTCCTCATCTTCCATGGCACGACGCCATATCGCGCCGGCCTGTGGGCGATCGCCGCGACCTTCCTCATGCACTACATCATGCCGCTCGATCGTAGCCGCATGGGCGTGCGCGAGGCCTTGTTGACCTTTGCCGAGGGCGCTCGCCTGCAGCTCACGGTCGGCGCCAGCGCCGGCGTCATCGGTGTCATCATCGCCATGCTGGTGCTGCCGGGGCTGCCGCTGAAAGTCGCATCGTTCGCCGTCGCACTGTCGCAGGGCAGTCTGCTGGTGCTGATGCTGCTGATGATCATCGTGTCGTACATCTTCGGCATGGGCATACCGGCGGTGGCGGCCTACATCATCCTCGCCGTCATCGCGGTGCCGGCGCTGGTCGAGGTCGGGTTGCCGCTGTTCAACGCGCATCTCATCATCATGTGGTTCAGCCTGTCGGCGCTGTGGACGCCGCCGGTCGCCGTCGGCGCCTTCATCGCCAGCGGCATCGCCGGCGCCGATGCCAGCCGCATCGGCTGGTATGCGGTGCGCCTCGGCATCGGCCTCTATGTCATCCCGTTCCTGATGGCCTACGGCACGATCGTCAGCGGGACATGGCCGGAGATCGTCTATGCCAGCGTGGCCATCGGCGCCGGCCTCTACAGCTTCGCGGCGGTGATCGAGGGCCACACGCACCGGCCCCTGCAGCTATGGGAGCGCCAGCTCTACGGTGCCATCGCCGTCATAACGCTCTTTCCCGAGCCTCTGGCGCGCGCCGTCGGTCTCGTCGCGCTGGCCGCCCTGCTGCTGCACGAGCATCGGGCGGCGCTGGCGGCCCGTCTGGGCTTCGCCGGCCGCAGGCCATAGATCGTCCGGGCGACGTTGCTGTCGGATGCGCCGCCCTTTCCTTTGTTCCTGACAGCGAGCGTGCCATGGCCAAGCCTTTGATTACCCTGTTCACGCCCGGCAACCGTCCCGATCTCATCGCCAAGGCGCCGCGCTACGCGCCCGACGCGATCATCGTCGACCTCGAGGATTCGGTGCCCGCCGCGCTGAAGGCCAAGGTGCGTGGGGACGTCGCTGCCCTTCTGCCTGGCCTCGACATTTCCGCGGTCGTCCGCGTCAACAGCGATCCGGCCCTGCTCGAGGCCGATCTCGAAGCCGTCGTGTCGCCGCACATCCAGGGTCTCTACGTGCCGATGGTCGACACCGTCGCACTGGTTCAGCGCGTCGATGCCATCGTCACCCGGCTCGAACGCGAGCGCGCCATGGAGCCGGACTCGATGCGGCTGGTACTGATCATGGAGACGGCGCTCGGCGTGCATCGCTGCTACGATTTGGTGACTGCGGCGAAGCGCGTCGACAGCATCGTGTATGGCAGCGCGGAGGATGCCGACCTGCAGCGCGATCTCAAGTGCGCCTGGTCGAGCGCCGGACCAGAACTGATGTATGGGCGTGGCAAGGTGCTGCTCGAATGCCGCGCGGCAGGGCTGCCCTATGTCCTCGACGGCGCTTACAGCGACATCAACGACGACGATGGCTTGCGCGCCGACTGCGTGCTCTCCAAGCGCATGGGTTATGACGGCCGCGCCCTAATCCATCCGCGACAGGTTGCCATCGCCCGCGAAGTCTACGCGCCGAACCCCGATACCGTTGCGTATTACCGCCGCATGGTCACCGCGTTCGAAGACGCCGAAGCTAGGGGCCTGGCCGCCATAGCCTTCGAGGGCAAGCTGGTCGACTATGCCATGTACAAGAAGGCGAAGGCGGAGGTCGCCGGCTGACGCCACATATCCGGGAGGACGCGATGGCCGACTACAATTCCATTCAGGGCTCGGGCTACCCGCTGGCCTTCAGGACCCGGCGGGGCAGCGCCCGGCCCGGCGTGCTCGGCGCCACGGCCGCCCGCGACGTCTTCGTTACCGAGGCGCGTGTCCTCAACCTCTACCAGAAGGAGGCTGTGGTCTCCGAAGGGGCCGGCGGCAGCGCCTGGCGGATGACCACGGATGAGGGCAAGCACATCAAGGGCACGGACCTGGCGCCGTTCCCGCTCGGTTTCATGAACGCCGCCGTGCATGGCGACGTGGCCAATCGCCTGCTCTCCCTGGCGAAGGCGCGCGGCATCGTCGTCGATGGCCTGTCGCTGTTCGTGCAGAACCCCTATCACATCGAGGGGTCGTTCGTGCGCGGCGACGGACAAGGGCACGCACATCCGCCGACGATCGAGGTGAGCATCGACACGCAGGCATCGTCGTCCGCGGTCGAGGCGCTGGTCGATGCCGCGCTGCGTGCCTCGCCAGTCATCGCCATGTATCGCACGGCCTTGCGCAATACATTCGCCATCTATGTCAACGGCCGTCGCCGCCCAGTGACGCGCATGCCCAATTCCGACGCGCCGGACGCCGCGGACCCTTACCTCACCTATCGTGTCGCACCGGCGCCGCTGGCCGGCAGCGACGAATTGCCGGACCTGATCTACAAGACGGGCGAGATCCGTCAGGGTGAGCTAGTCGACGCCAGTTCCGGCGCCATCCGCCGCATCGTGCGCACGATTTCCGGTCGCAGCAGGCTGCTCGATCCTGCCGGCGTCACGGAAACGGACACATGGCTGGAGCTGCCGGGTGTCAGCCATTTCGCGCTGAAGTCCGACGAGCGTGTGGAGGGCGACCAGGGGCCCAGCGGCCTTGCGCTCGTCTCGGCCGCCATCGTGTTCTGCTACATGACCCAGCTGTCGCGTTACATCGAGCATCAGAAATTCGATATCGAGGGCGTGCGGTTGGTGCAGTTCACGCCCTTCGAGCTGCATGGACGTGCCGCGGTCGGTTCGCTTGCCGGCGCCGCTGGTCCGGTCGACACGCACCTGTTCCTCAATGGTGGTGCCGGCGACGAGACGCACGAGACCTTGCTGCACATCGCGGCACGCACCTGCTACCTGCATGCGCTGCTCGGTTCGACCCTCGAACCCGTCGTCGGGATATCGCACAACGGCAAGGCCCTGCGTGTGGCGCGGGCAGCGGCTTAACCCAAAGGCGTGGTCGAACCACGGTCGACGAGCACGACCGGCAGTGTCACCGGACCGCCGGATACCGGCCCCGACCGGCCACCGGCGAGATGGCCGATGAGATGCCCGCAGGCACGCTCGCCAATCTCGTCGACGGGCACGCACAGGCTGGTCATGTCGGGGTTCAGCGAGGCGCTGTACGAGACAAAGGATATGTCCGCCGGGATACGAAGGCCGCCTCGCTGGATGGCCAGCATGGCGCCGCCCGACAGGATCGTGTCGGGCGCGAAGATCGCAGTCGGCCGCTGTGCCTCGGGACGCGCCAGCCAGTCGCGGGTGATCTCGTAGGCCATGTCGCGCGAGGTCACCTCGGTTGCAAGCAGGCATTCGGCCGGCGACAGGCCATGTGCCGCGAGGGCCGCGACATAGCCGCGTGAGCGGTCCGGCACGTTGCCGATCTCCGACCAGCCGAACAGTGCTCCGATGCGGCGGTGCCCGAGTGTCACGAGGTGCTGGCCGCCGAGCCATCCAGTCTGGAAGGCATCGGGGCCAAACCACGGATCGTTGCCGTCCTCGCGTCGGCGGTTGAGCAGGACGTATGGCAGGCCGAGATGGCCCAGCAGATCGATGGCCGGGTCATGCGTGCGCGCGGTGGCGACGAGCAGCCCGTCGACGTGTCCTTCGGCCAGCGTCCGAACGACCTTTTCAAAGCGTTCCGGGTCGTCCTCGGTGTTACAAAGGATGACATCGTAACCGGCGGCGTTGGCTGTCCGCTCGACGGCTCGGAACAGCCACGAATGAAACGGGTTGGTGATGTGCGGCGTCAGCATGCCGAGAATAAAGGTACGGTGCGTTCGCAGCGAACGGGCGACACGGTTTGGGCGATAGCCGGTCTGCTCGGCCAGCGCGAGGATCGCTGCCCGTTTCTCGCTTGAAATGCGGGCATTGGGATCGCGGCGCAGGACGCGGGATACCAGCGACGGATCGACACCGACCTGGCGTGCAAGCGCGGTGAGCGTGATCGCCAACCGGGGATTCCTTCGATATCGGCCGCCCGGCCGGCACCGGTGGCGGTAAACAGCCGATAGAGGCATCAGTCTACCGGGCGCGGCCAGAGGTGTCGAACGGCCGCGGTGCCATGGTCGGACGAACCGACAATAGCGGACCCGGTGGAACGGTCCGCCCGGGCGGTTCTCGACGCACAGATCGAGCGCGTCGATGACGGCCCCCCAGGGGATCGGAGCGTGGGATTCAGGGCCTTTGTCAGGCGACGGGCGCCAGCGTCGTCGTAGGCGGATCACGGCCAGAGCCCAGACGCCTCCCGAGACTGCTGGGCCAAGCATGGCTCGTTCGTGTTGAATCGGGTCGGAGCGGTGCGCTGGCCGCCATAGGTCAAGCGTCGAAATCCTCTATAGAACAATGCCTTGAAAACCGGACGGATGGTGGGCGCGACAGGGATTGAACCTGTGACCCCTACGATGTCAACGTAGTGCTCTCCCGCTGAGCTACGCGCCCATCGCCCGGCCGGGCCTATTACACCGGCTCCAGGGCTTGCGCAACCCACCCCATCAGCCGGGGACCGCCGGTGGTTCAGGCGGCCAGCACGCGGTCGACGTGGTCGACCAGATCGCGCAGGTGGAACGGCTTCGACAGCACCTTGGCGTCGCCCAGCGAGCGTTCGGCGTCCATGGCCACCGCGGCGAAGCCTGTGATGAACATGACACGCAGATCGGCGTTCACCTTGCCTGCCCGTCGCGACAACTCGATGCCGTCGAGGCCGGGCATGACGATGTCGGCGATCAGCAGGTCGAAGGCGCGCTCGCCGACCATCGCAAGGCCGGCGAGGCCGTCAGGAACGGCGACGACGTCGTGGCCGGCCCGCTCGAGAGCGCGGGCGAGAAAGGCCCGCATGCCGTCGTCGTCCTCGGCGAGAAGGATGCGCGCCATGCCCGGTCGAACCCCGCCTGCGGTTGACGCCGCCGGGGCCGTCGGAGCCGGGCGCACGCCGGCACAGTGTCGCCGCGAGACCTTGCCAAAGCGTGAACGCGCCTACCGGTGAGGCGAAAGTCCGGGCGCCGGCGGGGTGGCCTCGCGGCTTCATTCGCGCTACACCAGATCGTCATGGATCAGGAAACCCGGGCACAGACCAAGGCCGCGATCGAAATCGTGGCGCCGGCCGAGCAGACGGCTGCCCTGGTCTTTTCCTCACCCCATTCGGGCCGCGACTATCCGCCGGAGTTCCTTGCTGCCAGTCGCCTCGATCCGCTGGCGATCCGCCGTTCCGAGGACGCCTTCGTCGATGAGTTGTTCAGCGATGTTGCCCATGTCGGGGCGCCGCTTCTCAAGGCCCTGTTTCCGCGCGCCTACATCGATCCCAACCGCGAACCTTACGAACTCGATCCGGCGATGTTTGCCGAACGCCTGCCGGAATGGGTCAATACGCGCTCGCCGCGGGTTGCCGCCGGGCTCGGCACCATCGCTCGCCTTGTTGCGAGCGGGGCGGAGATTTACCGTGAACGGCTGGCCTTCGCGGAAGCGGCGGCGCGCGTGGAAGGGCTATGGCGACCCTATCACGCGGCGCTTGAGGATCTCATTGGCCAGACGCGGCGGCAGTTCGGCTATTGTGTGCTGATCGACTGCCATTCCATGCCGTCGGTCGCGGGGCCGATGGAGGACGACGCCGGGCTGCGCCGCCGGGTCGACGTCATTCTCGGGGATGGGCATGGCACAAGCTGCGCGCGCAGCCTGTCCGATCTTGTTGCCGACACGCTGGCGGGGCTCGGCTACTCGGTGACCCGCAATGCGCCGTATTCGGGGGGCTTCATCACCCGTCACTACGGTCGCCCGCGGCGGGGCGTGCACGCCTTGCAGATCGAACTGAATCGCGCCCTGTACATGGACGAGAACCGCCTCGAACGGGGTGCGCGGCTGGCTCAGGTCGCGGCCGACATGCGCACGCTCGCGGCTGGCCTCGCAGCGGCCGGCGCAGGCGCCATCGTCGCCTGACGCCGGGTCTGGCCGGCAAGGCAAATCATCCCATCTCATAAGCTCCCGGGGAGTGCGCCCCGAGGACCGCAGCAGGAGTCAGCAGCGATGGCCAACGGCAAGGGGGGCGCCAGGGCGTCGTCACGGGGGCGGCTACGCGCTGTCGCCAACGGCGATGGTGCGCGGCCGTCGCGAGGTGAGGCCGAGGAGGCGTTGCGCACGCTGATCCGCTGGGCCGGCGACGATCCGGCCCGCGAAGGGCTGGTCGATACACCGGCGCGCGTCGTCCGCGCCTTCGAGGAGTGGTTTTCCGGCTACCGCGAGGATCCGGTGCAGTATCTCAGCCGGACCTTCGAGGAAATCGACGGCTACGACGAAATGGTGCTGCTGCGTGACATCCACTTCGAGTCGCACTGCGAGCATCATCTCGCCCCCATCATCGGGCGTGTGCATATCGGCTACTTGCCCAACCATCGCGTCGTCGGCATCTCGAAGCTGGCGCGCGTCGCAGTCGCCTATGCCAAACGCCTGCAGATACAGGAAAAAATGACGGCTCAGATCGCCAACTGCATCGAAGAAGTACTGCAACCCAAGGGCGTCGGCGTGGTCATCGAGGCCGCGCATCAATGCATGACGACACGCGGCGTTCACAAGCCGGGCGTGCTGATGGTGACTTCGCGCATGCTCGGTGCATTTCGTTCCGACGCCCAGACGCGACGGGAATTTCTGGCGTTGCTGGATCGCCCCAACCCAGAACTGCGGTAGGCGCCTCACCTGTGATGCTGCATCGCAGCAAAAAAAGGGCCGTGCGGTGAGGCACGGCCCAAGTTCAGGGAGGAAACGCCTAGACGCGAAAACGGCAGCGCCGCTCTCGCAATGCACAATATGAAGCGTGTGCCTAACGATTGCAAGAGGCTCCCGCCAACTTCCTGCGAGACAATGAAAAAGTCGCAAAATTATATCTCCAGCCCGCTGCAGGTAATTTTGTTGCGACGCAGTAATGGTGCGTCGCACAAGGCGCGTGGCCGTCAGACGGCTGGCACGCGGCTTGCTGACCTCATCGCCATGCTGTCCGCCTTTGCAACCCGCTGTCGCCGGTCGCTCGCCCTCGCGGGGGCTGCGCTCCTCCTTGGTATTTTTCCGGCGGGCGTGCTGGACGCCGCGGCGACGTTGGCTCTCGACGGGCCATGTGCCGGCGCCATCGAGGCTGCCGAACGTCGCCATGCAATCCCGCGACGCCTGTTGGCCGCCGTTGCGCTCGCCGAGTCCGGACGTTGGGACGAGGAGCGGGCGGCAACTGTTGCCTGGCCGTGGACCGTCATGGCCGAGGGCGTCGGGAAGTTCTTTCCCAGTCGCGACGCGGCGATCGTGCACGTTCTGGCGCTGCGCGCGCGCGGTGTCCGCAACATCGATGTCGGCTGCATGCAGGTGAACCTGATGCACCACCCCAATGCCTTTCCAAGCCTGGAAGCTGCCTTCGATCCGGCCTCGAACGCCGACTATGCCGGTCGTTTCCTCGCCTCGTTGAACGCCGAAGAGCGTTCGTGGCCGCAAGCCGTCGCCCATTATCACTCTCGCACGCGCGCCCTGGCGCAGCCTTACCGGGCGAAGGTTCTCGGCCTGTGGAGCCGGACGCATGGGGTAACCGCGGCGACCTCGACCGCCGCACGCGAGGCGGCACAAGCCGAGCAGCGGGCCGAGAGCGAGCGCCGGCGCGCCGCGGCGGCCGCCTACCGTGCGGCCGTCATCGCCGCCTGGGAGGCCCAGCGGCGCGACGAACCGACCGCGGTGGCCGACGCGCGTTAGCCTGACGAAGCGCGCGTGAGCGTTGACCCGCGGACGGCTGGTCGTAACCATGATCGGCGGACCCATTACGGGTCGGGGGCGCGATGTCGATGACAGCAGCGAGTGACGGTGCGGCGGCGCCGTCCGCGGGGTGGCTCGACGCGCGACGCGAAGGCGACCGTCTCATTGTCGCGTTCAGGGGAAGCTGGGAAACGGCCAACGCGACGGAACTCGACGCTGCCCTTGGCGCGGTGAATGTCGACGGCGTCGCCGACGCCACGCTCGATCTCGCCGGGCTTAAGTCACTCGATACGGCGGGGGCATGGCTCGTGCACCGCACGCGCCGCTCGTTCGAGGCGGCGGGCACACGGGTCACCGTGACGGGGGCCGGCAAGGCGCGCGATGATCTGCTCGAGGCCATTGCCGAACGTGAAGCGCAGCCTTCGCCGCCGGCGGCGCGGCCCCATCCCTTCGCCGCGCTCGTCGTCCGCGTCGGGGCCGCCACGCTGGGTGCGCTGGCTGAGGGGCGCGACCTGACGGCCTTCGTCGGCCATACGCTCATCGTAGCCGCTCGCACCGCGCGCCGGCCCGGCCGGCTGCGAGCGACGGCGTTGATCGCGCACCTGGAGCGCTCAGGCATCGACGCCATGCCGATCGTCGGGCTGGTCGCCTTTCTCGTCGGTGTCGTGCTGGCCTTCCAGAGTGCCGATCAACTGGCGCGCTTTGGAGCGGAGATATTCACGGTCAACATTGTCGGACAGGGCATGTTGCGGGAAATGGGGGTGCTGCTCACCGCCATCATGCTCGCCGGCCGGTCCGGCAGTGCCTTCACGGCCGAAATTGGCACCATGGTGGTCAACGAGGAAGTCGATGCCATGCGCGTCCTGGGCATCGATCCGATGGAGGCGCTCGTCCTGCCGCGCGTCCTGGCGCTTGTGGTGGCGTTGCCGTTGCTGGCGTTTTTCGCCGATCTGACCGGGCTGCTGGGCGGTGCGCTGATGGCCGCGCTGGCCCTCGACATCTCGCCGGTCCAGTTCGTCCGTCAGCTCGGCGGCGCGGTCACGTCCTGGACCTTCTGGATCGGAATCCTCAAGGCGCCGATTTTCGGCTTCACGATCGGTCTCGTGGGCTGCTTCCGTGGCCTGCGGGTGGTGCGCAGTGCGGAGTCGGTCGGTACGATGACGACGCGCGCCGTAGTCGAGGCGATCTTCCTCGTCATCGTCTTCGACGCGATGTTTTCGATCCTGTTCTCGGTCCTGGGCATCTGAACATGGCGACGGACACGGTCGGCGACAATGTCATCCGCGTCACCGGCCTTGTCACTGAGCTTGGCGGGAGGCGTATCCACGATGGGCTCGACCTTGCCGTGCGGCGCGGCGAGGTTATGGGCATTGTCGGCGGCTCGGGAACCGGCAAATCGGTGCTGCTGCGCACGCTGGTCGGGCTGATACGGCCGGCAGCGGGGCGCGTCGAGGTGCTCGGCGTCGATCTCGCTACAGCGGACCAAGCGGCGCGGGCGACCGTCGATCGGCGGGTTGGCGTGCTGTTCCAGGACGGCGCGCTGTTCAGCTCCCTGACGGTCCTCGAAAACGTCATGGTGCCGCTCGTTGAGCACACCAGCTTGCCGGTCGACCTCGCGCGCGAGATCGCACTGGTGAAAATCGGCCTTGTCGGGCTCGCGGCCGGTGCCGATCGCCTGCGCCCGGCCGAATTGTCGGGAGGCATGCGCAAACGGGCCGGGCTCGCGCGCGCGCTGGCGCTTGATCCGGAGATTCTGTTCCTCGACGAGCCGACCGCGGGCCTCGACCCGATCGGCGCGGCGGCCTTCGACGATCTGGTCGCCGACCTGCAGCGTGCCCTCGGACATACCGTCGTCATGGTCACGCACGACCTCGATACGCTGGCCGCCGTCTGCCAGCGCATTGCCGTGCTGGTCGACGGCCGTGTTAAGGTCGGCACGCTCGCTGATCTGATGGTCGATGAGCATCCGTGGATCCATGACTATTTCCACGGGCCGCGTGCACGTGCCGTGCCCGGCGGCATGGACCGCTCGCAACGGGCGGTGCAGAGGTAGGCGATGGAGACGCGGGCCAATCATCTGCTCGTCGGCAGCTTCGTGCTGGTGCTATTCGCCGGCCTGATCGTCTTCGCCATCTGGCTGGCGAAGTTCCAGTTCGATCGCGAGTTTGCCCGTTACGACATCTATTTTACCGGCCAGATAAACGGCCTGTCCGAGGGCAGCCAGGTGGTCTATCGCGGCATTCCCGTCGGCGAGGTCAGCGAGATCAGCATAGATCCCGACAATCTCGAGCGTGTCGTTGTCACGATCGAGGTGAAGGCGGATACGCCGGTGCGCGAGGATACGCAGGCGCAACTGGAAATGCGCGGCATTACCGGCGGCGTGATGGTGCAGCTCGCCGGCGGTACGCGCGATGCGCCGGTCCTGCAGCGTCGCACCGGACAACGTCACCCGGTCATTGCGTCGCGACCGTCGCAGCTCGAGCAGATTTTCGAGGATGCACCGGAACTTGTCGACCGTGCCAACCTGCTGATCGCCCGTGCGAACCAGTTGTTCGACGACCGCAACAGGGCGAATTTCGCGGCGACGCTGGAGAACTTCGCCGTGCTGTCGGGGGCGCTGGCAGCACGCGCGGACGACATCGGCGCCATGGTCGACGACGTGCGCGCCACCACCACGGCATTGCGCGAGACGGCTTCGGCGCTGGACGGCCTCACGACCGAAGCGGAAGCGACGCTGGTCGCGGTTCGCGCGAGCGCCGACGCGGTGAGCGGAACAGTCGTCGACAACCGCGCAGACATTCGCAAACTGATTGGCGAACTACGTGGGAGCGCAGAGACTCTCCAGCGCGTGTCCGGCAAGGTCGAGGTCATGGTCGACGAGACCCGGCCGGCAGTGCGCAGTTTTTCCCATGAAGGGCTGGCGGACCTGACCGCATTCATCGCCGAGGCGCGGGCATTGGTCAGTGGTCTCAACCGCGTCGCCTCCGAGGTCGAGCGCGACCCGGCCCGCTTCCTGTTCGGCAACCAGCAGCGTGGCTATGAGCCTGGAAAGTGAACGACGGAAGCCGCGCCTTGCGCGCATCGTCGCCCCGGTGGTGGCGGGGGCATTTCTGTTGGCCGGCTGCGCCGAGTTGTTGCCGGGTCAGGGGCCGCCGCCACGGCTGTTCACGCTGTCGCCAAAGAGTACTTTCGAGACGTCCCTGCCTCGGGTCGACTGGCAGCTCGTGGTAGAACTGCCGATTGCGGCTGCCGGGCTGGATACCACGCGGGTGGCGCTGTACCGCAACCCGCTCGAACTCGAATACTATGCGCGCGCCAGCTGGACCGATCGGGCGACCCAGCTTGTGCAGACGCTGATCGTCGAGTCCTTCGAGAACTCACACCGCATTGTCGCCGTCGGCCGGGAATCGCTCGGCCTGCGCGCCGATTTCGTGCTCAAGGCGGAACTGCGCGAATTCCAGGCGGTATATACCGGCTCGAACCCGTCCGCAGTCGTCCAGATTCACGCCAAGCTTGTCGCCATGCCGGAGCGTACGATCGTCGCGTCGGAACGCTTCGAGGCGACGGTTGCCGCCAGCCACGATGCAATCGAGCCGGTCATCGCGGCCTTCGATGCCGCTCTCGGCAAGACGCTCCGCGACCTCGTGGGGTGGACGCTGGTGGAGGGTGAAGCCGTGCGTCGGAACCGGCGCTGAAGAGCCGTCGGGCCGAGTGGCTAACGAGCGGCCGGCGGCTCCGGGTCGTTGAGGGCACCCTGGATGAAGCGCACGAGCACCCGCAACGGCAGGGGCTTGTCGACGACCGCGAAGACCTCGATGTCCTCTTCAGTCGCCCGTTTCACCTGATCGGCATATCCCGACATCAGGATGATGCGCGGACGGTGCTCCAGCCGCGATGCCAGCTTCGCGGCGCTGATTCCGTCGAGCCCCGGCATGCGAACGTCCATCACGACGACGGCGGGCTGCTCGCGGCGGATCGTGTTCACCGCGGCAAAGCCATTGTCTTCCTGGATAACCGAAATGCCGAAGCGCGACAGGAAGGTCGCGATCTGGTCGGCCTGCACCTTGTCGTCGTCGACGATCAGGACCACCGGCTGCCGGCCGGCCGCCTGCGGCGCACGTGAACCTGCAGCCTGCCTCATGGTCAGTGCCAATCCTCTTGGCGCCACGATCCCGGCGTCGGCACCCAGTCGAACCGACCGGATGATGGCCCCGCCACCCCCAGGCTCGGCTGGCAATGCGAGGATAGTACCGTAGACCGGCCTGCCGGGTCAAAAGAACTGCCGGAATTCCCGGCAATCCGGCATGTCTCGGAAGCCGGGCTGCTCCGCGACGACCGTTGATCGACGCTGACGGCGGCCTGATACAGCGGCTGATCGCGTCGGTCCATCATATCGGCGCGATAGAGGCTTCCACGCCGGAGCCTGTCGGACGCTGCCTAGGACATTCCGGCCGGAGCGGTTGCCGGGGCCTTGGCCGGCTGCGGGGCGAGTGGCAGTTCGATCTCGAACTCGGCCCCCTGGCCGCGGTTGCGGACGTCGATCCGCCCGCCCATGCCCGAGACGATCGAGTAGCCGATGGCAAGGCCGAGGCCCGTACCCTTGCCCGATTCCTTGGTCGTGAAGAACGGGTCGAATATCTGCGCCAGCTTGTCCGACGGAATGCCGCCGCCCTCGTCGCTGACGAGGATGCGCAAGCGGCCCGGCGCTCCGTCGGAGGAATGCTCGCGGTAGGCACGCACGCGGATGGCGCCGCCGGGCCGGCCCTCCCGCTGCCGCCGCGCCATGATGGCGTCGCGACCGTTCGACAGCAGGTTGAGCACCACCTGCTCGAGGCGGATCGGATGGCCGCGCACGATCGCCGGACCTTCCGGCAGCAGGCAGGTTACCGTGACGTCGTCCAGGCGATACTGGTCCTCGACGAGGCGAACCGCCTGCCGGACGCTGGCATTGGCGTCGAAAGGCTCGCTGGAGGCCTCGTCGCGGCGATTGAAGACGCGCATGTGATCGATGATCTGGGCCATGCGCTGGGTCTGGTTCGATATCTGCTGGAACTGTTCGCGCTGATACTCGAAATCGGAATCGCCCTCCTCCATCAGGATCAGCGATGCGTCGGCCGCGAGGCGGATGATGTTGAGCGGCTGGTTCAGTTCGTGCGTCAGGCTGGCGGCCATTTCCCCGAGGGTTGCGAGCTTGGAGGCCTGCACGACCTGTGCCTGCGCCAGTTTGCGCTCCGTGATGTCATGCGCGATGTACAGGTTGGCCGGCTGACCGCGGTAGGTGAATCGGATGCCGGCGACCTCGGCGTCGAACGGGCTGCCGTCGATCCGCAGCATGCGGATTTCGTGGTAGGGGACGGCACTGGTCGGATCGCCCGCGGGTTCGGTCGCGCGCGACAGGTCGTGGTGGTCCGGATGGACGAAGTCGAGGACACGCCGGCCGACCAGCGCGGCCGCGCTGTTGGCGCCGAGATGACGTGAGCCGGCACGGTTGACGAAGACCAGGCGGCCGGCGACCCCCACGGCGACGATGTCGGGGAGCGCCTCGACAAGGCGGCGATAGCGTTCCTCGCTTTCCTCCAGTGCCACGATAGCCGCACGTTCGGCGGTGACATCCGCGAACAGCATGACCCAGCCACCGGAGGGCATCGGGCTCGCGCGTACCGAGAGGACATTGCCGCTGGGAAGGGTGCGCTCGAAATGGAATGGAGTGCCGGCCGCGAAGGCGGCGACCACGGCTTCGGGGCGGGCGGCGGCGGGCACGCGGCTCAAATCGCCGCGACGTTCCAGATAAGCGCGGATTTCACCCAGATGCACGCCTGTACGGCCGAGCGACTCCGGCAGGCCGATAAGCTTGGCGAGGCGATTGTTGACGAGCACGGTACGTTGCTCGGAGTCGAGCACGATCAGGCCTTCGCCCATGCTTTCCAGCGTTGTCTGCAGCAGCCGCGTCTTGTCGGCGAGATCCTGCTGGTCGCGCCGGATTTCGCTGACGTCGGTGCCGACGAGCACGGTGGCGCCGCTGGCGCTGCGGCGTTCGAGCAACTGGATCGCCCGTCCGTCGGCGAGGCGCAGCTCCTGGGGGCCTTCGGGCGCGGCGTGGCGCTGCAGGCGTTCGGCGACCCAGGCGCCGATGCGGCCCTGGGCATCACTGACATTGCCGGCGAGCGCGCCCATCAATTCGGCGTAGCTGGCGCCGGCGTGCAACAGCGGTTCGATGCCGGGCAGCAGTTCGGGCGCGCGCGTGTTCCAGACAACGAGGCTGTCGTCGTTGTCGAACAGCAGGAAGCTCGCCGGCAGCGCCTCGACAGCCTCGAACAGCCGCAGCCGGGCCTCGCGGGCCTCGCGCTGCGCCTCGAACACCGGCGTCATGTCCGTTCCCGTGCCGCGAAAGCCGAGGAAGGTCCCACCGGCATCAAACAGAGGTTTGCCGTTCAGCAGGAAGTGGTGGACGCGGTTGTCGTCGGTCGTGCGTTCGACGTGGACATTGTGGATCGGGCGATGCGCCGCGAGGTCGGCGAGCATGCGCTCCCACGGTCCGATGTTGAACGGCGCCTCGATGTCGGCGTGTCGCCGCCCGAGCAGGCGCTCGACCGGCCAGCCGGTGATCTGTTGGTAGGGCCCGACGAGTGCCGTGATACGGAGGCTTGCATCGGTTTCCCACAGCCAGTCCGTCGACACCTCGACGAAGTCGCGGAAGCGGCCCTCGCTGGTGCGTGCCTCGCCTTCGCGGGCCTTCAGCTCGGTGACGTCGGTGACGATCGTGACGACGCCGCCCTCGCTGGTACGGCGCTCGGACAGGCGTAGCCAGCGGCCGTCGGTCAGGCGCAGGTCGATGCCGCCGCCCGGATTGCGATGACGCGCCAGCATGCGCGCGACCCACGGGTCGATCTGACCGCGCGCCTCCTGCACCATGCCGTCCGAGGCGAGTGCATGCAGGAAATCGAGGTAGCGCACCGGCAGGCCACGCCGGCTGAACAGCGCCGGCACAAGGGTGCGGAACCGGGCATTGCACTGGACCAGCCGGTCGTCGCCGTCGAAGAAGGCGAAGGCGTCGGCCATGCTCTCGATGGCGTCCTCGAGGCGGCGCTGGGTGTTCTCCACGATGCCGAGAAGGTCGGCGTTCTCGAGGCCGAGGCGGATGGTGGCCGTGAACGCGCGGTTCGACACACGCGCCAGCGCGAACAGCGCCGCAAAATAGACGATGCTCATGATGGCCAGCGCCCGGTGCGCCGACGTGTTCTGCAGGGCCAGCGCCACGACCTGCAGGGCAATCAGCGGCACGCAGTAGGCGAGCATCGCCGGCAGATAGATGCTGAGCGCCATCGCGCCGCCGGCGCTCATGCCGACCGCGACCATGGCGATGAAGAACTGGCCGACCAGATCGCCGGCCGGAAATAGCAGAAGAGTGCCGGCACCCCAGGTAATGCCCGCAAGCCCGATCAGGACGACGGCCCGGTCGCGCCAGGCAGTGTCCGCGCGACGTTCGACGGGTGCACGGCGGTACCAGACGTCGAGCGCCACGCGCAGGCCGGTAACGAGCCACATCGCCGTGACCCAGGCCAGGGCCAACATCTGCGGCACGTGCGACCAGACGATGTAGACGACGAGCGCGCTGTTGACCGGCGTGACGAGGTTGGAGATGCGCGTGTGGCGATAGAGCCCGGCGATCTGCTGCGCGGTCACGGCAACGGCGATGCTGGCTGCCTGAGGCGCCTCCGGCCGAACGTCTCCGTCGGCGACGATACGCTCCGCTTCGCCGGGCCGCGCGCTCGGTGCCTGTGACTGCATCGTGCTTTCCGGGAGCACCGGCTTCCCACTGCCACCCCTGTCTCCGACACTACGGAGAAAGGCCCCGTGCGGCAAGTTGTGCCTCCCGGGTCAGCCCCACAGCGCGGCCGGTGGCGGGCCCAGTGCGCTGTCGACGACGGGCAGCGGCGGTGTCCGGTCCTCGGCCAGCAGCAGCGGCCCGTCGAGGTCGACCCAGCGCGCCTGCCGCGCGACCAGAAGAGCCGGAGCCATGGCCAGGCTGGTACCGAGCATGCAGCCGACCATCAGCCCCAGGCCCATGGCGGCGGCCGTGTCGGCCAGCGCCAGCGCCTCCGTCAGTCCGCCGGTCTTGTCGAGCTTGATGTTGATCGCGTCGTAGCGGCCGGCGAGCGCGGCGAGGCCGCGGCGGTCGCGGCAGGACTCGTCCGCACACACGGGTACCGGGCGCGGCAGCGTCGCCAGCACGGCGTCGGCGTCGGCCGGCAAAGGTTGTTCGACGAGTTCGACCGCGGCGTCGGCCATTCGCGGGCCGAGGCGGCGCCAGTCGTCGGCGGTCCAGCCTTCGTTGGCATCGACGATGAGGCGCGCGCGAGGCGCTGCGGCACGCACGGCAGCCAGTCGATCGCCGTCGCCCTCACCGGCGCCGAGCTTGATCTTCAGCAGCGGCCGCGCGGCGTTGGCCCGCGCGACGCGCGCCATCTCGTCGGGCGAGCCGATGCTGAGAGTGAACGCGGTGACGACGGGCGCGGGCGCGGACGGCTGGCCGGCGAGTTGCCACGCGGCGCGGCCCACGCGCTTGGCCTCGAGGTCCCAGAAGGCGCAGTCGATCGCATTGCGCGCGGCGCCCGGCGGCAGCGCCGATTGCAGTCCCTCGCGGTCGAGGCCGGCGGCCACCGCCGGCGCGAGTGCCGCGATGGCGGCGACCACGCCGGCCGGACTCTCGCCGTAGCGGGCGTTGGGACCGCACTCGCCGCGTCCGGTATGCGTGCCGTCGGTCAGCTCGGCGACCACCACCTCGGCGGCTTTCTTGACGCCGCGCGCGATGACGAAGGGCGTGTGCAGGCGGAAGCGCTCCGCCCGCGCCGTGAGGACCAGGGGCGCGCTCACGGCAGGCGGTCGGCGATCGGGCCGACACCGTCGCGCACGGGATCGACGGCCGGCAGGCCCATGCGGTCGGCGATGCCGTCGAGCAGGCGGCGGCGTTCGCCTTCGTCGCCGATGCCGGCGGTGTTCACGGCGACGCCGACGCAGCGCACGTCGGGATTGGTCAGGCGGGCGATCTCGAGATGGCCGTCGATGCAGGTCCGCAGATCGGGCAGGGAACGATGCGGCAGTCCGCGCATGTGCGGCCGCGTCGGCTCATGGCAGAGCACGAGGGCGTCGGGCTGCGCGCCGTGCACGAGGCCGACCGTCACGCCGGCGTAGGAGGGATGGTAGAGCGAGCCCTGGCCCTCGACGAGATCCCAGTGGTCCGGATCGTTGGCCGGCGCGAGCCATTCGACGGCGCCGGAGATGAAGTCGGCGACGACGGCATCGACCGAGACGCCGCCGCCGGCGATGAGGATGCCGGTCTGGCCGGTGGCGCGGAAATCCGCCTTCGCGCCGCGCCGCTTCAGTTCCGCCTCCAGCGCCAGCGTCGTGTACATCTTGCCGACCGAGCAGTCGGTGCCGACGGCGAGCAGGCGCTTGCCCGGGCGCTTCTCGCCGGTGCCGACCTCGAAGCCGCGGTCGGGATGGCGCACGTCGAAGATGCGGCGGCCGAGGCGCTCCGCGGCGGCGGCGACGTCGGGCAGGTCGGCGACGCGCTCGTGCAGGCCGGCGGCGATGTCCATGCCGGCCTCCAGCGCCGCGAGCAACGTCGCCCGCCAGGCCGGGCCGATGATGCCGCCGCGGTTGGCGACGCCGACGATCAGCGTCTTCGCGCCGGCCCTTGCCGCCGCCTCGACGCTCATGTCGGGCAGGCCGAGATCGGCGTTGCAGCCGGGCAGACGCAACTGGCCGAGGCACCACTCGCGCCGCCAATGGGCGATGCCGGCTGCCGTCTTGGCGGCGAGCGGATCGGCGGCATCGCCGAGGAAGAGCAGATAGGGATGGACGATCACCATGACGACGCTCCGGCCGGGCCCGTGCCCACCGGCCCATCCTAGCGGCGGCAGCGGGCCTTGTCCGGCCCCGGGGCGAGGCATTTGCCGCCGGCCGCGGCCGGCCGTAAGGTGGCGCCTCCATCGCAGGCAGCAAGGCGCGCGCCCATGTTCACCACTCGGCCGGAAATCCGCGGCACCTTCGGCGTCGTCACCTCGACGCACTATCTCGCCACGCTTGCCGGCTGGCAGATGCTGGAGCGCGGCGGCAACGCCTTCGACGCCGCCGTCGCCACCGGCCTCGCGCTGCAGGTCGTGCACCCCTACCAGAACGGGCCGGGCGGCGATCTACCGGCGGTGCTCTACAGTGCCAAGAAGGGCAAGGTCGAGGTCGTCTGCGGCCAGGGCGTGGCGCCGCAGGCGGCGACGATCGAGAAGTTCCAGCAGCTCGGCCTCAGGCTGGTGCCGGGCACCGGCCTGCTCGCCGCCGTCGTGCCGGGCGCCTTCGACGCCTGGATGCTGATCCTGCGTGACTACGGGCGTCTCACGCTGCGCGACGTGCTGGAGCCGGCCATCGCCTATGCCCATAACGGCTTCGCCGTGGTGCCGATGATGAAGTCGATCATCGGCTCGGTCGAGGAGCTGTTCCGCGGCGCCTGGCACACCTCGGCCGCGCAGTGGCTGGTCGACGGCAAGACGCCCGCCGTCGGCCGCATCCACCGCACGCCGAAGGTCGGCGAGACCTATGCCCGCCTGCTGAAGGAGGCGGAAGCGACGGGCAAGGGCCGCGAGGGCGTGATCGAGGCCGGCCGCGACGTCTTCTACAAGGGCTTCGTCGCCGAGGAGATCGACCGGTTCTCGCGCACCACCGAATGGATCGACGCCTCCGGCAAGGTACATGGCGGCCTGCTGTCGGGCGACGACATGGCGCGCTGGCGGGCCAGCGTCGAGCCACCGGTCAGCTACGACTACAAGGGCTGGACGGTGCACAAGGCCGGCCCGTGGAGCCAGTCGCCGGTGATGCTGCAGCAGCTCGCCCTGCTCGACGGCTTCGACGTCGCCGGCATGGACCCGCAGGGCGCCGAGTTCATCCACCTGCAGGTCGAGTGCGCCAAGCTGGCGCTGGCCGACCGCGAGGCCTGGTACGGCGACCCGGCGGTCAACGACGTGCCGATGAAGACGCTGCTGTCGAAGGCCTACAACGACGCCCGCCGCCGGCTCGTCGGCGACCGCGCCTCGATGACGCTGGAGCCGGGCGCGCCGGACGGCCGCAACGCGCGCATGGCCGCCTACACCACCGTCGGCGAGATCGACGTCGCCGGCACCGGCGCCGGCGAGCCCAACGACACGGTCGCGGCCGGGGTCGGCGAGCCCAACGCCGTGCGCGGCGGCGGCCGCATCCGCGACGCCGCGGTGCGTGGCCCGGCCGACGGCGACACGGTGCACCTCGACGTCGCCGACGCCGAGGGCAACATGATCTCGTGCACGCCGTCGGGCGGCTGGCTGCAGTCCTCGCCGACCATCCCGGCGCTCGGCTTCTGCCTCGGCACGCGGGCGCAGATGTTCTGGCTCGAGCACGGCTATCCGTCGTCGCTGCATCCGGGCATCAGGCCGCGCACGACGCTGTCGCCGACGCTGGCGACGCGCGAGGGCAAGCCGGCGCTGGCCTGGGGCACGCCCGGCGGCGACAAGCAGGACCAGTGGGCGCTCACCGCCTTCCTGCTGCATGTACACCATGGTTACGACCTGCAGGCGGCGTGCGACGCGCCGCAGTTCCACACCGACCACCTGCCGTCGAGCTTCTACCCGCGCGTCTTCGCGCCCGGCTCGGTGGCGGTCGAGAGCCGCATCCCGCAGGCGACGGTCGACGAGCTGCGCCGGCGCGGCCACCAGGTGGCGGTGGTGGGGGACTGGGAACTGGGGCGTACCACGATGGCCGGCAGCGAGATGCAGGGCGACACGCTGGTGCTCAAGGCCGGCGCCCACCCGCGCTACCAGGAAGCCTACGCCATGGGGCGCTAGCCGGTCGGCATGCAAAAGTCGTTCTTTCGGCCGGATTTTCAATCGCCGGTCGGTCTAAAATCGCTCATGCGTTGTCATGCGACATGTCATGCGTCGCCATGCGACGTGTCATGCGATGTCATGCGTCCGGTCGGGGCGGCGGCGCCAGGGCCTATCCCAGGTTGAGTATAGGTCGGCCTGCAATCGCAGATAGGCAGCGCGGATTCCGGCGGTTGCGGTTTGCCTCGCGCGGTATTAAGGTAGTGATTATCACTATATCTGGTGCTCCATGGAGAAGTCACTGCCGTCGGCGGAAGCCAACCGCAAGTTCTCCGCCCTGCTGCGTGGTGTGCGGGAGGGGCATAGCTATGTGGTGACGAGCCACGGCAAGCCCGTCGCGCGCATCGTGCCGGCGGGCGACCGGGCGGTCGTGGCGGCAGGCGCGCGCGACGTGCTGCTGGAGCGCCTCGCCCGCCAGCCGGTCGTCCGGGCCGGCCGCTGGACCCGCGACGAGCTGTACGAAGACGGCGCGTGAAGGCCGCCCTCGATACGAACATCCTCGCCTATGCCGAGGGCGTGAACGACGGCGACCGGCGCGCGTCCGTGCTCGACCTGCTGCGCCGGTTGCCGGCCGACACGGTCGTCCTGCCGGCCCAGGTGCTGGGCGAACTGTTCGCCGTCCTCGTGCGCCGCGCCGGCCGTTCGCGGGCCGAGGCACGCGACGCGCTGCTCGGCTGGCGCGACGCCTATGCGGTCGCCGAGACGTCGCCGGCGGCACTGGTCGCGGCCGCCGATCTGGCGACCGACCATCGCCTCGGCATCTGGGACGCGGTCGTTCTCGCGGTCGCCGCCGAGGCGGGCTGCCGGCTGCTGCTGTCGGAGGACATGCAGGATGGATTCACCTGGGGCGGCGTGACCGTGGCGAACCCGTTCGCCGATCCCCGCCACGACCTGCTGCGCGTTCTTCTGGACGGCGCGGCGTGAGCCGGGTGTGTCGTTCGGCGCTTGTGGAATGTCGCGGCCGCCGCGCCTCGTCCTTCGAGACGGCGCATCGCGCCTCTTCAGGATGAGGCGGGTGGGGGAGGGACTGGAGAGACGGGGGTGGTGCCGGTGCGTGGCCTGGCGCGGACGTCGAGGCGCGCGGCGCCCCACCTCACCCCGCCCTCTCCCCCCCGAAGGGGCGGAGAGGGAGAGCTGCGGCGCGGCATGGCGGCCCGCTACCCTTCCTGCTTCTCCGCCACGAACAGGTAGTCCGCATCCCCCGCGAATTCGTCGAGCCAGTCCGCCCGCGGCTGTTCGTCGACGAGCTTGCGGGCGCGGTACCCGAGGGGTGACAGCAGGGCCCAGGCGTCCCCGGGGCGGTCGCCGGCCCGCGCGAGGCTGGCGCCGACCAGTTCGAGCAGCAGGGCCGGGCGGAAGCGGGCCAGCGTGTCGCGCCCGCCGGCGAGCAGGCGGATCTCCCAGCCCTCGACGTCGGCCTTGAGGAAGTCGAGCCGCGACAGCCCCTCGGCGGCGGCGAAGGCGTCGAGGGTGGTGATCGCGATGGTCTCGGCGCGGCCGGCATCGCCGCGCGCCGTGGCGGCGCCGATGCCGGCGAGGCCGAAGCCGAGCGAGCCGCGCCGCTTGAGCGGCGTCTCCAGCGTCGCCGTTCCGGGCGCGTCGGACAGGCCGGCGGCGACGATGCGGACGTTGCGGGCACCCGACAGGCGCAGCGCCGGGCCGAGGATCGAGCGGGCATAGGCGGCCGGCTCGAAGGCCCAGACCTCGCCCTGCGGGGCCAGCCGCGCGAACAGCTTTGCGAACTGCCCGGCATGGGCGCCGGCGTCGATGACCGTGGCGTCGGGCGGGATGTGGCGGGCGAGCCACGGCGCCATGCCGGCATGGTGCCGCTGCGTCGCCGCCTTCCACAGATGGGCGAGGCGCGACAGGCGCTGGCGGGGCGTCAGGGCGGGCGCGGTCATGGCGGCGGCAGTATCGCAGTGCCGCCGCCGCGCCGCCATGCCGGGGCGGCCCGCCCGCCGGGTCCGACAGCGGTTCAAGGAATTATGGCAAGTCTTTGCATTCTCCCGGTTTTTTGCAATGCACAGTTGACAGGCCACAGGGCGCACCGGCATCGTGCGCGGCTAGGGAAACACGGCTGCGGGTCACAGGGGGGCCAGGGCGTTGCGAAGGCGGATCGCGCTCATCGGGGGAATCGTGGGTGCCGTCGGTGCCGCCGCGCTGGGCGTGGCGGTCTTCTCCGGCGGCATACCGGGCACGGACAGGGCCGCCGGCTTCGTCCGCGACTTCGATGCCGAGCGCGACGTGCTCGCCACCCTGCGCGCGCTGACCGAGTGGGAAGCCGCCGCCGCCAGTCCCTTCGTGCCGGTGACGCGTACCGTCGTCGTCGAGCGCGGCGACAACCTGATGGGCGTGCTGGTGCGCGCCGGTGCAGACCGTGGCGAGGCCCATGCCGCCATCGGCGCGCTGCGCGGCCTCTACGACCCGCGCAAGAATCTCTCCATCGGCGACCGCATCACGCTGACCTTCGGCGCCGGCGATGCCGTCGACGGCGCCGGTACGGGCGGCGGCACGGGCGGCGACCTGGCGCTGCAGCTCGCGCGCCTCGACCTGCCGCTGGCCTGGGACCGCAAGGTCGCCGTGCGCCAGGCGCGCGACGGCCGCTACCGCGCCGAGCAGCAGGCGGTGCCGCTCGACCGCCGCGTCGAGCGCGCGGCCGGCGTCATCTCGTCGAGCCTCTACGTCGACGGCACGGCCGCCGGCATGTCGCCCGGCACCCTCAACGAGCTGATCCGCCTCTACAGCTTCGAGGTCGACTTCCAGCGCGAGATCCAGGAGGGCGACGGCTTCGAGGCGCTGTACGAGCGCTGGTACGACAAGGCCGGCGAGGCGGTGCGCGACGGCGACGTGCTCTACGCGCGTCTCGTGCTGAGTGGCGCCGACCTGCCGCTCTACCGCTACGAGACCTCGGCCGGCAACGTCGACTGGTTCAACCTCAAGGGCGAGAGCGTGCGCAAGGCGCTGATGAAGACGCCGATCGACGGCGCGCGCCTGTCCTCCACCTTCGGCCCGCGCCGCCATCCGGTGCTGGGCTTCACCCGCCAGCATTCCGGCGTCGACTTCGCCGCGCCGACGGGCACGCCGATCTACGCCGCCGGCGACGGCCGCATCGTCCTGGCCGGTCCCAAGGGCGGCTACGGCAACTACATCCTGCTGCGCCACAACACGACCTGGGACACCGCCTACGCCCACATGAAGGGCTTCGCCCGTGGCATCCGCCAGGGCGCCCGAGTGCGCCAGGGCGACATCATCGGCTATGTCGGCACCACCGGCATGTCGACCGGCCCGCACCTGCACTACGAGGTGCACCGCGACGGCAAGCCGATCAACCCGCTCAGCATCAAGCTGCCCTCGGGCGAGACGCTCGCCGGCCGCGAACTGGAGCGCTTCCGCCGCCACGTCGCCGTCGTCGACCGCCTGTTCGAGCAGGCCGGCAGCGGTGTGCTGATGGCGAAGTCCTGCGACGACATGGCGCCGCTCGAGGAAGGCAGCGCCGAGCCGGCCGACCGGAGTTGCTGAGCCGGCCGGGGCATTTTCCACGCGGTTCGCTCCTCCTCTCCCATAGGGAGAGGGCTGCCGTCGTTGGCGCCGCAGGGCGTGCAGCGACCGAGGCGCCTACGACGGGAGGGTGAGGGGTTACGCGGCCGGTGATTTTCCTCGCCGACCGTAACCCCTCACCCTCGTCGCCCAAGGCTCGCTGCGCTCGCCAGGTCGTCGAGCCCTCTCCCGATGGGAGAGGAAAGCCACCCCCCGGGGGCGCTGTTGGCGGTGTGCGCCGCGACGCGCTATAGCTCGCGCCGCCCATGACCCTGCCCATGACCCTGCACGACACCGCCACCGCGCTGCTGCGCCTCCTGCCGGCCGAGACCGCGCATCGCACGGCGCTGTGGGGGCTGGCGCACGGCCTCGGCCCGCGGGCGGCGGCGGACGGCCATGCGGCGCTGGCGCAGACGCTGTGGGGGCGACGCTTTCCCAACCCGTTCGGCATCGCCGCCGGCTTCGACAAGAACGGCGTGGCGCTGGCGGGGGCGCTGGCCATCGGCACCGGCTTCGCCGAGATCGGCGGGGTGACGCCGCTGGCCCAGCCCGGCAACCCGCGCCCGCGCCTGTTCCGCCTCGCCGAGGACCGCGCCGCCATCAACCGCATGGGCTTCAACAACGACGGCATGGACGCGGTGGCCGCCCGCCACGCCGCCTTCCGCGCCTCGGGACGCGACGACGGCCGCGTCGTCGGCGTCAACCTCGCGGCCAACTCGGCCAGTGGCGACCCGGAGGCGGACTTCGAGCGCCTGGTCAAGGGCTTCGCGCCGCTCGCCGACTACCTCACGCTCGACATCTCCTGCCCCAACTCGGCCAACGGCCAAATCTTCCTCGAACCGGCGCGGCTCGCCGGGCTGCTGCGCCGCGTCGTGCCGCTGCGCGCCGCCGCGGCGACGGCGACGCGGCCGGCGCCTCTGCTGATCGCCAAGCTGGCGCCCGACATCGACGAGGCGCGCGCGCTGACGCTGGTCGACCTGCTCGTCGCCGCCGGCATCGACGGCATGATCGTCTCCAACACCACGACGGCGCGGCCGGCGAGCCTGCGCAGCGCCCACGCGGGCGAGCGCGGCGGCCTGTCCGGCCCGCCGCTGTTCGCCATGTCGACGGCGCTGCTCGCCCGCGTGCGGCGCCACACCGGGGGCCGGCTGCCGCTGATCGGCGTCGGCGGCGTCGCCAGCGTCGACGACGCCTGGGCCAAGATCCGCGCCGGGGCGTCGCTGGTGCAGCTCTACACGGCGCTGATCTATGAGGGCCCGGGGCTGATCGCGCGCCTCAAGGCCGGGCTCGCCGCGCGGCTGGCGGCGGAGGGTTTCACGTCGCTGGCCGAGGCGGTGGGGACGGGCGGGTAGGAGTCCGTTCGGTTCGTCCGGTGCTTCCCCCACCTCACCCTGCCCTCTCCGCCCCCGGGGGCGGAGAGGGTTTGTCCGGTTCGTCGCAGGATTGCCCTCTCCGCCGGCGGGGCGGAGAGGGAGGGGACCCTTCGCAAGGCGACGGGGAGGGTGAGGTGGGGTGCCGCCGACAGCCGAATCAGCCCGCCACCAGCCAGTGGACCGAGAACAGGCCATTCTCGTCGGTCCAGTGTGCCCTGGGCGTCCAGCCGGCGGCGGCGGCCAGCGTCTGGAACTCGCCGACGGAATACTTGTGCGAGTCCTCGGTGTGGATCGACTCGCCCTTCGTGAAGGCGAAGCCGCGGCCGCCGACCGTCACCGTCTGGGCGTGCCGCGCGACGAGATGCATCTCGATGCGGCCCTCGTCCTCGAGCCAGCGCGCCTCGTGGGCGAAGCCGTCGGCATCGAAGTCGGCGCCCAGCTCGCGGTTGGCGCGGACCAGCAGGTTGAGGTTGAAGCGCGCCGTGACGCCGGCCGCGTCGTTGTAGGCGGCGCGCAGGATGGCGGCATCCTTGCGGAGATCGACGCCGATCAGCAGGCCGGCCCCGTGGCCGAGGTCGCCGGCGACCGATTCGAGGAAGCCCTTGGCCTCGGCGCGCGAGAAGTTGCCGATGGTCGAGCCGGGAAAGAAGCCGACGCGGCTGCGTTCGCCGCGCACCGCCGGCAGCTCGAAGGGCCGCGTGTAGTCGGCGCAGACCGGAATCACCGGCACCGCCGGGTAGTCGGCGGCGAGGCGGCGGGCGGCGGCGAGCAGATGCTCGCGCGAGATGTCGACCGGCAGGTAGGCGGCCGGCGCCTGCATCGCGTCGAGCAGCAGGCGGACCTTGACGCTGGAACCGGAGCCGAACTCGACGAGGCTGGCGCCCGGCCCGGCCAGCGCGGCGATCTCGCCCGCGCGCGCGGCGAGAACCGACAGTTCACTGCGCGTCGGGTAGTACTCCGGCAGCTCGCAGATCGCGTCGAACAGGCGCGAGCCGGCCTCGTCGTAGAAGAACTTCGACGGGATGCGCTTCTGCGGCAGGGCGAGGCCGGCGACGACGGCGGCCTGGAAGTCGTCGCCCGTGTGGTCGAACTCGACCAGCTCGGGCGGCGTGGGGCGCTGGGCGTTGATCCTGTTCATGCGTCGGCCGCCAGCCGCAGGCCGGCGAACTGCCAGCGCATGTGCGGATAGAAGAAGTTGCGGTAGGTCGGCCGTACATGGCCGTCCGGCGTGGCGCAGCTTCCGCCGCGCAGGACGAGCTGGTTGATCATGAACTTGCCGTTGTACTCGCCGACGGCGCCGGCGACGGGACGGAAGCCGGGGTAGGGGGCATAGGCGCTCGCCGTCCATTCCCAGACATCGCCGTACATCTGCGCGAGACCGTCGCCTTGCGGCGCGGCGCGCGGGCGCAGCAGGCCCGAACCGAGGAAGTTGCCCTCGACCGGCAGCGGCGCGGCGGCGGCCTCCCACTCGGCCTCGGTCGGCAGGCGCGCGCCGGCCCAGCGGGCGTAGGCGTCGGCCTCGTAGAAGCCGACATGGCAGACCGGCGCGGCGGGATCGACCGGCTGCAGGCCGGAAAGGGTCATCTGCGACCACGCGCCGTCATCGCCCTGGTGCCAGTAGGCCGGCGCGTCCCAGCCCTCGCGCTGCACCGTGGCCCAGCCGTCCGACAGCCACAGGGTCGGCGCGCGGTAGCCGCCATCGGCCATGAACGCCAGCCACTCGGCGTTGGTCACGCAGCGCGAGGCGAGGCGGTAGGGGGCCAGCAGGACGCGGTGGCGCGGCGCCTCGTTGTCGTAGGCGAAGCCATCGCCGCCATGGCCGATGGCGACCTCGCCGCCGGGGAAGTCGACCCATTCCAGCGCCGGGGCGGTGGCGGCCGGCGCCGGCCGGAACGGCTGGTAGGGTGGGAACAGCGCGTTCTTCGAGAAGGCGTGCAGGATGTCCATCAGGATCAGCTCCTGATGCTGCTGCTCGTGGTGCAGGCCGAGCGCGATCATCGGCGCCGCCGCGCGCCACGCGGCCTCGCCGGCGTCGGCGGCGAAGCGCGCCATCGCCGCGTCGACATGGGCGCGGTAGGCCGTGACCTCGCGGTTGGCGGGGCGGGTCAGAAGGCCGCGCTCGGGGCGGTACTGCCGCGCGCCGAGCGCCTCGTAGTAGGAATTGAAGAGATAGCCGAAGTGCGGATGGAACTCGCGGTAGGCCGGATCGTGGGCCTTGAGCACCACCGTCTCGAAGAACCACGTCACATGGCCGCGGTGCCATTTCACCGGGCTGGCGTCGGGCATCGACTGAACGACCTGGTCCTCGTCGGACAGCGGCGCGGCGATCTGCTCCGTCGTGGCGCGGACGCGGGCGTAGTGATCGAGCAGCAGGGCGCGGTCGCCGGCGTAGGCGGCGAGGGACACGGCGCCGGGAATGGCCGCACTCATCGCGCCGGCCGCCTCACGGCTGCCTTGCGGACCGTACCGGCGGTACGGCCCGTCCCTCCCGCGGCCCGCGACGGCGTCGGCGCGTCGGCGGGCCTTGCTGTACAGTCCGGCGTAATTGGCGTGTGTCCCGCGCCGGTTGGCAGAGGAGGGAGTAAAGCCGCCATGGTGTCGCTCCGTCAACCGCGCGGCGCCGCGCATCCTTGACGGCGCGGCATAGCGATACGAGATATTGGGAATGGAACGATCCGAAGCGGGGGCGGGTTCGCCCATCGATCACTGGCATGCCCACGTCTACTACGACGCCGCCGAGAAGCCGCGGGCCGAGCGCCTGCGCGCGGCCATCGCGGCGCGCTTCCCGCACCTGCCGCTGGGCCGCTGGCACGACGCGCCGGTGGGCCCGCATCCGCGCGGCAGCTACCAGGTGACGATCGCGCCGGAGGATTTCGCCGCCGTCGTGCCGTGGCTCGCCGTCGCGCGCGGCGGCGTGACCGTGTTCGTCCATCCCGACACCGGCGACGACCTCGCCGACCACTCCGACCACGTCGTCTGGCTCGGCCCGTCGGAAACCCTCAACCTCGACTCGTTCCGTCGCCGCGCGGCCGCGCGCGCAGCCGCCGCGGGCTGAGCGCCGCCGCCGTCAGGCCGAGCGCGCGCTGGTCTTCCGGCAGGTCGCCGTGGGCGACGAGGCCGGCGACGGCGCGGGCCAGCGACGGCGAGGTCTTGATGCCGTAGCCGCCCTGGCCGGCGAGCCAGACGAACCCCTCGACATCGCCGTCGAAGCCGGCGACCGGCGTGCGGTCGGGCGCGAAGGTGCGCAGGCCGGCCCAGCGCGCGACGAGGCGGCGCGGCGCCAGCGTCGTCGCCCGCCCGATGCGGTCGAGCGCCGTGGCGATGTCGATCTCCTCCGGCTGCGCGTCGCAGGGCGGCGACGGCGTCTCGTCGGCCGGCGAGGCGAACAGGCGGCCGGCATCGGGCTTGAAGTAGAAGTCCTCGTCGATGTCGACGGCCATCGGCCAGCCGTCGACCCGCGTTTCCACCGGGGCCTCGAACACCACGACGGTGCGGCGCAGCGGCGCGAGGCCGAGCGGCGCCGCGCCGGCCAGCGCCGCCACGTCGTCGGCCCAGGCGCCGGCGGCGTTGACGACGACCGGGGCGGCGAAGGCGCCGGCGGCCGTCGTCGCCTCCCACACACCGCCGCGCCGCGCCAGCGCCGTCACATCGGCATCCGTCACGATGCGTCCGCCGCGCGCGCGCAGCAGGCGCAGGAAGCCGCCGTGCAGGGCGTGCACGTCGATCTCGCGCGCCGCCTCCTCGTAAGCCGCCGCAGCGGCGTAGCCGGGACGGAAGGCCGGCACGAGACGCCGCACCGCCTCGGCGTCGATCAGCGCCGCCTCGGGCGACAGCGCGCGCACCTCCTCGTGATGCGCCCGCACGCGCGCGAGCTGGTCCTCGCGGCCGAACAGCATGAGGCCGCGCTGGCGCACCAGCGGCGCCGTGGCGAAGCCCGGCGGCGGTTCGTGCAGGAAATCCATCGCCGCGCGGGCGAGCGTGCGGATGACACGGTTGCCGTAGGACAGCGTGAACATCGCCGCCGAGCGGCCGGTGGTGTGGTAGCCCGGCTGGCTCTCGCGCTCGAGCAGCACGACGCGGCCGTGCGCCGCCAGCTCGGCCGCCGCCGAGGCGCCGGCGATGCCGCCGCCGATGACCAGGATGTCGGCGCCGTCCGCCATGCGTGCCCGCCCCGTCGCTGTTTCCAAGGCCCCGGCGGCACTGTACAACAGCCCCGGGCCGGTGCCATGCCGCGGGGGGCCGCGTTCGGCCGGCGCATCGAACGAACGACGGGAAACTCCAGATGAAGCTGCTGCGCTACGGCCCGCCGGGCCAGGAAAAGCCCGGCCTGCAGGACGGAAAGATCATCCGCGACCTGTCCGGCGTGATCTCGGATTTCGAGGGCGTCAACCTCGCCCCCGACAACCTCGCGCGCATCGCGAAGATCGATCCCAAGTCGCTGCCGAAGGTCGAGGGCAATCCGCGCATCGGCCCGCCGGTGAAGCCGCGCGAGGTCTTCGCCATCGGCCTCAACTACGCGCTGCACGCCGCCGAGGCGGGCGCCAAGCTGCCGGCCGAGCCGATCGTCTTCAACAAGACCTGCCCGCTGACCGGCCCCAACGACGACATCGTCATCCCCAAGGGCGCGCAGAAGTGCGACTGGGAAGTCGAGCTGGTGTTCGTGATGGGCAGGAAGGCGCAGCACGTCAGCGAGAAGGACGCGCTGTCCTACGTCGCCGGCTACGCCTCGGGCAACGACGTCTCCGAGCGCTCCTACCAGCTCGACCGCTCGGGCCAGTGGATCAAGGGGAAAAGCTCCGACACCTTCGGCCCGATGGGGCCGTGGCTGGTGACCGCCGACGAGGTGAAGAACCCGCAGAAGCTGGGGCTCTGGCTCAAGGTCAACGGCAAGATGTTCCAGAAGTCCAACACCTCGGACATGATCTTCTCCTGCGCCCAGATCATCGCCTCGATGACCTCGATGATCACGCTCTATCCGGGCGACGTGGTGTTCACCGGCACGCCGTCGGGCGTCGGCCTCGGCATCAAGCCGAAGCCGGTGTTCCTCAAGCCGGGCGACGTCATCACCATGGGCGTGCAGGGCCTCGGCGAACACAAGAACAAAGTGCTCGCCTGGAAGAAGGGCCTGTAGGCCGCCGATGAGCGCATCGACCGGGGCCGCCGCCGCACAGGGCGGCGGCCTCGCCTTTCCCTGGCCGGAGCCGCCGGCGGCGGGCGAGACCCGCGAGGTCGCGCCGGGCATCCACTGGCTGCGCCTGCCGCTGCCCTTCGCCCTCAACCACATCAACGTCTGGCTGGTCGAGGACGGCGACGGCTGGACCGTCGTCGACACCGGCATCGCCCGCGACGAGGCGCGCGCGCAATGGCGCACGGCGCTCGCCGCGCATGGCGAGCGGCCGGTGCGGCGCCTGGTCGTGACGCACTATCACCCCGATCACGTCGGCCTCGCCGGCTGGTTCGCCGAGACGCACGGCGCGCGGCTGTGGATGACGCGCACCGAGTGGCTGGCGGCGCGCATGTACGCGCTCGACACCAGCGAGGAATTCGCCGGCACCTTCGCCGACTTCTACCGCACCGCCGGCGGCGCACCGGACTTCGTCGACGGCGTGCGCCAGGGCAGCTACGACTTTCCCAGCCTTGTGACGCCGGTGCCGCGCAGCTACCGCCGCCTGGTCGACGGCGAGACCTTCGCGATGGGCGGGCGCACATGGCGCGTCGTCGTCGGCGAGGGCCACTCGCCCGAGCACGCCTGCCTGTGGTGCGAGGACGCCGGCGTGCTGATCGCCGGCGACCAGGTGCTGCCGCGCATCTCGCCCATCGTCGGCGTCATGGCGCCGGAGCCCGACGCCGACCCGCTCTCGGCCTTCCTCGCCTCGCTGGCCAAGCTGAAGCGCGAGGTGCCGGCGGACGCGCTGGTGCTGCCGTCGCACAACGTGCCGTTCACCGGGCTGCACGTCCGCCTCGACGAACTCGCCCGCCACCACGGCGAGCGCCTCGACCGCCTGCTCGCCGCCGTCGACGGCGAGAAGACGGCGATGGAGCTGGCGCGGGCGCTGTTCGACCGCGCGCTCGACCACCACCAGACCGGCTTCGCGCTGGCCGAGACGCTGTCGCATCTCCGCGTGCTGGAAACGCGCGGCCGCATCGCCCGCAGCGAGCGCGCCGACGGGGTGTGGCTGTACCGGCGGGTGTGAAGGGCGCGGGGCGTCGAGCGCTTTCCGATCAGGCGTAAGTGGCCTTCACCGCCGCGAACCGACAGCAACTTTCCTCTCCCATCGGGAGAGGGCTCGTGGGCTTGGCGAGCACGGCGAGCCTAGATGACGAGGGTGAGGGGTTACGGTCGTCGAGGACAATCGCCGGCCGCGTAACCCCTCACCCTTCCGTCGTACGCGCCTCGGTCGCTCGCGCGCCCTGCGGCGCCAACGCCGGAAGCCCTCTCCCGCCGGGAGAGGAGGAATCGGACGGCTCGGAAGTCTCGCCCTAGAACCTGTAGCCGTATCGCACGCCCAGCGTGTCCATGCCCTCGTTGGGGCTGGCGAGCCAGGCGTTGGAGACGTGGTCGAAGAACAGCGAGACGCTGTTGTGCGCGTCGAGGCGCAGGCCGAGCTCGATGGGGAAGTGGAACAGCACCTGCGAGCCGAGTGCCTTGCGATCGTTGCGCACCAGCTTGCGCTCGCCGTTGTGGACCGCAGCGCCGATGCCGGTGGCGAACCACAGCGCCTCGCCGAGGTCGATCTCCCAGCGTGCGTCGCCATAGACCTTGCTGGTGTCGCCGGCGCTGTTGAGCGAGACGCCGAGCGCCGGGCGGACGGCGCCGCCGGCGAGCGGCAGGGACGGCGCGAAGGTGACTTCGAGATTGCCGTCGATGCCGGACTCGCGGCTGGTGCCGCTCCACAGCCCGTCGACGTCATGGGCGAGCACGCCGGCCTTGACCTCATGGAGCGCGCCGTCGGCGCCGGCCGGCGCAGCGGCCAGCAGGGCCGCGATGCCGAGGCCGGCGGCGGCGAGGAGGCGCCTCACAACTGCTCGACCTTCTCCGGCCGGCCGCTGTCGACCGAGCGGACCAGCGCCTCCAGCACGGCGACGTTGGCCATGCGGTGGACGTCGGTGAACGGGTAGGTGCCGCGGCCCGCGACGGCGTCGGCCCAGGCCTCGAAGTTGGCGCGCACCGGATCGCCGGGCTGGATCAGCTCGTGCGTCTCCTTCTGGCCGGTCATGCGGCGGTAGAGATGCGTCGGCGCCGGCGTCTCGACGTGCTCGGTCTCGCGGATCTCGACCCAGCCCTTCGAGCCCCAGACGGCGAAGCGGGCGAAGAACGGCGTCGCCGAGACGGCGGCGATGTGGCCGGTGGTCTGGTCGGCGAAGCGCAGATGCACCGAGATGACGTCGCCCGAGGGCAGCGGCAGCACGCGCTTGGCCGAATAGGAGTGGACCTCGACGACCGGGCCGATGAGGCTGATCATCATGTCCGACAGATGCACGCCCATGCCGGTCCAGCCGGCGGCCGGCGCGTCCTTCTTGCTGCCGCGCCAGTTGTCGGCCTTGAGCGGGGCGAACTTGTCGTGGCTCATGTTGGCCTCGACGTGCAGGATCTCGCCCAGCTCGCCGGCGGCGACGATCTCGCGCAGGCGCAGCATCGCCGGCTCCCAGCGGCGCTCGTGGCCGAGGCCCATGACGAGGCCCTTGGCCCGGCACGCCTCGATCATGCGCCGCGCGCTGGCGGCGGTGAGCGACAGCGGCTTCTCGCAGAAGATCTGCTTGCCGGCGGCGGCGGCGGCCAGCACCTGCTGCTCGTGCAGCGAGTGCGGCGTCGTCAGGATGACGGCCTTCACCTTCGGGTCGGCCAGCGCCTTCTCGTAGCTGTCGTGCGTCGGCAGGCCGGTCTGCTTCGCCCACGCCTCGCGCGTCTCCTGCATCGGGTCGACGCCGCAGACGATGTTGATCTTCGAGTTGCCCTTGAGCACCTGGGCAACCTGCTTGCCCCACCAGCCGAGGCCGCAGACGGCAGTATCGAGCATCGACGCGTTCCTTCCCGCGATGTGAACGGGCCGCCCGGCGGCGGCATTGGCGGCGAAACTGGCACGCGCGGGGCAGGGGAACAAGGCTCCGGGATACGCGCACCATGCAACCCTCTCCGCCCCCCGGGGCGGAGAGGGCAGGGTGAGGTGGGGGTGGCGCCGGGGTGGCGCCGGGCCTGGCCTCGTCCTTCGACAAGCTCAGGATGAGGCCTACTGGGAGCGGCTTTCGCGGCATGTCATGCGCTGGCGCGAACCGCGACGCCGTTTCCCACGCTCCTCATCCTGAGCCTGTCGAAGGACGAGGAGCGGGGATGGCCGTCCGCGCTGCCCCACCTCTCCCCGCCCTCTCCCCCCCAAAGGGGGCGGAGAGGGAGAGGGTTCCTCACCCGACCGGGCGGGTGTCCTCGATGACCTTGCCGTCGTTGGGGAGGCTGCCGGGGGCGACGATCGTGACCGCGCCGCGCAGCCGGGTCAGTTCGCGCAGGCTGTCGGCCAGCGCGGCGGCGAGGGTGGCGGCGGCGTCGCCCGACGCCTGCGCCTCGCAGCGCAGTTCGACCGCGTCCTGCTCGCCGGCGCGGCTGACGACGAGGCGGGCGCGGGCGACCCCGGGATGGCGGGCGAGGATGGCGGCGACCTGCTCGGGGCGCACGAACATGCCGCGCACCTTGGCCGTCTGGTCGGCGCGGCCGAGCCAGCCGGCAAGGCGCATGTTGGTGCGCCCGCAGGGCGACGCGCCGGGCAGGGTCTTCGAGAGATCGCCGGTGGCGAAGCGGACCAGCGGCCAGTCGAGGGCGAACAGCGTCGCCACCACCTCGCCGACCTCGCCGTCGGGCACCGGGTCGCCGGTGCCCGGTCGCACAATCTCGACGATGATGTCCTCGTCGACCGTCATGCCGGGGCAGGGCGCGCCGTCGACGGCGCTCTCGTAGGCGATGAGGCCGAGGTCGGCGGTGGCGTAGCACTGCAGCACCGCCACGCCGCGCGCGCCGAGTTCGGCCCGCAGGCTCGCCGGCAGGGCGGCGCCGGAGACCATCGCCTTGCGGATCGATGAAATATCGCGGCCGGTCTCGGCGGCCTTGTCGAGCAGGATCTTGAGGAAGTCGGGCACGCCGCAATAGGCGTCCGGGCGATACTGGGCGATGGCGTCGAGCTGCAGGTCGGTGTTGCCGGGACCGGCGGGAATGACGGCGCAGCCGAGCGCGCGGGCGGCGCTTTCCATCATCAGGCCGCCCGGCGTGAGGTGGTAGCCGAAGGTGTTGTGCACGATGTCGCCGCCGCGGAAGCCGGCGGCGTGCAGGGCACGGGCGAGGCGCCAGAAATCGCCGCGCCGTCCCTCCGGCTCGAAGATGGGGCCGGGCGAGGCGAAGAGGCGGGCGAAATGGCCGGTGGCCACGGCGGCCGCGCCGCCGAAGGGCGGCAACGCGCGCTGGCGCTCGACGAGGTCGGCCTTGCGCAGCACCGGCAGGCGGGCCAGCGCGGCGCGGTCGGCGACGGCGCGCGGCTCGACATCGGCCAGCGTCTCGGCGAACAGCGGCGCGTGCGCCTTCGCCCGCGCCAGCACGTCGGGCAGGCGGGCGAACAGCGCCGCCTCGCGGGCCGCCGGGTCGCGCGTCTCGAGCGTGTCGTAGTAGGCGTCGGTCATGGCGGTGCGCTGTGCCGTGGGTGGTGGAGCCGGCCTCGTCCTTCGACAGGCTCAGGACGAGGCCTACTGGGAAGGTTGTGCCGACGCGAGGTTCGAAACAAGCCGCACCGCCCGGGGCCTCCTCATGGTGAGCCTGTCGAACCATGAGGACCGTACCAAAGCGATCACGTCCATCCTCAACTCAGCCAGCGCTTGCGACGGCGATAATGCTTGGTGTCGCGGTAGCTGCGGCGGTCGCCGCCCGACAGGCCGAGGTAGAATTCCTTGACGTCCTCGTTGGCGGCGAGCGCCTTCGCGTCGCCGTCGAGCACGACGCGGCCGTTCTCCAGGATGTAGCCGTAGGAGGCGTAGCGCAGCGCCACGGCGGTGTTCTGCTCGGCGAGCAGGAAGGTGACCCCCTCCTTCTCGTTGAGCGCCTTGACGATGTCGAAGATTTCCTCGACGAGCTGCGGGGCGAGGCCCATCGAGGGCTCGTCGAGCAGGATCAGGCGCGGGCGCGACATCAGCGCGCGGCCGATGGCGCACATCTGCTGCTCGCCGCCCGAGGTGTAGCCGGCTTGGGCGCGGCGACGCTCGCCGAGGCGGGGGAAGTAGCCGTAGACGCGCTCGAGGTCGGCGCGCACGGCGCCGCGGTCGCGCCGCGTATGGGCGCCGGTCAGCAGGTTCTCCTCGACCGTCAGATGGGCGAAGCAGTGGCGGCCCTCCATCACCTGGATGATGCCGCGGCGCACCAGCGCGTCCGGCGACAGGCGGTCGATGCGCTCGCCGTCGCAGACGATCTGGCCCTTGGTGACGTCGCCGCGCTCGGCGCGCAGCAGGTTGGAGATGGCCTTGAGGGTGGTCGTCTTGCCGGCGCCGTTGGCCCCGAGCAGGCCGACGATGGCCCCGCGCGGCACGCCGAGGGAGACGCCCTTGAGGACGAGGATGACGTGGTCGTAGATGACTTCGATGCTGTTCACTGCCAGCAGGGGCGCGGCCGCGTCGGCGGTACGCGGTGCGGCGGTGGCGGCTGCGGTCATGGTCCGGTGCCGGCGTTGCCAGAAGGGGCGGGCGGCGCCGCGACCGGCGCCGCCCGCTGTCGTCAGTACGTCACGCGCCGCAGGGCAGGGCCGAGCGGTCCGGCCACGGGGCGTTGTTCTTGGCGTAGTCGGCCGCCGCGGCCTTCTCGAGCGGCTCGATCACCGCGCGGTCGGGCTTCAGCAGGTCGCTGGCGCGCACGAACTTGGCACCGTCCCAGCGCAGCATCCAGGCGCCGGTGTGGCCGGTGTGGTCCTTGCAGCTCGTCTTCACCGGCACGCTCATGCCGGCCATGCCGAGTTCCTTCAGCCGGTCGGCCGTGATGTCGAGGTTCTCCAGCCCCCAGCGCACCTGCGCGGCGTCGACCGCCTTGACGCCGAACTTCTTCTGCGCCGTGCGGATGGCCTCGACGAGGATCACCGAGATGAGGATGCCGCGCTGGTAGAAGACGTGCTTCATCTCGGCCGGGTCGCCGATCTGCGACATGCCCTTGTCGACGACGTTCTTCTTGATCTCGCCGAGCACCGGGTAGTCGCCCGGCACGTTGAAGCTGATCGAGCGGTAGCCCTTGGCCTTGTCGCCGAGCGGCAGCAGGTCGCCGTCATGGCCCGACCACCACACGCCGACGAACTTCTCCATCGGGAAGCGGGTCTTGACCGCCTCGGTGATGGCGCCGGCGTTCATCGCGCCCCAGCCCCACATCAGCACGAAGTCGGGGTTCTCGCGGCGGATCTGCAGCCACTGCGCCGACTGGTTCTGCATCTCCTTCAGGCCGACCGGGATCGGCAGGAAGGTGAAGCCGTGCTTGCCGGCCAGCTGCTCGAACAGCGGGATCGGCTCCTTGCCATAGGGATGGTCGAGGTGCAGCAGGACGATCTTCTTGCCCTTGAGGCTGTCGAGCTTCCCGCCGGAAATGTTCTGCAGGATCATCGACGCGGCATCCCAGTAGGAGGCCGGCGGATTGTAGGCCCAGGCGAACACCTCGCCGTTGGCCATCGGCGAGAAGCCGTAGCCGGGGGCGAGCAGCGGGATCTTGTCGACGTTGGTGCGCGGCAGCACCTGCAGGGTGATGCCGGTCGACCAGGGCTGGGTGATGACCGCCTTGCCCTTGGTCTTCTCGTAGCACTCGACGCCCTTGTCGGTGCTGTAGCCGGTCTCGCATTCCTCGTAGGCCAGCTTGACGCCGCCGACGCCGCCGTCGCGCTGGTTGAGCAGCGTGATGTAGTCGCGCTGCCCGTTCATCAGCGGAATGCCGGTCGCCGCGAACGGACCGGTACGGTAGGACAGGTTGGGAACGACGATTTCCTGGGCCAGGGCTGGCGCCGCGACCGCGGCCGAAAGCGCCAGACCCGCCGCAAGGCGGACGATTGTCTTCAGCATGGTTTTCCTCCCGAACGTTTGTGACGGTCCTGTTCTTGCCTTTACCCGATGAAAGCACCGGCCGGGACCGCCGGCCAGCGCCTTTTGCCGCCCCGCCTCAGTGCGGAAACGGCCAGATGACCAGCTTCTCCCGGACGACGGACCACAGGCGCGCGAGTCCGAGCGGCTCGACGATGAGAAAGACGATGATCAGCGCGCCGATGATCATGGTGTTGAGGTGCTGCACGGTGGCCGACAGGACCTCGATGCCGAGCACGCCGGGCACGATGTTGATGAGCACCGGCAGGGCGACGATGAGCAGGGCGCCGAGGTAGTTGCCGAGCACGCTGCCGAGGCCGCCGATGATGGCGATGAAGAGGATCTGGAAGCTCAGCGGCACGTCGAACAGGTTGGGCTCGGCGGCGCCCTTCCACAGGAACACCAGCAGCGCGCCGGCGACGCCGACGATGTAGGACGACACCGCGAAGGCCGACAGCTTGGCGCGCAGCAGGCGGATGCCCATCAGCTCGGCGGCGATGTCCATGTCGCGCACCGCCTTCCACGACCGGCCGTAGCGGCCGCGCGTCAGGTTCAGCACCATCCAGGTGATGACGGTCACCACGGCGAGCACGAAATAGTACTGCGTGACCGGCGCCGCCCCGGGGCCGGTCACGACGAGGCCGAAGAGGTCGAAGGTGCGCACCTCGATGGCGCCCGAGGCGTTGTAGTTGTAGAGCCAGGCCGCCTTCTCGAACAGCCAGACGAGGAAGAACTGCGCCGCCAGCGTGGTGATGGCGAGGTAGAAGCCCTTGATGCGCAGCGACGGCAGGCCGAACAGCACGCCGATGGCGGCCGAGAACAGGCCCGAGGCGAAGATGGCGACGACGAAGTTGAGGTCGGGGAAGATCGTCATGATCTTGAAGCAGGCATAGGCGCCGACGCCCATGAAGGCGCCGGTGCCGAGCGAGAGCTGGCCGGCGTAGCCCGTCAGCACGTTGAGGCCGAGCGAGGCCAGCGCGTAGATCAGCACCGGCACCAGCAGCGCCTTGAAGGTGAACTCGTCGGCGACGGCCGGCAGCACGATCCAGGCGACGGCGAGGATGGCCAGCAGCAGCCACAGATCCTGCCGCAGCGGGAACAGCGACTGGTCGGCCGCGTAGCTCGTCTTGTACTGGCCGGCGACGCGATAGAGCATCCGCTTCCCCCGCTACACGCGCTCGATGATGCGTTCGCCGAACAATCCCTGCGGCCGGAACACAAGCACCGTGAGGGCGAGGACGTAGGCGAACCACGTCTCGGTGTTGCCGCCGAGCAGCGGCTGGCCCCAGTAGATCTCGAACAGCTTCTCCAGCAACCCGATGGCGAGGCCGCCGACGATGGCGCCGAGCACGGATTCGAGCCCGCCGAGCAGCAGCACCGGCAGAGCCTTGAAGGCGATGACCTGGAGCGCGAAGGAGACGCCGGCGCGGGCGCCCCAGACGATGCCGGTGACCAGCGCGATGACGCCGGCGATGAACCAGACGATGACCCAGACCTGCGACAGCGAGATGCCGACCGACAGCGCCGCCTGGTGGTCGTCGCCGAGCGCGCGGATGGCGCGGCCCATCGCCGTGGTGTTGAGGAACAGCACCAGCCCGCCGACCAGCGCCAGCGCCGCGACGACGGCGGTGAAGTCCTTCTGCTCGATCAACAGGAAGCCGCCGAACGGCTCCAGCTCCCAGCTCCCCGTCGGGATGCCGAGTTCGGCGGTGATCATGTTCTTGTTCTCGCCGCCGAACACCAGCTCGCCCGAGCCGACGAGCAGGAAGGTGAGGCCGAAGGTGGCCATGAACAGGATGATGTCGGGCTGGTTGACCAGCGGACGCAGCACGCCGCGCTCGATCACCGCGGCCAGCGCGTACATGATCGCCAGCGTGCCGGCGAAGGCGAGCCAGGCCGGCAGGCCGGCCTCGTGCAGCGAGACCAGCGTCAGGGCGGCGAATACCACCATGATGCCCTGGGCGAAGTTGAAGATGCGCGAGGAGCGGAAGATGAGCACGAAGCCGAGCGCGATGAGGGCGTAGAGCACGCCCGAGACCAGCCCCTCCCACAGCGTCTGCAGCAGGAAGGCCGGGTCGGCGGCCATCGAGGCGAAGGGGGCGATGGCGATGTCGCTCAGCAGGTCCACACCGGTCCTCGCATCAATGGGTGACGCCGAGATAGGCGTCGATCACCGTCGGATCGCGCTGCACCTCGGCCGGCGTGCCGTCGGCGATCTTGCGGCCGTAGTCGAGCACGACGACGCGGTCGGAGATGTCCATCACCACGCTCATGTCGTGCTCGATGAGCGCGATGGTCGTGCCGAACTGCTCGTTCACGTCGAGGATGAAACGGCACATGTCCTCCTTCTCCTCGACGTTCATGCCGGCCATCGGCTCGTCGAGCAGCAGCAGGTCGGGCTCGGCGGCGAGCGCGCGGCCAAGCTCGACGCGCTTCTGCAGGCCGTAGGCGAGGCGCCCGACCGGCACCTTGCGGATGGCCTGGATCTCGAGGAAGTCGATGATGCGCTCGACGACGGCGCGGTGCGCCATCTCCTCGCGCCGCGCCGGGCCGAACCAGACGAGCTGGGCGAGGAACGGCGCGTGCATCTTCAGCGCCCGGCCGGCCATCAGGTTGTCGAGCGTGGACATGCCGCGGAACAGGGCGATGTTCTGGAAGGTGCGCGCGATGCCGCCGGCGGCGGCGTCGTGCGGCCGCATCGCCGGGCGGGTGACGCCCTTGTAGGTCACACTGCCCTGCTGAGGGCGATAGAAGCCGTTGATGACGTTGAGCATCGACGACTTGCCGGCGCCGTTGGGTCCGATGATGGCGCGGATCTCGCCCTGTCTTATGTCGAAGGAAACGTCCGCCAGCGCCTGCACGCCGCCGAAGGCGAGCGAGATGCCGTCGACCGACAGGATCGGGGCGCCAGCGGCGCGAACCGCAGCGGCGTCGGCGGGCGCCGTCATTCCGCCGCCTCGGCGAGCGGCGCCTCGTCGGTCACCGCGTGGACGACGACCTCGGCGGCGAGGTGGCCCTTGCGACCGTCCTCGTAGGTGACTTCCGTCGAGATGGTGGCGCGGCCGGCGCCGGAATACAGCGCCTCGACCAGCGGCGCGTAGCGCTCGGCGATGAAGCCGCGCCGCACCTTGCGCGTGCGCGTCAGCTCGCCATCGTCGGCATCGAGTTCCTTGGGCAGCACGAGGAAGCGGCGGATGCGCGCGCCGGCCAGCGCCGGCTCGGCGGCGAGGTCGCGGTTGACCTGGCGGACCTCGTCGGCCAGCAGTCCGGCCACCGCGGGCAGCGCCGCCAGCTCCTGGTAGCTGGCATAGGCGAGGCCGCGCCGCTCGGCCCAGCTGCCGACCGCCGGCATGTCGATGTTGAGGAAGCAGCAGACGGCGTCGCGGCCGTCGCCGAAGGCCACCGCCTCCTTGATGTGGGGGAAGAACTTGAGCTTGTTCTCGATGAACTTCGGCGCGAACAGCGTGCCATCGGCGAGGCGGCCGACGTCGCGCGCGCGGTCGACGATGCGCAGGTGCCCGTCGGCGCCGAACACGCCGGCATCGCCGGTATGCACCCAGCCCTCGGCGTCGCGCGTCTTCGCCGTGGCCTCGGGGTTCTTCCAGTATTCGCGGAACACGCCGGGGCTGCGGAACAGCACCTCGCCATTGTCGGCGAGGCGGATCTCGACGCCCGGCGCCGGCCGCCCCACCGTGTCGGAACGGATTTCCCCGTTCGGCTGCACGGTGATGAACACGCTCGCCTCGGTCGAGCCGTAGAGCTGCTTCAGGTTGATGCCGAGCGAGCGGTAGAAGTCGAAGATGTCGGGGCCGATGGCCTCGCCGGCGGTGTAGGCGATGCGCACGCGCGACAGGCCCAGCGTGTTCTTGAGCGGGCCGTAGACCAGCAGTTCGCCCAGCCGGTAGAGCAGGCGGTCGTGCGGCGCGACCGCCTGGCCGTCGATCAGCCGCGTGCCGACGCGGCGGGCCAGCCGCATGAAGCGGTCGAACGCCCAGCGCTTCACCGCGCCGGCGTCGGCCATGCGGATCATCACCGTGGTCAGGATCGATTCGAAGATACGCGGCGGCGCGAAGAAGTAGGTCGGCCCCAGCTCGCGCAAATCGGTCAGCACCGTGTCGGCCGATTCCGGGCAGGCGACGCAGAAGCCGACGGCGATCGACTGGGCGTACGAGAAGGCGTGGTCGCCGACCCAGGCCATCGGCAGGTAGGCCAGCGTCTCGGCCTTCTCGTCGAGGCCCTCGGCCAGCGCCACGTTCATGTTGGTGACGTAGATGTTGCGATGGCTGAGGACGACGCCCTTGGGCTCGCCCGTCGTGCCCGAAGTGTAGAGGATGATCGCCGTGTCGTCGGCGGCGCCCTTCGCGATCTCGCCATCGAGCCAGGCCGGGTCGGCGGCATCGCGCGCGGCGCCGTCCCCGGCCAGCGCGTCCATCGCAAGCAGGCAGGGCCGGGCGTAGTGGCGCAGGCCGCGCGCGTCGTCGTAGACGATGGTCTCGAGGCGCGGGCACTCGGCCATCAGCGACAGCAGCTTGTCGACCTGCTCCTGGTCCTCGGCGACGGCGAAGCGCACCTCGGCATGGTCGAGGACGAAGCGCATCTCGGTGGCCACCGAATCCTGGTAGACCGGCACCGGCACGGCGCCGAGCGACTGGGCCGCGGCGATCGACCAGTAGAGGCGCGGGCGGTTGTCGCCGACGATGGCGATGCGCTCGCCCCTTTGCAGTCCGGCGGCGGCGAGGCCGCGGGCGATGGCGCGCACGTTGCGTGCCGCCTCGTCCCACGTCCAGGTCTGCCAGATGCCGAGGTCCTTCTCGCGCATCGCCGGCCGCGCGCCGCGGATGCGGGCGTTGCGCAGCAGCAGCTTGGGGAAGGTGTCGTGCTGCGGGTCGACGTCGCACAGGCCCGGCATGGCATGCACGGTGGACGATGAAACGGCCGCGTCGGCAGCGGTCATCCGGCACCATCGCCCGCCGGCGGCGGGCGTCCCATCCCTGTCGGCCCACGCGCGCCGGTGGGCGTCGCGCGGCCTTGCCTGTGCCGGCCGGTCATCCGGCCTTGTCGTTGGCGGCACACAGGCTAACCCGATCCCGCGCGCAAGCAAACGGGGGTCGTCGGCCGGCGAAGCGCTTGCCACGGCGGCGGCGGTGCGGGGTAATCAACGGTGGTGGCGCGGGGCATGACGGGGGACGGGATGGCGCGGATCACGCTCGAGGCGTTCAACCGGCTGCTGGGCGAGGGGCTGCCGCTGGTCGCCGCGCTCGGCATGCGCGCCGAGGCCATCGGCGCGGGCACGGCGCGCGTCGTGCTGCCCTTCAGCCCGCAGATCACGCGGCCCGGCGGTACCGTCATGGGCCCGATGCTGATGGCCGTCGCCGACTGCGCCATGTACGCCGCGCTGCTCGGCGCCATCGGCCCGGTGCCGCTGGCGGTCACCTCGACGCTGACGATCAATTTCCTGCGCAAGCCGGGCCCGGCCGACGTGATCGGCGAGTGCCGCGCGCTGCGCCTCGGCCGGCGGAGCGCGGTGTTCGAGGTGACGCTGTTCTCGGCCGGCAGCGACGAGGCGGTGGCCCACGCCACCGGCGCCTACACGATCCCGCCGGAGACGGAGGGGGCGACGTGAACGGCTATTTCGCCAGCGCCGCGGTGAGGACCGACAGGCGGGTGCGGTTGTAGCCGCTGGCGCCGAAATTCGTGCGTTCGAGCCACCTGGCGTAAACGTCGCGCAGCGCCGGCCAGTCCGTGTCGACGATGGCGAACCAGGCGGTGTCGCGGTTGCGGCCCTTGTAGACGGCGGCCTGGCGGAAGGTGCCCTCGTAGCGGAAGCCGAGGCGCAGTGCCGCGGCGCGCGACGGCGCGTTGAGCGCGTCGCACTTCCACTCGACGCGGCGGTTGCCCAGTTCGTCGAAGGCGCGGCGGATCATCAGGATCAGCGCCTCGCTCGCCGCCACCGTGCGCTGCAGGCGCGGCGCGAAGTTGATGTGGCCGATCTCGATCACGCCATTGGCCGGGTCGATGCGCATGTAGGAGGCGATGCCGGCGGCGCGCCCGGCGGCGGCGTCGATGACGGCGTGCACCAACGGGTCGTCGCCCGCCGCGTGGCGCGCGAGCCACGCCCGGTAGGCGTCGGGACCGTCCGGCCGCTCGTCGTAGAGATAGGTCCAGTTGCGCCCGGCCGTGTCGGCGGCGTTGGCGCGGAACAGGTCGTCGGCGTGGCGGGCGACGTCGAGCGGCTCGACGCGGCAGGTGCGGCCGAGCATCGGCGTGCGCGGCGGCAGCGGGCGCGGCGTCCAGCCGGGCAGCGCCGGGCCGACCGGCGGGGCGGATTGCGCGTCGGCGGTCATCGTTTCGCTCCCCCCGGGCTCCCCCTGGCCTCAGTCCCAGCGGACGGGCGGCAGGGTAACGAGGGCGACGGGGCCGAGGAAGAGGCGGCGCTTCTGGATCGTCACCGGCACCTGCAGTTCGGGCGTCGTGCCGTCGGCGGCGGGGCGCGAGAAGGCGGTGATGGCGAGGCGGGCGATGGCGGCGGCCTGCGGCTCGATCAGCCGCTGGCGCTCCAGCGCCACGAGCAGTTGCGCCATGCCGCGGACGCGCAGCGCGAAGGCGCCCTCGGGCTGCAGGTCGGCGTCGAGGGTGGCGGTGCCGTCGCCCTCCGCCCGCAGCGGCCCCCAGCTGATGGCCAGACGCGTCACCTCGAGCGAGCCGCCGGCGTCGCGCCAGGCCGTCAGCGCCGGCGCCAGCGGCCCGGCGCCGGGCGCAAGCTCGCCGTCGAGGCGCAGCTCGACGCTCGCCGCCGCGATGTCCGGCCCGAGCACCTCGACGGCCGGGCCGATGAAGGGCTTGCCGAGGGTGACGCCGGCGACGCTGGCGCGCGCCGTCTGGCTCGGCGCCTCGTGCACGGCACCGGGCGCCGCCGGCCGCGCGGCGATGCGGCGCCAGGCGAAGTCGCCCTCGCGCAGGGCGGCGAGGAAGGTGCCGTCGGCGGTGGCGGCATCGACCGCGCGCGCCGTCAGCGTGCCGCCGCCGATGCGGCTGGCGCCGGCGAGGTCGACGGCGAGCGCCACGGTCTTGCCATCGACGATGGCGGCGGCCTGCTGCCCCGGGCCGGCAAGATCGACGGCATGGCGGCCGGGGGCGAGGAAGGCGAGGCGGTCGTCGGCGAGCGGCCGCAGATGAACATCGACCGCCGGCCCCTGCCAGCGCCAGCCCCAGGCGCCGACGCGGCCGGCCGCCTCGGCGCCGTCCATCCGCACGCCGACATGGAAGGGGAAGCCGGAGCGGTCGAGCGACTGCCAGCGCAGTTCGGTGCCGGCATTGCGCTGGGCGAGCGCCCATTGCGCCAGCGTCAGCTCGATCTGCCCGGCGAGCCAGTACCAGCCGGCGACGAAGGCCGCCGCCGGCAGGACGACGACGACCGCGAGGATGACGAGGATGGCGCGGCGCGACATGGCGGTGCGGCAGGCTGGCGGGGCAGGCCGCCGTTATAGGCGCGCGCGCGCCCCCGCGTCGAGGCGCGGCCCGTGTCCTCACGGCCGCGAGCCCCGACGCCGGTAACACCCACCTCTCCCCACCCCTCTCCCCCCTGAAGGGCGGAGAGGGTGAAAGGTCGGCGCGGGTGCTCCGACGGACGCCGCGCGCGGATAGACCCTGTCCGCCCCCGGGGGCGGAGAGGGCAGGGTGAGGTGGGGGCTCTCGCGGTTGGACAGCCCGACGCCGGGCAATGCGTTCGCATGCCCGGGAAATGCCGTAGATTGCCCGCCGCCACGTCCGCCCGACCGACCGAGTCGTCGTCCATGCCGCCCCGCGCCCAGCCCGACCTGCGCCACCTGACCGACCAGTACGAGCTGACCGACGCCGAGCTGGCGACGACCTGCACGGCGGTGATGGCGACGCATCCGCCGCGCGAGGATCTGTGGGTGTTCGGCTACGGCTCGCTGATGTGGAAGCCGGAATTTCCCTTCCTCGAACGCCATGCCGCGCACGTCCACGGCTTCCACCGCTCCTTCTGCGTCTACTCGCACGTCTATCGCGGCACGCGAGCGCGGCCGGGGCTGGTGCTGGCGCTGGATGCCGGCGGTTCGTGCCGCGGCGTCGCCTACCGCGTCGCCGCCGACTCGGCGGCGGCGGTGGTCGAGCGGCTGGTGCGCCGCGAGATGGTGACGCGGGTCTACCTGCCGCGCTGGGTGCCGGCGCGCCTCGCCGACGGGCGGCGGGTGCGGGCGCACACCTACACCGCCGCGCACGACCATGAGCAGTATGCCGGCAAGCTGACAGCCGAGGAGGCGGCCCGCATCATCCGCGGCGGCATCGGCCGCAGCGGCCACAACGTCGACTACCTGCGGTCGACGGTCGCGCATCTGGCCGAACTCGGCATCGCCGACCGCGCGCTGGTGCGCATCGCCGGCCTCCTCGCCGACACCGAGGAACCGTTGTCAGCGGGGGGCGCAAGCGCGTAGCATTGCCATACGGACCCTTAGATGGAGGCCTACGGCACGCCATGCAGGAATTCCGGATCGCCGAGCTGGAAGCTCGCCACGCCCGCCTCGAGGACCTTCTGGCCCAGGAGGCGGGACGACCGAAGCCCGACGACTCGCTGCTCGCCGACCTGAAGCGGCAGAAGCTGCGGATCAAGGACAAGATGGCTGAGATGCAACGCGGCTCCTAGGCCGCGTTTTTGTTTTTGGCGCCGCCGCCCGGGCGGGGCGGCGGTCGCCGAGCCAGGACCGCGCGGACGGCTGGCGCCGACGCTGGCGGCGCTGGCATGCGGCTCCGTGCTTCGCGATCCCCGCCCTTCGACAGGCTCAGGGTGAGGATCGCGGGGTAACGCCGGTGCCGATGCGCCGATGCCTGCGGCATGGTCGCAGCGGCGACGACGTTTCCGGCAGCGCCCGGTGTTCCCTCCCGTCCGTCCGTTCCCGTCAGCCCTCATCCTGAGCCTGTCGAAGGACGAGGGCGTCGCTCGTGGCGCTTCCCGGCGTGGGGAAGCGCCTCGCCGTCCTGCCCGTTGTCGTCCCGGGCGAAGCGCAGCGAAGACCCGGGATCCGTGAACGCCGGCCATGCGGGGTTGCCGCCGGCGGTGTTCATGGGTCCCGGCGCGCGGCCCCCTCGCCCCGCAGCGCCGCCGCAAGGCGGCGTCTCGAAGGGGGGCCTTGGCCGGGACGACGATCGGGGTTGCCTACGCCGCCGCCAGCGCCCTGGCCTGGTCGCGCAGCAGGTATTTCTGGATCTTGCCGGTGGAGGTCTTGGGCAGCGGGCCGAAGACGATGGTGCGCGGGCACTTGAAGCGTGCCAGCAACTCGCGGCAATGGGCGATCAGCTCCGCCTCGCTGGCGCTCGCCCCGTCCTTCAGCTCAACGAAGGCGCAGGGCGTCTCGCCCCATTTCTCGTCGGGACGCGCCACCACGGCGACGGCGGCGACGGCGGGATGGCTGTAGAGCGCGCCCTCGACCTCGATCGAGGAGATGTTCTCGCCGCCGGAGATGATGATGTCCTTGGAGCGGTCCTTCAGCTCGACGTAACCGTCCGGGTGCCAGACGCCGAGATCGCCGGAATGGAACCAGCCGCCGGCGAAGGCCTCGTCGCTGGCCTTGCGGTTCTTGAGATACCCCTTCATCACGATGTTGCCGCGGAAGAACACCTCGCCCATGGTCTCGCCGTCCTTCGGCACCGGCAGGCAGGTCTCCGGATCGCCGACCATCACCTCCTCCAGCACCGGATAGGCGACGCCCTGGCGCGACTTGAGGCGGGCCTGCTCGTCCTCGGGCAGGCCGTCCCATGCGTCCTTCCACTCGCAGACCACGGCCGGGCCGTAGGTCTCGGTGAGGCCGTAGACATGGGTGACGCGGATGCCCTGCGACGCCATGCGGGCGAGCACGGCGGCCGGCGGCGGCGCCGCGGCGGTCATGAACTCGACCTGCTGCGGGAAGCGCGTGCGTTCGTCGTCGCGGGCGTTGATCATCATCTGCATGACGATCGGCGCGCCGCACAGATGCGTGACGCCGTGATCGGCGATGGCGCGGTAGATGTGCTTCGCGTCGACGCGGCGCAGGCAGACATGCGTGCCGGCGACGGCGGCGATGCCCCACGTGTAGCACCAGCCGTTGCAGTGGAACATCGGCAGCGTCCACAGGTAGCGCGGATGCGGCCGCGTGCCCCAGGCGAGGAAGTTGCCGACGGCGTTGAGATAGGCGCCGCGATGGTGGAAGACGACACCCTTGGGGTTGCCCGTCGTGCCCGAGGTGTAGTTGAGCGCGATGGCGTCCCACTCGTCGCCGGGCAGCTGCCAGTCGTAGCCGGCGTCGCCGGACGCGACGAAGGCCTCGTAGTCGTGCGTGCCGAGGCGCTCGCCGCCCGGCCCCTCGGGATCGTCGATGTCGACGACCAGCGGCTTCGCCTTGCACTGGGCCAGCGCGGCCTTGATGGTCGGCGCGAATTCGGTGTCGGTCAGCAGCACCTTCGCGCCGCCGTGGTCGAGGGTGAAGGCGATGGTCGCGGCGTCGAGGCGGACGTTCAGCGTGTTGATGACGCCGCCGGTCATCGGCACGCCGAAATGCGCCTCCAGCATGGCCGGAATGTTCGGCGCCATCACCGCCACGCAGTCGCCCTTGCCGATGCCGGCGCGGGCGAGGGCGCTGGCGAGGCGGCGGCAGCGCGCGTAGGTCTCGGCCCAGGTCCGCGTCGTCGCGCCGTGCACGATCGCCGGGTGGTCGGGGTGGACGGCGGCGACGCGCCGGATGAACGACAGCGGCGACAGCGGCACGTAGTTGGCGGCGTTGCGGTCGAGGTCGGTCTCGAACGGATTGGCCATGGCGTTCCCTGTCCCCTTTGCGGCGTTCAACGCTTGAAGAGCTGGTCGCCGGCGCTGCGCAGCGCCGTCTTACGCGCGATTTCCTGCTCGGCGCGCTCGATCTCGCCGCGGCAGTGGGCGATATAGTCGCGCATCTCCTCGACCGACAAGGGATAGACGTCGACCGGCGCCCACGGCGTCTTCTTCGGGCGGGGCAGGTTGTCGGGATCCTCGAAGGCCATCGCGCGTCCTCCCGCCGGCCCCCGTCGGCGGCCGGCTTCCTTGAGCGGCGAGTCTGGCCCGCCTAGCATGCCGCCCGCAACCGCCCGCCGGAGGACCCCATGGCGCTGCCCGCCAGCATGAGAGTCGTCGAGATTTCCGCCCCCGGCGGCCCCGAGGTGCTGACGCCGGCGACGCGCCCGGTGCCGGCGCCGGGCGCCGGCGAGGTGCTGGTGAAGGTGGCGGCCGCCGGGGTCAACCGGCCCGACGTGGCCCAGCGCAAGGGCGTCTACCCGCCGCCGCCGGGCGCCTCGGACATTCCCGGCCTGGAGGTCGCCGGCACTGTCGTCGCGCTCGGCGATGGGGTGACGGACTACGCCGTCGGCGACAAGGTGTGCGCGCTGGTGTCCGGCGGCGGCTATGCCGAATACGCCGCCTGCCCGGTGCCGCAGACGCTGCCGGTGCCGCGCGGATTTTCGATGGTGGAGGCGGCGGCGGTGCCGGAGACCTTCTTCACCGTCTGGGCCAACATGATCGACCGTGGCCACCTTGCGGCCGGCGAGACCTTCCTCGTCCATGGCGGCACCAGCGGCATCGGCACGACGGCGATCCAGCTCGCCCGCGCGCGCGGCGCCCGCGTCTTCGCCACCGCCGGCAGCGCCACCAAGGTGGCGGCCTGCGAGCGCCTCGGCGCCGAGCGCGGCATCGACTATCGCCGCGAGGACTTCGTCGAGGTGGTGAAGCAGGCGACGGGCGGCAGGGGCGTCGACGTCATCCTCGACATCGTCGGCGGCGAGTATCTCCAGCGCAACATCGCCTGCCTCGCCACCGAGGGAAGGCTGCTGCAGGTCGCCGTGCAGGGCGGCGCGAAGGCCGAGATCAACCTCGCGCACGTGCTGATGCGCCGGCTGACGCTGACCGGCTCGACCCTGCGGCCGCGCAGCGTGGCGCAGAAGGGCGCCATCGCGGCGGCCCTGCGGCGCGAGGTCTGGCCGCTGCTGGAGGCCGGCACGGTGAAGCCGGTGGTCGACCGCACCTTCGCGCTGGCCGAGGCGGCGAAGGCACACGCGACGATGGAAGAAAGCAACCATATCGGCAAGCTGGTGTTGACGATCTGACGCGCTCGCGGACTTGGCAAGACCGGGACGGTCGCCCTATATAGTGCATCCCTTTAATTCGGGACGGGCATACGGCCCGGCCCGCCGGCAGCCGGCGGGCGGGACGGAACGGAGGACCCATGGCACTGCCGCTGCTGCCGAAGGCGACGGCCGTCTGGCTGGTCGAGAACACGGCGCTGACATTCCAGCAGATCGCCGAATTCTGCGGCCTGCACGAGCTGGAGGTGCAGGGCATCGCCGACGGCGAGGTCGGCGCCGGCGTCAAGGGCCTCGACCCGGTGGCCAACGGCCAGCTCGACGCCGAGGAGCTGGAGCGCTGCCAGAAGGACCCCAACGCCCGCCTGCAGCTCCGCACCACGGCCAACCCGCCGCCGATGAAGCGCACCAAGGGGCCGCGCTACGTGCCGGTGGCCAAGCGCCAGGACAAGCCGGACGGCATCGCCTACCTGCTGCGCTACTACCCCGAACTGTCCGACGCGCAGATCGGCAAGCTGATCGGCACCACCAAGCCGACCATCGCCGCCATCCGCGAGCGCACGCACTGGAACTCCTCGCAGATCCGCCCGCGCGACCCGGTGACGCTGGGCCTGTGCCGGCAGATCGACCTCGACGAATTCACCGCCGCCGCGCGCAAGGCCGGCCGCAAGCCGGCCGAGGAAGCGCCGCCGCTGCCGGTGGTCGACGTGTCGGAGGAGGAGGAGCGCGCGCCCTCGTCGCGCATCCCCGACTGGATGGCCGGCGTCACCATCAGTCAGCGCTCCGGCAACAACTGAGCTGCGGGCGCATCCCGCCGCTGTCCAGGACTATCGCGCCAACGTTACCCGCCATCCTCACCCTGAGCCTGTCGAAGGGCGGGGATGGCCGGCGCGTTGGCGCGAGCGAGCGACGCCCTCGTCCTTCGCCCTTCGAGACGCCGCCTGCGGCGGCTCCTCAGGGTGAGGAGGCTCAGGATGAGGGCTACTGGCAGCGTGCAGACGAGGACCGGACGTGGCCGGCGGAAACGCCGGGGTGGCGTCAGGCACCGCCGTCGCGGTCGGGTTTCGACCGTTCCTCGTGCGCCCGCACGAGGCGGTCGACGAGGCGGTCGAGGCGCTCGCGCTCGGCGCGGTCGAAGCTGACGGCGCCGCCGACGTCGCCGCCCCACTGCATGCGGCGCCAGGCAACGACGATCAGCAGCAGCAGGCAGACGACGAGGATCGGCGGGCCGATCCATCGCGCCCATGCCGGCATGGCGTCGGGGGCGCGGTGCGTCAGGTCCTCGGGCCAGGTGGCGAGCGCGGCGGCGATGGCGGTGCGGCCGTCGTCGCCGGCGGCGAGGTGGCGGGCGAGGAACAGGCGCACGGTCTCGGCCTCGGGGCGGTCGCTCACCGCCACCGTGGCGCCGCCGCAGGTCTGGCAGACAAGCTCGCTCGCCAGCACCTCGACATGGCGCCGCAGTGCCGCGTCGCGCGCGTCCTGCGCGGCGGCGGGCAGGGCGCTGGGCAGGGCGGCGAGCAGCGTCAGCGCGGCCAGCAGCAGCGCCATCGCGCCGCGCACGGGAACGCCGGCGCGCGTCGGTGACGCCCCCACCTCACCCTGCCCTCTCCGCCCCCGGGGGCGGACAGGGTGAGTCGTGCGAGGGCGGAATTCTTCTCCCTCTCCGCCCCTGGGGGCGGAGAGGGGTGGGGAGAGGTGGGGGAGAGGCGTGCGCGCGCTCACCGCGCCGCACCCTGCAGCGCCGGCAGGATGTCGCGGGCGACGATCGCCTCGGTGAGCGGGCCGGCATGGCGCAGGCGCACGATGCCGGCGGCGTCGACGACGAAGGTCTCGGGCACGCCGGTGATGCCCCACTCGACGGCGGCGCGCCCGTCGGGGTCGGCGCCGATGCGCTCGTAGGGATTGCCGTGGCGGGCGAGCCACGCCGCCACGTCCTCGGCCTTGTCGCGGTAGTCGATGCCCCAGACGCGGTGGCCGTCGGCGGCGAGGCGGGTCAGCAGCGGGTGCTCGGCGAGGCAGGGCACGCACCAGGAAGCGAAGACGTTGACCAGCAGCGGCCGGCCGGCGAAGGCGGCGGGATCGAAGCCGGGCCTCTGCCCGGCGCCGGCGAGCGGCGGCAGGGCGAGGCGCGGCGCCGGCTGGCCGACCAGCGGCGAGGGCACGATGCGCGGGTCGCGCTCGCGGTCCGTCAGCAGCGCGGCGAAGATGGCGGCGAGGCCGAGCAGGGCCGCCACCGGCAGCAGGAACAGCAGGCGCCGCGTCATCGCGCCGGTGCCGGGGCGGGTGCCGGGGCGGCAGGCGGGGCGGCAGGCGGCGCGCCCTCGCCGGCGTGCTGCCAGCGGCCGGCGGCCTTCAGCGCGTCGGCGACCTCGCGCGGCATGTAATTCTCGTCGTGCTTGGCGAGCACCGTCTCGGCGGCGAAGGTGCCGTCGGCGGCGAGCGCGCCCTCGGTCACCACGCCCTGGCCCTCGCGGAACAGGTCGGGCAGCGTGCCGGTGAAGACGACCGGCGTGCTGGCGGCGCCGTCGGTGATCGTGAACCGCGCCGTGGCGCCGTCGCGGGCGACCGAGCCGGCCGCCACCAGCCCGCCGAGGCGGATGCGCTGGCCGGGCTGCACGCCCTCGGCGGCGAGCTGCGCGGGCGAATAGAAGAAGACGACGCTGTCCTCGAAGGCGCCGAGGACCAGCCAGGCCGCGCCGGCCAGCGCGGCGAGCGAGGCGCCAACGAGATACAGGCGACGGCGCTTGCGGCCGGCGGCGAGGCTCACGGCGCGCGCTCCCGGCGGGCCGCTTCCAGCGCGGCGAGATCGGCCTCGGCCGCGCGCAGGCGGCGCAGGCTGGCGACCGCGAGGCCGGCCAGCACCAGCGCGGCGAAGCCCAGCGCCGGCCAGACATAGGCGGCGTGGCCGCCCATGGCGAAGAATGCTCCGATATCCGTCACCGCCTGCCGTCCCTGCCCGGTGCCGTGCCCCTGCCGCCCTATCTAGTGGGTTTTCGCCGCCGGCGGTACCGGCGCGGCGATTCGTCCCCGGCCGGTGGCGATTTGGCACCGGCGCGCACCCGTGCTACGCAGCCGGCCGCCGTTTCCGTCCCCCGGCAAGGCCATGCCGCCGCGCAAGACCACGCTGTTCGCAACCGCGCCCCTGGTGTCGCTGGCCGTGGCGCTGGCCGCCGCGGCGCTGATCGCCGTCTCGCCGTGGACGGCCGAGCCGACGATCTGGCGCGCGGCCGGCGTCGTGGTGCTGGGGCTGGGCCTGTGGGCGGCGGGCTTCCTGCCGCTGCACATCACCTCGCTGATCGTCTTCCTCGTCGCCCTCGTGCTCAACGTGGCGCCGCCCGACGTGGTGCTGTCGGGCTTCCACGCCGGCGCCACCTGGCTGGTCTTCGGTGGCCTCGTGGTGACGCTGGCGGCGCAGCGCTCGGGCCTCGCCGAGCGGGCGGTGCGGGTGCTGCTGGCGCGCGTGCCGCCGGGCTATGCCGGCGTCGCCGCCGGCCTCGCGCTGGCCGGCTTCGCGCTGGCCTTCGTCGTGCCGGCTGCCTCGGGCCGCGCCATGCTGGTGGCGCCGCTGGCGCTGGCCGTCGCCGACCGCCTCGGCTTCGCCCGCACGGACAAGGCGGCGCACGGCCTCGTGCTCGCCGCCGGCATGGGCACGACGCTGCCGGCCTTCGGCATCCTGCCGGCCAACGTCGTGAACATGGTGTTCCTCGGCGCCGTCGAGTCGATCCACCACATCGGCTTCAGCTACTTCGAGTACACGGCGCTCAACCTGCCGGTGCTCGGCCTCGGCGGGCTGGTCGTGCAGGTCGCCGTCGTCGTGCTGCTGTTCGGCCGCCGCCTGCCCGGCGCCGTCGAGAAGCCGGCGACCACAGCCTGGTCGGGCGAGGAGCGCCGCGTGCTGCTGATCCTCGCGGCGACGCTGCTGCTGTGGTCGACCGACTTCCTGCACGGCGTCTCGCCGGCCTGGGTGGCGCTGGCCGCGGCGCTGGCCTGCGTCATCCCCGGCGTCGGGCCGCTCAAGCCCGGCGTCTTCAGCGGCGAGGTCAACTACGCCACCTGGCTGTTCGTCGCCGCCGTCATCGGCGTCGGCGCGATGGCCAACCACACCGGCCTCGGCAGCGCCGTCGGCGCCTGGGTCATCGGCCACGTGCCGCTGACGCGCGACGGCGGCGTCGTCACCTTCCTCGAACTGGTCGGCATCGGCACGGTGGTCTCGCTGGTGACGACCTTCCCGACCGTGCCGCCGATCCTCACCGCCGCCGCCGACGCGCTGGCGGCGGCGACGGGCTGGCCGCTGCGCGCGGTGCTGCTGGCGCAGGTGCCGACCTGGATCCTGCCGCCGCTGCCGTATCTCGCGCCGCCGCTGATGATCGCCATCGCGGCCGGCGGCGTGCCGATGGGCCGCGCCGTGCGCGCGCTTGGCCTCTACTTCGTCATCGCCGCGCCGCTGCTGCTGCCGCTGCAGTATTTCTGGGGCAGACTGCTCGGCGCCTATCCCTGAGCGGCGGCGCCCGGCACGGCGCGCCGCCCGACACGGCCAGCGGACGCGCCATGCCCGCCGACATGCACGCCGCCTATCTCGACCTGCTGCACCGGACCGAGTGGCTGGCGCCCGCCGCGCTGGCCGAATGGCAGCGCCCGCAGATCGAGCGCATGGTGCGCCACGCCGCCGCCACCGTGCCGCTGCAGGACGAACGTCTCGCGCCGCTGCTGGCGGGCGACCGCTTCGCGCCGGAGGCCTGGGAGGATGTGGCGCCCATGACCCGCGCCGACGCGCAGGCGGCCGGCGACGCGCTGCTGGCCGCAAGCGTGCCGCAGCAGGCCGGCGCGACGCACCGCATCCAGACCTCGGGCTCGATCGGGACGCCGCTGCGTTTCGCCACCAGCGATCTCGCCCTGACCGCGACGCGCCTGCAGCTCGAACGCTTCTGGGACTGGCACGGCATCGACACCGGCGGGCGCTTCGCCAACGTTCACGCCTATGCCGAACCGCCGCCGACATCCGAGCCGACGCCGCCGCGCCCGTGGAGTTTTCGCGGCCCGGCGGGGCAGGCCAGCACCATCGACGCGACGTTGCCGGCGGCGGCGATCGTCGACTGGCTCGCCACGTGGCGGCCCGACTACCTGCTCTGCTATCCGACCCTCGCCGCCGAAATCGCCGACGCGGCGCGGGCGGCCGGCCGCGCGGTGCCGCTCGGCGCGGTGGTAACGGGCGGCGAGGTGCTGCGCGGCGACGCCCGCGACGCCATCGCCGCCGGCTTCGCCGGCCGCGACGGCCCGGCCCGCGTGCTCGACACCTATGGCTGCGAGGAGATGGGCCGGCTTGCCCTCGTCTGTCCCGAGGGCCGCTACCACGTCTGCGCCGAGAGCGTGTTGCTGGAAATCGTCGACGACGCCGGCCGGCCGGTCGGCCCCGGCGGCGAGGGCTGGGTGGTGCTCACCAGCCTGCACAACTTCGCCACGCCCTTCGTGCGCTACCGCATCGGCGACCGCGCCGTCGCCGGCAGCGCACCGTGCCCGTGCGGCCGCGCGCTGCCGGTGCTCGACGCCGTGCTGGGCCGGACGCGCAACATGCTGGTGCTGCCGGACGGCCGCCGCCTGTGGCCGACGGGCGACATGGCGATGGACTGGCGCGCCTTCGTGCCGTTCCGCCAGTTCCGCGTGATCCAGCACGCGCCCGACCGGCTGGAACTGCGCTACGTGCCCGACCCGGGCGCGCCGCCGCCCGATCCCGCCGGCCTCGCCGCGCATGTGCGCCGGACCCTGCATCCGGCCGTGACCGTGGCGCTCGTGCCCGTCGCGGCGATCCCGCGCGGGCCCGGCGGCAAGTTCGAGGATTATGTCAGCCTGGTCGCCTGAGCCCTGGTCGCCTGAGCCCTGGTCGCCTGAGCGCGGGCCGCCGGCTCACAGTTCGCCGCCGCCGCCGGTCTGCACGGTGGGCGGCGGCGTGTTCTGCTGGCTGAGCACCGTGTCCTGGCTGGTGGAGAAGGTGAACAGGTCGCCGAACAGCCGGTTCGGCGGGTCCTCCTCGCGGTGGCGGCGCATCACCGACACGTCGCTGCCGAAGTAGAAGCGCAGGCCGGCCCAGGCCATCGGCTTGGAGTCCGCGCCGACACGGGTCTCGGCGAACAGGGTCGTCGCGCTGCCGGCGATCGCCGCCTCGCCGCCGACCGCCGCCATGTTGCCGGTGTCGCCGTAGCGATGGCCGAGCGACAGGACGAAATCGTCGTTCGGGTAGTAGAGGAGGTCGACGCTGGAGGTGTAGCGGCGGACCACGTCGCCGTACTGCACGCCGGCGGCGCCGACGATCGAGAAGCGGTCGAGGTAGATTTCGGCCACCGGCCCGAAGGTCGAGGCATGGCGTCCGTCGCCGCGGCTGTCGTGCACATAGGAGGCGAAGGCGCCGACCAGCGCCCGGTCGGGGTCGCGCCAGAAGCCCTGGAGGGCCGCGCCGCCGGTGGTGATGCCGCCCTCGCTGCGGCCGAGCAGACCGTCGGCCTGCAGGCCGAAGCTGTGGGTCAGCGGCAGCGCTAGCGAGCCGGCGGTCGAGGCGCCGACACGCCCGGCCTGGGCGCCGGCGCCGAGATCGACCTTGCCGTTGGTCGCGGCCACTGCCGGCTTCGTCGCCTCCTGCGCCGACACCGACACCGACACCGACATCACGAGCGCCGAGGCCGTGCCGAGCAGGACAGCCTTGAACCAGCCCGGGCGCCGCGCGCCCAGGCCCTTGCTACATGCGGTCATCTCCCCCCCAGGCAGACGCGAAAGCATGATGAAACGAATTTCTCGATAGTAACCATCGCCATATGGCCGCACAACCTTGGCAGGCAGCGTCGAGGCCGCCGGAATTGCCGCTTCCCGGCCTCGTCAGCCGGCCCGGCGCTCCTCGAACGGCGGCAGGCGTGACAGTGCGCCGCCGGCGTCGAAGAACTCGGGATACTTCTCGGACATGTGCGAGCCGACATAGAAGGCGGTCTCGAAGGACGGGCGGGCGCGGATGGCGGCGCGCCACGCCACGGTCGCCGGCAGGTCGCGCTCCCACAGCCAGGCGTAGCCGAGGTCGGCCATGCGCTCGATCGACGGCGTGAGCGTGATGTCCGGCAGGGTCAACCGCTTGCCCATGACATAGGGGCCGCCGGTCGCCTCCACCGCGGCGGCGATGCGCTCGGCGGTCTGGCGGATCTGGCGCAGGGCGTTGTCCATCTCGTCCTCGCCGAAGCCCTTCTGGCTCATCTTCCTGTAGAACTGGCGGCGCAGCGGCAGGCGCTCGGCATGCTTGGCGAAGTCCGCATCGGTCAGCCGGCCGAAGCGCATCGGCGCGAAGACGTGGGTGAAGGACGGCACGCGCACGGCCACCGTCGGCACCTCGTCGATGTAGCGCAGCCAGGCGCGCATGCGCGCCCGCCCGGTGGCGCCGGAGGGCGACAGCGGCGGGGCCGGAAAGACCTCGTCGAGATACTCGACCAGCACGGAGGATTCGATCAGCGGCACGCCGTCGTGCACCAGCGTCGGCACGACGCCGTTGGGGTTGAGCTTGAGGTATTCCGGGTCGAGGTGGTCGCGGCGGTCGAAGGAGATCGGGCGGTCGACCCAGTCGAGGCCCTTTTCGGCAAGGCAGAGGCGGACCTTCTGGCTGCAGGTCGAATGCGAGGCGTGATAGAGCTCGAGCATGATCTCCTCCCGGTTGCGGCGGACCTTGCGCCCACACGTCGCGGCCGTCGAGTCCCGGCCCGCCGACGGCGGCGCGCGGCCGCCGGCAGGCCCGCCCCCGGCCTCGCCGGCGCACCCTTTCGGATTGTATTTCAGCGACATGACACCCCTGCGACCGAACGGCAGTTGCGTCGGGCGGGGATTATCCACTAACTATCCCGGTCGGTTTCCGGGGCGGCGGAACGACCACGAAGAGCCGTGCGCCGGGGCCCCCGACGATCGGGAGAAACGTCTATGGCGGACTCCGCTACGGCGCGGACACGCAATCGCAAGCTTTTGGCCTGGGTCGACGAGATCGCCCGCCTGACCAAGCCTGCCGACATCTACTGGTGCGACGGCTCGAAGGAAGAATACGATCGGCTGTGCGCCGGCATGGTCGCCTCCGGCATGCTCATTCCGCTCGATGCAGAAAAGCGGCCGGGCTGCTTCCTCGCCCGTTCCGACCCGGACGACACCGCCCGCGTCGAGGACCGCACCTACGTCTGCGCGCGCACCCGCGAGGACGCCGGCCCGACCAACAACTGGGTCGACCCGGCCGAGATGAAGGCCACCATGGCCGGCCTGTTCGACGGCGCCATGGCCGGCCGGCGCATGTACGTCGTGCCGTTCAGCATGGGTCCGCTCGGCTCGCACATCGCCCATATCGGCGTGCAGCTCACCGACTCGCCCTACGTCGCCGCCTCCATGCGCATCATGACGCGCATGGGCCAGGCCGCGCTCGACGTGCTCGGCGACGGCGAGTTCGTGCCCTGCGTCCACACCGTCGGCGCGCCGCTGGCGCCCGGCCAGCAGGACGTCGTGTGGCCGTCGAACGCGACCAAGTACATCGTCCAGTACCCCGAGGAGCGGGCGATCTGGTCCTACGGCAGCGGCTACGGCGGCAACGCGCTGCTCGGCAAGAAGTGCTTCTCGCTGCGCATCGCCTCGGTGATGGCGCGCGACGAGGGCTGGTTCGCCGAGCACATGCTGATCCTCGGCCTGCAGCCGCCGCAGGGCGAGAAGATCTACGTCGCCGCCGCCTTCCCCAGCGCCTGCGGCAAGACCAACCTCGCCATGCTGATTCCGCCGGCCGGCTACGAGGGCTGGAAGGCGACGACGGTCGGCGACGACATCGCCTGGATCAAGCCGGGCGCCGACGGCCGCCTCCACGCGATCAACCCCGAGGCCGGCTATTTCGGCGTCGCCCCGGGCACCTCGGCCAAGACCAACCCCAACGCCATGAAGATGATCGCGCGCGACACCATCTTCACCAACGTCGCGCTGACCGACGACGGCGACGTGTGGTGGGAGGGCATGACCGAGACGCCGCCGGCGCATCTCATCGACTGGACGGGCCAGGACTGGACGCCCGGCTGCGGCCGGCCGGCCGCGCACCCCAACGCCCGCTTCACCGTGGCGGCGACCAACTGCCCCTCGGTCGACCCGGCCTGGGACGACCCGAAGGGCGTGCCGATCAGCGCCTTCATCTTCGGCGGCCGCCTGTCGACCACCTTCCCGCTGGTGTTCGAGGCACGCGACTGGAAGCACGGCGTCTACATGGCCGCGACGATGGGCTCGGAGGCGACGGCGGCGGCCGTCAACCAGGCCGCCATCCGCCGCGACCCGATGGCGATGCTGCCCTTCTGCGGCTACAACATGGCCGACTACTGGCAGCACTGGCTCGGCTTCGCCGGCAAGGCCAAGGCGCTGCCGCGCATCTTCCGCGTCAACTGGTTCCGCAAAGACGAGGCCGGCCGCTTCATCTGGCCCGGCTTCGGCGAGAACATGCGCGTGCTCGAGTGGATCTACCGCCGCCTGCAGGGCGAGGCGCAGGCCAGCGAGACGCCGCTGGGCTTCGTGCCGCGCTACGAGGACATCAACCTGCGCGGCCTCGACTTCCCGCAGGCCCGCTTCCGCAAGGTGATGGACGTCGATCCGCGCGCCATCGCCGCCGAGGCCGAGGCGCAGAAGACGCTGTTCGCCGATTTCGGCGACCGGCTGCCGGGCGAACTCGAAACGCAGCGCCGCGCGCTCGCCGCCCGCGCCGCCGCCGAGCCGCCCTCGGTCGCCGCCGGCTAGGCGCCGCGCCATGCGTGCCGTTGCAGCGCTCGTCCTGCTGCTGACGGCACTGCTGCCCGGCACGGCGGCGGCGACATGGTCGTGGCCCGATCCCGACACGCTCGAAGGCGTGTCGGGCGAGGCCGTGACCTTCACCAGCCACAGCCCGTTCTCGCTGTCGGAAGTCGGCGCCGGACCGGAACTCGATCCGCCGACGCCGGCCGTCGCCACCTGGTACGCGCCGCGCGGCGCCACGGCGGAGCGGCCGGCGCCCGCCGTCGTGCTGCTGCACGGCTCGTCGGGGGTGCAGCAGCCGCGCGAGCACACCTACGCCCGCCAGTTCGCCGCCATGGGCATCGGCGCGCTCGTCATCGACACCTTCGCCGCGCGGCGCGACCGCGGCACCGGCTTCCTCGAACGCGTGCTCAACATCACCGAGGCGATGATGCTGGCCGACGCCCATGCCGGGCTGCGCTGGCTCGACGCGCGGCCGGAGATCGACGCCGACCGCGTGGCGCTGATCGGCTTCTCCTACGGCGGCATGGCGGCGATCTTCGCTGCCCATGCCCAGGTCGCCGAGGCCTTCTCGCCACGCGGCGCCCGCTTCGCCGCGCACGTCGCCTTCTACGCCCCGTGCATCGCCCGCTTCCGCGACGCCCGTGCGACGGGCGCGCCGCTGCTGATGCTGTCGGGCACCGGCGACGCGCTGATCGACCCGGCGCGCTGCGCCGAGGTGGCGGCCGACCTCGAGGCCGGCGGCGCCCGCGTCGAGACGATCCGCTACGAGGGCGCCTTCCACCAGTGGGACGGCCGCTTCGGCGCGCCGCGCAAGATCGGCCGCAACCTCGCGCCCTGCGCGCTGCGCGTCGAGCGCGACGGCACGGTGCGCGACCTGACGACCTTCCTCACCATGGACGGGCCGCTGGCGCGCAAGGTGATCCTCGGCATCTGCTCGGACGCCGACGGCTACATGATCGGCCGCGACGACACCGTGCGCGCCCGCTCCAACAGCGACATGGCCCGCTTCCTCGGCCGCGTCTTCGCCCGCGACGACGGCTGAGGCGCGCTCGCGCAGGCGCGCTCGGACTTCCTCTCCGCCCCCGGGGGCGGAGAGGGTGAGCATCGCGTCGCGCGATCGCCCGCCGCCGCGGTGGGCAGAGTCGCGCCCGCGTTCGAGCTAAATGACCATTCGGTAATCAACGCGATTTCCCCGCCCGCTGCGAAAGCGGCGGAGTCGCGCGATTCCATCGTGTGGCCCGGCGCTTGCAAAGTCGGCGGCACGCCGCGCGACGGCGACCGGAGGCGACGCCGGACAATTGTCCGTTCCTGTCGAGGAGAGCACACGTGATCATTGTATTCACACGCCGGCTGGCCGCCGTCGCCGCGGCCGGTGCACTGGCCTGCGTCGCCGCGACCGCATCGGCCGCGCCGAAGACCTACGACTTCACCTTCACCTCCGGCTATCCGCTGACCTTCGTCTGGGCGCAGCAGCTCAACGACGTGTTCATGCCGACGATCGATGCCGAACTGGCCAAGACCGGCACCTACAAGATCAACTGGAACAAGGCCTTCGGCGGCGCACTGGGCAAGCCCAACGAGCAGCTCGAACTGGTGCAGAAGGGGCTGGCGCAAGTCGGCGACGTGGTGCTGCCGTTCCTCGCCTCGCAGTTGCCGCTGCACAATGTCGGCTTCGCCGTGCCGTTCGGCACCGGCGACGTCGCGGTGGCGACGGCGGCGCTGCACGACATGCACACCACCATTCCGGCCTTCAAGGCGACCTGGGACAAGTACAACCAGGTCTATCTCGGCGGCCTCGCGCTCGACAGCTACCACATCGCGACGACCTTCCCGCTGAAGACCGTCGAGGACCTCAAGGGCAAGAAGATCGGCGCCGCCGGCCTCAACCAGGCGTGGATCGCCAACACCGGCGCGGCCGGCGTCGGCATCGCCGCGGTCACCGTCTACAACGACCTCAAGACCGGCGTCGTGCAGGGCGCCATCCTGACCGGGACGCTGTTCCACTCGGCCAAGGTCTACGAGGTGGCGCCCTATGTGACCAAGGCGTATCTCGGCGCCGTCTACCAGATCACCGTGACGGTCAACAAGGACGTCTGGGTCGAGCTGCCGGCGGAGGTGCAGGCGGCGTTCACGCTCGCCGGCCAGCGCTACATGGCCTCGGGCATCGAGGCGCTGAAGACGCGCGAGGCGATCGCCTTCAAGGAGATGGCCGAGAAGGGCGCGACCGTCTACGAGCTGCCCCAGGAAGAGCGCGTGCGCTGGGCGGGCATCCTGCCGAACCAACCGAAGACCTGGGCCGGCACGGACCCCGAGCGGCTGGCCGTCCTCACCGCCTACATGGACAAGCTGCGCGCCGCCGGCACGCCGCTGCCGCGCCAGTGGGACAAGGAATGAGCATCATGCACGGGCGCGTCGACCGGCCCGTGGCGGATGGAACCGCGGAGGCGGAGGGCACGGCCCTCCGCCTGCCCGGCCTCCTCGCCGACGGCCTCGTCTCCGGTCTCAACGCCATCGGCACGGCCTGGATCTGCCTGCTGATGGTCGTCATCAACATCGACATCTTCGGCCGCTACCTGTTCAACGCGCCGCTCGACGGTGCCGGCGAGATCGTCGCCTTCTCGATCACCGCCATCGTCTTCATGCAGCTCGCCGACGCCGTGCGGCGCGACCGCATGACCTATGCCGACCTCGCCGTCACCTTCCTGCGCCGCCGCGCGCCGCGCCTCGCCAAGTCGATCGAGGCGCTGTACGGCGCCGCGGCGGCGGCCTGCTTCCTCGCCATCCTCGCCTATGTCTGGCCCGACTTCGTGGCCGACTGGCGGGCCGGCACCTACTACGGCAACGAGGGCGTGTTCACCTTCCCGCGCTGGCCGATCAAGCTGATGCTGCTGGTCGGCTGCGCCGCCACCGCGCTCGAATACCTGCGCCGCGTGGCGCGCGACCTGCGGGCCGCCGCCACCGGCACCCTGTCCGGCGAGGAGACGGCGGTGCGCCGCGAGGAGCCGGTGCTGTGAGCGGCGTCGAGATCGGGGCGCTGTCGATCCTCGCCATGCTGTTCCTCGTGCTGTCGGGGATGCACGTCGTCGCCGTGCTGATCGTCGTCTCCTTCGGCAGCCTGTGGATCATGCGCGGCGATGCCGGGCTGGCCGGGCGGCTGCTCGGCCAGGCGGCGGCCAACGGCATCGAGAACTACGTCTTCGGCGTCATTCCGCTGTTCGTGCTGATGGGCATCTTCGTCAGCGTCTCGGGCATCGGCCGCGACACCTTCGACGTGGCCAACGCCGTGTTCCGCCGCGTCCTCGGCGGGCTCGGCGTCGCCACCGTCTTCGCCAATGCCGTGTTCGCCGCGCTCACCGGCGTGTCCATCGCCTCGGCCGCCATCTTCACCCGCGTGGCGGTGCCGGAGATGCTGCGCTTCGGCTACACGGCGCGCTTCTCGGTCGGCGTCGTCGCCGGCTCCTCGGTGCTCGGCATGCTGATCCCGCCGAGCCTGCTGTTCATCCTCTACGCCATCCTGTCGGGCGAATCGATCGGCGACATGTTCCTCGCCGGCGTGCTGCCCGGCCTGCTGCTGACCGGCACCTACGCCGCCGCCATCGTGCTCGCCGCCCGCTACGCGCCGGGCTGGGTGTTCGCCGGCGGCGTCAGCGCCGGGGCGGCCGCCGCCTCGCTGCTGCCGGCGGAGCCCGCGCCCGGCGGCGGCGGCAGCCTGCTGGCCAAGGCCGCGCCCATCGTCGTGCTCATCGCCCTGGTGCTGGGCGGCATCTACGGCGGCGTCTTCACGCCGACCGAGGCCGGCGCGGCGGGGGCGCTCGCCGCATTCGTGCTGGCCGGGCTCAAGCGCAGCCTGACGCCGGGCAAGCTGTGGCGCATCTTCGTCGAGACCGGCCACGTCACGGCGTCGATCTGCATCATCATCATGGCCGCGGCCATGTACAGCCGCATGCTCACCCTGTCGGGCCTGCCGGCGTGGATCAGCGGCGGCATCGTCGACGCCGGCCTCGGCCTGCACGGCACGCTGGCGCTCTACCTGCTGGTGCTGCTGGTGCTCGGCTGCATCCTCGATTCGGCGTCGATCATGCTCATCACCCTGCCGCTGTTCCTGCCGATCTTCGAGGGCTTCGGCGTCGACCTCGTGTGGTTCGGCGTCATTACCGTGGTGACGGTCGAGATCGGCCTGCTGACGCCGCCGCTGGGGCTCATCTGCTACGTCCTCAAGTCGACGCTCGACGACCAGAAGGTGACGCTGCAGGAGATATTCCGCGGCGCGCTGCCCTTCGCCGGGCTGATGGCCGCGGTGCTGGTGGTGCTGGTCGCCGTGCCGTGGTTCAGCCGCGCGCTGCTGTAGCGGCGGCGTTGCGCAGGCTTTCTCCCTCTCCGCTCCCCGCATGCGGGGAGGGGAGAGGGCGGGGTGAGGTGAGGGGGGTTACCCGTCGCTTCTCTCGCGGCAGCGTGATCGTCGGCGCCACCCCCACTTCACCCTGCCCTCTCCGCCCCCGGGGGCGGAGAAGGTGAGGCCCGCACTCGCGGCAACGGGACCCGTCACCCCTGCCCGAGCTCGGCGAGATCGACCGGCAGTTTGACCGGCGCGCCGCGGCGGGCCGAGAGGTCCATCGCCTTGGTCAGCACCAGGTTGCGGTGGCCGTCCTGCGGCGTGGCGTGCGGCGTCGCCATGCCGGTGTAGAGGCGGCCGAACCAGGCGTTGGTCTCCTCGCGCATCGGCCCCCAGAGCTGGCCCATGTGGATGTCGCCGGGCGGGAAGCTGGTGAGGAAGTCGACGTGCCGCGTCGATTCCGGCGCCCAGCCGTCGGGGTTGTAGGCGGCGCCCTGCGGCTTCGCCGTGGCGAGGATGACGTCGCGGTGCGTGTCCTCGATGTCGATGACGCCGTCGGTGCCGACGATGCCGATCTCGAGGCCGTAGACGGCGCCCGGCCAGTGCGTCGGCAGCGCCCACGACATGTTCATCGAGAACAGTGTGCCATCGTCCATCGTGAACAGGCCGAAGGTCGAGTCCTTCGTGCCGTAGGGTCCGAGCATGCGGTCGTTGGAGCGGGCGTCGACCTCGACCGGCGTCTTGCCGCCCATCAGCCACATGCACATGTCGAGCGAATGGGTGCCGGAGACGACCATCGGCGTCAGTCGCGTGCGGTCGTTGGTGTGGAACAGCGCGGCGGTCGGCGCCATGCGGTTCATGAAGGCGCGCGCGACCACGCCGGTCACGTCGCCGATCTGCCCCGTGGTCAGCTTCTCCTTGACGACGAGGAATCGGCGGCGGAAGCGCTGGGTGTAGCCGATCACGGCGTCGATTCCGGCGGCCTCGATCGCCGCCAGCACCTCGGCGGACTCTTCCGCGTCGGTCGCCAGCGGCTTCTCGATGAACAGCTTGCGGCCGTGCCGCACCGCCGCCATCGTCGGGCCGACATGGTAGTTCTCGTTGGTGGCGACGATCACCGCGTCGACCTCCCGCCGCGCGATCAGCACCTCGTAGTCGGTGGTGACGAAGTCGGCCCGCACCTCCTCGCCCAGCCGCCGCGCCCGCGCCTCGTCCTTGTCGCACAGGCCGATCCAGCCGACGCCGGGATAGGCGCGCGCGAAGCGCGTGCGGATGCCGCCGATGGCACCGCAGCCGACGACGGCGAGCCCGAACTGCCTGCGTTGCGTCATGGTCGTGTCCTCACCGCCCCCACCTCACCCTGCCCTCTCCGCCCCCGGGGGCGGAGAGGGTGAGGCCCGCGTTCGCGGCCCCGCCCCAGCCGTCCCCCTACCTTCCCAGCTCCTCCAGCGGGGCCGGCAGCTTCACCGGGGCGCCGCGCCTGGCCGACAGGTCCATGGCCATGGTCAGCAGCAGGTTGCGGTGGCCGTCCTGCGCCGTGGCGTGCGGCGTGGCGATGCCGGTGTAGAGGCGGCTGAACCAGGAATTGGTCTCCTCGCGCATCGGCCCCCAGAGCTGGCCCATGTGGATGTCGCCCGGCGGGTAGGAGGTGAGGAAGTCGACATGGCGCGCGGACTCGGGCGTGAAGCCCTTGGGGCTGTAGCCGGCGCCCTGCGGCTTGGACGACGCGAGGATGACGTCGCGGTGCGTGTCCTCGATGTCGATGACGCCGTCGGTGCCGACGATGCCGATCTCGAGGCCGTAGACCGAGGCCGGCCAGTGCGTCGGCAGCGCCCACGAGATGTTCATCGAGAACAGCGCGCCGTCCTCCATGGTGAACAGGCCGAAGGTCGAGTCCTTGGTGCCGTGCGCCGACATGGTGCGGTCGTTGGAGCGGGCGTAGACCTCGACCGGCGTCTTGCCGCCCATCAGCCACATGCACATGTCGAGCGAGTGGGTGCCCGACACCACCATGGGCGTCAGGTTGGTGCGCTGGTTGGTGCGCTGCACGGTGGCGATCGGCCCCATGCGGTTCATGAAGGCGCGCGCGATCACCGCCGTCACGTCGCCGACCTGGCCGGTGACGAGCTTCTCCTTCACCACCAGGAAGCGGCGGCGGAAGCGCTGGGTGTAGCCGACCACGGCGTCGACGCCGGCCGCCTCGATGGCGGCGAGGATCTGCGCCGACTCGCGGGCGTCGGTCGCCAGCGGCTTTTCGATGAACAGGCGGTGGCCGTGCTTCACGGCGGCCAGCGTCGGGCCGGCGTGGTAGTTCTCGTCGGTGGCGATGATGGCGGCACTGACCTCCGGCCGGGCCAGCAGCGCCTCGTAGTCGGTGGTGAAGAAGTCGGCCTTCGTGTCGGCGGCGAGCTTGCGCCCCAGCTCCTCGTCGCGGTCGCACAGGCCGAGCCAGCCGACGCCGGGATAGGCGCGCGCGAAACTGGCGCGGATGCGGCCGATGGTGCCGCAGCCGACCACGGCGAGACCGAATTGCTGGCGGAGCTGGGTCATCGTTGTCTCCCTGTGCGGTGGGGACTCATCCTTCGACAGGCTCAGGATGAGGATGTCTGGGGCAGACCATATCAACCCTCCTCATGGTGAGCCTGTCGAACCGTGAGGCGGCCGCTCACAGCCGGTAGAAGGCGGCGGCGGTGTCGTGGAAGAAGGCGCGCTGCTCGGCGGCCGGGCGATGGTAGACGGCGGCCCTGGCCAGAGCGACGAGGTCGTCGTAGCCGATGCGCATCCTCGCCACCGGGAAGTTCGAGGCGAAGAAGCAGCGCTCGGCACCGAAGGCCTCCAGCAGCGTGTCGATCTGGCGGCAGACGTAATGCGCCGGCCGCTGCCCGCGGCGCAGCAGCGTGTGGGTGCCCGACACCTTGGCGAAGACGTTGGGCCGCCGCGCCAGCCCGGCGACGGCGTCGCGCCACGCCGCGAAATGCGCGTCGTCGTCGCCGAGCGTGAGACACGCATGGGTGAGGCAGAAGCGCATCGTCGGGAAGTCCGCCGCGAGTTCCGCGAGGTGGCCGAACTGGTTGGCGAAGATCTGCAGCTCGCAGATCAGGTCGCGCTCGGCCAGCGCCGCCACGCCGCGCCGGCACTCGGCCGACAGGAAATGGTCCGGGCGCGGCACGGATTGCAGGGCGGGATTGCCCGGCAGGTACTGCAGCGCGTCGCGGATGCCGCGGAAGCCTGGCGAGGCCCGCATGTGGCGGTCGAGCACGGCGCCGATGCCGGGGTCCGCTAGCTTCGCTGCGCCGATGTTGGCGTGCGGGAAGCCGTGCGCCGCGGCCATCGCCTGGATCGCCACCGTCTCGTCGACCGGGTCGGCGCCGCCCCAGTGCGCCTCCATGTGCACCGATTTCACGACATTGTTGGCGCCGAAGTCGCGCAGCAGGTCGGGCACCAGATAGTCGTGCGCGATGGACGAGTAGTCGCTGCCGCCCAGCCGCTCCTTGCCCGTCTCGCCGATCCACGGATAGTTGCGGATCTCCCAGAGATGGTGGTGCGCGTCGATGATCGGGCCGTCGTACATGCGCTGCCTGCCCCTCAGATGCGGTAGAAGGCCGCCGCCGTGTCGTGGAAGAAGGCGCGCTGCTCGGCGGCCGGGCGGTGGAACACCGCCGCCTTCACGATGGCGACGAGGTTGTCGTAGCTGATGTGCAGGCCCTCGACCGGATGGTTCGAGGAGAAGTAGCAGCGGCGCGCGCCGAACAGGTCGAGGATGGCGTTGTACTGGCGGCCGACGAAGTGCGCGGCGCGCGGCGCCGGTCCGCGCGTGAAGGTGTTGGTGCCGGAGCACTTGACGTGGACGTTGGGCTGCTGCGCCAGCACCGCCAGCGCGTCGCGCCATTCGGCGAAATAGGCGTCGTCATCGCGGAAGGGCAGGCCGCCATGCGTCAGCGCGAAGCGCCCGCGCGGGAACTCCGCCGCCAGCGCGGCGAAGAAGCCGAACTGGTGGTGGAAGCCCTGCAGCTCGCAGATGAGATCGCGGTCGACCAGCGCCCGAACGCCGCGCCGCCATTCGGGCGACAGGCAGAAATCGGCGCGCGGTACCGCCTGCAGCACCTTGTCGCCGGGCATGAAGTACTGCACGTCGCGGATGCCGCGGAAGTTGGCGAACTTCATGTGGCGGTCGAGCATGTCGCCGACCTTCGGGTCGGCCAGCGGCGCGTAGCCGGTGATGCCGTGCGGGTAGCCGCGCTCGTTGGCGATCGACTGCAGCCACGCCGTCTCGTCGACCGGGTCGCCGTGCCAGTGCGCCTGCATGTGGACGGTCTTGACCACATTGTTGTCGCCGAAATCGGCCAGCAGGTCGTCGATGAGATAGTCGTGCGCCAGCGAGCCGTAGTCGCTGCCGATGAGGCGCGGCGTCGGCGCCGTGGTCAGCCACGGATAGTCCTTGAGGCGCCAGATGTGGTGATGCGCGTCGATGATGGGACCGTCGTACATGCGTCCTCTCCCGAGGGTTCGCGCCAGGTGCGGTATCAGATGCGGTAGAAGCCGGCGGCGGTGTCGTGGAAGAAGGCGCGCTGCTCGGCCGCGGGGCGATGAAACAGCGTTGCCTTCACCATGGCGATCAGGTCGTCATAGCCGATGCGCAGCTTCTCGACCGGGAAGTTGGAGGCGAAGAAGCAGCGCTCGGCGCCGAACAGGTCGATCAGCGTGTTGTAGCGCCGGCCGACGAGATGCATCGGCTTCGGGCCGCCGCGGCTGAAGGTGTTGACCGCCGCGCACTTGACCCAGAGGTTGCGGAAGCGGGCCAGCACCGGCAGTGCCGCGCGCCACGCCGCGAAGGTGGCATCGTCGTCGGCGACCGGCATGCCGCAGTGGACGAGGCAGAAGCGCATGTCCGGGTTCTCGGCGACGATCTCGGCGAAGTATTCGAACTGGTGCGGGAAGCCCTGCAGCTCGCAGATGAGGCCGCGCGCGCCGAGCGCCCTGACGCCGCGCCGCCATGCCGGCGCGAGGCAGGCATCGGGGCGCTCGACCGCCTGCAGCACCTTGTCGCCGGGCATGTAGTGCTGCACGTCGCGGATGCCGCGGAAGTTGGCGAACTTCATGTGGCGGTCGAGCACGCGCTCGACATCGTCGGCGCCGAGCTTCGCATCGCCGACGATGCCGTGCGGGAAGCCGTGGCGGTCGGCGACGGATTGCAGCCAGGCGGTCTCGTCGACGGGATCGCCGTTCCAGTGGCCCTGCATGTTGACCGACTTGACGACGTTGTTGGCGCCGAAATCGGCCAGCAGGTCGCCGACGAGGTAGTCGTGGCCCAGCGCCGCGTAGTCGGTGCCGAAGATGCGCGGCACGGGCGACATCGTGACCCAGGGGTAGTTGCGCACCTCCCAGATGTGGTGATGCGCGTCGATGACGGGGCCGTCGTACATGCGCCCTCCGGTGCGGGTCGTTTCCTCGCCCGCTTGGCGCGCATCATGACTCGCCGCCGGCCGGCACGGAAACCGTCCGGCGACGAAGTTTCCGCCCGGTGGAGAGATCGTGGGCGGGCTCAGGCGGCGCGGCGCGCCGTGACGGCCCACAGCGGGTCGCCCCAGCCGCCCGGCGACAGGTCGAGCGTCTCGGCCGCCTCGAAGCCGCCGGCGCGGGCGAAATACTCGCCCACCAACCAGGCGTGCTGGGCATCCGTGGTGCCCAGCCACACCGCCACCGCCTTGGTCGGAAAGCAGCGGTTGGAGAATGACACGATGGCCGGCGCGCCCGGCGCCAGTACGCGGGCCATCTCGGCGAACACCTCGACCGGGTGCGTCAGGTACTGCACCGAGACGGCGATCAGGCAGGCATCGAACGTGCCGTCGGCGAAGGGCAGCTTCGGCGCGTGGTTGAGGTCCTGGATCAGACGCTCGGTCAGGCGCGGGTTGGCCGCCAGTTCGAGGGCGTTCATGCCGAGGCCGGTGACGGTGGCGAAGTCGACATCGGCCGGCAGGTGCGATTCCATGCTCGACATCAGATCGAGGAGGCGCCCGCCCGGCGGCAGCAGGTGCGCGTAGCATGCCGTCAGCGCGGCGCGCGCGCCGTCGTCGATGTGCACGACGAGGCGCGGGTCGCGGTAGAACAGGTCGTCCTCGCTCTCGTCCTCGCGCGCGAAGAAGCGCGGCAGGAACGGCTTGCGCTCGCTCACGCCGGTGTCCCGGTGCAGAAACCCTCTCCGCCCCCCGGGGCGGAGAGGGCAGGGCGAGGTGGGGGTATTGCCGGCGCGTCGGGTGCCGCGATCGTGATTGCGTGTGGCGCCCCCACCTCACCCCGCCCTCTCCGCCCCCGGGGGCGGAGAGGGAGAGTGGCAATGGCGAGGACTTTCGCTTCGCTCATCAGAAGCCAGCCGCCCTGCCGTCGCTGCGCGGATCGGAAGCGCCCTCGATGACGCCGCCGGGGCGGCGCACCAGCGCGCCGGCGTGGCCGAGCGTCTCGCTGAACGGCGCGGTGATCTCGATCTCGTGGCCGGCCTTCGCCAGCGCCTCGATCACGCCGGGGGCGAAGCGCGGCTCGATCTTGAGCGTCGTCGACTCGCTGCCCCAGGTGCGGCCGAGCAGCCAGCGCGGCGCGGTGATCGCCGCCTGCAGGCCCTGGCCGAACATGACGTGGCGAGTGAACACGGCGGCCTGGGTCTGCGGCTGGCCCTCGCCGCCCATCGTGCCGTAGACCATGGTGCTGCCGTCGGCCAGCCGCGCCAGCGCGGGATTGAGGGTGTGGAACGGCCGCCGGCCGGGAACCAGCGGGTTGCGCGCCGCCGGATCGAGCGAGAAGGAGGCGCCGCGGTTCTGCCACACGACGCCGGTGTGCGGCAGCACGACGCCGGAGCCGAACTCCCAGTAGACGCTCTGGATGAAGGAGACGGCGTTGCCCGCGCCGTCGATGGCGCCCATCCAGATCGTGTCGCCCTTGTCCTCGCCGCGCGCCCAGCCGGCCGCCGTCGCCGGATCTATGGCGGCGGCCATCGCCGCCACGCAGTCCGGCGCCAGCAGCGCGGCCGGATCGATGTCCATAAAGGCCGGGTCGGTGACGTGGCGGTCGCGCACGCGGAAGGCCTGCTTGGTCGCCTCGATCAGCAGGTGGACGTGATCGAAGCCGTCGGCGGCGGCGCAGGCGAGGCGGTCGAACTGGGCGAGGATGAGCAGCGAGGCGAGGCCCTGGGTCGGCGGCGGCATGTTGTAGAGCGTGCCGGCGCGGATCGCAGTCGACAGCGGCGCCACCGCGCGGGCGCGGAAGCCGGCGAGGTCGCCGCGCGCCACCGGGCTGCCGACCGCTGCGAGGTCGGCGGAGAGCGCCGCCGCGACGTCGCCGCGGTAGAAGTCGTCGAGCCCGGCCGCCGCCAGCCGTTCGAGCGTCGCGCCCAGCGCCGGCAGGGCGAAGCGGTCGCCGATGGCGGGCGGCACGCCGCCGGGCAGGAAGGTGTCGGCGAAGCCCGGCACGGCGCGGCACTCGTTCTCGCGCGCCGCGGTGTTGGCGACCTGGCTCGGCGTCGCGCCGAAGCCGTCGCGGGCATGGCCGATCGCGGGTTCGAGCAGGCGCGGCAGCGGCAGGCGCCCGCCCCACTGCCGCGCCAGGTCGAGCGCGACGATCCAGCCGCCGATGGTGCCGGCGACGGTGAGGGCGGCGAGGGGGCCGCGCGCCGGGATCGCCGCGTGGCCGGCGGCGCGGTAGAGGTCCGGCGTCGCGGCGGCGGCGGCCGGGCCGCAGGCGTCGATGCCGACCGGCGCCGCGCCGGCGCGCGAGATCAGCCAGAAGCCGTCGCCGCCGATGGCGTTCATGTGCGGGTAGACGACGGCGATGGCGGCGGCGGCCGCCACCATCGCCTCGATGGCGTTGCCGCCGTCGCGCAGCACGTCGCGTCCGGCCTCGGCGGCGAGGTGGTGCGGCGCGGTCACCATGCCGCGCGTGGCGAAGGCGGAGTGCAGCATCGTTCAGGCCGCCGCGCGGCGCTCGAGCGCCTGCGGATCGAGGCCGACGCGGCGGGCGGCGTCCATGATCTCGCCCCAGGTCGTCGGGTCGATCGGCACGCCGTCGCGCCGCCGCGCCTCGGCCGACAGGCGCTCCGGTTCGCCCGGCACGAGGACCGGCCGCGCCGGGTCGGCGGCCGGCGAGCCCTTGGCGTAGGCCACCATGGCGTCGATCTCGCGCCCCAGCCAGTCCATGTCGACCAGCCGCGCCGGATCGACGACGACCGAGAACATCGAGTTGATGATGCCGTCCTTGCGCGGCGTGCCCGGCTGGATGGTGCCGCCGCCGCCGAGGCCGCCGGCGAGGATCTCGCAGACCAGCGCCAGCGCGTAGCCCTTGTGCTCGGCGAAGGTCGTCAGCGCGCCCATCGGCTCGCGGAACATCACCGCCGGGTCGGTCGAGGGCTGGCCGCGATCGTCCATGACGAGGCCGGGCGCCAGTTCCTTGCCCTCGTTGTAGGCCACCCGCACCTTGCCCATCGCCACCTTGCTGGTGGCCATGTCGAGCAGCAGCGGCCTGGTCGCCTTGCCGGCCGGGATGCCGACGCAGAACGGATTGGTCGAGAAGCGCGCGTCGCTGCCGCGGTGCGGCGCGACCAGCGGCCGGTGGTCGGCGACGTTGACGAAATGGATCGACACGAAGCCGGCCTCGATGCCCATCTCGCCATAGCGGCCGACACGGCCGATGTGGTGGGCGTTGCGCAGCGCGAAGGCGACCACGCCGGTCTCGCGCGCCCGCGCGATGGCCTGCGTCATGGCCTCGCCGGCGGCGCGGCGGCCGTAGCCGAGCTGGCCGTCGAACACCATCAGCGCGCCGCCGTCATGCGCCAGCTTGACCGGCCGGTTGGCGAAGACGCGGCCCGACTTCACGTGCTTGATGTAGGTCGGCACCATGCCGACGCCGTGGCTGTCATGGCCGTAGAGGTTGGCGTCGACGAGGTGGTCGGACAGCATCGCCGCCTCGCCGGCCTCGCTGCCGCCGGCGGCGAAGATGTCGGTGATCAGGCTGCGCAGGGTCGCTTCGCGCACGAGCATCGGGCGGTCCTCCTGACGGCCGGCCCCGTGCTTCGCGGGGTCGCTGTTGTGCCGGCCGGACGGGAACCTACTACCCGTCACCGGGCACCGCCACCACGGCGCGCGGAACGCGGTTCCTCGCCGCCGGACCGACCTGGAACCCTCTCCGCCCCGCGGGGCGGAGAGGGCAGGGAGAGGTGGGGGTATTGCCGGCCCGGGAGATGCCGCGAACCGAGTCGCGGGCGGCGCCCCCACCTCACCCCGGCCCTCTCCGCCCCCGGGGGCGGAGAGGGTGAAGCGAGCACGCGACGCTCCCTGCACTGTGACCCGTCCGGTGCATTGCCAACGACCGGTGCGGCGTGCGACGGAAACGGGGAACCGGGGGCGAACGCAGGACATGCAGACGGAGCGCGTGGACGCGGTGGTGATCGGGGCCGGGGTGGTCGGCCTCGCGGTGGCGCGCGCGCTGGCGCGGGCCGGGCGCGAGGTGATCGTGCTGGAGGCGGCCGACGCCATCGGCACCGAGACCTCGTCGCGCAACAGCGAGGTCATCCATGCCGGCATCTACTACCCGACGGGATCGCTGAAGGCGCGCGCCTGCGTCGCCGGGCGCGACGCGCTCTATCGCTACTGCGCGGCGCACGGCGTGCCGCATCGCCGCTGCGGCAAGATCATCGTCGCCACCGACGACGGCCAGACCGGCGAGCTTGCCGCCATCGCCCGCCGCGCCGAGGCCAACGGGGCCGGCGCGCTGACGCCGCTGACGCCGGCCGAGGTGACGGCGCGCGAACCCGCAGTGCGCTGCGTCGCCGCCCTGTGGTCGCCGCTGACCGGCATCGTCGACAGCCACGCGCTGATGCTGGCCTACCAGGGCGATCTGGAGGAGGCGGGCGGCAGCATCGCCTTCCTCACGCCGGTCGCCGGCGGCGCCGTCGGCGGCGACGGCATCGTGCTGGAGACGGGCGGCGCCGACGCGATGCGGCTGGCGTGCTCGCTCGTGATCAATTCCGCCGGGCTGCACGCCCAGCGGATCGCCGCCTCGCTCGCCGGCTTTCCGCCCGGCAAGGTGCCCGGCACCTGGTACGCCAAGGGCAACTACTACACGCTGGCGGCGCGCGCGCCGTTCACGCATCTCGTCTATCCGGTGCCCGAGCCGGGCGGCCTCGGCGTGCATGTCACGCTCGACATGGCCGGGCAGGCGCGCTTCGGCCCCGACGTCGAGTGGATCGGGGCGATCGACTACACCGTCGATCCGCGCCGCGCCGACCGCTTCTACGCCGCCGTGCGGCGCTACTGGCCAGGCCTGCCGGACGGCGCTCTGCAGCCGGGCTACAGCGGCATACGGCCGAAGCTGGGACCGCAAGGCGCGCCGGCCGGGGATTTCGTGGTGCAGGGGCCGGCCGAGCACGGCATTCCCGGGCTGGTCAACCTGTTCGGCATCGAATCGCCGGGCCTCACGGCGTCGCTGCCGCTGGCGCGTCTGGCCTGCGCGGCGCTCGGCGTCGATCCTGGCCCCGAGGACTGATCGCCGCACGGCAAAGACGCGCGCGACGCTGTAGGATCGCCCCGTGACCGACGCCGCCACCCAGCCTCCGCGAACCCGCCGCGCGCGCGAACTGGCGCGCTGGGCGCGCTTCGTGCTGGCGCTGTGGCTGGCGCTGCCCGGCCTGCACTTCGCCGCGGCGACGCTGGACGCCGGCGCCTCGGGCGGTCTCCTGCTGTGCACGGCGCGCGGCCTGGAGCGGTTGCCGGTCGAGGCCGGCCAGCCGCAGCCGCCGCGCGACCCGGCGAACTGCCTCGCCTGCGCCGTCGTCTGCGCCGGTGCGCTGGCGGCGGCCGAGGCGGGCGCGGGCGCCGCGTATCCGGCGCCGCGGCGGATCATCGTGACGACCCGGTTCGCGGCCGTGCCGCCCGGCGTTGGAATGGCGGCCCACCAGCCGCGCGCGCCGCCGGCGGCCTGACACCCGAGTCCGATCCGCCTTCCTTCCGCGTCGCGCGGCCGCCGCGCGCCATCCCGTTCGTCCGGAGTGTTCCATGAACCGTCTGTTCGTCGCGGCCGTCGCCGCGTTCTCCCTCGTCGCCGTTCCCGCCCTCGCCCATGACGCGAAGAAGGGCGACCTGCACATCGGCCATCCGTGGTCGCGCGCCACGGCGCCCTCGGCGCCCAACGGCGGCGCCTACCTCACCATCGAGAACAAGGGGGCCGCGGCCGACCGGCTGCTCGCCGCGCGCGGCGACGTCGCCGAGAAGATCGAGCTGCACACGCACACCATGAAGGACGGCGTCATGCAGATGCGCCCCGTCGAGGCGATCGAGGTGCCGGCCGGCGGCAAGGTCGAACTGAAGCCGGGCGGCCTTCACGTCATGCTGCTCGGCCTCAAGGCGCCGCTGGTGAAGGACCAGCGCTTCCCGCTGACCCTCGTGTTCGAGCGGGCCGGCGAGGTGGCGGTGGACGTGGTGGTCGATGCGGCGGGCGCCGCCGCGCCGACGGGCGGGCACTCGAAGCACGGCCACTGAGCGGTCCCGCCCTCCCGGCCCCGCGCCGGGAGGGCGCCGCCTGTCACATATCCGGGGTTGCACGGCCCGACGCGCGGCCGGCAAGGTCGGCGCGATGAGCGAGCTGCGACTGAGCCCCGGCGACCTCGTGCCGCGCCTCGTGCTGCCCGATCCGTCGGGCGACCTCGTCGACCTGTGGCACCAGAGCCGGGCCGGCCGGCCCATCCTGCTGTGGCTGGCAGGCACGCCGCCGCTGCCGGCGCGGGCCGCGAGCGTCGCCGGCGCGCTGCGCGACAGCGCGGCCGACGAGACCCTCGCCTTCGCCGTGCTGCGGGCGTCGCCCGGCGACGTGCCGCGCGACATGGCCGGCCTGCCCGTGCTGTGCGACCCGGACGGCATCGTCGGGCGGGCCGTCGGCACCGACACGCGCGAGACGGTGGTGGTCTTCGACTCGGCCGCGCGCATCGTCGAGGTCGCGCCGGGCGCCGAGGCCGGGGCGGTGGTCGCGCGCGCCGTCGCGCACGAGGCGACGAGCGAGGCCGCCGCGCCGGTGCTGACCCTGCCGCTGGTGCTGGAGGCGGAGTTGTGCGCGCGCCTCGTGGCCTACTGGCACGCGGGCGAGAAGCGCGCCGGCGGCACCAGCACCGGCGGCGGCGCCGACGGCCACTATGATGCTTCGCTCAAGCGCCGGCAGGACGTGCCGATCGGCGACCGCGCGCTGTACGCGGCGGTCGGCGACCGCATCCGCCGGCGCGTGTTCCCGCAGGTGCAGCGCGCCTTCCAGGTTCGCCTCAGCCATTTCGAGGCGCCGCGCATCGGCTGTTACGATGCCGCCGACGCCGGCTTCTTCGGCCGCCACCGCGACAACCGCTCGCCGCACACCGCGCACCGGCTGTTCGCCATGAGCCTCAACCTCGAAACCGGCACCTACGAGGGCGGCGACCTGCTGTTCCCCGAGTTCGGACGCACGCCCTACCGGCCGCCGGCCGGTGCCGCCGTCGTCTTCTCGTGCTCGCTGCTGCACGAGGCGACGCCGGTGACGCGCGGCCGCCGCTTCGCCGTGTTCAGCTTCTTCACCGACGAGGCCGGCCACGCGCGCGAGAAGGCGCTGATCGCCGAGCAGATGGCACGCGGCAATACCGGCGTGACCCTGCGCTGAGGGCAAAAGAAAACCCCTCCCCCGGATGCCGGGGGAGGGGTTTGACTGACGACCAGCGCGCCCCGTCGCGGGGCGCGGCGGCTACTCGGCGGCGCGGGCGCGCGAGTAGTCGGTCAGCTCGTCGAGGGCGGGCTTCACTTCCTTCATGAAGACCTTGAGGTTGTCGATGACCGCCTGCTTCGGCGCCTGGGCGTAGTGGTAGATCAGCACGATGTACTCGGCCGGGTGCTGCTTCCACTGGCTGACGTACTCGTCGCGGATCTCCGAGGCCGTGCCGTACTGGAACAGGCCGGTGTTGGTCATCGCCTCGATGACGCCGGCGTCGCCGGTCAGCGGCGTGCCGACCTTCGGCATCAGCGGCTGGTAGAAGTTGCGGAAGATGTCGCCCGACCAGTCGAGGATGTTCTGGCGCGCTTCCTCCTTCGTGCCGCCGATATGCGGCCAGCGCACGATGGCCTGGTTCTGGCCGCGCGCGAAGTCGAAGCCGTTGGCGTTGGCGATCTCGGTGTAGCGCGGGCCGAAATGGGCGCAGCGCCCGACCGACGAGAAATAGGTCGGGATGAAGCCGTGGCGGCCGGCGTACTCGACCGTCTCCAGCGAGGCGTTGGAGGCGATGAAGCACGGCGGATGCGGCTTGGTGTACGGCGCCGGCACGACCGAGATCTTGCGCACGCGGTTCTGGTCGTCCATCTCGCCGGGGGCGCCGAAGCGGCGCGTGCCCTCGGGCATGAACCAGCCCTCGACCCCGGTGTCGTAGGGGTACGGGTACTCCCAGTACTTCGACTTGTGCGAGAAGGAGTCTTCCTTCCACGCCTTCAGCACGAGGCCGACCTGCTCCTCGAACAGTTCGCGGTTCGAGGCGTCGTCGGCGCTGCCGTCGGACATGGTGGCGCGCGCCTGCAGCTTCTGGCCGAGCACGTTGGTCCAGCGCTGCTGGTAGCCGCGCGCGAAGCCGACGAAGGAGCGGCCGCGCGTCAGATGGTCGAGGATCGCCGTCTCCTCGGCGATGCGGATCGGGTCGCCGGCCGAGATCGAGTAGCCGAGATTGCCGATGCGGAGATTCTTGGTGATCGCCGCCCAGTAGCCGTTGTGGACGCCGATGTTCGGGCCGACCTCGTAGCCTTCCGAGTGGAAGTGATGCTCGATGCAGGACACACCCCACAGGCCCATCTCGTCGCAGGCCCGGACGATGTCGGGCATGCCGGTCAGGGCATCGTTCACACGGTCGCGGTTGCGGCCGATCGGGCGCAGTGCCTCGCGCTCGGCCTCGTCCTTGGCGTAGATGACCGGGTAAAGCTGCAGGATGACCTTGACCATGCGTGATTCCTCCTCGTGCGAACCGGGGCCGCGCCCGTAATCCGGCCCACCCCTTCCCACGGGCTGGCCACGGGCCTCCTATAGCGGAACGAACGGCCGCGGTCGATGCGGCCGCCGCATGACAGTCAGGGGCCGGGCGCAGGCATCGCCGCGCCCGGTGGCGCGCTCAGCCGTTGAACGGGATGGCCGGGTGGCCTTCCTCCAGTTCGAAGCCGACGACGTTGATGAAGCGGCCGATCATGCCGTAGTAGCCGATCATGTTGGTCAGGTCGGTCAGCCGCCGCGCGCCGTAATGGGCGAGCAGGGCGCCGAACAGCGCGTCGTCGACCGGCTGGTTGTTGGCGACCAGACGAGCGTAGCGCACGGTCGGGCCGACCGGTGCCGCCTCGTCCTCGAGCGCCGGCGTGCCGATCTTCTTCAGCAGCGCCTCGGACGCCCCGGCCTTCACCGCCACCGGCCAGTGATGCGTCCACTCGTAGGCGCAGTCGATCTGGCGCGCCACCGTCATGATCACGAGTTCGCGCAGCACGGCGTCGAAGTCGGTCTTGTAGCGCACGTACTCGCCGACCGAGGCGACGTAGTGCAGCGCGTCGGGGCTGTTGCCGAGCACGGCGAAGAGGTGCGGCACCCACCCCTTGACCCCACGCGAGGCGAGGATGTGATCCCAGACCGCCGTCTTGTCGCCGGCGAAGGTGTCGCGTGTCACGCCGGCCAGCCGCATGCGGCTGACCTTGCCGGTGACCGGCGCGAAGGCCGGCCTGGCGTCGGCCGCGCGGTTGAACGGGTAGTCCGTGTGGTCGGCCTCGACGCGCACGCCGGCGACGTTGATGAAGCGGCCGAGCGACAGGTAGTGGCCGCACAGCATGGTCAGATCGACGAGGCCGCGCGGGCCGAAATGCGCCTTGAGCGCGTCGAACAGCGCGTCGTCGACCGGCAGGTTGTTGGTGAGGAGGCGGGCGTAGCGCACGGCCGGCCCGACCGGCATCGGCTCGGCCTCCAGCCCCGGCGTGCCGATGCGCTTCAGCAGCGCCTCGTCGGCGCCGGCCTTCAGCGCGATGGCCCAGTGGTGCGACCACTCGTAGCCGCTGCGCAGCTCCTGCGCCACCGTCAGGATCACAAGCTCGCGGAAGATGCGGTCGAAGTCGGTGCGGAAGCGCACATACTCGCCGACGCCGCCGACATGGGCGAGGCCGTCGACGCTGTTGGCCATGGTGGCGAAGACGTTGGGCATCTCGCCGGTGAAGCCGCGTGCCTTGTAGACATGGTCCCAGTTGGCCTGGCCGGCCGGCGTCAGGGCGTCGCGCTCGACGCGGCCGAGGCGCGGCACGGTGGGGTGAAGCGTGTCCATCGCGGGCTCCGGCTCAGCGGTTGAAGGGCACGTCGACGTCGGTGTCGTCGAGGCCGACGCCGGTGACGTTGATGAAGCGGCCGAGCGCGCCGTAGTAGCCGATCATCATGGTGAGATCGGTGAAGCCGGTCGGGCCGTAATGGTCCTTGATGGTGTTGAACAGCGCGTCGTCGACCGGCTGGTTGTTGGCGACGAGGCGGGCGTACTTCACCGTCGGGCCGATCGGCATCGGCTCGGCCTCGAGCGCCGGCGTGCCGATCTTCTTCAGCAGCGCCTCGGAGGCGCCGGCCTTCACCGCGACGCGCCAGTGATGCACCCACTCGTATTTGCAGGTGATCTCCTGGGCGACCGTCATGATGACCAGCTCGCGGATGATCGGGTCGAAGTCGGTCTTGTAGCGGACGTACTCGCCGACGGCGCAGACGTAGTGCAGCGCGTTGGGGCTGTTGGCGATGGTGGCGAACACCGTCGGCATGCGGTCGGTGTAGCCGCGCGAGCGCATCACATGGTCCCACATCGGGTGGCTCTCGGCGGGAACCTGGGTGCGCTCCAGCTTCGGGAGCCGCTGCGGCCTGGCACTGCTCATGAACGCGCTTCCTCTTCGCTTCGCATCCGCCGGAACGGTCGCTGCTGGACGGACGGGGCTGGCCCGCCGGGTCGGGCGCATAAAGACCACGGACGGGCGGCGATTTCCACTGCCGATACCGCGCGGATTCCGCTCAGCGGGGTTGTGCGGGACGCGCCTCGTAGGCGCCCTGCAGGTTTTCCAGCATATGGACGAGGGCGTCGACGCTGGCGGCGATGAACTTCGCGCCGGACTCGGCGCTGGCGAACTTCGGCGCGCCGAAGATCGAGGGGTGGCCGGTCTTCGGGTCCGGCCTGCGGCCGTAGGTGCGGTTGGGCTCGACCGGCGCCACCAGGTCCCAGCCGACCAGCGGCGCCTCGACGCCGGCCAGCCGATCCATCTTCACCAGCGCCGGCCGCGTGGCGAGCTGGAAGGAGGTCTCGAACTCGCCGCCGTGGCCCATGCCGCCGACCGGCGAGGCGCGCATGGCGTGCGACGTCGCGGCGCCGGGTTCCCAGTAGCTGACGGCGGTGACGCGGAAGTCGTGACGGTCGTCGAGGTCGTCGATAAGGCGACGGGCGACGGCGTCGTTCGAGGTGCCGTTGGGGCGGTTGCCGTTGAGCAGGAGCAGATGGCGGAAGCCCTGCTTCACCAGCGCCGATCCCACCTCGTACAGCACTTCCTGATAGACCGGAATCGACAGCGAGATGGTGCCGGGGAAGCGCTCGAAGGTCTTGGAGACGCCGTAGCACAGGGTCGGCGCGACGACAGCGCCGACGCGCTCCGCAACCAGCACGGCGATGTGCTCGGCCTGGTGGGAGTCGGTGTCGGTCGGCATGTGCGGACCATGCGACTCGGTGGCGCCGGTGGGGACGATCACGGTCCGTCCGGCGGCCGCCGCCGCGGCGACCTCGTCCATCGTCATATGCGCGAGCTGTACCGCCATCGCCGTCGCCTTCACTCGGCCGCTTCGGCGGCGTGCATCAGCGACGCCGGATCGACCGCGGCGCAGTCGGTGTCGGGGTCGTTCCAGCCCGCCGGCCAGGCGATGGCGCCATCGCGCTTCAGCGCCTCGTAGGCGGGGCCGCGGTCGAACATCGGCAGCTTGCCGCGCGCCGGACGCAGGCGCGCGCGCAACGCCTCGGTCGCCGCGTCGTCGATCGCCCAGGCCTGGCCGTCGCGGCGCAGCACCACGCCGTACTGCTCTCGGGCAGCGCGTTCGCCGACGATGCCGGCGCGCACGTCGTCGCGTACCCGTTCCGGCTCGCGCGCCAGCGGGTCGCCCCAGCCGCCGCCGCCGGTGGTCACGATACGCACGACGTCGCCGGCGCGGACGGACACGTTGTCGGCCATGCCGGGCACTTCGGTGACGGTGCCGTCGGGGGCCGTCACCGTCACGGCGTAGCGGCCGCCGGCCTTGCCGCCGTTGACGCCGTAGCAGGAGAAGATCGAACGGTCGGCGTTCGACAGCAGCCTTGCATCGGCCAGCGCGCGGATGCGCTTGTCGTAGCCCAGCCCGCCACGCCGGCAGCCCGGTCCGCCGGAATCGACGGCGAGGCCGAGCTGCTCGACCATGATCGGGTAGCGCGTCTCGGAGAATTCGGCCGGCAAATTGCGCGAATTGGGCACGATGTGCACGGCATCGCTGCCGTCGGCCCACGGCCGGCCCGGCCCGCCGCCGCCGAGGACCTCGCGGAACAGGTAGAAATCGGCATTGGTGCGGCCGCCGTGCAGGCCCCAGATGCGGATCGTCTCGTGGTCGGCCGGCATGCGTCCGCCGGTCGCCTTCGCCAGTACGCCGGCGAAGGTGCCGAGCACACGCAGGAACAGGAAGAAGCGCATCCCCGTCGGCTTGCCGAAGCTCGGCGTCACCAGCGTGCCCTTGGGCGGAAACTTCACCTCCAGCACGTCGAGCACGCCCTCGTTGATGTCGATCTCGGCGGCGCGCTCGGGCGTGTCGGCGAGGCTGCGCAGCACGGGCGCCATGAACTTGCGGATGAACTTGCCGTCGGCGTAGTCGAGCGGCCAGTTGATCGGCCCCATCGCCTCGGGGTCGGTGCCGGAGAAGTCGAGCACGATCTTCTCCGCCGTCTTGGTCATGGTCAGGCGGAAGGCGTGGATGCGATCCGTCTGCACGCCGTCGCGCTCGATGTAGTCGTCCCAGCGCCAGACGCCGTCGGCGATCTTCGGCAGCAACTCGCGGCGGATGGTCTCGGCGGCGTTGGCGATGATGGCGTCGAAGGCGCCTTCCAGCGCTTCGACGCCGTAGCGTTCGGCGAGCGCGAGGATGCGGCGCGAGCCGAGCTGGGCGGCGCCGATCTCGGCGTCGATGTCGCCGCGCAGATGCTCGCCGAGCCGCGAATTGCGGAAGATGATGGCGTAGGCCGCCCTGTTGAGGACGCCGCGCTCGTAGAGCTTGATCGGCGGGATCACCAGCCCCTCGGCCCACTGGTCGGTGGCGTCAGTCGGCAGGCTGCCGGGCACCTTGCCGCCGACGTCGTCGTGATGGCCGAAGACCTGCGAGAAGCCGATCAGCCGCTCGCCGTGGAAGATCGGGATGGTGGTGCAGAGATCCGGCACATGGCCGATGCCGCCACAGGAATTGTAGGGATCGTTCCAGAAGAAGACGTCGCCGGGATGGATGTCGCCGGGCGCGAAATACTCGAATACCGGCTCGACCAGCGCCGAGTAGGAACGCCCCGTCAGCTTGCGCCCGCGCGCGTCGAAAAGCGCGACGCGGTAGTCGTGCTGGTCGCGGATCATCGGCGAGCGCGAGGTGCGCTCGACGGCGGCCTCGATCTCCAGCTCGGCCGAGCGGATGGTGCCGGTGATGACCTCCAGTTCGATGGGGCCGAGTTTCGCCCGTTCGCTCATCGCTGCGTCTCCAGCACGAGATTGCCGTAACGGTCGGGCGTGGCGCGCCAGCCCGCCGGCACCACGGTGGTCGAGCCGTACTCCTCGACGATGGCCGGCCCCGCGAGCGCGACGCCGGTCGGCAGGGTCGTGCGGTCGTGGACAGGACAGTCGATACGTCCGTCGGCGCGCCAGTAGACGGCCCGCTTCGTCCGCGCCACGGATGCCGCGCCCGCGCGCACCGCCTCGCGCGGTTGCGGACGGTGGATACGGCCCACCGCCTGCACGCGCATGTTGACCAGTTCGACGTCCTGCGTGCCTTCGTACTGGAAGCCGAAGGTCTCGTCGTGGACGCGGTGGAAGTCCTTCCAGGCGAAGGCCAGCGCCAGCTCGCCGCGCATGCCCTCGGGGATGTGCACCGGCACCTCGTGGCCTTCGCCGACATAGCGCATGTCGGCCGACCGCGTGAGCACGATGTCGGCCGCGGCGATGCCCTCGGCGGCGATCTCGCGCGCGCCGCGCGCTTCCAGCGCCGCCCAGACGGCCTCGATCTCGGCGGCGTCGGCGGTGGATTGCCGGCGCACCGCGGTCTGGATGTAGTCGCGCTTCACGTCGGAGACGTGCAGGCCCCAGGCCGACAGGTTTCCCGGATCGGGCGGCACCATTACCCGGCGCATGCCGAGGAAGTCGGCGACATCGGTGGCGAACAGCCCGCCGGCGCCGCCGAAGGCGACCAGCGTGTAGGCCTGCGGGTCGCGCCCGCGCGTCGTCGTCACCTGCCGGATGCCATGCACCATGTTGGCGGTGGCGATCTCGAACACGCCGGCCGCCACCTCCTCGGAGCTCATCGCGAAGGTGGCGCCGAGGCGCGCATAGGCGGCGCGCGCCGCCGCCGCGTCGAGCGCCAGTTCGCCGCCGACCAGCGCCGCCGGCAGGCGGCCCATGACGAGGGCGGCATCGGTGACGGCGGGCCGCGTGCCGCCGCGCCCGTAGGCCACCGGCCCGGGATCGGCGCCAGCGCTTTGCGGGCCGACCTTGAGACGGCCGTAGCCGTCGACCCAGGCGATCGAGCCGCCGCCCGCCGCCACGGTGACGATGTCGAACATCGGCGTCTTGACGGGATAGTGTTCGACCATCGACTGGCTGGTCATCGCCGGGCGCAGCTTGTCGACCAGCGACACGTCGGTCGAGGTGCCGCCGACGTCGATCGTCAGGATGTCCTCGAAGCCGGCGAGGCGGGCCATGTGGACGGCGCCGAGCACGCCCGCCGCCGGGCCCGACAGCAGCATCGTCACCGGCCGGTCGCCGGCGGTCTCGTGGCGCACCACGCCGCCGTTCGACTGCATGATGAGGAACGGAATGTCGCCGGCCTCGTCGCGCACCTGGCGCGCCGCGCTGCCGAGATAGGTACGGCAATACGGCTTCACCAGCACGTCGATCAGCGTCGTCATCGCGCGCTCGTACTCGCGGTACTCGGGCAGCACGACGGAGGACAGCGAGAAGAAGGTGTCGGGAAACTCGCGGGCGATGAGCGCGCCGAGCTGCATCTCGTGGTCGTCGTTGGCGTAGGCGTGCAGCAGGCAGACGCCGATGCAGCGCGCGCCCTCGGACACCAGCTCGGCCACCGCCGCGCGCGCGGCGGCCGCGTCGAACGGCTCGATCTCGCTTCCCTCGAAGGTCATGCGGCCGGGCACCTCGCGCACGAGGTGCAGCGGCACGAGGCGCGGTGGCTTCACCCAGAAGAAGGAGTTGCCGTAGCCGTCGGGCACCGACTGGCGGGCGATCTCGATCATGTGGCGGAAGCCGCGCGTGACGATCAGGCCAAGGCCGTCGAACTTGTGCTCGAGCACGGCATTGGTGGCGACGGTCGAACCGTGCAGCAGCGCCCCGGCGTCCACGACGGGGCGTCCCGCGGCGGCCATCGCCTTGCGGAAGCCGGCGACGAGGCCGCGGCTGGGATCGTCGGGCGTGCTCGGGGTCTTGACCGCGAACTGGGCGCCGCTCGCGTCGTCGATGGCGACGACATCGGTGAAGGTGCCGCCGGTATCGATCGCCACCCGTATCGTCACGTCCCGCCGCTCCCGCGTCTGTCACACACCGTCAAACTACATCGGATCGCGGCGGGCTGCCTACCGACGCCGGCGCGCGCCGGCCAGCCTTGCCGAGATTGACCAGCGCGACGCCGCCGGCGACCAGCGCCACCGCCGCCCACATCCACGCGCTGTGCCGCTCGGCGAAGAACAGGATGCCCCAAAGGATGCCGAACAGGGCGACGAGGAATCCTGCCTGGGCGAGATAGACGGCGCCGGCCAGCGCGATGATGCCGAAATACAGCAGATAGGCGATGGCGGTGACGACGCCGTAGGCAAGCACCAGGGCGCCGGCGCCGGCCGGATCCTGCCAGACCGGCGCAAAAGTGCCGGTCGCCAGCGACAGCGCCAGCGTCGCCGCAGCGCCGGTGAACATCGTGCCGGCGGCGAGCGGCGCGCTGGCGGCGCCGGCCGGCCGGCGCACTTCGGCATAGATATTGGCGACGGCGTAGCCCACCGGCACGAGGAAGCCGGCGAGCGCCACGCCGATCAGTTCGGGCGCCGGCAGGCTGCCATGCGGCAGCACCAGCAGCGCGGCGCCGGCGATGCCGACGGCGATGCCGCCGGCGCGCAGCAGGACGAAGCGCTCGATGCCGATGGCCAGCGCCATGAGGTAGGTGAGCACCGGCGACAGCAGCACGATCACCGCCATGTAGCCGGCCGAGATGGCGCCGGCGACATGCACCATCAGCGCGTAGGGCAGCGCGATGGTGACGATGCCCATGAAGGCGCAGAAGCGCAGGTGCCGCCAGTCGAGCGGCATCGACAGGCCGCGTGCCGCGCAGACGGCGAGGATGATCAGGCCGGCGATGGCGGTCTGCCAGAACACCACCGCGAAGGGGTGCACGCCGACGAGGCTCAGCGCCTTGCCGAAATTGGGATTGCCGCCCCAGCAGGCGCCCAGCACCACCAGCATGAGCAGCGGCAGCAGGCGGGCGCCCCGGGTGGCGCCGCCCGATCCGTCACGCGGCATGGTTCCTCCGTGGCGACCCGTCTTGCCCGGCCGGGCGTCCGGTCGCCCCGGTCCGCCGGCCTTGTCGCGCTGGTGCCCCGGGGGAGACTCGAACTCCCACGCCCTTGCGGACAACAGATTTTGAGTCTGTCGCGTCTACCGTTCCGCCACCGGGGCCGCGCGGCCGGAGAATGGCGGCGCCGCCGCGGCCCCGTCAATCGGCGGCACGAAGCGGCCGCCGCTGCACAGACCAGTAGCCCTCATCCTCAGCCTGTCGAAGGACGAGGGCGTCGCTCGCTCGTAGCGCAGTGCCGGCCATCCTCGCCCTTCGTCCCTCGACAGGCTCGGGATGAGGAGGCTCAGGGTGAGGATGGTGGGGTAACGTCGGCGCTCGTTCGGGGCGTTCCTCAGGCCGCGACGGCGGCCGGCTGCGAGGCGAGCGCGGCCACGGCCTCGCGGGCGCGGTCGAGGCCCCGCGCGGCCGCCTCCGGCCCGACCGCCTGGCCCTCGACCGGCACGAAGGTCACGTCGTCGAGGCCGACGAAGCCCAGCACCGTGCGCAGCCACGGCTCGAGGAAGTCCATGCCGCGCGCCGGCCCCTCGCTGTAGATGCCGCCGCGACCGCTGACGACGTAGACCTTGCGGCCGCCGAGCAGGCCCGCGACGCTGCCGTCGGCGTTGTAGCGGAAGGTGCGGCGGGCCCGCAGGACATGGTCGATCCACGCCTTGAAGGGCGAGGGGACGGAGAAATTGTAGAGCGGCACGGCGAGCACGATGGCATCGGCCGCCTCGACTTCCTCGATCAGCGTGTCGGCCAGCCGGGCGGCGTCGGCCTGGGCGGCGTCGCGCTCGGCGGCCGGCTTGCCGGCGGCGCCGAGGATGGCGAAATCGACATGCGGCGGCGGGGTGCGGCCGAGGTCGCGCTCGACCACGGCGGCACCGGGATGCTGCCGTTGCAGATCGGCGATCAGCTCGGCGGCGACCTGACGCGACACCGACCGTTCGGCCGACAGGCTGGCATTGACGAACAGGATGGACTTCATCGGTCTGGCTCCCCGGCCCAGCGGCCGTCTCGGATTGCTGTCCTCCCCGAGATGGGGCCTTCCCCTTATCGATTAAATCGGCCAAATTATGATGAACTTCATCAGTCAAGCCGATCATCGGTGCTGGACCGCCTGACCCTCGACCAGATGCGGATGCTGATCGCGGTCGCCGAGACCGGCAGCTTCCAGGCCGCCGCGCGCCGCCTCGGCCGGGTCCAGTCGGCCGTCAGCCAGGCCATCCAGGCGCTCGAATTCACCCTCGGCGTGACGCTGTTCGAGCGCGCGGCCAAGCCGTATGCGCTGACCGAAACCGGCCGTGTCGTGCTGGCCGACGCGCGCCATGTCGTGCGCGCCGCCGACACGCTGCGGGCGCGGGCCGCCGGGGTGGCGGGCGGTCTCGAACCCGACCTCGCCATCGCCGTCGAGGCGATCTTTCCCAGCGACGTGCTGATGGGTGGCCTGCAGGCGCTCGCGGCGGCCTTCCCCGACCTGCCGGTGACGCTCTATACCGAGGGCCTCGGCGGGCCCGAGCAGCGCCTGCGCGACGGCACCGCGCGCTGGGCGATCTACGCCACGCGACTGACCGGCGCCGTTGGCCTCGAGAGCGAGTTCCTCGTGTCGATCCCGATGGTTCCCGTCGTCGTCGCCGGCCATCCGCTCGCCGCGCTGCCGCCGCCGCTGACGCGCGAGGCGCTGGAGCCGCACCTGCAGCTCGTGCTGACCGACCGCACGACGGTGACGGCCGGCCTGCAAGGCGGCATCGTCGGCCGCCACATCTGGCGCTTCGCCGATCTCGGCCTGCGCCTCGACTACCTGCTCGCCGGCTTCGGCTGGTGCCACATGCCGCAGCACCTCGTCGCGCCGCACATCGCCGCCGGCCGGCTGGCGCGGCTGGTCCTCGCCGAGAACGGCCCCGCGGCGTGGCACTTCGACCTCAACGTCGTGCACGAGCGCGGCCGGCCGCCGGGCCGCGCCGGGGCCTGGCTGATCGCCGAGCTGCGCCGCCGCCTCGCCGCCTGCGGCCTGCCGGCGGAGGCCGTGGCGTGAGGCGGGCGGCGGCCGCCCTCGCGGCGACGCTGCTCGCCGCCGCGCCAGCCGCCGGCGAGACGCCGGACGGACCGGTCTTCAGCGTGTCGCTGGAGAACGACATCTTCGCCGACGTCGACGGCCACTACACCAACGGCGTGCAGTTCGGCGTCGTCTCCGGGCGCGACCTGCTGCCGGACTGGATGGTCGAGACGGCGCGGGCCTTTCCGCTGTTCGCCGAGGGCGGCCGCATCCGCGCCACCGCCGGGCTCGGGCAGAGCATGTACACGCCGGCCGACATCCGCGTCGCGGACCCGCCACTGACCGACCGGCCCTATGGCGGCTGGCTCTACGTCTCGGCCGGGCTGCTGAGCGAGCGCGACGACCGCCTCGACCAGATCCAGCTCCAGCTGGGCGTCGTCGGCCCCGCCGCGCAGGCCGGCGAGACGCAGGAACTGGTCCATCGCGTCATCAATGCCGACCAGCCGCAGGGCTGGTCGACGCAGTTGCCGAACGAGCCGGGCGTGGTGCTGCTCTACCAGGTCAGCGAGCGGGCCTTCGGCCAGGGCGATCTGCTCGGCCTGCGTTGGGACCTGACGCCGCATGCCGGCGGCGCGCTCGGCAACGTCTTCACCCACGCCGCGGCGGGCGCCACCGTGCGGCTCGGCTGGCGGCTGCCGCACGACTTCGGGCCGCCGCGCATCCAGCCGGGCCTGCCGTCGTCCGGCTTCTTCCGCCCGCCCGAGGGCGGCATCGGCGGCTACCTCTTCGCCGGCATCGAGGGCCGTGCCGTCGCCCGCAACATCTTCCTCGACGGCAGCACCTGGTCGGACAGCCGCCACGTCGACCGCAACTGGCTGGTCGGCGATCTCATCGCCGGCCTCGCCGTTACGGTCGGCGGCACGCGCATCGCCTATACCCACGTCTTCCGCAGCGAGGAATTTGCCGGCCAGGACGGCATCGACCAGTACGGCGCCGTCAGCCTGTCGGTGCGTTTCTAGGCGGCGCACGGCGGGGGTGCGGATTTTCCGGTCGCGCGACGCCGCCGCGTGTGCTTGGCTATGCGGAGCGCGGGCGACCCCCGGTGCCGGACGGACCGGCCCGACATGGCGGCGCCCGACGTTTCCCACGGACACATCACGGCCGCAATGCGGCCGCACCCAACTGGAGACCCTTCGATGACGAAGCGTCCGTTCGGCGGACTCGTCGCAATTGCGGCTGCCGCCCTGCTGCTGGCCGGTCCGTCCGGCCAGGCCGATGCCGCCGATCCCATCCGGATCGGCGAGATCAACACCTACTCCGGCCCGCTCGCCGCCTTCACCGGCCCCTACCGCAAGGGCTGGGAACTGGCGATCGAGCAGATCAACGCGAAGGGCGGCGTGCTCGGCCGCAAGCTCGAGGTCGTCGACCGCGACGACGCCGGCAATCCGGCCAACGCCGTGCGCTTCGCCGAGGAGCTGGTGAAGAACGAGAAGGTCGACGTGCTGGCCGGCGGCTTCCTGTCCAACATCGGCCTCGCGCTGGCCGACGTGGCGGCGCGCAACAAGGTGCTGTTCCTCGCCTCCGAGCCGCTGACCGACGCCCTCGTCTGGGAGAAGGGCAACCGCTACACCTTCCGCCTGCGGCCCTCGACCTACATGCAGGCGGCGATGCTGGCGGCCGAGGCGGCCAAGCTCAAGGACGCCAAGCGCTGGGCCATCGTCGCGCCCAACTACGAGTACGGCCAGTCGGCCGTCGCCGCGTTCAAGGGCCTGCTCAAGGCGGCGCGCCCGGATGTGGAATTCGTCGGCGAGCAGTGGCCGGCGCTGTTCAAGATCGAGGCCGGGCCGACCGTGCAGGCGCTGGCCGAGATGAAGCCCGATGCCATCTTCAACGTCACCTTCTCGACCGACCTCGCCAAGCTGGTGCGCGAGGGCGAGTTGCGCGGCCTGTTCAAGGGCCGCGCCGTGGTCAGCATGCTGACCGGCGAGCCGGAATACCTCGACCCGCTGAAGGAGGAGGCGCCGCAGGGCTGGATCGTCACCGGCTACCCGTGGGATGCCATCGACACGCCGGCGCACAAGGCCTACCGCGACGCCTACCGGGCGCGCTTCAACGACTATCCGCGCACCGGCTCGCTGGTCGGCTACAACACCATCCTCGCCATCGCCGCGGCGATCGAAAAGGCGAAGTCGACCGACACCGAGAAGCTGATCGCGGCGATGCGCGGCCTCGAATACGACTCGCCCTCGGGCAAGGTCGTGTTCCGCGCCATCGACCACCAGTCGACGATGGGCGCCTGGGTCGGCCGCACCGCGGTGAAGGACGGCAAGGGCACGATGGTCGACTGGGTCTATGCCGACGGCGCCGGCTTCCTGCCGTCCGACGCCGAGGTCCGCAAGATGCGGCCGGCGGAGTAGGGCACGTCCGGGTCGAACCCTCTCCGCCCCCGGGGCGGAGAGGGCAGGGAGAGGTGGGGGTGCCGCCGGGCGCCCGCTGCCGCGTGTCAACTCGCAGGTAACGCCCCCACCTCACCCCGCCCCTCTCCGCCCCGGGGGGCGGAGAGGGAGAAGGAACGGAGCCGGCGCATGACCCGGCGTTCTCCACGGGGAGGGAGGCAGACGCACGCATGAGCTTCATCGTCGTGCAGGCGCTGACCGGGCTCGCCGGGGCGGCCTCGCTGTTCCTCGTGGCGGCGGGGCTGACGATCGTCTTCGGCGTCACCCGCATCGTCAATTTCGCCCACGGCTCGCTCTACATGCTCGGCGCCTACGTCGCGGTGACGCTGGCGCGCGAATGGAGCGGCGCGCTCGGCTTCTGGGGCGCCGTCGCGTGCGCGGCGCTGGCCGTCGGCGCCCTCGGTGCGCTGGTCGAGGTGCTGCTGCTGCGGCGCATCTACAAATCGCCCGAACTGTTCCAGCTTCTCGCCACCTTCGGCCTCGTGCTCGTGATCCAGGACATCACGCGCGCCACCTGGGGCGCCGAGGACCTGCTCGGGCCGCGCGCCCCCGGCCTCGACGGCGCCTTCACGCTGCTCGGCCGGCAGGTGCCGGAATACGACCTCGCGCTGATCGCCACAGGCGCCGCCGTGCTCGGCGGCCTGTGGCTGCTGTTCCACCGCACGCGCTTCGGCGTGCTGGTGCGCGCGGCGACCGAGGACCGCGAGATGGTGGCGCTGCTCGGCGTCGACCAGCGGCTGCTGTTCACCGCCGTGCTGTTCCTCGGCGCGGCACTGGCCGGGCTCGGCGGCGCGCTGCAGATGCCGCGCCAGGCCGCCAGCCTCGACCTCGACCTGCTGATCATCGTCGAGGCCTTCGTCGTCGTCGTGGTCGGCGGCATGGGCTCGATCGCCGGCGCGGCGCTGGCCGCCATCCTGGTCGCCGAAATCCATGCCTTCGGCATCGTGCTGGTGCCCGAAAGCACGCTGGTGCTGATCTTCCTCGTCATGGCGGCGACGCTGGTGCTGCGCCCGGCCGGGCTGCTCGGCCGCGCCGGCGCCGAGAGCGAGGAGGGCGGCCGCGCGCCGCCGCCCGCTTTCCGCCCGGCGCGCGGCGCGGCGCGGCTGGCCTGGCCGGCGCTGGCGGCAGCGATGGCCGTGGCGCCGCTGCTCGCCGGCGACTGGGGCATCGTGCTGGCGACGGAGATCGTCATCTACGCGCTGATGGCGGCGAGCCTGCACTTCATCCTGTGGGGCGGCGGCCTGGTCTCCTTCGGCCACGCCGCCTATTTCGGCCTCGGCGCCTACGGCGCGGCGCTGGCGGTCAAGCACCTCGCCGCCGGCATGGCGCCGGCGCTGGCGCTGGCGCCGCTGGCCGCGGCGCTGGGCGCGGCCGTGTACGGCTGGTTCGCGGTACGGCGGGCCGGCATCTACATGGCGATGCTGACGCTGGCCTTCGCGCAGATGACGTGGTCGGCGGCCTTCCAGTGGGTCGGCGTCACCGGCGGCGACAACGGCATCCTCGGCGTCTGGCCGTCTGGCTGGGCCGACGATCCGCTGGTCTTCTACTATCTCGCGCTCGCCGTCTGCGGCGCCGTCGTCTGGGGCCTGCAGCGCGTCGTGCACGCGCCCTTCGGCCACGCCCTGCGGGCGGGCCGGGATTCCGCGCTGCGCGCCGAGGCGCTCGGCATCGACGTGCTGCGCGTGCGCTGGTTGGCCTTCACGCTGGCCGGCGCGGCGGCCGGCGTGGCCGGTGGCTTCTTCGCCTTCGCCAAGGGCAGCGTGTTCCCGACCATCCTGCACGTCGCGACCTCGCTCGACGCCCTGCTGATGGTGCTGCTCGGCGGCGTCGAGCATCTCGCCGGGCCGCTCCTCGGCGCCTTCGCCTACACCGGCCTCGCCGCCGAGCTGGTGCGCCAGACCGCGCACTGGCAGTTCATCCTCGGCGCCGTGATCATCGCGCTGGTGCTGCTGCTGCCGCGCGGCCTCGCCGGGCTCGCCGCGCGCCTGAGGCGTGACGGGGAGGCGGCATGAGCACGCTCGTCGTGCGCGACGCGGCGCGCGCCTTCGGCGGCGTGCGCGCCGTCGACGGCGTCTCGTTCACTGTCGACGCCGGCGAGCGCGTGGCGCTGATCGGCCCCAACGGCGCCGGCAAGTCGACGCTGTTCAACCTCGTTACCGGCCAGCTTCGCCCCGACGCCGGCACGATCGCCATCGACGGCCGCCCGACCGCCGGCCTGCCGCCGCGCGCCATCGCCCGCCTCGGCGTCGGCCGCACCTTCCAGGTCGCCGCCACCTTCGCCTCGATGACGGTGCGCGAGAACGTGCAGATGGCCTTGCTGGCGCATGCCCGCCGGCATTTCGGCCTGTGGCGGCCGGCCCGGGCGCACTTCGCCGCCGAGGCCGACGCGCTGCTGGCGCTCGTCGACATGCAGGGGGCAGCCGAACGCGGCGCCGGCGTGCTGGCCTACGGCGACCTGCGGCGGCTGGAACTGGCGATGGCGCTGGCCGGGTCGCCGCGCCTGCTGCTGCTCGACGAGCCGACCGCCGGCATGGCGCCGGGCGAGCGCGCCGGGCTGATGGCGGCGATGACGCGCGTCGCCGGCGAGCGCGGCCTCGCCGTGCTGTTCACCGAGCACGACATGGACGTGGTGTTCGGCCATGCCACCCGCATTCTCGTGCTCGACCGCGGCCGGCTGATCGCCGAGGGTGCGCCCGACGCCGTGCGCCGCGACCCGAAGGTGCGCGCCGTCTATCTCGGCAGCGCGGCGGACGTGCCATGAGCGCCCCCGCGCCCGCGCCCGTGCCCGCCCTGCGCGTCGAGGCGCTGGAGGCGTGGTACGGCCGCGCCCGCGTGCTGTTCGGCGTCGACCTCGCGCTGGCGCGCGGCACGGTGAAGGTGCTGCTCGGCCGCAACGGCGCCGGCAAGACCTCCACCCTCAAGGCCATCGCCGGGATCATGCCGCGCGTCGCCGGCCGCGTCCTCGTCGACGGGCGCGACGTCGCCGGCTGGGCGCCGCACCGCATCGCGCGCGAAGGCGTCGGGCTGGTGCCGGAGACGCGGCGCATCTTCCGCGGCCTCACCGTGCGCGAGAACCTGGAAGTGGGCCGGCGGGCCGCGCCGGCGGGCGGCGGCTGGGACGAGGCCCGCGTCTTCGCGCTGTTTCCGGCGCTGGAGCCCCTGGCCGGTCGGCGCGGCGGCCAGCTTTCGGGCGGCGAGCAGCAGATGCTGGCGATCGGCCGTACGCTGATGGGCAACCCGTGGCTGGTGCTGCTCGACGAGCCGGCCGAGGGCCTCGCGCCGGTGATCGTCGACCAGATGGCCGAGGCCATCGTCGCCATGCGCGCGGCCGGCACGACCGTGCTGCTGGCCGAGCAGAACCTCGCCTTCGCCCGCTGCGTCGCCGACAGCGCCGCAATCATCGAGCGCGGGAGGATCGTCCAAGACGGCCCGCTCGCCGGGCTGGCCGACCGCGCCGACCTCGCCGGGCCGCTGGCGCCGGGCTAGTGCGCTCCCCGACCGGCTTCGACCTCGCCTCTCCTTATGGGAGAGGAGATGAACCGGGGCGCGGCGTCCGGGGCGACGTTCGCGGGGGCGGACGCCGGCTAGTGCATGGTGGCGAGGAAGTCGACCTTGCGCGCCTTGCCGGGGGCGATGCGGTCGGCATGGGCGACGTTCACCGAGTGCAGCCTGCCCTCGATGTTGTGGCTCCAGAAATCGAGGAATTTCCGCAGGCGGGGAAACTCGGGCGCCAGGTCGAGGGTCTGCCAGACGAAGGTCTGCAGCAGGCCCGGGTGGTCGGGCAGGTGGTAGACGATCTCGGCCGTGGTCAGGCGCCAGCCGGCCAGTTGCAGGGAAAGGCTCTCGCGCATGTAAAAGGCCCTCTTTGCTACGCGGGGCGTCCTCCAGACCCCTGCATCGTCATCCCGGTTTCGTAACCGCGCAATTAAAATCGTACTGATTTCAATGTGTTAGCAGCCGTGCGGCGACAGTGCTGCCAGCCGCTCCGGGTCTGCTTGACAGGCCGCCCCGGCCCGTTTAGGGGTCTGGCACTCGCCCGCGGGGAGTGCTAACAAGCGCTCGCCCGTTCGGGGCTCGCAGATCGTATTTGGAGGTTCGACAATGGCTTTCCGCCCGTTGCACGACCGGGTCGTCATCCGCCGCGTCCAGTCCGACACCAAGACCGCCGGCGGCATCATCATCCCCGACACCGCCCAGGAGAAGCCGCAGGAGGGCGAGGTCGTCTCGGTGGGCCCCGGCGCCCGCACCGAGGACGGCAAGCTCGTCCCCATGGACCTCAAGGCCGGCGACCGCGTGCTGTTCGGCAAGTGGTCCGGCACCGAGGTGAAGATCGACGGCGAGGAACTCCTGATCATGAAGGAGTCCGACATCATGGGCGTGATCGAGGCGAAGAAGGCGAAGAAGGCCGCCTGAGGCGACCTGCCGCCGCTTCACCGTTCAACCTGAATCGAGAGGAGACTTCCGGCCATGGCTGCGAAGGACGTTCGTTTTTCCGCCAACGCGCGCGAGCGGATGCTGCGCGGCGTTGACGTGCTTGCCGATGCCGTCAAGGTGACGCTCGGTCCCAAGGGCCGCAACGTGGTGCTCGAAAAGTCGTTCGGCGCGCCGCGCATCACCAAGGACGGCGTGACGGTCGCCAAGGAGATCGAACTCGAGGACAAGTTCGAGAACATGGGTGCGCGCATGGTGCGCGAGGTCGCGGTGAAGACCAGCGATCTCGCCGGCGACGGCACCACGACGGCGACCGTGCTGGCCCAGGCCATCGTGCGCGAAGGCGCCAAGGCCGTCGCCGCCGGCATGAACCCGATGGACCTCAAGCGCGGCATCGACAGCGCCGTCGAGGCCGTCGTCGCCGAGATCAAGCGCCGCGCGCGCAAGGTCAAGACCAACGAGGAGATCGCCCAGGTCGGCATCATCTCGGCCAACGGCGACCGCGAGGTCGGCAACTACATCGCCGAGGCGATGCAGAAGGTCGGCAACGAGGGCGTCATCACGGTCGAGGAGGCCAAGAGCCTCGAGACCGAGCTGGACGTCGTCGAGGGCATGCAGTTCGACCGCGGTTATCTCTCGCCGTACTTCATCACCAACGCCGAGAAGATGATCTGCGACCTCGACACGCCGTACATCCTCATCCACGAGTCGAAGCTCGGCAACCTGCAGCCGCTGCTGCCAGTGCTGGAGGCGGTCGTGCAGTCGTCGCGTCCGCTGCTGATCGTGGCCGAGGACGTCGAGGGCGAGGCGCTCGCCACGCTGGTCGTCAACAAGCTGCGCGGCGGCCTCAAGGTCGCGGCCGTGAAGGCCCCGGGCTTCGGCGACCGCCGCAAGGCCATGCTCGAGGACATCGCGACGCTGACGGGCGGCCAGGTGATCTCGCAGGATCTCGGCATCAAGCTCGAGAACGTCACGCTCGACATGCTCGGCAAGGCCAAGAAGGTGACGATCGAGAAGGAGAACACCACGATCGTCGACGGCGCCGGCAAGAAGGCCGACATCCAGGCGCGCTGCAACCAGATCCGCGCCCAGGTCGAGGAGACGACGTCGGACTACGACCGCGAGAAGCTGCAGGAGCGGCTGGCGAAGCTGGCCGGCGGCGTCGCGGTGCTGCGCGTCGGCGGCGCCACCGAGATCGAGGTGAAGGAGCGCAAGGACCGCGTCGAGGACGCGATGCATGCGACCCGCGCCGCGGTCGAGGAAGGCATCGTTCCCGGCGGCGGCACGGCGCTGCTCTACGCGGTGCGCGTGCTCGACAAGCTGGAAGCGTCGAACACCGACCAGAAGGTCGGCATCGACATCGTCAAGCGCGCCCTGCAGGCCCCGGCACGGCAGATCGCCGAGAACGCCGGCGCCGACGGCGCGCTGATCGCCGGCAAGCTGCTCGAGCAGAAGAACCTCGACTGGGGTTACGACGCGCAGAGCGGCAACTACGTCGACATGGTGAAGGCCGGCATCATCGACCCGGCGAAGGTCGTGCGCACGGCGCTGCAGGACGCGGCCTCGGTCGCCGGCCTGCTCATCACCACCGAGGCGATGGTCGCCGAGAAGCCGGAGCCCAAGGGCGCGGCCCCGGCGATGCCCGACATGGGCGGCATGGGCGGCATGGGTGGCATGGGCGGCATGATGTAGCCGCCGGCCACGCCGGCCCGGACGAACGGGGCCCGCTTCCGCGAGGAGGCGGGCCCTTCTTCGTTTCGGGTGGCGAGGTGGAGGCAGGCGGGGCCATAATCGGCGGTGGAGACGAAGCAATGCCCGTCAACCTCACCCCCGACCTGGAAGCACGGATCGAGCGCCTGCGTGGCGATCGCCGATCCGCCGCGGCTGTCATCGCCGAGGCCCTCGACGTTTACGAAGAACTGCGTGCCGCCATCGCCGAGGGCGTGCGCAGCGGACCCGCCAGCCCGCTCGATGTCGACGAGATCGTCGCGGACATCGCCCGGCTGCTTGCCGAGCGGGAAACACTGAACCGCTTGCGCGCGGAAATCGCGGTCGGGCTCGCCGACGCGGACCGCGGCGACACGGAAGACGGCGCCGTGGTCCTCGCCCGGCTACGGGAGAAATACGCGTCGATGCTGGGATGATGCGTCCCGGCAAGGTTCGCTTCGGCCGCACCGCCCAGCGCGACCTCGCCGAGATGCTCTCCTACGTCGGCCAGGATGACCCGCGTGCCGCGCTACGCCTGATCGATGACATCGTCGCGCGCTGCGAGCGCCTCGCCGACTTCCCCGAGATGGGGCGGCTCCGTCTCGACCTCGGTCGTGGCGTTCGCTATCTGCCTCTCGGCGAGCGACTGGCTTTCTACCGCGTGGAGGACCGCCACGTCATCGTCCTCCGCGTCATTCACGGAGCCCGCAACATCCGTCACCTGTTCTGATCGAACAGCGCTCCCCGGCGAGTTCAATGATCGGGGAATTTTCCAGTTCCTGCTGATTTCTACGCGTCCTCGACGGCGCGGATGATGCCGGACTGGTCGAGCTTGCCGTGGCCCATGTCGACGAGCTTCTGCCACAGCTCGCGGTTGGCGGCGATGGTCGGCAGCGCGACGCCGAGCTGGCCGGCCAGTTCGAGCACCTGGTTGAGGTCCTTGAGCTGCACCGTGGCGTGGCCGCCGGGGGCGAAGTTGCGCTCGATCATGCGCTGGCCGTGCAGGTCGAGCACGCGCGAGTCGGCAAAGCCGCTGCGCAGAGCGGTGCGGACCTTGGCCGGATCGACGCCGGCCTTCGCCGCCAGCGTCAGCGCCTCGGCGACGGCGGCGAGCGTGACGCCGACGATCACCTGATTGGCGGCCTTGCAGACCTGCCCGGCGCCGATGCCGCCGATATGGGTGACGTTGCGCCCGAGCGTCTCGAACAGCGGGAGAGCGCGGGCGAAGGCGGCGTCGCGGGCGCCGGCCATGATCGCCAGCGTCGCCTGCTCGGCGCCGACCTGGCCGCCCGAGACGGGGGCGTCGACCCAGTCGCAGCCGGCGGCCTCGACCTCGGTCGCCCACTGGCGCGTCTCGCGCACCTTGGTGGTGCTCATGTCGATGACGAGCTTGCCCGGCGCGAGGCCGGCGAGGACGCCGTCGGGGCCGTGCAGGACGCGGTCCACGGCGTCGGTGTCGGTGACCATGACGATCACGGCATCGACGGCGGCGGCGAGCGTGCGGGCGACCGTGTGCGGCGTCATGCCCTCGCCGGCGAGCATCGCCACCGGCTCCGGGCTGCGGCTGGCGACGTGCATCGCCGCGCCGGCGCGGGCGAGGTTGCGCGCCATCGGCACGCCCATGTGGCCCAAGCCGATGAGGCCGACGGTCCAGCCCGACAGATCCGCCATGCGGACGCCCTCCGCCGGCCCGGATCAGAGCGTGCGGTAGCGCGCCGCCGCGCCGCGCTCGATCGCCGCGGCGGGCAGCCGGCCGACGCCGATGGTGTGGCGCAGCATCTCGAGCAGGCGCAGTTCCTCCTGCGTGGCGTTGCCGTCGGCGGCGACGATGTCGCAGGCCAGCGCATAGGCCGTCTCGCGCAGGCGCTCGGGCAGGGCGCCGCGCACGATCTCGAAGGTGCGGTCGAGGCCCTCGGCGTCGCTCAGCAGCTCGACGCACTCGTTGGTGATCTGCGGCAGCCGCCCGGTGTCGAAATCCTTGAACACGGGCAGGTGGCTGACGATCTCGCCGATGATGTGCAGCTCGCTGTCCGTCATGTCGTCGTCGGCCGCCGAGGCGACGACCATGACGTAGATGAGGGCCGAGTGGTGATCGATCATCGCGGGACAATCCGTGGCGGCGGGGCGCAGGGATAAAGCCGGCCCGCCGCGGCAACGTCAAGGACGATATGGCCGTCCGCCGGCCTCGACACGGACGGCGCAAGCGCCTACAGGGGCCGGCGCGCCGGCCGCCGCCGGCCGCCCCGCCCCGGCCCGGTGAGCGCCCGATGGAAGCCGTCGTCGACGTCGCGTTGCCCGTGTTCGCGGTCATGGCCGCCGGCTGGATCGCCGGCCGCACGCACCTGCTCGGCCCGGCCAGCTCCGAGGCGCTCAACGCCTTCGTCTACTGGTTCGCGCTGCCGCCGCTGCTGTTCTTGTCGATGGCGCAGGTGCCGCTCGCCCGCATCTTCGCGTGGGACTACATCGCCGTGTACTGCCTCGGCATGGTGGCGACGGCGGTGCCGGCGCTGCTGCTGGGGCGCTTCGTCTTCGCCAACCGCGGCGGCGCGCTGTCGCTGCACACCATGGTCGCCCTGTTCGCCAACACCGGCTACATGGGCATCCCGCTGTTCCTCGCCGCCTTCGGGCCGGCCGGCACGCTGCCGGCGGTCATCGCCACGGTGATCAACGGCGCCGTCGTCACCGGCCTCGCCATCTTCGCCGTCGACTTCGGCGAGAACGCCGGCGCCGGCGTCGGCCGCGCCCTGCTGCGGGCCGGCCGCGCCCTGGCCACCGCGCCGCTGCTGCTGGCGCCGCTCGCCGGCATCGCCTGGCAGGCGGCGGGGCTGCCGCTGCCGGCGGCGCTGGTCAACCTCGCCGGCCTGCTCGGTGCTTCGGCCGGGCCATGCGCGCTGTTCGCCATGGGGCTGTTTCTCGTCGGCAAGCCGCTGGCGGCCGGCGCCGGCGAGGTCGGCTGGCTGGTCGCGGCCAAGCTGGCGCTGCAGCCGCTGGCGACCTGGGCGCTGGCGCTGTGGGTGATCCCGCTCGACGCGGAATGGCTGCGCGGCGCGGTGCTGATGGCGGCGCTGCCGACCGGCGCGCTGGCCTTCGTCGTCGCCCAGCGCTACGGCGTCTACGTGCAGCGCTCGTCGGCGGCGATCCTCGCCTCGACGGTCGTCTCGGTGGTGACGGTGTCGGTGCTGCTGGCCCTGCTCGGGACCGGCTAGACGGCGGCGGTCAGCGGACGTTGCCGTTGGCGGCGCGCTGCTGCTTGTGGGCGTACATCGCGCGGTCGGCGCGGTCGAGCGCCTCGCCGGCGTTCTCCTTGCCGTCGAAGGTATAGGCACCCCAGGAGACCGACAGCTTGAGCCGGTGGCCGTTCCAGTCGAGCGGCTCGCCCTCTATCGCCGCCGTCAGCGAGGCGGCCTTCTCGGCCGCCGCCCGGCCGTCGGCCTGGACGAGGATGACGCCGAACTCGTCGCCGCCGAGGCGGCCGACGATGTCGGATTCGCGGACATGGCTGGTCAGCAGGTCGCCGACATGGCGCAGCGCGGCATCGCCGGCGGCGTGGCCGTGCACGTCGTTGATCGCCTTCATGCCGTCGATGTCGAAATAGACCACGGAGGAGCGCGCGCCGTAGCGCTCGGCGTAGGCCATCATGCGCCCCAGCTCGCGCACGAAGGCGCGGCGGTTGGCGACCGGCACGAGGGTATCCTCGTCGGCCAGCCGCTCGAGGTAGGCCACCCGCTGCTGCGCGCGGTGCAGTTCCTCGCGCATGCGCTGGACCTCGGCCATCAGCATGTCGAGGGCCTGGCGGACCTTCGGCGTGATTTCCGATTCCGGAATGCCGGCGATGCTCGCGGCATCGGCCAGCGGTGCCGTGGCTTCGACGCTCGACGTCTGAGCGGCGGCACGCACACCGCGTACCGAGCGGATGGCGCCGGGCCCGCGCACCGGGCCACTGTCCCCGATCTTCATTGCGGCCGTTCTCATCAGCAGCACGCACGTTCCGACAGACCATAGCACCACAGGCGGTGTCTGGTCGCGTCGCAACGATAGTAGGATATCGGTTAACAATTGATTGTGCGACGGCCGCGAAGTTCCATTGTGTCGCACCCCCCGCGCGGCTTGCGCGGCCGGCGTCGGTCCCTATAATCCGCGGCTTTTCCGGGTGCCGGGGGGCGCCCCGGCCGGCGGAGTGAGGCGATGCCAGCACCCAGGGTCGGCATCATCATGGGCAGCCAGTCCGACTGGGAGACCATGCGCCACGCCGCCGACACGCTGGCGGCGCTGGGCATCGCGCACGAGCGCCGCATCGTGTCGGCCCATCGCACGCCGGACCGCCTGGCGGCCTACGCCAAGGGCGCGCGCGGGCGCGGCCTCGCCGTCATCATCGCCGGCGCCGGCGGCGCCGCCCACCTGCCCGGCATGACGGCGGCGATGACGCCGCTGCCGGTATTCGGCGTGCCGGTCGAGTCGAAGGCCCTGTCGGGCATGGACAGCCTGCTGTCGATCGTCCAGATGCCGGCCGGCGTGCCGGTCGGCACGCTCGCCATCGGCCGCGCCGGCGCCGTCAATGCTGCGCTGCTCGCCGCCTCGGTCCTGGCGCTCGGCGATCCGGCCGTCGCCACCGCGCTCGACGCCTGGCGCGCGCGCCAGACCGAGGCCGTGGCCGACGCACCCGACGAGGCCGCCGTCCCCGCCGCCCGCCCGTGAGCGCGCGCCCGCTGGCGCCCGGCGCCACCATCGGCATCCTCGGCGGCGGCCAGCTCGGCCGCATGACCGCGCTCGCGGCGGCGCGACTCGGGTATCGCTGCCACGTCTTCTGCCAGAAGGCCGACGAGCCGGCGGCGCAGGTCGCCGCCGCGACGACGCTCGCGGACTTCACCGACACGGCGGCGCTCGACCGCTTCGCGCGCGCCGTCGACGTCGTCACCGTCGAGTTCGAGAACGTGCCGGCGGCGGCCCTGCGGCGGCTCGCCCGGCGCGTGCCGACGCGGCCCGATGCGCGGGCGCTGTCGGTCGCGCAGGATCGTGTCGCCGAGAAGGGCTTCGTCAACGCCGCCGGCGTGGCGACGGCGCGCTGGGCGGCGGTGCCGCGGCGCGGCGATCTCGCCGCGGCGGTGGCGCAGGTCGGCACGCCGGCCATCCTCAAGACCAACCGCCTCGGCTACGACGGCAAGGGGCAGGCGCGGGTGGACCGCGCCGGCGACGCCGAGGCCGCCTGGGAGGCGATCCGGCCCGACCGCCACGGCGCCATCCTCGAGCGCCGCGTCGCCTTCGCCAGCGAGGCCTCGGTCATCGTCGCGCGCGGCGTCGACGGCGCCACCGCCTGCTGGGTGCCGGTCGAGAACCGCCACCGCGACCACGTCCTGTCGCAGACCATCGTGCCGGCGCCATTGCCGGCTGCTGTGCGCCGGCGCGCCGTGGCCATCGGAGCGCGGCTGGCGACGGCGCTCGATCTGGTCGGGCTGCTGGCCGTCGAGCTGTTCGTGCTGAAGTCGGGCCGCCTGCTGGTCAACGAACTGGCGCCGCGCCCGCACAATTCCGGCCACTGGACGCTCGACGCCGCGGCGACCAGCCAGTTCGAGCAGCTCGTGCGCGCCGCCTGCGGCCTGCCGCTCGGCAGCACGGACCGCGTCGCCGACGCGATGATGGACAATCTGCTGGGCGACGATGCGCGCGTCTGGCCGGACCTGCTCGCGGAACCCGGCGCCCGCCTGCACCTCTACGGCAAGGGAGAGATCCGCCCCGGCCGCAAGATGGGCCACGTGACCCGCCTGTTGCCGCTGACGGAAGATTGAGCGCGGGGCGCTTCACCCTCTCCGCCCCCGGGGGCGGAGAGGGTCGAGGTCAGTACATGTGCTGGCCGCCGTTGATCGACAGCGTCGATCCGGTGATGAAGTCCGAGGAATCGGCGGTGAGGAACAGCACGCCGCGGGCGATGTCGTCGGCGCGGCCGAGGCGGCCGACCGGGATGCGGGCGATGATCTTCTCCAGCACGTCGGGCGGCACGGCGCGCACCATGTCGGTATCGACATAGCCGGGCGCGATGGCGTTGACGGTGATGCCGTGTGGCGCGCCTTCTTGAGCCATCGCCTTGGTGAAGCCGTGGATGCCCGATTTGGCGGCGGCGTAGTTGACCTGGCCGTACTGGCCGGCCTGGCCGTTGATCGAGCCGATATTGACGATGCGGCCCCAGCGGCGCGACCGCATGCCCTCGATGACGCAGCGCGAGCAGTTGAAGCAGCCGCCGAGATTGGTGTCGATCACCGCCTGCCAGTCGTCATGCGTCATGCGGTGCAGGGTGCGGTCGCGCGTGATGCCGGCATTGTTGACGAGGATCTCGACCGGCCCGACCTCGGCCTCGATGCGCGCCATCGCCGCCTGCACCTCGGCGTGCTTCGAGACGTCGAATTTGTAGATCGGGATGCTGGTGCGCTCGTGGAAGTCGCGCGCGGCGTGCTCGTTGCCGGCGTAGTTCGCGACGACGGTGCGGCCGGCCGCCTTGAGGCCGACCGAGATCGCCTCGCCGATGCCGCGCGTGCCGCCCGTGACGAGTGCCACCCTGCCCATCGATCCCTCCCCGATTCGCTGTTTATGGCCCGCGGTCGATGACCGCGGGCCTTCGCTTTCGTGTCAGTCGCGTGCCACGCACATGGCGATGCCCATGCCGCCGCCGATGCACAGCGTGGCGAGGCCCTTCTTCGCGTCGCGGCGCTGCATCTCGTGCAGCAGCGTCACCAGCACACGGGCGCCCGAGGCGCCGATGGGGTGGCCGAGCGCAATGGCGCCGCCGTTGACGTTGACCTTCGCCGCATCCCAGCCGAGGTCGCGGTTGACGGCCAGCGCCTGCGCGGCGAAGGCCTCGTTGGCCTCGACGAGGTCGAGGTCGCCGACCGACCAGCCGGCGCGCTCCAGCGCCTTCTTCGATGCCGGCACCGGGCCGGTGCCCATGACGGCCGGGTCGACGCCGGCGGTGGCCCACGAGACGATGCGCGCGAGCGGCTTCGCCCCGCGCCTGGCCGCCTCGGCGTCCGACATCAGCACCAGCGCGGCGGCGCCGTCGTTGATGCCCGAGGCGTTGCCGGCCGTCACCGTGCCGTCCTTCTCGAAGGCCGGGCGCAGCTTGGCCAGCGCGTCGGTGGTGGTCCCGGCGCGCGGATACTCGTCGGTGTCGACGACGGTGTCGCCCTTGCGGCCCTTGATCGTGACCGCGACGATCTCGTCCTTGAAGCGGCCGGCCTTCTGCGCTGCCTCGGCGCGCTGCTGCGAGGTGGCGGCGAAGCCGTCCTGCTGGTCGCGCGTGATCTGGAAGCCGCGCGCCACGTTCTCCGCCGTCGAGCCCATGTGGTAGCCCATCAGCGAGCACCACAGGCCGTCGCGGATCATGGTGTCGACGAAGGAGACGTCGCCCATCTTGTGGCCGTTGCGAAGCTGCGCGGCGTGCGGCGCGTTCGACATGCTCTCCTGGCCGCCGGCGACGACGACCGACTGCTCGCCGAGGCGGATCGCCTGGAAGCCCTGGGCGACGGCGCGGAGGCCCGAGCCGCAGACCTGGTTGACGAGGTAGGCCGTGCGCGAATCGGGAATGCCGGCCGCGAGCGCCGCCTGGCGGGCCGGGTTCATGCCGGTCGCCGCCGTCAGCACCTGGCCGAGCACGACCTCGTCGACATCGCCGCCCTCGACGCCGGCACGGTTCAGCGCCTCCTTGATGGCGATGGTGCCGAGCTGGGCGGCGGTGAGGCCGGCGAGCGCGCCGTTGAACGAACCGATCGGCGTGCGGGCGGCACCGGCGATGACGACTTCGGACATGGTCTGACTCCTGACTGCGGATCGCGTCGGGCGCGGCGGGCGGTCCCGGCCGGCCGTGGAAAAAGTGGGCTACCTATAGCCGCTCGGCCCGGCGCGGGCGAGTCCGCGCGCGGGGCCTCCCGGCGGCGAGAAAGGCGGCAAGCGCCGGCCACACCGTCGCCTCGGCGCGACTGCCGGCGACCATGCCGATATGGCCGGCCGCCGGAGAGAGGATGTCGGCCTGCGGCAGGGCGGCGGCAAGGGCGCGCGCCGAAGGCGGCGGTACGATGCGGTCCTGGCGCGGCACCACGACCAGCGACGGGATGCGGATGCCGGCCGGCTCGACGGCGCGCCCGGCGACGCGCCATTCGCCCCGCGCCGGCGTGTTGGCGCCGTACCAGCCGGCGAGGCATTCGCGCGCCACCGGCAGGGCGAGGCCGACGCCGTCGTTGAGCCAGTCCTCGATGGCGACGAAGTCGAGGGCGCGCGGCGCGGCCGGATCGACGCTGGCGAAGGCGACGAACTTGCGCACCACCTGCAGCGGGTCGATGGTCCAGAACAGCGCCTGCAGCAGGTCGACCGGCAATTCGCCGAGCGGCTCCAGCGCCGGTTCCCAGAGGTCGAGCATGGTCCCCGCCATGCGCGCGGACTCGGCGCGCTCGGCATGGAAGTCCCATGGCGTCGCCAGCAGGGCGAGGCGCGCGACCGCCTCGGGCCGCTGGCTGGCGAGGCCGAGCGCCAGCAGCCCGCCCATGCAGTAGCCGACGACCGGCACCGGTCCGCCGGCGAGCGCCGTCGCGCGGTCGAGCGCCCGCGACAGGCGGCCGGCGACGTAGCCGGTGAGATCGAGGGCGCGTTCGGCCGGTCCCGGCGCGTCCCAGTCGACCAGCAGCGGCCGCACCCCCTGGCCGGCGAGCCAGCGCATCAGGCTGCGGCCCGGCGCGAGGTCGAGGATGTAGGCGCGGTTGATCAGCGACGGGACGACGAGCACCGGCCGGCCGCCGGGCGGCCCGAAGTCGAGCAGCCGCGTCGTGCCTTCGCGCCAGATCGTCTCGGGGTCGGGCAGGTCGCGCCGCCACGGATGCGTGCGGTAGGTGGCAATGCCGCGCGCCAGCGCCTCGGCACGCCGCGCGGCCTCCGCCGTCAGCGCCGCCGCGAACTCACTTTCGGGCGGGCTTTTTGCGCTTTTTTGCCGCCGCCGCGGGCCTGGCGGGGCTTCGCTTGCGGGCGGGCCTGCCGGCGCGTTCGAGGACGGCGAGCCGGCGTTCGACAGCGCCCAGCCGACGGGCGAGCTGGTCCACGCCGCCAGCGCCGTCGCCAGATGCAGGGCCAGCGGTCGCGGGCCGCGCCGGGGCTGTGGCGCCATCACCCGGCGCCGCCGGCGCGGCGAAACGCGCGAAGGCCGCCAGCAGGCCGGCGAGCTGGCCGGCCAGTTGCGGGTCGGCGGCGAAGGCCGCCAGCTCGTCCTCCCAGAGGTCCAGCCAGCGGCGGGCGAGGGCGGCGGTGTCGGGCGTTTCGGCCATGACGGGCACCATAGCGTTCCCCCTCTCCCAGAGGGAGAGGGCTTGCGGGCTTGGGGGCGCAGGCCGCGTCAGCGGCCGAGACACCCAGGCCGCAAGGGTGAGGGGTTATGGGGAAGCGGCGGAAACGACGGCCGGCGTAACCCCTCACCCTTCCCGGGCCAGGCTCGCTTCGCTCGGCAAGCCGGAAAGCCCTCTCCCTCCGGGAGAGGCACAAAACAGGCAGTGCGTTGCGCTGCAGCAATATCACGGTAATCTGCTATAGTGCATTGCAGTGCTGACCTTCGCAGTGCGGGAAACGCCGAATGAACGATACCCCGCAGCAAGAGCCGATCCGGATCAAGAAGTACGCCAACCGGCGGCTCTACAATACGGCCACGTCGAGCTACGTCACGCTCGACGACCTCGCCGTCATGGTGCGCGACGGACAGGACTTCACCGTGGTCGATGCCAAGTCCAACGCCGACATCACCCGCTCGGTCCTCACCCAGATCATCTTCGAGGAAGAGAGCAAGGGCCAGAACCTGCTGCCGGTGAACTTCCTGCGCCAGCTCATCGCGCTCTACGGCGACAGCCTGCAGGCCATCGTGCCCAACTACCTCGAATACACGATGCAGGCCTTCGCGCGGAACCAGGAGCGGCTGCGCTCGACCATGACCGAGGCGATGGGCGGGATGTTCCCGTTCGGACGCTGGGAGGACATGGGGCGGCAGAACATGGCGATGTTCGAGCGCGCGCTGCAGATGTTCAGCCCGTTCGGCCGCCCCAACGGCGCCGGCAAGGAAGGCGGCGCCGGCGACGAGACCGCCGCCGACCAGGGCGGCGGCGAGCCCGCCGCGCTCGACGCCCTCAAGGGCCAGCTCGACGCGCTGCGCCGCCAGGTCGAGGCGCTGGAGAAGAAGCGCGGCGACTGACCGGCCGCCTCAGCGGCCTATCGCCTCGATCCTCTCGCGCGCGGCGTCGATGGCCGCCTGCACCTCGGCGAGGGCCGCGGCGTCGGGCGCCCGCCGCACGCCGTCCTTGATCGCCGCCAGCAGCGCCCGCAACGGGCCGGCCAGGGCCGGCATGGCCGCCGTGTCGGAGAAGTCGACCGCGCGCCGCTCGGCGGCACGCGCCCACAGCGCGGCGATGGTGTCGGCCTCTTCGGCGACGACACCTCGCCCGGCATCGGTCAGCGTGCAGACCTTGCGGCCGGCGCTGCCGTCGATGGCGATCAGGCCCTCGTCCTCGAGCTGCTGCAGCGTCGGATAGATGGCGCCCGGACTCGCCGTGTAGGCGCCCTCGAGGCGATCCTCGAGCCGCCGCATCAGCTCGTAGCCATGCTGCGGCGCCTCGGCGAGCAGCGCCAGCAGCGCCAGCCGCATCTCGCCCGCGCCGAAGAAGCGCCGCCCGCCCCACGGCATGTCGTGGTGGTGGCCGTGCCGGCCGCGGCGATGGCCGCCATGCCCGTGGGGTTCGCGCATCTCGTGCTCCTGGCCGTCATGGCCGTGCCCGCCGCGGCGGTGGCCGCGATGGCCGTGGTGCTCGTCTTGATATCGTTCGTATCGCATCGGAGTTTCCGTGTCATTAGAGACAGGGAAGATATATCGTACGATATATCTAATGTCAAGACAGCGTCGGCAAATTGCGGCGGGTTCAGAGATACGGGCTTCGACGGGGGAGGCGTGAAGGCGGGGTGGCGTCAGCGCCCGGCGAGACGCCAGCCGCCCTGCGGCTCGGCGAAATCCTCGACGCCGGCTGGCCGCGCGCGGGCCACGGCGATGCGGCGCGGGCGCAGCATGGAGACGGTCTCGGCCGACGGCTCGCCAAAGACAGGTGCCGACGGCGCCATGCGCCAGGCGCGGTTGTCGTCGGCCGACAGTTCGAACGGTTCGCTCACCGCCCACTCCCCTCGCCGCGCTCGCGCGCCACGGCGCGCCAGCCGATGTCCCGCCGGCAGAAGCCGCCGGGCCAGTCGATGCGATCGACGGCAGCATACGCTTTTGCCTGGGCGTCCGCGACCGTCTTGCCGAGCGCGGTGACGGCGAGCACGCGGCCGCCATTGGCCAGCACCCGGCTGCCGTCCGCCCTGGTGCCGGCGTGAAAGACGATGGCCTCGTCCGCGCCGATGGCGTCGAGGCCGCCGATCACGCTGCCGCGCGCGTAGTCGCCCGGGTAGCCGTTGGCCGCCATCACCACGGTCAGCGCCGCGTCGGCGCGCCAGCGCAGGTCGAAATTCGCCAAAGCCCCGTCGCGCGACGCCATCAGCGCCGGCACGATGTCGGAGGCCAGGCGCGGCATCAGCACCTGGCATTCGGGATCGCCGAAGCGGACGTTGTATTCGAGCAGCTTCGGCCCGGCGGCGGTCAGCATCAGCCCGGCATAGAGCACGCCCTTGTAGGGATGCCCCTCGGCGGCCATGGCGCGCACCGTCGGCAGCACGATGGTGTCCATCACCTGCTTCTGCAGCGCCGGCGTCAGCGACGGCGCCGGGGAATAGGCGCCCATGCCGCCGGTATTGGGGCCGGTGTCGCCGTCGCCGACCGCCTTGTGGTCCTGCGCGCCGGCCAGCGGGAGAGCGTGGGTGCCGTCGACCAGCACGAAGAAGGACAACTCCTCGCCGGCGAGGAATTCCTCGACCACCACTTCGGCGCCGGCCGCGCCGAAGGTGCCGGCGAAGCAGGCATCGACGGCGGCCTGCGCCTCGGCGACCGAGCGCGCCACGGTGACGCCCTTGCCGGCGGCGAGGCCGTCGGCCTTGACCACGATGGGCGCGCCGCGCTCGGCGATCCACGCCTTCGCCGGCGCCGCCGCGTCGAAGCGGGCATAGCCGGCCGTGGGGATGCCGTGGCGGGCGCAGAGATCCTTCATGAAGCCCTTGGAGCCTTCGAGCGCCGCCGCCGCCGCGCTCGGCCCGAAGGCGGCGATGCCGGCCGCCTCCAGCCGGTCGACGAGGCCGGCGACCAGCGGGCCCTCCGGGCCGACGACGACGAGGTCGGCCTTCTCCCGCGTCGCGAAGGCGACGAGGCCGTCGATGTCGTCGGCGGCGATGGGCACGCATTCGGCCTCGGCGGCGATGCCGGCATTGCCCGGCGCGCACCACAGCATGTCGCAGAGCGGCGAGGCGGCGATGGCCCAGCACAGCGCGTGTTCGCGCCCGCCGCCGCCGACGACGAGAATCCGCATGCTCCGTCCCGACCTGTCCCCGAACCGGCGGCTCTTGTAGCATGATGGCATCCATGAGCAACGACTCCGCCGCCGCCGCCGAGCGGACCGCGTCGAACGCGCCGCCGATCCTCACCGTCTCCGAGCTTGCCGGGGCGGTGCGCCATGCCATCGAGGACCAGTTCGGCATGGTGCGCGTGCGCGGCGAACTGTCGGGCGTGAAACGTGCCGGATCGGGCCATGTCTACATGGGTCTCAAGGACGCCGACTCGGTGCTCGACGCGGTAGCCTGGCGCGGCACGGCGCAGCGGCTGGCGGTAAAGCCCGAGGACGGTCTCGACGTCGTCGTCACCGGGCGGCTCACCACCTACCCGGCGCGCTCGCGCTACCAGCTCATCGTCGAGCAGATGGAACTGGCCGGCGAGGGCGCTCTCCTCAAGATGATCGAGGAGCGGCGCAAGCGCCTCGCCGCCGAGGGGCTGTTCGACGCCGCCCGCAAGCGCGCGCTGCCCTACCTGCCGGAGGTGATCGGCGTCGTCACCTCGCCCTCGGGCGCCGTCATCCGCGACATCCTGCACCGCCTCGCCGACCGCTTCCCGCGCCGCGTCCTGCTGTGGCCGGTGCTGGTGCAGGGCAACGGCGCGGCCGAGCAGGTCGCCGCCGCGGTGGCCGGCTTCAGCGCGCTGCCGCAGGGCGGTGCGGTGCCGCGCCCCGACGTGGTGATCGTCGCGCGCGGCGGCGGCTCGCTCGAGGATCTCATGGCCTTCAACGAGGAGATCGTCGTCCGCGCCATCGCCGCCTCGTCGATCCCGGTGATCTCCGCCGTCGGCCACGAGACCGACACGACGCTCGCCGACTTCGCCGCCGACATGCGGGCGCCGACGCCGACGGCCGCCGCCGAGCTGGCGGTGCCGGTGCGCGCCGACCTGCTGGTCGACGTCGACGGGTTCGGCGTGCGCCTCGCCGGTGCGGCGATGAAGCTGGTGCGCCACCGCGCCGAGCGCTTCACGGCGCTGGCGCGCGGCCTGCCCGACGCCCGCCGCGCCGTCGAGCGCAAGGCGCAGCGCGCCGACGAGTGGGGCGAGCGGCTGGCCCCGGCGCTGCGCCGCTACCTCGACGGCCGCGACCAGCGCCTGACGCATCTCGGCCAGCGCCTGCCGGCGCCGCGCGACCTCGTGCAGCGCAAGCGCCAGCTTCTCGCCGGCGCCAGCGGCGCGCTCGGCGCCACCGGCAGCCATCTGCGCTCGAACCTGAGGCGCGAGGTGCAGCGGCTCGACCAGGAGGCGGCGCGGCTGCAACGCGCCTGGGAGGCGCGGCACAAGGCCGTCGCCGGACGCCTGGCGGCGCTGGGCGGGCTGCTCGAAAGCTATTCCTACCGCTCGGTGCTGGCGCGCGGCTTCGTGCTGGTGCGCGATGCTGCCGGCGCTCCGGTGCTGCGCGCCGCCGACGCCGCGCCCGGCACCGACGTGACCCTTGCCTTCACGGACGGCGAGGTCGGCGCGCGCGTCGCCGGCGAGGCGACGGCCCCACCGGCTGCCCGCCCCGGCGCGCGCCCTGCGCGGCCGGGCCGGCGCGACGGGCGGCAGGGCGACCTGCTGTGATCCGCCGGAGCGCGCTGGCCGTGCTCGCGGTGCTGCTGCCGCTCGCCGCCGGCGCCGTCGAATTGAGCGGCACGCCGGTGCAGGGCGCGCTGCTCGTCGGCCATGCGCCGCCGGGCGCGCGCGTGACGCTCGACGGCCGGGCGCTGGCGGTCGATGCGGCGACGGGCGCCTTCGTCTTCGGCTTCGGCCGCGACGCCGGGCCGGCGGCCGAGTTGACCGTTCTTCATGCCGACGGCCGGCGCGAGGCCGTGCGTCTCGCGGTGGCGCGGCGCGACTGGCGGATCGAGCGCGTCGACGGCCTGCCGCCGGCGACCGTCACGCCGCCGCCCGAGGTGCAGGCGCGCATCGCCCGCGAATCGGCCGAGCTGCGCGCCGCGCGGGCCGGGGCGCGGGCGGTGGCGGACTTCCTCGGCGGCTTCGCCTGGCCGGCGGTCGGGCGCATCTCGGGCGTCTTCGGCAGCCAGCGCATCCTCAACGGCGAGCCGCGCGCGCCGCATCTCGGCACCGACATCGCCGCCCCGGTCGGCGCGCCGGTCGTCGCCAGCGCCGCCGGCACCGTGACGCTGGCGACCGCCGACTTCTTCTATACCGGCGGCACGGTCGTCATCGACCACGGCCACGGCGTAACCACGGTGTACGCGCACCTGTCGGAGGTTGCGGTGCGGGCCGGCGAGACGGTGGCGCGCGGCGGGCGCATCGGCGCGGTCGGCGCGACCGGCCGGGTCAGCGGGCCGCACCTGCACTGGGGCCTCTACTGGTTCGCTACGCCGCTGGACCCGGAGCTGGTGGCGGGGCCGCCGCCGGGCTGAGCGGCGCCAGCACGCGGTCGAGCGCCGCCGCGTCGGCCCAGCGCAACATCACCGGTAGCACCGTCACCATCGGCTGCGCCTCCGCCGGCAGGCGCACCCAGTCCTTCTCCGTCGTCACCGGCAGCGCGTCGCGCGCCGCCGCCGCCTCGACCAGACGCATGATCTCGTCCGGCGTGAAGACGTGATGGTCGGCGAAGGGGTGGGCGGCGACGAGGTCGCAGCCGAGCGCGCGCAGGGTGGCGAAGAACTTCTCCGGCCGGCCGATGCCGGCGAAGGCGACGACGCGCCGCCGCGCCACCACCGCGCCGGCCTCGGTCGCCTCGATGCGCGCGCGCAGCAGCGGCCGGCGTTCGCCGAGCATGGCGGCGAGGCCGTGGCGGTCCTCGCCGACGATCACCACGGCGTCGGCGCGGGCGAGGCCGTCGCCCACCGGCTCGCGCAGCGGCCCGGCCGGCATGACGAGACCGTTGCCGAAGCCGGCCTCGCCGTCGACCACGAGCAGCGACAGGTCCTTGCGCAGGCCGGGGTTCTGCAGCCCGTCGTCCATGATCACGACGCTGGCGCCGAGGTGGGCGGCGAGCGCGGCGCCGGCGCGGCGGTCGCGCGCGACCACGGTCGTCGCGGCGCGGGCCAGCAGCAGGGCCTCGTCGCCGACGTCGCGGGCGGCGTGGCGGGCGAGATCGACGGCGACGGGGCCGGCGAGGCGGCCGCCATGGCCGCGTGTCAGGAACACCGGCCGCAGTGCCGCGAGCCGGCGCGCCAGCGACAGCGCCACCGGCGTCTTGCCGCTGCCGCCGACGGTGACGTTGCCGACGCAGACGACGGGCACCGCCGCGCGGGCCGGGCGCGCGGCCAGCTGGCGGATGCGACCGCCGGCCGTCCACAGCGCCCCGGCCGGCGCCAGCAGCGCCGCCGCGAGGCCCGGCGGCCGGTCCCAGAACTCAGGCCGCCGCATCGCCGCCTCCGGCGACGCGCGGCGCCACCGCGTCGAGGAACGGCGCCAGCGCGGCGCGGACGCGCGCGAAGGCACCTTCGTGGCGCGCGGCGACGGCCATGCCGGCGTTGCCCATGGCGGCGACCGCGCCGGGCGAGGCCAGCAGGGCGCCAACGGCGTCGCAGAGCGAAGCCGCATCCGTCACCGTGCGCGCGGCGCCTTCCGCCGCCAGCTCGGGCACGATCACCGGAAAGTTCGCCATGTGCGGGCCGTGCAGGACGGCGCAGCCGAGTTGCGCCGGTTCGAACGGGTTCTGGCCGCCATGCGGCACCAGCGAGCCGCCGACGAAGGCGACGCGCGCGGCGCGGTAGAACAGGCCGAGGTCGCCGATGGTGTCGGCGACATAGACATCCGTCGCCGCGTCCGGCAGCGCGCCGGCAGAGCGCATCGCCACGCGCAGGCCGGCCGCGGGTGCCAGCGTGGCGATGCCGTGGCCGCGCTCGGGATGGCGCGGCACCACCAGGGTGACGAGGCCGGGATGGCGGCCGGACAGCGCCCGGTGCGCGGCGACCGCGGCCTCTTCCTCGCCGTGATGCGTGCTGGCGGCGAGCCAGCGCGGGCGGCCGTCGAGGGCCATGGCGAGGTGGGCGAAGGCGAGAGGATCGGCGGCGAGCGGCGGTGCGGCGAACTTGAGATTGCCCGGCACGCGCACGTCGGCGGCGCCGAGTGCGCGGTAGCGTTCGGCGACCGCCTCGTCCTGCGCCAGCACGAAGCGGAAGCCGGCAAGCAGCGCCGTCATGGCGCCGGGCGCCCAGCGCCGCCAGTTGCGCGCCGAGGCTTCCGTCATGCGCGCGTTCACCAGCACGGACGGGATGCCGCGCGCGCGCAGCAGGGCGAGCGTGTTCGGCCACAGCTCGGACTCGACGCGGATCGCCGCGTCGGGCCGCCAGTGGTCGAGGAAGCGGGCGACCCAGCCGGCCCGGTCGACCGGCGCGTACTGGTGCAGCGCGCGCGCCGGCAGGCGGTCGGCAAGCAGGCCGGCCGAGGTGACGGTGGCGGTGGTGACGAGGACGGTCAGCGCCGGCCGCTCGGCAAGCGTGCCGGCGAGCAGCGGCAGCACCGACAGCGCCTCGCCGACGCTCGCCGCGTGCAGCCAGACCAGCGGCCCGGCGGGGCGCGGCAGGCCGGCGATGCCCATGCGCTCGGGCAGGCGCGCCGCGTCCTCCTTGCCGCGCGCGAGGCGGCGGCGCAGCAGCAGGCGCACGCCGGGGCCGGCGGCATCGGTGGCGGCGCGATAGAGGGGCAGCAGCATCGACGTTCGCGGCGCCCGCGCCTCAGGCACGGGCACGGCCGGGAGCGTCGCGGCCGAGGGCATCGCGCGCCGGCAGCGGTTCGACCACGCCGTCGCCGCGGAACTGCAGGCGCGACAGGCGGGCGTAGAGGCCGCCGGCGGCGGCCAGCTCGGCATGCGTGCCGGTCTCGACGACGCGGCCGCCCTCCATCACGACGATGCTGTCGGCGCCGACGACGGTGGCGAGGCGATGGGCGATGACCAGCGTCGTGCGGCCTGCGGCGAGGCGGGCGAGGGCGGCCTGCACCTGCCGCTCGGCCTCGGCGTCGAGGGCGCTGGTCGCCTCGTCGAGCAGCAGGATCGGCGCGTCCTTCAGCATCGCCCGCGCTATGGCGATGCGCTGGCGCTCGCCGCCGGACAGGCGCACGCCACGCTCGCCGACGATTGTGGCGTAGCCCTGCGGCAGCGCGGCGATGAAGTCGTGCGCGGCGGCGTCGCGCGCGGCGCTCTCGATCTCCGCCTGGGTGGCGCCGGGCCGGCCGAAGGCGATGTTGGCGGCGACGGTATCGTCGAACAGCGTGACATCCTGGCTGACCAGCGCGATGGCGCCGGCGAGGCTCGACAGCGTCACCTCGCGCACGTCCTGGCCGTCGATGCGGACGGCGCCGCCGTCGACGTCCCAGAAGCGCGGGATGAGATTGAGCACGGTCGACTTGCCGGCGCCGCTCGGCCCGACCAGCGCCACGGTGCGGCCGGCCGGCACGGCGAGCGAGACGCCGTCGAGCGCCGGAATGTCGTCGCCATAGGCGAAGCGCACGGCGTCGAGCTCGATCGCCCCGCCGGCGACGGCCAGCGGCCGCGCGTCGGGCCGGTCGACGATGGTCGGCGGCGTGTCGAGCAGCTCGAACAGGCGGTGGGCCGCCGCGAGGCCCTCCTGCAGCGAGGCGTTGAGCGCGCCCATGCCGCGCACCGGCTGGATCACCCAACCCATCGCCAGGGTGAAGGTCGAGAACTCGCCGATGGTGAGACCGCCGTAGATCATGCGGTAGCCGCCGAGCGCCAGCACGGCGACCAGTGCCACGCCGACCAGCGCCTCGGTGATGGGGTAGGTGCGGGCGCGGCCGCGCACGGACTTGGTGACGAGGGTGTAGATGCTTTCGAAGGCGCGGTTGGCGCGCGTCTTCTCGTAGTCCTCGAGGCGGTAGGACTTGACCATGCGCATGCCGCCGAGGCTCTCGTTGAGTGTCGCCGTCAGCGTGCCCAGCTCGACCTGGGTGTTGGCCGAGACGCGGCGCAGCCGCTTGCCGATGCGCACGATCGGCCGCCAGGCGACGGCGAGCACGGCGACGACGATGAGGCCGAGCTGCCAGTCCTGCGAGATCATGATGCCGGCCATGACGACGATGGTCAGGCCGTCGCGGGCGATGCCGGTCAGCGTCTTGGAGACGGCGTCGCGCAGCATGTTGACGTCGTTGGTGAAGCGCGAGACGAGCTGGCCGGTCGGCGTGCGCGTGAACAGCGCCATGTCGGCGCGCATGAGGTGGGCGAACATCGCCTTCTGCATCTCGGTGATGATGCGGAAGGCGACCGACATGGTCAGCACCGTCTGGCCGTAGCTGGCGAGGCCGCGCAGGATGGCGGCGAGCAGCAGGGCCGGCGGGATCAGCCACAGCGCCGTCTCGTCGCGCGCCGTCACCATGTCGACGAACTCGCCGATGAGCTTGGGGTAGAGGCCGGAGGTGGCGGCGACCACGGCCATCAGCACCATGGCCGCGACGAGCTTCGCCGCATGCGGCCGCATCCAGTCGCGCCACAGCCGCCCGACCAGGGCGCGGGTGGTGGAATCGAGGCGGAAGCGGCTCTTGCTCACGGTGCGGCGGGGCGTCGGTTGCTGTCGCGGCCCCCTATATCACGGGTTGGCTGCGTCGCGGGGGTGTCGGTAACGGGCAGGCGGTGCCTGCCGGTGCCGGCCCTCCTCACCCCGACCCTCTCCTCCCACGGGAGGAGAGGGAGCCACGAACCCTCTCCGCCCCTTGGGGGGAGAGGGTGGCGAGCGCAAGCGAGCCGGGTGAGGTGGGGCAGCGCGGGACGCGGCCGCGCCTCAGTCGAAGAAGGCGAAGACCCGGCTTTCCATGCTCTCGCGCGGCGCCGGGTTGGCGGGGGTGTCGGGGTCCTCGATGGCCGAGTGCAGGCAGTAGCGGGCGGTGCCGTCGGTCGCCGTGTCGTAGTTCTTGAACAGCAGCGCCTCGTCGCGCGTCATGCGCGGGAAATAGTACCAGCGGTGGTTGGGATCGAAGGAGGAGTGCCGCGTCTGGCTCATGCGGCTGTACTCGAAGGACGGCTCGTTGGTGTGCGTCGTCTCGCGCACGAAGGTGTGCATCAGGCTGTCGTCGATGCTGCGCGCGTCGCACACGGCGAGCGGCCATTCCTCGATTGTGCCGGCGATCGAGCGCCAGACATTGACGATGGCGAAGCGCTTCTTCATCAGCTGGTCGGCCTCGTCGCCGACGACATCGCGCAGGCGCTGCGCCGCCGAGATGTCGGTGTAGTCGGAATGCGGCGCCGGCACGGGCTCGCGCGTGCGGTACTTGGCCTTGGTCTCCGGCACGTTGGAGCGGCGCGTGTAGTCGTAGGCGATGGCGCGCGCGGCGCCGGTGTGCCGGCAGACCAGCCGCTCCACGTCCGGCGTGTAGATCTTCCGCACCTGCTCGTCGTCGAAGAAGTCGATCGTGACCGGCTGCTTCACCAGCACGAAGCCCTCGACGTCGAGCGACAACCGGCCGGCGTACTGGCGGCCGTTGTGCACGGTGACGCGCTTGTCCTCGCGCTGGCCGACGGTGAACACCGTGTCCGTGCCGCCGTCGGACTGCTTGAAGACCGGCGCCTCGCCGGTGTCGACGAGGTAGTGGAGGACGGTCTCGATGGCGGGTCGCGCGGCTACCTGCGCGGCTGGCTGGCTCATGGTCGGCGCTCCCGGATGGCTCGGCTCTGTTCTTGTCGGACCTGTTCTTGTAAGACCGGCGAACGATCCGAAGTGATCATACGAACACTTTACTCCCACAGCGGGGTGGGCTGGCAAGGGTGTGAGTCAGGCCGACGCGGCCGCCGGCGGGGCCTCGTGGCCGGCCTCGTCGGCGAAGCGTTGCGCGATGGCGCGGAATTCCTCGTGGATCGCCATGAAGGCGTCGACGAGATCGGGGTCGAAGTGGCGGCCGCGCCCTTCGGCGATGATGGCGACGGCCTGCTCATGCGTCATCGGCCGCTTGTACGGGCGGGCGGAAATGAGGGCGTCGTAGACGTCGGCGACGGCCATCAGCCGGGCGGAGAGGGGAATCGCCGCGCCGGCCAGCGCGTCCGGATAGCCCGAGCCGTCCCACTTCTCCTGGTGCGAGCGGGCGATCTCGCGCGCCAGGCGCAGGAACGAACTCGGCGTGTCGATCAGCTGCTCCGCCGCCTCGATGGTGCGGGCGCCGAGCGTGGTGTGCGACTTCATGATCTCGAATTCCTCCGGCGTCAGCTTGCCCGGCTTGAGCAGGATGGCGTCGGGGATGCCGACCTTGCCGATGTCGTGCAGCGGCGCCGACTTGTAGAGCAGCTCGATCGTGGCGTCGTCGAGCCGGTCGGCGAGCGCGGGGGTCGTCCGCGCCTGCAGCGCCAGGGCGCGCACGTAGTTCTGGGTGCGCCGGATGTGGTTGCCGGTCTCGTTGTCGCGGGTCTCGGCCAGCGAGGCCATCGACAGGATGGTGACGTCCTGCACCACCTGCACCTCGCGCACCCGGCGGGCGACCTCGCTTTCGAGATAGGCGTTCTGATCGCGCAGGAAGTCGGCCGCCGCCTTCATGGCGAGCTGGGTGGCGACGCGTGCCAGCACGATCGGCGGCGAGATCGGCTTGGTGATGTAGTCGGCGCCGCCGACATCGAAGCCCTTCTGCTCGTCCTCGACCTCGCTCTTCGCCGTGAGGAAGATCACCGGCACATGCCGGGTCGCCGGGTTCGCCTTGAGCTGGCGGCAGACCTCGTAGCCGTCCATGCCCGGCATCATGATGTCGAGCAGCACGAGGTCCGGGTGCGGCGCGCTCGACGCCAGGCGAATTGCGCGCTCGCCGTTGTTGGCGACGAGGGTGCGGTAGCGGTCCTTCAGCAGCGCGTTCATCACGGTGAGGTTTTCCGCCGTGTCGTCGACGATGAGGACCGTCGCCCGTTCCGCTGTCGCCGTCATGCCGTTCACCCGTTGGTTGCGCCGGCGTCGGCCGGTGCGCCATTCCGTGCCGTCGCCTGCCGCAGCCGGTCGTGCGCGGCCTCGAACTCGAACTCGCGCACCTCGCGCGCGAAGGTGTCGAACTCGTCGCGGGCGAAGAGGCTGCGGAGTACCGCGCCGTGGGCGTCGAGATACTCGATCGAATCGCCGTCGCCGTCGGCCAGCAGCGAGCCGATGCGTTCGGCGTGGGCCAGCGCGTCGCCGTCGGCCGCCGCGTCGGGCGCGGGCGCCGCCGGGGCGGCCTCGCCGAGTGCCGTCCGCAGGGCGTCGATCGTGTCGGCAAGCGTCGGGGCAAGGCAGGCGAGCAGGTCGTCGGCCGGCTTGCCGTGGCGGATCGCCGACTCGACCTCGCCGGCCGCCGCCGCCAGCCCGGCGAGGCCGAGATTGCCGGCGACGCCCTTCAGCGTGTGGGCGCCGCGCTCGGCGCCGGCGCGGTCGCCGGCGCGCAGGTCGGCGGCGATGCGGTCGGCGCTGTCGTCGTAGCGCGCGGTGAACTGGCGCAGCAGGTCGCGGTAGAGGCGGCGGTTGCCGGCGAGGCGCTTGAGGCCCTCGGCGGCATCGAGTCCGGCGATCTCGGGGAGACGTTCGGCGTCCGTGACGGCCGCTGCGGCGCTGCCCGCCGCCGGCCCACGCCCGAGCCAGCGGGCCAGCGTGCGGAACAGCGCGTCGGGCTCGATCGGCTTGGTGATGTGGTCGACCATGCCCGCGGCGCGGCACTGCTCGCGTTCCTCGACCATGGCATGGGCGGTCATGGCGATCACCGGCAGGCGTTCGTATCGCGCGTCGGCGCGGATGCGGCGCGTCGCCTCGAGTCCGTCCATCACCGGCATCTGCACATCCATGAGGACGGCGGCATAGGTATCGTCCGGCGCGGCCTGCAGCCTGTCCAGCGCCTCGCGGCCGTTGTTCGCCACGTCGATCCGCGCGCCGGCGCCCTCCAGCAGTTCCACCGCGATCTGCTGGTTGATCTCGTTGTCCTCGGCCAGCAACAGGTGGATGCCGGCGAGCGAGGCGCTGTCGGCGGAGGCCTGAACGCTCGCCGCCACCTCGCCTTCGCCCGGCGCCAGCAGCGACAGCACCGTGTCGAGAACCGTCGACTGGCTGACCGGCTTGACGATGAAAGCCTCGATGCCGGCGGCATCGGCCTCGGCGCGCACTTCCTCGCGGCCGAAGGCGGTCACCATGATGATGCGCGGACAGTCGGGCAGGGCCTTCATGCGGCGTGCCGTCTCGACGCCGTCGAGGCCGGGCATCTGCCAGTCGAGGAAGACGAGTTCGGGCCGCTCGCCGGCCCCGGCGGCGAGCGCGCGGAGCGCCGCCTCTCCCGAAGCGACGGCGCGGGCGCGCAGGCCGAAGGCGTTGAGCATCGCCGTCAGGTACTCGCGCGCCGCCTCGTTGTCGTCGACCACGAGGGCGCGCATGCCGACGAGCGATTCCGGCACGATCTTGCGGCGGCGGAGCGGCGTGCTGCTGACGCCGACGCGGACGTCGAAGGAAAACACGCTGCCGCGGCCGGGCTCAGACTCGACGCGGATCTGGCCGCCCATCAGTTCGACGAGGTGCTGCGAAATGGCGAGGCCGAGGCCGGTGCCGCCGTACTTGCGCGTCGTCGAGCCGTCGACCTGCGAGAAGGACTGGAACAGGCGCGTCATCTGCTCGGCGCTCATGCCGATGCCGGTGTCGCTCACCGACGCGCGCAGGCGCAGGCCGTCGCCGTCGCGCTCACCGCGGATGGCGACGTGGACATGACCCTTCTCGGTGAACTTGATGGCGTTGGTGACGAGGTTGAGGAGCACCTGGCCGAGGCGCAGCGGGTCGCCGAGGAGGCCCTCGGGAATGGCCGGGTCGGCGTCGAACACCAGCTCCAGCCCCTTGTCGTAGGCGCGCTGGGAAGCCATCGCCGACACGTTGCTCAGCACGTCGTCGAGGCCGAACTCGACGCTTTCGATCTCGACCCGCCCGGCCTCGATCTTGGAGAAATCGAGGATGTCGTTGATGAGCGACAGCAGCGATGCGCCGGCGTTGCTGATCTTGGTCACGTAGTCGCGCTGCTGCGGCGTCAGCGGCGTCTTCAGCGCCAGATAGGACAGGCCGATGATGGCGTTCATCGGCGTGCGGATCTCGTGGCTCATGTTGGCGAGGAACATCGACTTGGTCTGCGTCGCTTCCTCGGCGATCTGCTTGGCGCGCAGCACCTCGATCTCGGCTTCCTTGACCTCCGTGACGTCCTGCGCCACGCCGTACATGAAGCGGGGCTTGCCGGCGTCGTCGCGCTCGATGTTGCCGATGGCGCGGATCCAGACCACGCGGCCGTCGACCGGGCGCTTGTAGCAGTAGGTGGCGTCGTAGCGCGGCAACCCGCCCTCGACGGCCCCGGCGTAGAGCTTCGCCGTCGTCTCCGCCACGGCGGGGTCGGCCGCCGCGATCCGGCTGAGCCACTCCTGTTCCAGGTGGTAGCGGAAGCCGGGCCTCGCCGGTTCGCCGAACAGCGCCGCGGCGCGTTCGGAGCTGATGTAGAAGTCGGGATCGCTGTAGTCGATCAGCCAGTAGCCGGCGCGCGCGAGATCCAGCGCCGTATCGCTCATCATGTTGGCATGACGGAGCGCCTCTTGCGCGGCCTTGCGCTCGGTGATGTCGCGGTACACCACCACGGTGCCGACCAGCCCGCCGTCCTTGCGGATCGGCGTGGTCGAATACTCGACGGGAACCGCGGCGCCGTCCTTGCGCCAGAGGACTTCGCTGTCGATGGTGCGCGCCTCGCCATCGACGGAGGTTAGACGCATCGAGCACTCGTCCCAGGTCAGCTTGCGGCCGTCCGGGTAGCTGTGATGGACCAGCGGGTGCATGCGCCCGCCGACGAACTCGGCCTCGCTGTAGCCGAGCATCGAGGCCGCGGCCGGGTTGGCGAAGGTGACGCGCCCGTCGCGGTCCATGCCGACGATGCCGTCGTTGACCGATTCGAGGATGAGGCGGGTGCGCTCCTCGAGCTCGGTGCGCTCGCGCAGCTCCTTCAGCGTCGCCCGCTTGCTCATCAGCAGTTCGAGGCTGAAGGCGATCACCGGCACGGCATCGGCGAGGCTCTCGTTCTGGAAGCGGGGCTCGTTGAGATAGGCCAGCTCGATCACCGCGATGACGCCCTCGGCGCCACTGATCGGCACGATGGCGAGCGCGCGCGGCTTCGCGGACACGAGCCCGGATTCGATCCGCAGCGAATCGTCCGGCAGGTCGCGGCACATAAGGACCCGGGCGCTCGCGGCGGCCTCGCCGACCAGCCCCTCGCCGGACCGGAACGGTTTGCAGCCGGCGGGATCGACGCCGAAACCGGCGACGCAGCGGAACGTGTCGCCTGCTTCGTCGCGCACGAAGACGGCGCCGACCTCGGCGCCGAGCCAGGCTACCAGATAGCCGAGAAGCTGCTGGCCGAAGCCTGGGTAGTCGTCGGCGTTCTGCAGCCGCAGCGACAGTTCGCCGGCCTTCGCCTTGCCGCTGAGGACGGCCTCCTGCCGGCTCGCCTCCTCGCGGATCTTCCGCAGCGCCAGATTGAAGCCGCGCGTCACCGCCGCCAGTTCCCGCGTCCGGCCCTCGGGCAGTTCGGTGATCGCGGCGTGCGCGCCGGCATCCTCGCCGGCGAGGCGCATCAGCGCGGTACGCAGTTCGGCCAGGGGACCGAAGACGACCCGCAGGCTGGCCAGCAGCAGCAGGATGAGGACCACATCGACCGCGAGGATCTGCAGCGCCAGCCGGTAGACGTTCTGCTGGATCGTGGCGTCGAGCTTGTCGCGCGTGAAGCGGATCACCAGCCGTCCGATGGGCTCGGTGGGTTGATCGGGGTGGAAGACGACCTTCTCGAGCGCCAGGTCGCCTTTTGCGCCGAAGCCCCTGGTCGTCACGATGTTGCCGTTGGCGTCGCGCTCGAAGGCGGCGACCGTCGTGCCATCCATGTCCTGGATCGTCAGGGCAGCGATGTCCGGGCTCGCGAGCTGCGCGTGCAGGATGTTCTCGACGGCGTCGGCGTTGACTTCCCACAGCGGCGTCGCCGCGCTCTGCGCGATGCGGTTGAGGGCGCCGGCCTGCGTCGTGCGGAAACTGTCGTTCAGTTCGTCGACGAGCCGCGTGTGGCCGTAGAAGCCGAAGCCGGCCAGCGTCACCGAAACCGCGGCGATGAGGAGAAGCGACAGACGGACGCGGAGCGACTGGAACACGCGCCTCGCCCCCTACTGGCGGACCGAGAAATACTGCTCGGTATACTTCCGGTAGACGGCCTCGTAGCGGCCGTCGGCGCGCATGGCCGCGATGGCCTTGTCGAAGGCATCGCGCACCTTGGGGTCGATGAAGGCCGCCTTGTACGGCGTCGGCGGGAAGATGTCGTGGCCGACGTACTCGCGCGTCTCGTCCGCCTTCTTCTCGGAGATCAACTTGAGGCGGTAGTAGCGGAAGATGCTCTCGTCCATGACCGCGACGTCGATACGGCCGAGCAGCAGCATCTGCGTCTGGGCTTCCTGCTGGGCCATTTCCTTGTAGCGGGGGTTGCCGGTGATGGCGCGCTCGAAATCCGGCCCGAGATACTTGTCGGCGTGCTGGAAGGCGACGACGGATTTGTCGCGCAGATCCGCCACGCCGCGAATGCTCAGGTTGCTGGCGCGCAGCGCGAAGGCCCGGTTGTGATACTGCATGAAACTGTCGGAGTACGCGGCTTCCAGGCCCGAGCTTTCCTGGATGATGGTGGTCCCGTCGACCTGCCGTTCGGCGAACATCTTGAAGCTGCGCTCGATCGGCGCGTAGACCGGCTGGACGGTATGCCCGCTGTCCGCCAAGGCGGTCCGCACGATGTCGACGACGATCCCCGTGCCGTTCTCGAAGACGTAGGGAGGCGTGTACTGACCGAACACGATCTTGAGTTCGGCCGCCGATGCGTGACTGCCGACGACGAGGCTCACGAGAGCCACGGCCCTGAGAAGCGCCGTTCGCATGACTATGTCTTTCCCCACTCCGCGATGTCCGCCAGGAAACCGTCCGACAGCCCTGTGCCGGCACCATACTAGCGCGCCCGCCGGTTCCGCGTACCGGCGATCGGAGATCGCGTCGGGTTTCCCGTCATATCAATGATTTGGCTGTCCGGGCGGGACGGGGCTTCGGCGGGTGACTAGGAACCGGCCGGCACCGTGCGGGCGCGTTCGCCGAGCCCGGCCGGCAGCGGGCGTGTGTCCCGCGGCGCGAGGTTGCCGAGGAACGCCTGCGCCGCGGCGCGCCAGGTGTAGCGGGCGGCAAGCGCGAGGCAGGACTCGCGCGGGATCGTCAGCGCGCGCGCGACGGCGCGGCCGAGGTCGTCGTCGAGCGCGCCGGCGCCGCTGTCGGCGATGACGTCGCGGGGGCCGGTGACCGGGTAGGCGGCGACCGGCACGCCGCAGGCCAGCGCCTCCAGCATGACGATGCCGAAGGTCTCGGTGCGCGACGGCATCACCAGCACGTCGGCGGCGGCGTAGGCGCGCGCCAGCGCCTCGCCGTGGCGCATGCCGAGGAACACCGCGTCGGCGTGGCGGCGTTCCAGCGCCGCGCGCTGTGGCCCGTCGCCGACGACGACCTTCGAGCCGGGCAGGGCGAGGTCGAGGAAGGCGGCGATGTTCTTCTCGACGGCCAGCCGCCCGACATAGAGGTGGACCGGGCGCGGAAGACCGGCCATCTCCGCCGGCGCTTCCTCCGGCGAGCGCGGGTGGAACAGGTCGATATCGACGCCGCGCGACCAGCGCGCGGTGTGGGCGATGCCGTGCGCGGCCAGCGCGCGGTCCATCGACGGCGTGTTGCTCATCACCCGCACGGCCGGCGCATGGAAGCGGCGCAGCCAGGCCCAGGTCCAAGCGCGCGGCACGGCGAAGCGCGCCGCGAGGTAGTCGGGGAACAGCGTGTGGAAGGAGGTGGTGAACGGCAGGCCGCGGGCGAGGCACAGGCGCCGCGCCGCCATGCCGAGCGGGCCTTCCGTGGCGATGTGCACGGCGTCGGGCGCGAAGCCGTCGACGGCGCGCGCCATGCAGCGGCCGGGCAGCAGCGCCAGGCGGATCTCGGGATAGGTGGGACAGGCGACGGTGCGGAACAGGCCGGGATGGACGACGCGCACCTCGTGGCCCATGGACTGCAGTTCGCCGACCGTCGTCGACAGCGTGCGGACGACGCCGTTGACCTGCGGGAACCAGGCGTCGGTGGCGAGCAGGACGCGCATCAGCGGGCCGCCAGCGACATCTGCCGCACCTCGGCCCAGTTGACGAGGGCCAGCTCGCCGTTGCGGTGCTCGACCAGCGCCGTGCAGCTTTCCACCCAGTCGCCGTCGTTGCAGTAGAGCACGCCGTCGATCGAGCGGATCTCGGCGTGGTGGATGTGACCGCAGACGACGCCGTCGACGCCGCGCGCGCGCGCCGCCTCGGCGACGATGCTCTCGTAGCGGCCGATGTACTGCACCGCGTTCTTGACCTTGCGCTTGAGGAAGGCCGACAGCGACCAGTAGGGCAGGCCGAGCAGCCTGCCGGCGCTGTTGAGCCAGTGGTTGGCCCACATGGCGAAGCGGTAGGCGTGGTCGCCGGCCAGCGCCAGCCAGCGCGCGTAGCGCACGACGGTGTCGAACTGGTCGCCATGCGTCACCCACAGCCGCCTGCCGTCGGCGGTGGTGTGGAATGCCTCGAGCGCGACGGTGATGCCGCCGAACACCATGTCGGCGTAGGGCCGGATCACCTCGTCGTGGTTGCCCGGAATGTAGACGACACGGGTGCCCTTGCGCGCCTTGCGCAGCAGCTTCTGCACCACGTCGTTGTGCGGCTGCGGGCAGTACCAGGCGCGGCGCAGGCGCCAGCCGTCGACGATGTCGCCGACGAGGTAGAGGGTGTCGCTTTCGGTGAGGCGCAGGAAGTCGAGCAGGGCGTTGGCCTTGCAGCCGCGCGTGCCGAGATGGATGTCCGAAATCCAGATGGTGCGGTAGCGGGTGACCTGGTCCTGACCGCTCATGGCGTCCCGTCCGCATCCTGCCGTCGAGTCGCCAATGGCAGATATATGATTTGCGGGACCTTATCTAATGAAGTTAATGTTACACGCGCAGGTTATGTCACAAATCTGTAATATTCATCCGGACAGGGAAAAGATACCGTGAGAGACGGCGAAGGGCCGGCGGCGCGATCTCTTTATGTGATCTTCAATCCGGCCGGCCGGCTCGGGCGGCGGCGCTGGCTCGCCCGCGCGCTGGCCGTCGCCGGCGGGGCGGGCGCCCGCGCGACGGTGGCCGAGACCGCCGGCCCCGGCCACGCGACGGACCTTGCGGCGCGCCTGCCGGCCGGCACCGACATGGTCGTCGTCGGCGGCGGCGACGGGCTGGTCAACGAGGCCGTGAACGGACTGTTGTCGCGCGACGGCGCCACGCCGCCGGTGGCGGTGCTGCCGTTCGGGACCGCCAACGTGCTCGCCGCCGAGCTGGGCTTCGCGCCGGGCGACCGCGACGGCGCGGCGCGCGCGGCGGCGGCCGGGCCGACGCGGCGCATCACGCTCGGCCGTGCCAACGGTCGCTGGTTCACCATGATGGCCGGCGTCGGCTTCGACGCCGAGGTCGTCGCCGCCGTGCGGCCGCGCCTGAAGCGCGTCATCGGCAAGGGCGCCTTCGCGCTGGCCGGCGTCGCGACCTTCGCGCGCTGGCGGCCGCGCCGCTACGTCGTCGAGAGCGATGCCGGGTGCCACGAGGCCGGCTGGATCGTCGTCGCCAACGGCCGCTACTGGGCCGGCCGCTACGTCTGCGCGCCGGGGGCCGATCTCGCCGCGCCGTCGCTGCAGCTCGTGCTGTTCGGCTGCCGCGACCGCCTGGCGCTGCTGCGCGCCCTGCTGGCCGTCGCCGCCGGCCGCGTCGCCCGCCACGCCGACGCGCGCCTGCTGACGGTGACGCGCGCGCGCATCGCCGCCGCCGATGGTGCTGCCGAGGCGGTGCAGATCGACGGCGACATCGCCGCCACGCTACCGCTGACGATCGAGGCGGTAGCCGACGCGCTGACGGTGGTGCGGCCGGTGTAAGCCGCCTCGCGGGTGAGGACTTTTGAGCGCCTCGGTCTTGCAGGCATCCTCGTCCTTCGACAGGCTCAGGATGAGGATGCTTGTCCGACCGCGCCGGATCGGCGCGAAGGATGCCGCGGATGCACCGCAGTTACCGGTCGTCCTCGTCCTGAGCCTGTCGAAGGACGGGGGCGTCGCGCCGCCGTCGGGCCCGCGTCACGCTCCCCCGCCGGCCACCGTCATGCCGTCGACGCGCACGGTGGGGGTGTCGAGGCCCCAGCGGAAGACGAGGTCGTTGGCCGGCACCAGCCGGGCGAACATGTCGCGCAGGTTGCCGGCGACGGTGACCTCGCTGACCGGATGCGTGATCCGTCCCTTCTCGATGCGGAAGCCGCCGGCGCCGCGGCTGTAGTCGCCGGTCACCATGCTGACGCCCATGCCCATCATCGAGGTGACGTAGAAGCCGTCCTCGATGTCGGCCATCAGCTCCTCGGGCGTCGCCGTGCCGGCGGCGAGCCAGAGATTGGACGGCGACGGGCCGCCCGGGCCGCCGGTGCCGCGCGAGGCGTGGCCGGTGGTGGCGAGGCCGAGCTGGCGCGCCGTCGGCAGGTCGAGCAGCCAGCTCGTCAGCACGCCGTCCTCGACGATGTTGCGCGGCGCTCCGGCGATGCCGTCGCCGTCGAAGGGCTGCGAGCGCGGCCCGCGGCGGCGCAGCGGGTCGTCGCGCACGACGATGCCGGGGGCGAAGACGCGCTTGCCGAGGCTGTCCATCAGGAAGCTCGCGCGCCGTGCCACGGAGGTGCCGGAGATGGCCCCGACGAGATGGCGCAGCAGGCCCGAGGCGACGCGCGGCTCGAACACCACCGGCATCTGCCTCGACGGCAGGCGGCGCGCGCCGAGCAGCGCCACCGTGCGCTCGCCGGCGCGGCGGCCGACCGTCGCCGCGTCCTCCAGGTCGACGCGGTGGACGGCGCTGGTCCAGTCGTAGTCGCGCTCCATCGCCGTGCCCTCGCCGGCGATGACCGAGACGCTGACCGAGTGGCTGGTGCGCGCCCAGGTGCCGGAGAAACCGTTGCTGGCGACGACGGCCATCTGCGCGCGCCCCCAGCCGGCCTCGGCGCCCTCGGAGTTGCTGACGCCCTTCACGCCGAGCGCCGCCGCCTCGCAGGCCGCCGCCGCCTCGGCCAGCGCCTCGGGCGCGGGCTCGGCGGGGTCTTCGAGGTCGAGGTCGCCCCAGACCCGGGCGATCTCGGACGGGTCGGCGAGGCCGCACCACGGATCCGGCGGCACGGCGCGGGCCATCGCCACGGTGCGGTCGATCAGCGCCGCCAGAGCCTCGCCGGACAGGTCGGTCGAGGAATTCGCCGCCTGCTGCTTGCCGACCAGCACGCGCAGGCCGAGGTCGCGGCTCTCCTGCCGCTCGACGTGCTCGACGGCGCCGAGGCGGCGGCTGTGCGAGGAGGCCGCCGAGCGCACCAGCATGGCGTCGGCCGCGTCGGCCCCGGCGGCGCGGGCGCGCTTCACCAGGTCGGCGAGCAGGTCGAGGTCGTTGCCGGCGGCTTCGGGCATGGTCGTCTCCTGGGGCGGCGCCGCGCTGCGCCACCGGGCGAGGGAACCCCTTATATTGGCCGGATGCAAGAGACGGCCACCCGAGTCGCCGACGCGCGCCTGCGCCGCGCGCTGGGCTACCCCTACGCCATCCCCGCCGCGTCCTTCACGCTGGTCGGCGGCGCGGCGGCGCCCTTCGACCCCGCGCTGCGCGCCGGCCGCGTGCCGGTGATCGGCTACGGCTCCAACCAGTCGCCCGAGCGGCTGCGCCAGAAATACGGCACGGACCACGCGCCGATCCCGGTGCAGCGGGCGCGGCTGGCCGACCACGACGTCGTCTACTCGGCGCATCTGTCCGTGTACGGATCCCTGCCGGCGGCGCTGCGCCGCGCACCGGGCACCGCGGTCGCCGTCGCCGTCACCTGGCTCGACGCCGACCAGCTCGTCGTGATGCACGCCAGCGAGGCGCACAATTACGTCTATGCCGAACTGACGGGCGCGCATCTGGCGCTCGACGACGGCACGGTGCTCGACCGCGCCTGCGTCTATCTCGGCAAGCGCGGGCACTTCGCGCCCGACGGCTCCGCCATCGCGCTGGCCGCCATCGTGGCCGAGGGCCGCCGCCTGCCGGCGCTGCTGCAGGACGCGGCGCTCGAGCGCGTGCGCGCGCATCTGGCGCCGGAGGGCGACCTCGCCGCCTTCGTCGCCGCCACGGTCGACGACGCCGCCGAACGCGCCCGCCGCATCGAGCGCCTCGCCGTCCACGCCATCGCCGCCGCGCACCCGCCGCACGTCGTGCTGCACGAGCCCACGGGCGACGAGCGGGACCGGGGGTAGAGGCATCCGTGGCGGCGGACCGAGCCGGCCCACCTCACCCGCGCGCTGGCGCTCGCCAGCCTCTCCCCCTCCTTCGAGACGCCGCCTTGCGGCGGCTCCTCAGGATGAGGGGGCGGAGAGGGTTTCATGCCCCCTCTCCTCCTTCGGGAGGAGAGGGCGGGGTGAGGAGGGGCGGCGCCCTCGCGCGTCGCTGGACGCGTCGGCGCGGGGCAGGTAGACGGGCGCCGGCGCCGGGTCATGCGACCCGACGGCCAGCCCCGGAACGACGCGCGACCATGTCGACCTACGCCCGCAACGCCATCGTGCTCGGCCTGCTCGTCGCCGTCGGGCCGTTCGCCATCGACATGTACATCCCGGCCCTGCCGGCGATCGCCGCCGACCTCGGCGCGACGACGGCGGCGACGCAGGCGACGCTGATGTCGTACTTCGTCGGCTTCGGCGTCTTCCAGCTCGTCTTTGGACCGGTGTCGGACGCCGTCGGCCGCAAGGCGCCGCTCTATGTCGGCCTTACCCTGTTCGCCGCCGCCTCGCTCGGCTGCGCCGTGACGCACAGCGTCGAGTGGCTGATCGCGCTGCGCGTGCTGCAGGGTATCGGTGCCTCGGCGGCGATGGTCATCCCGCGCGCTGTCATCCGCGACATGTACACCGGGATCGAGGCGACGCGCCTGATGTCCTTCGTCATGCTGGTGTTCAGCGTCTCGCCCATCCTCGCGCCGCTGTTCGGCAGCGCGCTGATCGAGGCCTTCGGCTGGCATTCCGTGTTCGTCGCGGTGGCCGTGGCCGCGGGCCTCGCCTTCGTCCTCATCGCGACCCTGCTGCCGGAGACGCGGCCGGCAGGCGAGCGCGTGCCGGTCAACGCGGCCAACCTCGTCGCCGGCTTCGCCCGCCTGCTCGGCGACGCGCGTTTCATCGGCCTCACCTTCATCGGCGGCTTCGGCCTGTCGGGCTTCTTCGTGTTCCTCGCGACCTCGTCCTTCCTCTACATGGGCCATTTCGGCCTGACGCCGTTCGAGTACAGCCTCGCCTTCTCGGTCAACGCCATCGGCTTCATCGGCACCTCGCAGTTCGCCGCCTGGCTCGGCGGCCGCTTCGGCATCGCCCGCGTGGTCATGGTCGCGGTCAGCGTCTGCGCCGGCTTCGCGCTGCTGCTGCTGGCCGTCACCGCCGCCGGGTCGGACAGCCTCGCCGTGCTGATGGCGATCCTCTTCGTCAGCAACGCCGCCCTCGGCCTCGTCATCCCGGCGACGATGGTGCTGGCGCTGGAGGAGCACGGGCCGATCGCCGGCACGGCCTCGGCGCTCGGCGGCACGCTGCACATGGTGACGGGCGCCATCGCCATCGTGCTGGTCAGCCAGGTGTTCGACGGCACGGCGCTGCCGATGGTCGCCGCCATCGCACTGTGCGCGACCGGCGCCTTCGCCGTCAGCCTCGTGACGCTGCGGTCGCGCCGGGGCTCATGACAGCCCGCCGGCGAGGATCGCCGCGAGCACGATGAGCCCGGCATCGCGGTTGGCGCGGAAGGCGGCGAGGCAGCTCTTCGGATCGTCGAAGTCGGTGCGCCGCGCCTGGCCGGCGAGGTGCAGCGCGGCCAGCGCGAGGCCGGTCCACCAGGCCCAGCCGAGGCCCGCGAGGTCGCCGGCCAGCGCCAGCAGGGCCACCGTCACGGCATAGAAGGCGGCGATGGCCGGCCGCGTGCGCGGGCCCAGCCAGCGCGCCGAGGAGCGCACGCCGACCAGCGCGTCGTCCTCCTTGTCCTGGTGGGCGTAGATGGTGTCGTAGCCGAGGGTCCAGAAGAAGCCGGCGGCGTAGAGCGCGATCGCCGGCCAGTGGAGATCGCCCGTGGCGGCGGCCCAGCCGAGCAGCGCGCCCCAGTTGAAGGTGAGGCCGAGCCAGGCCTGCGGCCACCAGGTGATGCGCTTCATCAGCGGGTAGGGAAACACCAGCAGCAGCGAGGCGGCGCCGATGGCGATGGCGAAGCCGTTGAACTGCGCGAGGATGGCGAGGCCGGCGAGCAGCAGCGCGGCGAGCAGGACGAGCGCGGCCGGCACGGAAATGGCGCCGGAGGCAATCGGCCGGTCGGCGGTGCGGGCGACGCGGGCGTCGATGCGGCGGTCGGCGATGTCGTTGACGATGCAGCCGGCGCCGCGCATCACCAGCGCGCCGACGCCGAACAGCGCCCCCCACCACAGCAGGCGCGCCGCCGTGGCGGCGTCGGCGCCGGCGAGCGGCACGGCCAGCGCGAGGCCCCACCAGCCGGGCAGCAGCAGCAGCCAGGTGCCGATCGGCCGGTCGAGGCGCACGAGGCGCAGCCATGGCCGCAGCGGCGCCGGCACGCGGCGGTCGATCCAGCCGCCCTTTGGGATGTCGCTGGCAAGCGTCATGGCGCGGGTGCCCCCCGGCGGATGCCGGCGCCGGCCCTCCTCACCCCGGCCCTCTCCTCCCACGGGAGGAGAGGGGGGACGCGAACCCTCTCCGCCCCTTGGGGGGAGAGGGTGGCGCGCACCGCGCGCCGGGTGAGGTGAGGCAGCGCGATGGCGGTCATTCTGTCTCAGCTCCGCCGGGCGCAGACGAAGAGGGTCTCGGCGCCGATGTCCTCGGTCGCCTCGACACGCCAGAAGGCGGCGTCGAGCAGCGCGCGGAAGCCGGCGTCGTCGTGGTCGTTGACGATGCCGGCGGCGCGGCGCGCGTCGGTCGCGCCGCCGGCATGACACGGATAGGTCACGAGCAGGCGCGGCGCCGCGCCGGCCGCCAGCGCCAGCAGGCGGGCCGGATCGTGGATATGCGCGACCAGCGCCAGCGCCGCCACGACATCGGCGGCGAGCGCCGGAAACTGCCGTTCGAGGTCGAGCACGATGGCGCGCGGCAGCAGCGGCGCGAGATCCACCGGGCGCCAGCGGCAGCTTTCCGGCAGCGCCGCGCGCAGCCGCCCGAGGCCGGCGCCGAGATCGAGCGCGCGCGCGCCCGGCGCGACATGGCGCGCGGCGGCGGCGGCGCGTGCGTCGGCGCCGTCGTGCAGGTCGGCGGGCGCCGACCAGCGCGCGCCGTCGGCGCTTCGCGCCGCGATCAGCGCCGCCGTGCGCTCGGCCGCGCCGGGATCGCCCGGCAGGCGCGGCAGCGGCGGCAGGGGCGGCGGCAACGGGCCGTGCGGGCGGGCATAGGCGGGCTGGCGCGGGAAGCCCGGCGCGAGGGCGTAGACGTTGGCCATCGCGATGGCGTCGTGCCAGGGCAGCAGCGCGCCGCCGATGTCGTCGCGCGGCAGGACGTGGCAGGTGAAGCCGTGGCGGGCGAGGAAGGCGACGATGTCGCGCGCCGCCGCGCGCCCGTCGCCGCCGCCGAAGGCCCGCCCCTGTTCCCACACCACGGCGGCGACGCGGCCGGAGGCGAGCAGGCGGCGGGCGCCGGACAGCACGCGGCCCTCGGCGCCCTCGACGTCGATCTTGAGAAAGACGCGGCCGGTGCCGGTGGCGTGCTCCGCCGCGAGTGCATCGAGCGTCGTCACGCGCACGGGCAGGCTGCCGCGCGGCGACAGGCGATGCGCCATGGTCGAATCGAGGGCGAGCGCGCCGTCGCCCCCGGCCTCGGCGGCCGCCGCCGCGACGACGGCGATGCTGCCGTCGAGCCCGTTCTCGGCCACCGCCCGCCGCAGCGCGGCGAGGTTGTCCGGATGCGGCTCGACGGCCAGCACGCGCACCGCCCCGCGATGGCGCGTCGCCGCGTGCAGGGCGATCAGCCCCCAATGGGCGCCGACGTCGATCAGCGTGTCGCCCGGCGCCAGATGCGCGTCGAGGAAGGCGCGCAACGGGTGCTCGAAGCCGCCCCAGGCGAGTTCGTGGCGGGCCATCACCTGGATCGCCGGATCGCCCTCGAAGGCGCGCGCCAGCGGCAGGTGGAAGCGCGGCCGGCCCGCCCGGTCGCGGAACGCCGCCGGCAGCAGCGCCGTGCCATCGGCCGCCACGGCCAGTTCGATGCGTGCCGGCGCGTTGCCGGCGGCGGCGGCCGGCGCGCTATGCTCGGGTGCGAGCGTCATGACGCGGGAGGAGTATCGCAATGCAGGGGGCGAAGCCACGCCTGCGCCTGTTCGTCGACCTGCCGCTGGCCGCCGGGCTGACCATCCCCCTGTCCCCCGAACAGGCCCACCGCGCGCTGGCGGTGATGCGGATGGCGCAGGGCGAGCCGGTGGTGCTGTTCAACGGCCACGACGGCGAATGGCGCGGCGGGCTGATGCCGGCCGGCCGCCGCGCCGCCGCCGTGACGCTGTCGCGGCCGCTGCGCCCGCAGGCCGCCGAACCCGACCTGTGGCTGGCCTTCGCGCCGCTCGACGGGCCGCACACCGCCCTGCTGGTGGAGAAGGCGACCGAGCTGGGCGTCGCCCGCCTGCTGCCGGTGCTGACCGCGCGCACCCAGGGGCGCAATTTCAACGCCGAGCGCCTCGCGGCGCGGGCGCTCGCCGCCGCCGAGCAGTGCGAGCGCCTGACCCTGCCGGAAATCGGCGCCCCGCAGGCCTTCGACCGCTTTCTCGCCGGCTGGCCGGGCGCGCGTCCGCTGCTGGTCGGCGACGAGACCGGCACCGGGCGGCCGCTGGCCGAAATCGCCGCCGGGCTGGCGGCGGGCGCGGCGGGCGGGCTCGCACTTTTGACCGGCCCCGAGGGTGGTTTTGCCGCGGCGGAGCTTGACGGGCTCGCCGGCAGGCCTTTTGTTACGCGCGTTCACATGGGGCCTCGCATCCTGCGGGCGGAGACGGCGGCGATCGCCGGCCTCGCGATCCTGCAGGCACTCGCCGGCGACTGGCGGGACAGCGGCAGCTTCCGTGGGGGAAACGGTTGACCGGAGCAGGGCGACGCCCGGCCCCCGGTCCAGGCAGGACGCGAGCCCGCACCCATGTCAGGTCCATCCGTTGCCGGCGGTCCGCCGGTCGAGTCCCGCGAGCAGCTGGTCGAGTGGTTCGCCAGCGGTGCCCGGCCGAAGGCCGACTGGCGCATCGGCACCGAGCACGAGAAGTTCGTCTTCCGCCTCGATGACCACGCGCCGCTGCCCTATGACGGCAACCCCGGCATCAAGCAGCTCCTCGAAGGCATGCAGCGCTTCGGCTGGGAGCCGGTCAACGAGGGCGGCAACGTCATCGCGCTGAAGCGCGACGGCGGCGCCTCGATCTCGCTCGAACCCGGCGGCCAGTTTGAGCTGTCGGGGGCGCAGTTCGAGACGCTGCACCAGACCTGCGACGAGGTCAGCGAGCACCTGCGCCAGGTGCGCGAGGTCGGGCGCGACCTCGGCCTCGGCATGCTCGGCATGGGCTTCCACCCGGTGGCACGGCGCGAGGACATCCCGTGGATGCCCAAGGGCCGCTACAAGATCATGCGCGCGTACATGCCGAAGAAGGGCTCGATGGGCCTCGACATGATGCTGCGCACCTGCACCGTGCAGGTGAACCTCGACTTCGCCGACGAGGCCGACATGGTGCGCAAGATGCGCGTATCCATGGCCCTGCAGCCGGTGGCGACGGCGCTGTTCGCCAACTCGCCGTTCCGCGAGGGCAAGCCGTCGGGCTTCGTCTCGCTGCGCAGCCAGGTATGGACCGACACCGACCCCGACCGCTCGGGCATCCTGCCCTTCGTCTTCGAGGACGGCTTCGGCTTCGAGCGCTATGCCGACTGGCTGCTCGACGTGCCGATGTACTTCGTCTACCGCGATGGCAGGTACATCGACGCCTCCGGCCAGTCCTTCCGCGACTTCCTCGCCGGCAAGCTGCCGGCCTATCCCGGCCAGCGGCCGACGCTGTCGGACTGGTCGGACCACGCCACCACCGCGTTCCCGGAAGTGCGCCTGAAGCGCTACATCGAGATGCGCGGCGCCGACGGCGGGCCGTGGCGGCGCATCTGCGCGCTGCCGGCCTACTGGGTCGGCCTGCTCTACGACGGCGAGGCGCTCGACGCGGCGGCCGACCTCGTCGCCGACTGGACGGTCGAGGAGATCGCGACGCTGCGCGACGGCGTGCCGCGCCACGGCCTCGCCACGCCCTTCCGCAACCGCACGCTGCTCGACATCGCGCGCGAGACGCTGGTGATCGCGCGCACAGGCCTGAAGAACCGCGCCCGCCAGGACTTCTGGGGCGAGGACGAGTGCCACTTCCTCGCCACGCTGGAGCAGATCGCCGATTCCGGCATCACCCCGGCCGAGGCCAAGCTCGCCGCCTGGGAAGGCCGCTGGAACGGCGACGTCGACCAGGCCTTCGAGGAATACGCGTACTGAGGCGGGCGCGCTAAGCCTTGCGCCGCGGCGGCAGGGTGAGGGCGAGCAGGGCGGCCACGGCGGTGGCGGCGGCCAGCAGGAACAGCGTGTCGCGGAAGGCGAAGGCGGTGGCCTGCGTCGCCAGCACCTTGCCGAGATACCAGGTCGCGGCGGCGCCCTGCGTCACCTCGTCGAGGCCGTGGCTGTCGAGCAGCGGCGTGACGCGCGCCAGCAGCTCGTCGGTCATCACGTTGCGCTCGGTCTGCGTCGCCGCCACGGCGTTGGCGTAGAAGGCCGTGCGCTGCTCGAGCAGCAGCGCCAGCAGGTTGAGGCCGAACACGCCCATCGCCTGGCGGATGAAGTTGAGCGCGCCGTTGGCGGCGCCGATCTCGTGCGGCTTGAGGTCGGCGAAGATCTGGGCGGTCAGTGGCGGGAAGATGACCGAGTTGCCGACGCGCATGACGATGATGACCAGCATCACCGTCCAGAAGCCGACATTGGCGTCGAACAGGCCGGTCAGCCAGATCGTCACCGCGCTGAGCGCGAAGCCGGCGCAGACCAGCCAGTCGCCGCGCAGGCGGGTGCCGTAGAAGCCGACCAGCGGCACCAGCACGCCGAGCAGCAGCCCGCCCGGCAGCATGACGAGGCCGGTATGCGTCGGCGTGAAGCCCTGCACGAGCTGCAGGAACACCGGCAGCAGGTAGAGCGAGCCGAACATCATGATGCCGAGCATGCCGGTCAGCGCCACGGCGGTGATGAAGCGCCGCCGCACGGCGATGCGGATGTCGAGCAGCGGGTCGGTCGCGATCAGCTCCCAGCCGATGAAGACGGCGAGCGACAGCGCGCCGGTGCCGAGCAGGCCGAGCACGAAGTCCGAATCCCAGCCGCGGAGCTGGCCGTTCGAGAGACCGGTCAGCGTCGCGCCCATGAACACCGAGATCAGGCCGAGGCCGGTCCAGTCGAAGCCTTTGGGAGGCAGGCGGTCGTCGCGGCCGGGCAGCGCGATGGCGGCGAACACGGCGGAGACGAACAGCACCGGCAGCACGACGAAGAAGGTGAAGCGCCAGTCGAAGGCGTCGACCGCGACGCCGCCGAGCCACGGCCCGACGCCGGGACCGAAGGTGAAGGTGAGGCCGACGAGGCCGATGGCCTTGGAGCGCTCCTCGGGCCGGAAGACGAGGAACAGTGTCATCATCGACATCGGCATCAGGATGCCGCCGCCAAGCCCCTGCAGGCAGCGGCCGAGGACGACGACGAGGAAGCTCTCCGCCGTGCCGCCGATGACGCAGCCGGCGGCGAAGACGCCGACGGTGACGAGATAGACGTCGCGCTGGCCGAAGGCGCGGATCAGCCAGTCGGTCAGCAGCATGCCGACGGTCATCGCCGCGAGGAAGCCGGTGGCGAGGTACTGCGCCTGGTCCTGACCGACGCCGAAGGTGCCCATGATGTCGGGCACGGCGACGTTGACGATGGTGACGGCGGCGCCGCCGTCGAGCGAGGCCAGCAGGCCGGCGACGATGACCAGCACGCGATAGCCGGGTGTGACAACACGCGCGCCGGAGCGGTCGCGGACGACGAGCGGTTCGGCCGCGGCCGTCATGTCAGCGCCGGCGGTTGGGCCGCAGCGCCAGCGCCAGCAGCGCGCCGACGATGGCGACGCCGGTGTAGGCGAAGAACGTGTCGCGGAAGGCCAGCGCCGTCGCCTGGTGCGACAGCACGCGGCCGAGATACCACGTTGCCGCCGCACCCTGGCCCATCTCGTCGAAGCCGTGCGTCTCGAACAGGCCGCCGAGGCGCGCCATCAGGTCGTCGGCGACGAAGTTGCGCTCGGTCTGCGTCGAGGCGATCGCGCTGGCGTAGAAGGCGCTGCGCTGCTCGAGGAAGATCGCCAGCAGGTTGATGCCGAAGGCGCCGCAGCCCTGGCGCATGAAGTTGAGGATGCCGTTGGCGTTGCCGATCTTCTCCGGCGGCAGCGTCGCCAGCACGTTGGCGGTGAGCGGCGGGAACACCATGGCGTTGCCGATGCGCGAGACGACGACCAGCAGGGCCACGGTCCAGAACGCCGCGTTGGCGTCGAGCAGGCCCATCTCCCACGTCGTCCAGGCGAAGATGAGGAAGCCGACGCCGACCATCAGGTCGGCCCGCGCCTTGTCGCCGAGACGGCCCATGATGGGAAAGACGAGGCCGAGGGCGAGGCCGCCGGGCACCAGCACGAGGCCGGCGCGGGTCGGCGTGAAGCCCTCGACGAGCTGCACGAACACCGGCACGAGGTAGAGCGAGCCGAACATGGCGACGCCGAAGGCGCCGGAGATCATGGCGGCGAAGGCGACGCGCGGGCGCATCAGCAGGCGCACGTCGAAGATCGGGTCGGCCGACAGCGCCTCCCAGACGACGAAGGCGACCAGCGAGACCCCGCCGACGCCGAGCAGGCCGAGCACGAAGTCCGAGTCCCAGCCGCGAAGCTGGCCGTTCGACAGGCCGGTCAGCGTCGCCGCCATGAAGATCGAGACCAGCACGAGGCCGCCCCAGTCGAGGCCCTTCTCGGGGCCGCGCTCGCCGCGCCCGGGCAGCGTGAGAGCGGCGACGATGCCGGAGATGAACAGCACCGGCAGCACGATGAAGAAGGTGAAGCGCCAGTCGAAGGCGTCGACGGCGATGCCGCCGATCCACGGTCCGACGCCGGGCCCGAGGGTGAAGGACAGGCCGTAGAGGCCCATTGCCCGCGAGCGGTGGTAGGGCGGGAAAACCATGAACAGCGACAGCATGGTCAACGGCAGCAGCAGGCCGGCCATCAGCCCCTGCAGCGCGCGGGCGAGGACGACGATGAGGAAGTCCTGCGCCAGCCCGCCCATGACGCAGGCGAGGCAGAAGAACAGCACCGAGGCGATGTAGATGGCGCGCTGGCCGAAGGCGCGCACGAACCAATCGGTCAGCAGCATGCCGACGGTCATCGCCGCGAAGAAGGCGGTGGCCATCCACTGCGCCTGGTCCTGGCCGACGCCGAAGGTGCCCATGATGTCGGGCACGGCGACGTTGACGACGGTGGCCGACAGCGACGAGCTGGTCGAGCCGAGCAGCGCAGCCGCGACGACGGCGAAGCGATAGCCCGGCGTGACGACGCGCGCGCCCGTGCGGTCGCGCACCACCAGCGCGTCGGCGGCGGCTGTCACGTCAGCGACCGGGGATGGCGATCTCGACGACCACCATCATGCCGGGGCGCAGCAGGTCGCCCTGCTGGTCGACGGCAATGCGCACGGGCAGGCGCTGGGTGACCTTGGTGAAGTTACCCGACGGATTCGGGTTCGGCAGCAGCGCGAACTCGCTGGTCGCGGCCTGGCCGATGCGCTCGACGCGGCCGGCGAAGTTGACGCCCGGATAGGCGTCGACGTGCAGCGTCACCTCCATGCCCGGCGACAGGTGCCGCAGCTCGGTCTCCTTGATGTTGGCCTCGACCCAGACGGCGCGCGGATCGTGGATCAGGACCAGGCGCTGGCCGGGCCGCACGTACTCGCCGGCCTCGACGAAGGTGCGCGAGACGACGCCGTCGATGGGGCTCTTCAGCGTGCGGTCGGCGACGTCGAGCGCCTGCTGGTCGCGCCGCGCCGACATCTCCAGCTCCTCGTGCAGCAGCGTGTCGAGGCGGCGTTCGAGGACGTCGACCTGCTGGCGGTCGGCCTGCGCCGCGGCGACCTCGGCCTGGGCGGTGGCGAGGTCGGCCTCGCTGGCCCGCAGGCGCTCGGCGGCGCGCGCCAGCACGCCCTGCTCGTTGTCGAGGCGCTGCGCCGCGGCGTGCCCGGCCTGCGCGAGGCGGGCGACGCGGCCGTAGTCGGTCTGCGCCAGGGTGTGCAGCTCGCGCGCGAGGTCGGCCGAGGCGCGCGACGCGGCGGCGCGCGAGCGCGCCGCGGCAAGCCGGCTCGCCGTCTGCGCGTCGACCATGGTCATCTGCGCCTTGATCTGCGCCCGCTCGGCGGTGAGCCGTTCGAGGCCGGCGTCGAACTCGGCGAGGCGCAGGCGGGCCTCGCGGGCGTCGACCTCCACCAGCACCTCGCCCCGGACGATCGTCCGTCCCTCGTCGGCCGGGCGCTCGCGCACCCAGCCGGCGACGCGGCTGGCGACCGCGATCTCCTCCGCGGCGACGCGCGCGTCGGTTTCCGTGATGTGGCTGTACTGGAACCAGCCCCAGTCGACGACCGCCGCCAGCGCCACCAGCACGACGGCGCCGAGCACGGCGAGGCGGGCGAGGCGCAGCGTGCGCCGCGAGCGCAGGCCGGCGGCCGCGGGCGAGGCGGCCGCGGGCGAGGCGGGCGCGTCGGCCGGTCTGGCCAGCGTCGGCTCGCGGCGACCGTCATCGGGCATCGGGGAGAGTCCTCTGCGCTGTGCGCTACCTTCGCGCGACGGGGCGCAGATTAGCAGGATTGTCGCGCGGGGCCATGCTCAGGACGCATGGCTTGGATGCAGTTGTGCCGTCGTCAGACGGCCGTGCCGCCTACCGTCAGCGCATCGACCAGCAGGGTGGGCTGGCCGACGCCCACGGGAACCGACTGTCCGGCCTTGCCGCAGGTGCCGACGCCGGGGTCGAGATGCATGTCGTTGCCCACCATCCGCACGCGGGTCAGCACGTCGGGCCCGTTGCCGATGAGGGTTGCGCCTTTGACAGGGCGGCCGACCTTGCCGTTCTCGACCAGGTACGCCTCGGTGCAGGAAAACACAAACTTGCCGTTGGTGATGTCGACCTGGCCGCCGCCGAAATTGACCGCGTAGAGGCCCTTGTCGACCGAGGCGAGGATCTCCGCCGGGTCGCGGTCGCCGGCCAGCATGTAGGTGTTGGTCATGCGCGGCATCGGCGCGTGGGCATAGGATTCGCGCCGGCCGTTGCCGGTCGCCGCGACGCCCATCAGGCGGGCGTTCATGCGGTCCTGCATGTAGCCCTTGAGGATGCCGTCCTCGATCAGGGTGGTGCTGGTCGACGGCGTGCCCTCGTCGTCGATGCTGAGCGAGCCGCGCCGGCCGGGCAGGGTGCCGTCGTCGACGACGGTGACGCCCGGGGCGGCGACGCGCTGGCCGAGCAGGCCGGCGAAGGCCGAGGTCTTCTTGCGGTTGAAGTCGCCCTCGAGGCCGTGGCCGATGGCCTCGTGCAGCAGCACGCCGGGCCAGCCGGGGCCGAGCACGACGGTCATCTCGCCGGCCGGCGCCGGCACCGATTCGAGATTGACCAGCGCCTGGCGCAGGGCTTCGTCGACCTGTGCCTGCCAGCGCTCGGGCGCGATCCACTCGGCGTAGGCGGCGCGGCCGCCGCCGCCATGCGAGCCGGTCTCCTGGCGGTCGCCGTCGCCGGCGACGATCGACACGTTGAGCCGCACCAGCGGGCGGATATCGGCGGCGCGCGTGCCGTCGGCGCGCAGGATCTCCACCGCCTGCCAGCTCGCCGCCAGCGTCGCCGACACCTGGCGGACGCGCGGGTCGCGCTTGCGGGCGTAGGCGTCGATGGCGGTCAGCAGCGCCACCTTGTCGGCGAACGCCATGCCCGCCGTGGGGTCGAGGTCGGGGTAGAGCGCCCGATTGGTGCCGGCCGGCGCCAGCGCGAGGCGGCCGGAATGGCCCGCCGTCACCGCCTTCACCGCGTCGGCGGCGCGGCCGATGGCGGCCTCCGACAGCTCGGCGGCATGGGCATAGCCCGTCGCCTCGCCGGCCACGGCGCGCAGGCCGAAGCCCTGGGTGATGTCATAGCCGGCGGCCTTGATGCGGCCGTCGTCGAAGGACAGGCTCTCGGAGGCGCGGTATTCGAGGAACAGTTCGCCGTCGTCGGCGCCGGCCAGCGCGTCGCCGACGAGTCGCCGCACGCGCACCGGTTCCATGCCGGTGCGGGTCCAGAACAGGTCGGTCGTGCGGGCGAGGTCGGTCATGGCGGGCTCCGCGGGCGTCGCGTCGGCGGTTCCCGTGCAATATGGGCCGCGCCGGCGGCGCGGGCAAACGCGGCCGGCCGGCGCGCTGCGACAAAGTGTACCAAAGCACAGGGGCCGGACGCGGGCGGTTGTTGGCTACACGCGGCTTGGGGTAGTTTCGCGCCGCACCGCGGGGCCTCGGCGTGGCTTCCGTGCGTACGGTCGTCCCATGCCCGGGATGCATGGCCGGCGGACAGCGAGGATGGGGACAACAGGCATGACGCTACGAGGCGGATTGAGCCGGCTCCGCGCAGGCGGTCTGGCGGCGGTGGTCGCACTGGCCGGCGCCGTGCTGGCCTGCGGCGAGGCGGCCGCGCAGCAGCCGCGCGAATGGGCCCTCGGCTTCCAGGGCGCCTTCTCGCCGATCGCGCGCCAGCAGCACGCCTTCCACGACGCCCTTCTGTGGATCATCTTTGCAATCTCGCTGTTCGTGCTGGTCCTGCTGCTCTACGTGATCTGGCGCTTCAACGAGCGGCGCCATCCGAAGGCGACGCGGACCACCCACAACACCTTCATCGAGGTGCTGTGGACCGTGGTGCCGATCCTCATCCTGGTCGGCATCGGCATCCCGTCGCTGCCGCTGCTCTACGCCTCCGACCGCGCCGTCGACGCCGACATGACGATCAAGGCCATCGGCCGGCAGTGGAACTGGTCCTATGAGTATCCCGACCACGGGCCCTTCGGCTTCGACGCCTACATGGTGCCCGAGAAGGACCTCAAGCCCGGCCAGCCGCGCCTGCTGACGGCGGACGAGGAGGTCGTCGTGCCGGTCGGCAAGAAGGTCCGCCTGCTGGTGACGGCGTCGGACGTCATCCACGCCTGGGCCATGCCGGCCTTCGGCGTGAAGATCGACGCCGTGCCGGGCCGCATCAACGAGACCTGGTTCGAGGCCGACACGCCGGGCGTCTACTACGGCCAGTGCTCGGAAATCTGCGGCACCGGCCATGCCTACATGCCGATCGTCGTGCGGGCGGTCAGCGAGACGGAATTCCAGGCCTGGGTGGCAAGCGCCCGCCAGCGCTTCGCATCCGCCGGCGACGAGGCGACGACGCGGCAGGTCGCCGTCGCCGCCCCGGCGGCGCGCCAGTAGCGCGAAGGAGACAGGACGATGGCTGGGGCACACGGCAGCGCGCACGCCCACGATCACGGGCATGACCACGACCACGGTCACCACCCGAGCGGTTGGCGGCGGTACCTCTACTCCACCAACCACAAGGACATCGGCACGATGTACCTTGTGTTTGCGGTCATCGCCGGCCTGATCGGCGGTGCCTTCTCCGTCATGATGCGGATGGAACTGCAGTCGCCCGGTGCCGACCTGTTCGTCGGTGCCGACGGCAACGCCGACGGCCAGTTCTGGAACGTGCTGATCACGGCGCACGGCCTGATCATGGTGTTCTTCGTCGTCATGCCGGCGCTCATCGGCGGCTTCGGCAACTGGTTCATCCCGCTGATGATCGGCGCGCCGGACATGGCGTTCCCGCGGATGAACAACATCTCCTTCTGGCTGCTGCCGCCGGCCTTCCTGCTGCTGCTGCTGTCGGCGGTGGTCGGCTCGGGCGCCGGCACCGGCTGGACCATCTATCCGCCGCTGTCCTCGGCGCTGGGCCATCCCAACGCCTCGGTCGACATGGCGATCTTCGCGCTGCATCTCGCCGGCGCGAGTTCGATCCTCGGCGCCATCAACTTCATCACCACCGTCTTCAACATGCGCGCGCCCGGCATGACGCTGCACCGCATGCCGCTGTTCATCTGGGCAATGCTGGTGACGGCGTTCCTGCTGCTGCTCGCGGTGCCGGTGCTGGCCGGCGCCATCACCATGCTGCTGACCGACCGCAACTTCGGCACGTCGTTCTTCGACCCGGCCGGCGGCGGCGACCCGATCCTGTTCCAGCACCTGTTCTGGTTCTTCGGGCACCCCGAAGTCTACATCATGATCCTGCCAGCCTTCGGCATCATCAGCCAGATCGTCTCGACCTTCTCGAAGAAGCCGGTGTTCGGCTACCTCGGCATGGCCTACGCGATGGTGGCGATCGGCTTCATCGGCTTCGTGGTGTGGGCGCACCACATGTACACGGTCGGCCTCGACGTCGACACGCGCGCCTACTTCACCGTGGCGACGATGGTCATCGCCGTGCCGACCGGCATCAAGATCTTCTCGTGGATCGCGACGATGTGGGGCGGCTCGATCCGCCTCGACACGCCGATGCTGTGGGCCCTCGGCTTCATCTTCCTGTTCACCGTCGGCGGCGTCACCGGCGTCGTGCTGTCCAATGCTGGCCTCGACAACGCCCTGCACGACACCTACTACGTCGTCGCCCACTTCCATTACGTGCTGTCGCTCGGCGCGGTGTTCGGCATCTTCGCCGGCATCTACTACTGGATCGGCAAGATGTCGGGCCGCCAGTACAACGAGACGCTGGGCCGCCTGCACTTCTGGATCACCTTCGTCGGCGTCAACCTGACGTTCTTCCCGCAGCACTTCTCGGGCCTGCAGGGCATGCCGCGACGCTATCCGGACTATCCGGACGCGCTCGCCGGCTGGAACATGGTGTCGTCGATCGGCTCCTACATCTCGGCCGCCGGCGCGGTGCTGTTCGTCTTCATCATGATCCACACGTTTACCGCCGGCCGGCGCGTCGAGGCGAACTACTGGGGCGCGGGGGCGACCACGCTGGAGTGGACCGTGCCGTCGCCGGCGCCGTTCCACACCTTCGAGAACCTGCCGGTCATCGAGGAGGCGCGCCACGGCCATTGACGTGGCAGGCGCGGGACAGCCGTGAACGGAACCACGCTACACAGCGACGCCGGCGGCGCGGTAGCCGCGCTGCCGTCGAGCGCCGGCGATTTCATCGCGCTGATGAAGCCGCGCGTGATGTCGCTCGTGGTGTTCACGGGCGCCGTCGGCATCTGGCTCGCGCCGGGCGACCTGCATCCGGTGCTGGCCGCCGTCGCGGTGCTGTGCATCGCCCTCGGCTCCGGCGCCGCCGGGGCGATCAACATGTGGTACGACCGCGACATCGACGCGGTCATGACGCGCACCGCCGGCCGGCCGATCCCCGCCGGCCGCGTCGCCGCCGACGACGCGCTCGGCTTCGGCGTGTTCTGCGCCATCGGTGCGGTGGCCCTGCTCGGCCTCGCCACCAACTGGCTCGCCGCCGGCCTGCTCGCCGCCACCATCGCCTTCTATGTCTTCGTCTACACGATGGGGCTCAAGCGGCGCACGCCGCAGAACATCGTCATCGGCGGCGCCGCCGGGGCCTTCCCGCCGGTGATCGGCTGGGCCGCCGTCACCGGTTCGGTCGACCTCGTGCCGCTGGCGCTGTTCGCGCTGGTGTTCTTCTGGACGCCGCCGCATTTCTGGGCGCTGGCGCTCTACAGCAGCGCCGACTACGCGCGCGCCGGCGTGCCGATGCTGCCGGTCGTCGCCGGCCGCCGCGCCACCAAGCGGCAGATGCTGGCCTACACGCTGATCCTGCTGCCGCTGGCGCTGGCGCCGTGGGCGCTCGGCGCCGCCGGAACCGTCTACGCGGCCGGCGCCCTGGCGCTCGGGCTGGTCTTCGTCGCGGCGGCACTGCGCGTGCTGGCCGAGCCCGATGAGGCCGGCGACCGCGCGGCACGGCAGATGTTCGGCTTCTCGATCCTCTACCTGTTCATGATCTTCGGGCTTCTCGTCGTCGACGGCGGCGGGGCGCTGGCCTGGCACAATGTGGCGTGGTGAGCGTGAGCGAACCCGACAGCAATCCGCGCCGGACCGCCATCCGGCGCAAGAACCGCGTGACGCTGGCCGTGCTGGTCGGCATCGCGGTGCTGATCTACGTCGTCTTCATCGTCCGCGCCGGCGGGCTGTAGCGGGGGTCGCGTGAGCGAACGGCGGACCAGCGGCAGGAACGGACGTCTCGGGGTGCTCCTCGCGGCCATCGCCGTCGGCATGGTCGGCTTCGCCTTCGCCGCGGTGCCGCTCTACCGTCTCTACTGCCAGACCTTCGGCTTCGCCGGCACGCCGCTGGTCGCCGAGGCGGCGCCGGGCGCGCCCGTCGCGGCCGACGCGCGCCAGGTCACGGTGCGCTTCAACGCCGATACCGACCCCGGCCTGCCGTGGCGCTTCGAGCCGGCGCAGCGCGAGGTCCGCCTCGCCGTCGGCCAGGAGGCGGTCGCCTTCTACCGCGCCACCAACCTGTCGAAGGTGCCGGTCACCGGCACGGCGGTGTTCAACGTCACGCCGCTCAAGGCCGGCCCGGTCTTCGTCAAGGTCGCCTGCTTCTGCTTCACCGAGCAGACGCTGGCGCCGGGCGAGACGGTCGACATGCCGGTGTCGTTCTTCGTCGACCCGGCGATCTCCGAGGACCGCAACCTCGCGGATGTGCGGACGATCACGCTCAGCTATACCTTCTACGCCGCACCCGAGGCGCGGCGCGGCGACCAGACGGCGGCCCGGCCCGCCGAGGCACGGAACTGATCCATCCTTCTAGGGGAGGCACGGGCCCCGGCCCGGCAGGAACGGCGATGGCAGCGACAGACACCACCCACGGCAGGCCGCATCCCTATCACATGGTCCAGCCGAGCCACTGGCCGGCGGTCGGCGCGCTCGCCGGCCTGCTGACCACGCTCGGCCTCGTGTGCTTCATGCACAACGACGTCTTCGGGGATCGCCTGAAGCCGTACTTCGAGTCGGTCGGGCTGTGGATCGTGGCGCCGGGCATGCTGCTGGTCTTCGTCACGATGTTCGGCTGGTGGTCGGTTGTGGTCGACGAGGCGACGCACCAGAAGGCGCACAGCCCGGTCCACCAGGTCAGCCTGCGCTACGGCATGGCGCTGTTCATCTCCTCGGAGGTGATGTTCTTCTCGGCCTTCTTCTGGGCCTTCTTCGACGCCAGCCTGTTCCCCAAGGAGGCGACCGGCCTGATGTGGCCGCCGGAGGGCATCGTCACCTTCGATCCGTTCGACGTGCCGCTGCTCAACACGCTGGTGCTGCTGACCTCGGGCTTCACGGCGACGTGGGCGCACCACGACATCCGCGAAGGCAAGGCGCAGCACGCGACGCAGATGCTCGGCATCACCGTCGCGCTCGGCCTCATCTTCACCTGCCTGCAGGTGTGGGAATACAGCGAGGCCGCCTTCGGCTTCCGCGACGGCATCTATCCGTCGACCTTCTTCATGGCGACGGGCTTCCACGGCTTCCACGTCATCGTCGGCACGGCGTTCCTCATCGTCTGCTGGATCCGTTGCGCCAAGGGCCATTTCACCGCCGAGCACCATGTCGGCTTCGAGGCGGCGGCCTGGTACTGGCACTTCGTCGACGTGGTCTGGCTGTTCCTCTTCACCTGCGTCTACATCTGGGGCGGCTGAGGCCGGCCGGGTGGCGATGAACGACGACTGGCCGCCGCAGTCGAGCATCGCCACCGGCCTGCGCTGCGCCTGTCCGCGCTGCGGCAAAGGCCGTTTCTACGACGGGCTGCTGAAGATCGCCGAGCGCTGCGGCGTCTGCGGCCTCGACTACGGCCGGCTCGCCGTCGACGACGGGCCGGCCTTCTTCATCATCGTCGGCTACAGCGCCCTGGTCATACCGCTGGCGGTGTGGCTCGAATTCGCTGTCCACCCGCCGTTCTGGGTCCACGCACTCGTCTGGATTCCCGTCGTGCTCGGCGGCGCCGTCGGCCTGATGCGGCCGCTCAAGGCCTGGCTGGCGGCGCAGAAATACAGGCACGCCGTGTGGGACGAGGAGATCGGCAAGCTGCGCTGACCGGTCGCGGTCAGTTCTGCGTCGGTTGCCTCAGGCGTTCGATGCCGAGCCAGCTCATGATCATGCGCTCGTAGAATGGCTCGCTCGTGCCGTGCCTGACCTTGTGCAGGAAATACTTCTCGAAGGCCGCCTTGGCCACGTGAACCCAGTAGCCCTGGCTCGACCAGTTGACGTTGCGTGGCGGGATTTGCGGCTGGGCCACGAATGCGATGCCGTCATTGCCGAAATCGGCAAGGCAGACGGCGTTCAGCGTCGGCTCGTGCGCCGGCGGCTTGCCGGCGGCCAGCGCGGCAATGTTCGCGGCCACGGCGGCGACCATCGACTCGATCATGAAGCCGGTCTTCGGCACGCCGACCGGGACGGGCGTCTGCTCGACCGGCGGGATGGCGACGCAGACGCCGACCGCGAAGACGTTGGGGAAGGCCGCGTTGCGCTGGTGCCGATCGACCAGCACGAAGCCGCGGGGATTGCACAGACCGGAGATCCACTTGCCGTCGCCGTCGCGCAGGCAGTCCTGGCCACGAAAGCCGGGAATCAGCATGGTAAACCGGGACGGCAGCGCGTGCGTGCGCCTGATCTCGCCGTCATCGCTTATCTCGGTCGCCTCGACGGCGTCGGGGCCGATGCGGTCGATCTTCGCGTTGACGATCCATTTGACGTCGCGGTCGCGGAACGCGGCTTCGAGCATGCCCTTGGTATCGCCGACGCCGCCGAGGCCGAGATGGCCGACATACGGTTCCGAGGTCACAAACGTGATCGGCACGCGGTCGCGGATCTTGCGGCGGCGCAGTTCGGTCACCGCCATCATCGCGAACTCATAGGCCGGCCCGAAGCAAGACGCGCCTTGCACCGCGCCGACGACCATCGGGCCGGGGTCGCGGCAGAATGCCTCCCATCGCGCATGGGCGTCGGTGGCGTGGCCAACGTCGCAAACCGAAACCGTATTGCGCTGCGGGCCCAGGCCTTCGATCTCGTCGAAGGCCAGTGCCGGCCCGGTGGCGATGACCAGCCAGTCGTATTCCAGCCGGGAGCCGTCGCCGAGCAGCACGGCATTCTCACCGGGCAGCACGCGGCGGGCGCCACTGGCGTTGAAGGCGATTTCCTGCTGTCGGAAGACCTTCGGCAGGTGGATGCGGATGTCGTCCGACTTGCGCCAGCCCAGCGCCACCCACGGATTTGACGGCACGAACTGGAACCACTCGCTGGCGGAAACAACGCAGACCGCGATCTCGCGCGGCAGGGCGCGACGCAACTCGTAGGCCATCGGGACGCCGCCAATGCCGGCCCCGAGGATGACGACGCGAGCCATCTGCACCTCCTTCGCCGCGATGACGCGATCGACCAGTTAATGAATTTTGCGCCGCTGCGGCGGCGACGGCCTTGATTTCACTCAACCGGACGGGCCGCGCGGGCCTTTGTCCGGACCGCCTGTCCGGCCTACATAGGAACCCGACCGTCCATGCCGCTTCCCGCACCGAACCGATGCGCTTCCGCCCCTCGCCCTGGCTGACACTCGCCGCCCTGCCGGTGCTTGCCGTGCTGCTCGGGCTCGGCGCGTGGCAACTGCAGAGGCTGGCGTGGAAGGCCGATCTCAACGCCAGCCGCGCCGCGATGCTGGCGGCCGCGCCGCAAACCCTGTCGCCGGGCGACATCGCCGCGCGCGGCGCCGATCCGGCGCTCGACCTGCAGCCGGTCGTGGTGGCGGGCCGATTCGATCACGACCGCGAGTTCATCGTGCAGGCGCGCGTGCGCGACGGCCGCGTCGGCCGCGGCCTGGTGACGCCGCTGGTCGACGCCTCGGGCGCGGCCGTGCTCGTCGACCGCGGCTGGCTGCCGCCGCCGGGCCCGGCGGTGACGTGGTCGCGGCCGGAGGGGCCGCAGCGCGTGGCCGGCTGGCTCCGCCTGCCGCCGGTGCCCGGCCCGTTCGCCGCCGCCAACGACGCCGCGCGGGGCGAATGGCTGTACGTCGATCCGCCAGCGATGGCGGCGGTGGCCGGCCGTGATCTGGCGGCGCTGTACGTCATCGCCGCGCCCGCCGCGGCGCCGGCGGACGGCCTGCCGGTGGCGCGGGCGCCCGACGCCGTGCTGCCGAGCCCGCATCTGGGCTATGCCCTCACATGGTTCGGTCTTGCCGCGACGCTGGTCGGCGTCTGGGCGGCGACCGGCATCGTCCGCGCGCGGCGCGGCGGGAGTGGGACATGAACGCACCTGCACGGTCCGACTGGGACGCGGCGACGGCACGCTTCGGCCGCATCGCCGCCCTCGACGACGCGCTCGGCCTGATCGCCTGGGACCAGCGCACGATGATGCCGGAGGGCAGCGCCGAATCGCGCGCCGAACTGATGGCGACGCTGGAGGTCATGCGCCATGAACTGCTGACCGACCCGGCGCTCGCCGACCATGTCGCCGGCGCCGAAGCCGAGGTGGCACGCGACGACGGACCCGACGGCGACTGGCGGCGGGCCAACGTGCGCGAGATGGCGCGCGGCCTCGCCCATGCGCGGGCGCTGCCGTCCGACCTCGTCGCCGCGCGCGCCCGCGCCGAGGGCGCCTGCGAGATCCGCTGGCGCGCCGCGCGTCCGGCCGGCGACTACGCCGCCGTGCTGCCGGCGCTGGCCGAGGTGCTCGACCTCGCGCGCGAGGCGGCGGCGGCCAAGGGCGCCGCGCTCGGCCTTGCCCCCTATGACGCGCTGCTCGACCAGTACGAGGCGGGCCTGCGCGCCGACCGCGTCGACACGCTGTTCGCCCGCCTCGAGGTCTTCCTGCCGGATTTCCTCGGCCGCGCGCTGGAGCACCAGGCGCGCCAGCCAGCGCCGCTGCCGATCGCCGGGCCGTTTCCGGTGGCGCGGCAGCGCGACATCGCGCACGAGCTGATGGCGGCGCTCGGTTTCGACTTCCGCATGGGCCGCCTCGACGAGACCTTGCATCCCTTCTCCGGCGGCGCCGCCGACGACCACCGCATCACTACCCGCTACGACGAGGCCGATTTCGCGCCGGCCCTGATGGGCGTGCTGCACGAGACCGGACACGCGCTCTACGATTTCGGCCTGCCGCGCGCCTGGCGCCACCAGCCGGTCGGCGGCGCGCGCGGCATGGTCATTCACGAATCGCAGTCGCTGCTGGTCGAGATGGGCGTCTGCCGCTCGCGCGCCTTCCTCGGCTGGGCGGCGCCGCGCATCGCCGCTGCCTTCGGTGGCGACGGCCCGGCCTGGTCGGCCGACAACCAGTGGCGGCTGGCGGCGCTGGTAAAACCCGACTTCATCCGCGTCGACGCCGACGAAGTGACCTATCCGGCGCACATCTTGCTGCGGACGCGGCTGGAGCGGGCGTTGCTCGACCGCTCGCTGGCGCTGGCCGACCTGCCCGGCGCGTGGAACGACGGCATGCGCGCGCTGCTCGGCATCGTGCCGCCCGACGACCGCCTCGGCTGCCTGCAGGACATCCACTGGTACGTCGGCTCCTTCGGCTACTTTCCGACCTATACGCTGGGGGCGCTGGCCGGCGCGCAGATGCTCGCCGCCGCCCGCCGCGCCGACGCCGGCATCGAGCCCGGCATCGCGCGCGGCGACTTCGCGCCGCTGTTCGCGTGGCTGCGCGCCAACGTCCACGGCTACGGCTCGCTGCTGTTTGCCGACGAACTGATCGCGCGCGCCACCGGCGCGCCGCTCGACACGGCGGCATTCGAGGCGCACCTCGCCGCGCGCTACCTCGCGTGACGGTGCCGGCGATGCGACCGAAGGAACTGGTGCTGGCCTGGGTCGAGGCCTTCAACAGCGCCGACCCGGACGCGCTCGCCGCGTTCTACGCCGAGGATGCCGTCAACCATCAGGTCGCCGAGGCGCCGGTGGCCGGACGGGCGGCCATCCGCGCGATGTTCGCCGCCGGCTTCGCCGCGGCGGAGATGATCTGCATCGTCGAGAACCTGTTCGAGGACGGCGACTGGGCGATTCTCGAATGGCGCGATCCCAAGGGACTGCGCGGCTGCGGATTCTTCCACGTCGTCGGCGGGCGCATCGCCTTCCAGCGCGGCTACTGGGACAAGCTGAGCTTCCTGCGCCAGCACGGGCTGGCCGGCTGACGGCCGCCGTCGCTTGTTCCGCACCCGCCGCCGGCATTAGGGTAGCCCGCCGCAACGAGGCATCGACCGTGCGTTACGTCAGTACCCGGGGCACCGCGCCCGTTCTCGACTTTTCCGACGCGCTGCTCGCCGGTCTTGCGAGCGACGGTGGCCTCTACGTGCCCGAAACCTGGCCGTCGCTGACGCCGGCGGAGATCGCCGCGCTCGACGGGCTGCCCTTCGCCGACGCCGTCACCCGCGTGATGGCGCCGCTGGCCGCGCCGTCGATCGACGAGGGCGCACTGCGCGACATGGCGCGGGCGGCCTATGCGCGCTTTTCCCATCCGGCCACCGCGCCGCTGGTGCAGCTCGACCGCCACACTTGGCTGCTCGAGCTGTTCCACGGGCCGACCCTGGCCTTCAAGGACTTCGCGCTGCAGCTTCTCGGCCACCTGTTCGAGCACGTGCTGACCCGCCGCCGCCAGCGCGCGACCATCGTCGGCGCCACCTCGGGCGACACCGGCTCGGCGGCGATCGAGGCGATGGCCGGGCGCGACGGCATCGACATCTTCATCCTGCACCCGCGTGGCCGCGTGTCGGAGGTGCAGCGCCGCCAGATGACGACGGTCGAGGCGGCCAACGTCCACAACATCGCCGTCGACGGCACCTTCGACGACTGCCAGGACATCGTGAAGGCGCTGTTCGCCGACCGTGCGCTGCGCGACGAGGTACGGCTGGCGGCGATCAACTCGATCAACTGGGCGCGCATCGCCGCGCAGGCGGCCTACTACGCCGTCGCCGCCGCCGCGCTGGGCGCGCCGGCCCGCGCCGTCAGCTTCATCGTGCCGACGGGCAATTTCGGCAACGTCTACGCCGGCTGGGCGGCGCGCCGCATGGGCGTGCCGATCGAGCGCTTCGTCGCCGCCTCCAACCGCAACGACATCCTGTTCCGCTTCTTCGCCCGGGGCGACATGTCGCTGGCGCCGGTGGTGCCGTCGCTGTCGCCGAGCATGGACATCCAGGTGTCGAGCAACTTCGAGCGCCTGCTGTTCGAGCTGGCCGGGCGTGACGGCGGCGCTGTCGCCGCCGCCATGGCGGCCTTCCGCCGCGATGGAAAGCTGCCAGTCAGCGCCGACCAGCTCGCCGAGGCGCGGACGCTGTTCGCCGGTCATCGCAGCGACGACGAGGACACGCTGGCGACCATGGCGCGCATGCACGCGACGACCGGCATGCTGGTCGATCCGCACACCGCCACGGCCATCTCCGCCGCCGCCGCGATGGACGGGGCGGCGGGGCCGCGCATCGTGCTGGCGACGGCGCACCCGGCGAAGTTTCCCGATGCCGTCGAGAAGGCGACCGGCGTGCGGCCGGCGCTGCCGCCGCACCTCGCCGACCTGTTCGCGCGCCGCGAGCGTTGCGCCACCCTGCCCAACGACGTCGCCGCCGTCGCCGCCCATATCCGTGCCCGCGCCGGACGCGCGGCCGCCGCATGACAAGAGTGCCCATGACCGACCGCGACATCCGTACCACGACACTGCCGAGCGGCCTGCGCGTGGTGAGCGACCCGATGCAAGGCGTCGCCTCGGTGGCGCTCGGCGTGTGGATCGGCGCCGGCGCGCGCTGCGAACGTGTCGAGGAGAACGGCGTCTCGCACCTCATCGAGCACATGCTGTTCAAGGGCACGAAGCGGCGCACCGCGCGCCAGATCGCCGAGGTGATCGAGGACGTCGGCGGCCAGATCAACGCCTACACCTCGCGCGAGGTGACGGCCTACTACGTGCGCGTGCTGCGGGACGACACGGCGCTTGGCGTCGACGTGCTGGCCGACCTGCTGCAGGACGCTGCCTTCGACGAGCGCGAACTGAAGCTGGAGCGCGACGTCATCCTGCAGGAGATCGGCCAGGCGCGCGACACGCCGGACGACCTCATCTTCGACCTGTTCCAGGCCGTCGCCTATCCCGACCAGCCGCTCGGCCGGCCGGTGCTGGGGCGGCCGGAAGTCGTCGAGGGTGCCTCGCGCGCGGCGCTGATCGGTTACCGCGACGCGCAGTACCGTGCCGGCAACATGGTGGTCGCGGCGGCCGGGGCGATCGAGCACGACCGGCTGGTCGACCTCGCCGCGCGCGCCTTCGACCGGCTGCCGGCGGGGGTGCGGGCGCCGTTCGTCCCGGCCGTCTACAGCGGCGGCGAGATGCGCGAGGAGCGCGACCTCGAACAGGTCCACCTCGTCCTCGGCTTTCGCGGCGTCGGCCTCGCCGATCCCGACTACTACGCGCTGTCGATCCTCTCGGGCCTGTTCGGTGGCGGCATGTCGTCGCGCCTGTTCCAGGAGATCCGCGAGAAACGCGGCCTCGTCTACGCCATCGACAGCATGGTCTCGGCCTATGCCGACGACGGCGTCTTCGCCGTCTACGCCGGCACCGGCGAGGACCAGGTCGGCGAGCTGGTGCCGATGCTGTGCGACGAGATCGTCGGGCTCGCCGGCAGCATCCGCGAGGACGAGGTGGCGCGCGCCCGCGCGCAGTTGCGCGCCAGCCTGCTGATGGGCCTCGAATCGCCCGGCGCGCGCTGCGAGCAGATTGCCCAGCACACGCTGTCCTACGGTCGCGTAAAGTCGGTCGACGAGTTGCTGGCGGCGGTGGCCGCGGTCGACGGCGAGGCCATCGCGCGCCTCGCCCGCAAGCTGTTCGCCACGGCGCCGACGCTGGCCGCGCTGGGTCCGCTCGGCCGGCTCGAACCGCTGCCGGCGATCGCCCGCCGGCTGGCGGCGTGAACGGGGGAGGGGCGGGGGCGATGCGTCTGTTCCGTTCGGTCGGCGGCGCCGTGTCGGGCACGCGCCTCGAGGGGCCGCAGGTCTTCCTGCGGGCGCCGGTCGAGCGCGACTGGCGCGCCTACGCCGACCTGCGCGCGGCGAGCCGTGCCTTCCTCGAACCGTGGGAGCCGACCTGGCCGGTCGACGCGCTGACGCGCGAGGCCTTCCACCGCCGGCTGGCCCGCTACGCCGCCGACTGGCGCGACGACGCCGGCTACAGCTTTCTCGTCTTCCGCCGCGACGACGCCGCCCTCGTCGGCGGCATCACCCTGTCGAACGTGCGCCGCGGCGTCGCCCAGTCGGGCACGCTCGGCTACTGGGTCGGCGAGGCGCATGCGCGCCGCGGCCACATGACCGACGCGCTCTCGCTGGTCGTCGACTTCTCGTTCGACCAGCTGGCGCTGCATCGCCTCGAAGCGGCCTGCCTGCCGAGCAACGAGGCGAGCCAGCGCCTGCTCGCGCGCTGCGGCTTCGCGCGCGAGGGCTTCGCCCGCCGTTACCTCAAGATTCGCGGCGAGTGGCGCGACCACCTGCTGTTCGCCCTGCTGGAGGACGACCCGCGCCCGGTGCGGCCAACCGCCGCGACCCTGTCGCGCACGACGGTGTAGTACACACGCCTGGATTGGCCGCCCATCGGCCGCCCCAGCAAGTCTGGTATCCCATGACGTCGTTGCGAGCGCAGCGAAGCAATCCAGTCTCGCACCGGCAGGCTGGATTGCTTCGTCGGCCTCGCCTCCTCGCAATGACGGTGGGGAGGCACAGGGTGGCGTCGAGCCGGTATCGGTCCGCATGACCGAGCCCGCGCTTCCTCGCCCCTTCCGGTTGCCGCGCGAGCGCCTCGCGCTGGTGGCGCTGTTCGGCGCCGCCGGCATGGCCTTCCTCGCGCCGTCGACGGTGGCGCCTGCGCTGCCGGCCATCGCGGCGCAGTTCGCGCATGTGCCGGATGCGGTGCTGTGGACCCAGTTCATCCTCACCATGCCGATGCTGTGCATGGCGCTGGTGGCGCCGCTGACGGGCTGGGTGGTCGACCGCCTGGGCCGGCGCCCGGTGCTGCTCCTCGCCACGACGGGGTTCGGCCTTGCCGGGCTCGCCGGGCTGGTGGTCGACACGATTGCCGGCTTCCTCGTCTCGCGCGCGGTGCTCGGCATCTGCCTGTCGGGTGTGATGACGGCGTCGACGGCGCTGATCGGCGACTACTGGAAGGGCGAGGCACGGGCCCGCGTGGTGTCGCTGCAGGCCGCCTGCATGAGCTTCGGCACGCTCGCCTTCGTCGGCCTCGCGGGCGAGCTGACGCTGCTGCACTGGCGCGGCGGCTTCCTGCTCTACGGCTACGCGCTGCTGCTGCTGCCGATCATGCTGGCGAGCCTGCCCGAGCCGCCGCGCCACCGCGCCGGCGATGCGGTGCCCGCCGGAGACCCGGTGCGGGTGCCGTGGCTGCTCGTCGGCGTGCTCTGCGCGCTGGCGCTGGGCTCGATGATCATCTTCTTCATGACGCCGTCGAAGACCGCTTTCCTGATCATCGAACTGGGGGCCGGCGACGCCGCCAGCGCGGGCTGGGCCATCGGCGTGTTCAACCTGTCGGCCGGGCTCGCCTCGCTGACCTACAAGCGGCTGCTGGCGCGGCTCGGCTGGCAAGGCACCTTCGCCGCCGCCTACCTGGTCATCGCCATCGGCTACTCGCTGGTCGGACAGGCCGACGACTACGCCGGCGTGATCGCCGGCATGGCCATCGCCGGCACGGCGCTCGGCTGGCTGCTGCCGAACCTCAACTTCACGCTGATCTCGGCCGTGCCGGCCGGCACGCGCGGCCGCGCCATCGGCGCCATGACGGCCTCGCTCTATCTCGGCCAGGTCGTCTCGCCGCTCGTCGTCGGCCCCGTGGCCGATGTGGCCGGCGGGGTCGGCGGCGCCTTCCGGGTGGCCGGCGTGGTGCTGCTGGCCTGCGCCGTCGCCTTCGCGCTCGTCGCCGTGGCGCGACGGCGGCGCTAGAGTGCCGGCGGAGGTCGCCAATGAACGACAAATCGCCCACCCGCCGCCCCGCATTGCGCAGCCGCCAGTGGTGGGACAACCCGGACAATCCGGGCATGACGGCGCTCTATCTCGAACGCTATCTCAACTACGGCATCACGCTGGAGGAGTTGCAGTCGGGCAAGCCGATCATCGGCATCGCCCAGACCGGCAACGACCTCGTGCCGTGCAACCGGCACCACATCCAGCTCGCCGAGCGCGTGCGCGCCGGCATCCGCGACGCCGGTGGCGTGCCGTTCGAGTTCCCGGTGCATCCGCTGCAGGAGACGGGCAAGCGGCCGACCGCCGCGCTCGACCGCAACCTCGCCTATATCGGCCTCGTCGAGGTGCTGTTCGGCTATCCGCTCGACGGCGTGGTGCTGACGACCGGCTGCGACAAGACCACGCCGGCCTGCCTGATGGCGGCGGCGACCGTCGACATCCCGGCCATCGTGCTGTCGGGCGGGCCGATGCTCGACGGCCATTTCGAGGGCAAGCTCTCCGGCTCGGGCACGGTGATCTGGGAGGCGCGCCGGCGCCTCGCGGCGGGCGAGATCGACTACGCGACCTTCCTCGACATGGTGGCCTCCTCGGCGCCGAGCGTCGGCCACTGCAACACCATGGGCACGGCCAGCTCGATGAACGCCATGGCCGAGGCCCTCGGCATGACGCTGCCCGGCTGCGCCGCCATCCCGGCGCCCTACCGCGAGCGCGGGCAGATGGCCTACGCCACCGGCAAGCGCGTCGTCGACATGGTGTGGGAGGACCTGCGGCCGTCGCGGATCATGACGCGGGCTGCGTTCGAGAACGCCATCGTCTGCGCCTCGGCCATCGGCGCCTCGACCAACTGCCCGCCGCACGTCAACGCCATCGCCCGCCACATCGGTGTCGAGCTGACGGACGCCGACTGGGACCGCATCGGTTACGAGATTCCGCTGCTGGTCGACGTCATGCCGGCCGGCCGCTTCCTCGGCGAGGCCTATCACCGCGCCGGGGGCCTGCCGGCGGTGGTGGCCGAACTGGCGAAGGCCGGCAAGATCCGCGGCGAGGCGTTGACCGTCACCGGAAGGACTTTCGCCGAGAACAATGCCGGTGCGGCGATCCTCGATCCCGAGGTCATCCGGCCGTGGGAGCGGCCGCTGAAGGAGAAGGCCGGCTTCATCGCGCTGTCGGGCAACCTGTTCGACAGTGCCATCATGAAGGCATCGGTCATCTCGCCGCAGTTCCGCGCGCGCTACCTCGAGCGGCCGGGCGACCCCGAGGCCTTCGAGGGCCGGGCCATCGTCTTCGACGGGCCGGAGGACTATCACCACCGCATCAACGACCCGGCGCTGGCGATCGACGAGGACTGCCTGCTGGTCATCCGCCATGTCGGCCCGCTCGGCTATCCCGGCGCGGCCGAGGTGGTGAACATGCTGCCGCCCGACGCACTGGTGCGGCGCGGCGTGGCCGAACTGCCGTGCATCGGCGACGGCCGCCAGAGCGGCACCTCGGGCACGCCGTCGATCCTCAACGCCTCGCCCGAGGCGGCGGCCGGCGGCGGCCTCGCGCTGCTGCGGACCGGCGACCGTATCCGCATCGACCTGCGCCGCCGCAGCGCCGACATGCTGGTGCCCGAGGCCGAACTGGCCGAACGGCGCCGCGCGCTGGCGCTGCCCGAACTGGTCAGCCAGACGCCGTGGCAGGAGCTGTACCGCCAGCATGTCGGGCAGCTTTCGACCGGCGGCGTGCTCGAATTCGCGGTCAAGTACCAGCGCGTCGCCGAGCGCTTCGGCGTGCCGCGCGACAATCACTGACAGGGGACGACCGGGCGACGGCCTCGTCCTTCGACAGGCTCAGGATGAGGCCTGATCGATGCGGTTGCGGCGCCTGATGATCTGCAGGCAGGTGCGCGCTGTTACCCCGCCGCCTCATCCTGAGCCTGTCGAAGGACGAGGCGGCGTCGTGAGGAACGGGATCACGCCCGGCCGGCGGTGCCCGACAGCATCGACACGTCGACGCCGATCTTGGCGATGGCGCGCTGCCACTTGCTCTCGTGGTCGGGATCGAACAGCAGCCCGGTGTCGGCGCCGACGTTGAGCCAGGCATTCTGCTGGATCTCGCCCTCGAGCTGGCCCGGCCCCCAGCCGGCGTAGCCGAGTGCCAGCAGGCAGTCGCGCGGCCCCTGGCCGGCGGCGATGTCGCGCAGGATGTCGATGGTGTTGGTCATCGCCACGCCGTCCTGCACCACCAGCGTGCCCTCGCGCACGACGTCTGTGGTGTGCAGCACGAAGCCGCGGCCGACATCGACCGGCCCGCCGAAATGCACGGCGCGCTGGCGCACCGCCTCGGCGGCCTTGATGTCGAGCTGGCTCAGCAGTTCCTCGAAGGTCATCGAGGCCAGCACCTTGTTGACGATGATGCCCATCGCCCCCTCGGCGCTGTGGGCGCAGAGATAGATAACCGAGCGCTCGAACCGCTCGTCGCCCATGGTCGGCATGGCGATGAGAAGCTGGCCCTCGAGGTAGCCGTCCGACGTTGTCCGCTCCGACATCGTCCGATCCCTGATTCGTGCCTGCCCGGACAGCCTGCCATAACATCGGCCCGGGAGGGCGGGCGACACGCGAATGTGACGATCCGTCAGTCGCTGCCGGCCGGCCCGTGCCCTATATCTGGGCAGTCCCGACCCGATCGGAAAGTCCTGTGGGAAAGTCGAGCGCCATTCTCCGAGCCGCTGTTGCCATCGTGCCGCTGCTGGCGGCCCTGCCGGCCGTTGCCGAGCCGGGCGCTGGCCCGTGGGCCGACGGGCCGAAGGCGCGCGCGCGCCTCGTCGCCGCGACGGTGGCGACGGGCGACCTCGCGGCGCTGCCGGTGGCGCTGCAGATCGAGATGGCGGCGGGCTGGAAGACCTACTGGCGGGCGCCGGGCGAGGCCGGCCTGCCGCCGCAGCTCGACTGGTCGGCCAGCGCCAACCTCGCCGGCACGACGCTGCTGTGGCCGGCGCCGCACCGCTTCGAGTATTTCGGCATCGGCACCGTCGGCTACGTCGACCGCGTCGTGCTGCCGGTCGACGTCGCGCCGCGCGCGCGCGGCGAGGCGGTCGACCTCGCCCTGCGCGCCGACGTGCTGGTCTGCGACGACGTCTGCATCCCGCACAGCTTCGCCCTGGCGCTGGCGCTGCCGGCCGGGCCGGCCCTGCCGTCGGCGACGGCCGACCTCGTCGCGCGGGCGCGCGCGCTGGTGCCCGGCGACGGCGCCCGAGCCGGCCTCGCGCTGGTCGATGCGGCCGCCAGCGCGACGGCGCTGGAGGTCGCGGTGCGCGGCGACGTGCCGTTCGCCGACCCCGACCTGCTGGTCGAGGGACCGGAGGACGTGGTTTTCGGCAAGCCCGAGGTGACGCTGGCCGAGGAGGGCCGCCTCGCCGTGCTGCGGGCGCCGGCGAGCGACGCCCTCGATCCCAGGCGGCCACCGGACTTCGCGGCGGCGGCCCTGACGCTGACCGTCATCGACGGCGCGCGGGCGATGGAGGCGCGCGTCACGCCGGGGGTCGGCCCGCTCGACCTGCCGGCGGTGCCGGCGCGCGCGCCGGTCGCCGTCGCGCCGCCCCCGGACCTCGTGGCGATCCTGCTGCTGGCGCTTCTCGGCGGGCTGATCCTCAACCTGATGCCCTGCGTGCTGCCGGTCCTGTCGCTCAAGCTGCTGGCCGTCACCGGCCACGGCGGCGGCGAGGCGCGGGCGGTGCGGCGCGGCTTCCTCGCCACCAGCGCCGGCATCGTCGCCTCGTTCCTCCTGCTCGCCGGGGTGCTGGTGGCGCTGCGATCCGGCGGCGCCGCGGTCGGCTGGGGCATCCAGTTCCAGCAGCCGGCCTTCATCCTCGTCATGGCGGCGATCGTCACGCTGTTCGCCGCCAATCTCTGGGGCCTGTTCGCCATCCCCCTGCCGGCGGCGCTGGCGACCGCCGCCGGGCGCGCGGGCGGCGGCGGGCCGGCCGGCCACTTCCTCACCGGCGCCTTCGCCACCCTGCTGGCGACGCCCTGCTCGGCGCCGTTCCTCGGCACGGCGGTCGGCTTCGCGCTGGCGCGCGGGCCGGGCGAGATCGTCGCCGTCTTCGCCGCCCTCGGCATCGGCATGGCCGTGCCCTTCCTCGCCGTGGCGGCAGTGCCGGCGCTGGCCACGCGCCTGCCGCGGCCCGGCCGCTGGATGGTCTGGCTGCGCGCCGCGCTCGGCGTGGCGCTGGCCGGCACGGCGGTGTGGCTGCTGTGGGTGCTCGCCGCGCAGGTATCGACGGCGGCGGCGCTGGCGGCCGGCGGGCTGCTGGCCGTGGCGGTGCTGGCGCTGGTCCTGCGCGCGCGGGCGCCGCGGCGCTGGCGGCCGGCGTTCGCCACGGCGACACTGGTGGCAATCGCGCTGGCGCTGCTGGCGCCGGCGGCGATGCCCGGCCGGGCGGCCCTCCGCCCGCTGGCGGCGAGCGACGACGCGGTGCGCTGGCAGCGCTTCGACGCGGCGGCGATTCCGGCCCTGGTGGCGCGCGGCGAGACGGTGTTCGTCGACGTGACGGCCGACTGGTGCATCACCTGCCTCGTCAACAAGCGCCGCGTGCTCGACGATGCCACGGTGGCGGCGCTGCTGGCGCGGCCCGGCACGGTGGCGATGCGCGCCGACTGGACCGTGCCGGACGCCGCCATCGCCCGCTTCCTCGCCCGTTTCGGCCGCTACGGCATCCCGTTCAACGTCGTCTTCGGCCCCGACCGGCCGGACGGCGTGGTGCTGCCCGAACTGCTCGGCCAGGGCGCAGTCCTCGACGCCTTCGCCGCCGCCGACCGCCGGACGGCGGTGGCCGGGCGCTGAGGACCAGGCCGTCGCGGGCCGGGCTCGACTCCGGGCGGCACTTGTCCCATCTTTCCGGCCACCGGGCGACAGCGGCACGGGCCGCCGGCGACAGCCCCGGGCGAAACCGCAACACAGGGGAAGAGAGCATGGCGATCAGCGTGGGCAGCAAGGTGCCGTCGGCGACGCTGCAGAAGAAGACCGCCGAGGGTGTCCAGCAGGTCTCCACCGACGACCTGTTCAAGGGCAAGAAGGTCGTGGTGTTCGCCGTGCCGGGCGCCTTCACCCCGACCTGCTCGGCCAAGCACCTGCCGGGCTACGTGCAGAACGCCGCCGCGCTCAAGGGCAAGGGCGTCGACACGGTGGCCTGCATCTCCGTCAACGACGCCTTCGTGATGGAAGCCTGGGGCAAGGACCAGAAGGCCGAGGGCAAGGTCGAGATGCTGGCCGACGGCTCGGCCGCCTTCACCAAGGCGCTCGGCCTCGACCTCGACCTGACCTCGCGCGGCATGGGCGTGCGCGCCAAGCGCTTCGCCATGGTCGTCGAGGACGGCACGGTGAAGCAGCTCCTCGTCGAGCCGAACCCGGGCGAACTGGTCGAGTCCTCGGCCGAGAACGTGCTGAGCAAGCTCTAGTCGCGTCGGCGCCTCATCCTTCGACAAGCTCAGGATGAGGCTATCGGTGACCGCCGCTGGAAGGCCGCCTCACCCTGAGCCTGTCAAAGGGCGGGGCGGCCTTTCGCGTCACGTCGGCAGCATCGAGTAGCGATGGTCGGCGGCGCGGCACTCGGCCTCCGGCAGGCCGAGTTCCTTGCGCACGATGTTCGTGCCCAGCACCATCGAGACCATCTTGTAGTAGGCGTGGCGGCGGGTCATGCCCTCGCGGCCCATGCCACAGTCGCTGGTCAGCACCAGCCGCTCGGCCGGGATATGCTTCAGGGCGCGGCGGATCATGTCGGCCACTTCCTCGGGCCGCTCGACCTGCAGCGTGTGATGGTCGACGACGCCGATCGCCACCTTCTGGTTCTTGATGTGCGTGCCGAAGGCCTCGAGGTCGATGCCGCCGGAGGCGCAGTTCTCGAAGGTGATGACGTCGGCGTCGATCTTCGCCATCTCCGCCAGCGCCGGCCCGTAGCTCTGCACCTTGGCGAACATGCGCTGCTGCGCCGGGTTGCCCCAGCACGAATGGCACCACACCTCGCACTTGGCGCGCAGGCCGCGCACGGTGTTGTTGAACACCTCGCGCATGAAGCCGGCGTTGAGCGGGCCGTCGGCGAGGCCGCGGATGGCCAGCAGGTGGACCTGCGGCTCCTCCATCTGGATCACCTGGCAGCCGGCGTCGGCGAGCGCGTGCAGTTCCTCGTTGATGGCGTCCGACAGCGCCATGATGCGGGCGCGCGGGTCGTTGTAGTAGCTGTCGCGCACCGTCAGCCCGAGCAGCTCGGGCGTGATGGTGCCGAACTTGACCGGCTTCGGCGTCAGGCGCTGGGCGTATTTCCAGATCTCGGTGTACTGCAGGTGGCCGCGCCCGACCGGGCCGTTGATCGAGGGGTAGACGCGCGTCTCGGCCATGTCGTGCAGGATGTGGCCGCGCGGGTAGGGCACGCCGCCGGCGCCCTTCATCAGCGCCCGGTCGGCGAGGTTGAAGCCGGCCATCTGGCGCATCGGATAGGTGAACCAGCTCTGGCCCGTCACCTCCTCGTCGAAGCGGACGTCGCCGTCGGTGACGATGTCGAGGCCGGCCAGTTCCTGGTCGCGCAGGTAGCAGCCGAGCGCGTCGGTGTACTGCTCGCGATAGCGCGCGCTGGTCATCGCCTGGATGAAGCTGCGGTCGCCGAGCTGCTCGGTGTACCAGCTCGGCCGCGGCAGCGAGCCGACGATCGAGGTCGGCAGCACGACGTTGGCGGTTACGGTATACATGCGCGTCTCTCCCCCGTGCGCGGGCCGCTCCGCCGGCCGCAGCCGGCGGGCGCCCGTCGTTGTCTCCGCGTCAGCCCGGAAATTCGGTGTCGAACTCCTTGCTGATGGCGTGCACCTTCTCCGCCGAGAAACCGCCGCCGGCGGCGAGCTGGTGGATGGTGCGGAAGTAGTTCTCCTGGCCGCCCGGTAGCGACCAGTCGAGCATCTTGCCGGCCTTCTTGCCGACGTTCTTGAAGCTGTGGACGGTGTTGGCCGGAATGAACATGAGCGTGCCGGCCCCGACGGTCGCCTTTTCCGCGCCGACGGTGACGTCGTAGGTGCCGTCGACGACGTAGACGTACTCGTCGCGGTCGCGGTGGAAGTGCGGCGGCGGGCCCTCTCCCGGCTTCAGCGTCGCCATGATGGCGGCGAAGGCGCCGTTGGTCTGCTCGCTCGTCATCACGATGCGCATGTCGAGGCCGAAGGGCTTGATGCCCTCGCCCTGCTCCGGCGTGACGATGCGCGGCATCGCCTTCGTCGCGGCCTTCGCGGCGGCGGTCTTGCGGGCGGGCGCGGCGCGGCGCGGCGCCGGCTTGCGCTTGGCGGTGGCGGTGGTGGCGGGTTTGCGGGCGGCCGTGCGCTTGGCCGGGCCCTTGGCCTTGGCGGGCATGTCGGAAATCCTCCCCGGTCGGACGCCGCGGCCCGGTTCGTCGGGCGACGACATCGTGGCGAGGCAGACTAGCAGCGCCGCCGCCGCCGGCCTAGGCGTGGGCAGCCCCACCGGGCGCGGCGGCGCGGGCGGCGGCGCTGGCCAGCCGGTCGACGCGCTCGTTCTCGGGGTGGCCGTCATGGCCGCGCACCCAGCGCCAGTCGACGACGTGCGGCGCGGCGGCGGCCTCGAGGCGCTGCCACAGGTCGACGTTCTTCACCGGCTTGCGGTCGGCCGTGCGCCAGTTGTTGGCCTTCCAGCCGCGGATCCAGCGCGTGATGCCGTCGCGCACATAGGTGCTGTCGGTCCACAGCGTCACCTTGGCCGCGCGCTTCAGCGCCTCGAGGCCACAGATCGCCGCCATCAGCTCCATGCGGTTGTTGGTGGTCAGCGCCTCGCCGCCGCTCAGTTCACGCTCGTGCCCGGCGGTGCGCAGCAGCACGCCCCAGCCGCCCGGCCCGGGATTGCCGAGGCAGGCGCCGTCGGTGAAGATCTCGACCCGGGCCGGCGGCAGCGTCGCCGCGCTCATGCCGCCCAGTCCAGGCCGTAGGCGGCAGGACCGCCGGCGGCGCGGTGGAAGCGCAGCTTGCGCGCGTATTCCATCGGGTTCTTGGGACGCACGAACGCACCTTCGGGGTGATTGAGCCAGTCGTAGAGCCGCGTCAGCAGGAAGCGCAGCGCCGCGCCGCGCGCCAGCACGGGCAGCGCCGCCACCTCGGCCGCGGTGAAGTCGCGCACCCGGCGGTAGCCCGACAGCAGTTGCCGCGCCTTGGTGACGTTGAAGCTGTCGTCCGCCTCGAAGCACCAGGCGTTGAGGCAGACCGCCACGTCGTAGGCGAACAGGTCGTTGCAGGCGAAGTAAAAGTCGATCAGCCCGGAGAGCCGGTCGCCGAGGAAGAACACGTTGTCGGGAAACAGGTCGGCGTGGATGACGCCGGCCGGCAGATCGGCCGGCCAGCGCGCGGCGACGGCTTCGAGTTCGCCGGCGATGAAGCGCCCGAGGCCGGGCTCGACCTCGTCGGCGCGCGCCGCGGTGGCCTCGGCGAGACGCCGCCAGCCGGCGACCGACAGGTCGTTGTCGCGGCGCAGCGCGAAGTCGCGGCCGGCGAGGTGCAGCTGCGCCAGCGCCGTGCCCAGTGGGCCGCAGTGGCGGGCCTGCACGCGGCGCGGCCACATGCCGGAGAGGAAAGTGACGATCGCCGCCGGCCGTCCGGCGAGCCGGCGCAGCGCCTGGCCGTCGCGCGCGTGGACCGGCGTGGGACAGGAAATGCCGGCCGCCGCCAGATGTTCCATCAGGCCGATGAAGAACGGCAGGTCGTCGGGCCGCACCCGCTTCTCGTAGAGGGTGAGGATGTAGCTCACCGGCGACGCGGCGCCCTCGGGCAGCGTCTGCAGCAGGAAGTTCGAGTTCTCGACGCCCTCGGCGATGCCCTTCACCGAGGCGATCTCGCCGATGTCGTAGCCGGCGACGAAGGCGCGCAGCTCGTCGTCGGAAACCTCGGTATAGACGGCCATGGCGTGAACGGTTCCGTCAGGCGACGAGGGCACGGGGCAGGTTGAAATGCACGTCCTCGCGCGAAACCTCGACGGTCTCGATGGTCAGCGCGAAGCGCTCGCCGCAGGCGGCGACGAACTCCTCGACCAGGATCTCGGGTGCCGAGGCGCCGGCGCTGATGCCGAGCGTGCGGCAGCCGTCGAGCCGCGACCAGTCCATCTGGTCGGCGCGCTCGACCAGCAGGGCGTCGCGCGCGCCGGTGCGCCGCGCTACCTCGACGAGGCGATTGGAGTTCGACGAGTTCGGCGCGCCGATCACGACGACCACGTCGGCGCGCGCGGCGATGGCCTTCACCGCCGCCTGGCGGTTGGTGGTGGCGTAGCAGATGTCCTCGCGCCGTGGCCCGGCGATGCCCGGGAAGCGGCGGCGCAGCGCCGCCACCACCTCGGCCGTGTCGTCGACCGACAGGGTCGTCTGGGTGACGAAGCCGAGCCGGTCGGGATCGGCGACGGCGAGGCCCTCGACATCGGCCACCGTCTCGACCAGCAGCACGGCGCCGTGCGGCAACTGGCCCATGGTGCCGATGACCTCGGGGTGGCCGGCATGGCCGATCATGATCACCTGATGGCCGGCCTCGTGGTGGCGCGCCGCCTCGCGGTGCACCTTGCTGACCAGCGGGCAGGTGGCGTCGAGCCAGGCGAGGCCGCGCGCGGTGGCCTCCTGCGGCACCGATTTCGGCACGCCATGGGCGGAGAAGATGACGTGAGCGCCGTCGGGCACCTCGTCGAGTTCGTCGACGAACACCGCGCCCTTGCGTTCCAGCCCCTCGACGACGGTGCGGTTGTGGACGATCTCGTGGCGTACGTAGACCGGCGCGCCCCAGCGTTCGAGCGCCAGTTCGACGATCTGGATCGCGCGATCGACCCCGGCGCAGAAGCCGCGCGGCGCGGCGAGATAGACGGTCAGCGGGGGCCTGTTCATGCGGTTCCGCAGGCGCAGTTCCGGGGCCGCGGCCTTGTTCGCGCCCGGGCGCTCCTCTAAGGTCGGCGCCGGCGTTTCCGCGGTAGGCGCGCGCGGGCCGGCAACGGCCCGTCATAACGCAGTCGCCGACCGTGCGGCAAGGTGGGGAGGGGGGCATGGCGGAGCCGGTGGTCAGTGCCGCGCTCGAACCGATCGAGGTCGAGGTCGAGGCCGGTCGACGGTATCGCTGGTGCGCCTGCGGCCGTAGCGCGACGCAGCCGTTCTGCGACGACGCGCACAAGGGGACGGGAATCTCGCCGGTGATGTATGCGGCGAAGACCACCGAGAAGCTCTGGTTCTGCCGCTGCAAGCAGACCGGCGACAAGCCGTTCTGCGACGGCACCCACAACACCCTGTGAGCGAAGTACCGACCGTGCCCCGTCGCATCGCCCTGTTGCTGGCTGCGCTGGCGGCCACCGCCATCGCTGCCGGCTGCGACCAGACCAAGCGCCAGCCGCCGCCGTGCCCGGCCATCGTCGTCGTCGGCGAGACCGCCGAGCTGACGCAGTTCCGCCCCGGGCCGGGACGCGACCTGACCGACGTGATCGCCGAGGGGCGCATCGACCGCTTCGACGGCTTCTGCGAGACCGAGCGCAAGCGCGACGGCACCGGCGAGGTCAGCGTCGAGCTGCAGCTCTTCTTCGCCATCGCGCGCGGGCCGGCCAACACCACGCGAACGGCGACCTACGAGTATTTCGTCGCCGTTGCCGACAAGTCCGAGCGCATCCTCGCCAAGCAGACCTTCAGCGCCGATGTCGCCTTCGAGGGCAACCGCAACCGCCTCACCGCCTTCGAGACGCTGGAGCAGACGATCCCGCTGGCGGCCAACCAGGACGGCGGCGCCTTCACCGTCTATGTCGGCTTCCAGCTCACCCCGGACCAGCTCGACTACAACCGCGCCCGGCGGCGCTGACCCGCGCCGGCCGCGGTTGACATGCGGCGGCCGGCCGCTACTCTCGACGCGCGCTGTCGTCGAGTCCCGTGACGCGGCGGCAGCGCGGCACAGTCAGTCGATCCCTGCGGGAGAGATCGCGCCGCAAGGCGCGGCGCCGAAGGAGCAACCGGCCCCGGAAACTCTCAGGCAAACGGACCGCAGGGGGATGACACTCTGGAAAGCAGGCGCGGCAAGGTAACGCCGGGCCTCACCGAAGGGGTAAGCCGGCCCGCGCCATCGCGCGCGGCGACGGTCAATTCTCTCAGGTAGGACGACAGAGCGGGGCGGTCGTGCATGCGAGTCCGCGTGCATGCGCGGCCGAATCCGAACCCCGCACCGGAGGGCCCGATGGGCACCGCCGCGCCGTCCACCCTGCGCCACACGCCGCTACATGCGCTGCATCGCGAACTGGGCGCCCGTCTGGTGCCCTTCGCCGGCTACGACATGCCCGTGCAGTATCCCGCCGGCATCATCGCCGAGCACCGCCACACGCGCGCCGCGGCGTCGCTGTTCGATGTCTCGCACATGGGCCAGGCGACCCTGCGCGCGACCGGCGGCGACGCGGCGGCCGCGTTCGAGCGGCTGGTGCCGGGCGACATCGCCGGCCTCGCGCCGGGCCAGATGCGCTACACGCTGCTGCTCGCCCCCGACGGCGGCATCCGCGACGACCTGATGGCGATGCGGCCGGCCGATGGTGCCGCCGACCACCTGCACCTCGTCGTCAACGCCGGCACCAAGGACGGCGACATCGCCCACATGGCGGCGGCGCTGGGCGGCCGCGCGACGGTCGAGCACCACGAGGACCGGGCGCTGCTGGCCCTGCAGGGACCGCAGGCGGCGGCGGTGATGGCCCGCCTCGCCCCGGGCGCGGCGGCGCTGCGCTTCATGCATGGCGCGCCGGTCGCGGTCGCCGGCCTGCCCTGCCTCGTGACGCGCTCCGGCTACACCGGCGAGGACGGCTTCGAGATTTCCGTCGCCGGCACCGAGGCCGAAGCGCTGGCACGGCGCCTGCTGGCCGAGCCGGAGGTCGCGCCCGCCGGCCTCGGCGCGCGCGACTCGCTGCGCCTGGAGGCCGGGCTCTGCCTCTACGGCCACGACATCGACCGCACGACCGATCCCGTCGAGGCGGGGCTTGCCTGGACCATCGCGAAGCGCCGCCGCGCCGCCGCCGACTTTCCCGGCGCCGCGGTCATCCTCGGCAAGCTCGCTTCGGGGCCGTCGCGGCGCCGCGTCGGCCTGCGCCCGGAGGGGCGCCAGCCGGTGCGCGAGGGCGCCGACATCCTCGATGCCGGCGGCGACATCGTCGGCCGCGTCACCAGCGGCGGCTGGTCGCCGACGCTGGAGGCGCCCGTTGCCATGGGCTACGTCGCCGCCGCGCGCGCGGCGCCCGGCACGGCGCTCGCCGTCACCGCACGGGGCAAGCCTGTCGCCGCCACGGTAGCCGCGCTGCCCTTCGTCGCCCCCAACTACCATCGCTGACCCGGAGAGACAGATGAGCGTCAGGTTCACCGAAGACCACGAATGGATCCGGGTCGATGGCGACGTCGCCACCGTCGGCATCACCGACTATGCCCAGCAGCAGCTCGGCGACGTCGTCTATGTCGAGCTGCCACAGGCCGGCCGCACGCTGGCGAAGGGCGACGAGGCGGCGGTGGTCGAATCGGTGAAGGCGGCGGCCGAGGTCTACGCGCCGGTCGACGGCGAGGTCGTCGAGGCCAACGGCGCGCTCGACGGCGACCCCGCCCTCGTCAACCGCGCCGCCCAGGGCGACGGCTGGTTTTTCAAGGTGAAGCTCGCCAGCCCCGGTCAGCTCGACGCGCTGATGGACGAGGCCGGCTACGCCAAGTTCGTCGAGGGCCTGTGAGCATGCGCTACCTGCCGCTCACCGAGGCCGACCGCGCCGCCATGCTGGCGCGCATCGGCATGCCCTCGGTCGACGCCCTGTTCGAGGCCATTCCGGCCGACCAGCGCTTCGCCGGTGCCTTCGACCTGCCCGACCATCAGGGCGAGCTGGCCGTCGAGCGGCGCATCGCCGGCTACGCCCGCCGCAACCTCGCGGCCGGCGAGGCGCCGTCCTTCCTCGGCGCCGGCGCCTACCGGCACCACGTGCCGGCGACGGTCGACCACCTCGTCCAGCGCGGCGAGTTCCTCACCGCCTACACGCCCTACCAGCCCGAGATCAGCCAGGGCACGCTGCAGGCGCTGTTCGAGTTCCAGACGCAGGTGGCGCTGCTCACCGGCATGGAGGTGGCCAACGCCTCGATGTACGACGGCGCCACCTCCTGCGCCGAGGCGGTGCTGATGGCGCGCCGCGTCACCGGCCGCAACCGCGCGGTGCTGTCGGGCAATCTGCACCCGCACTGGCGCGACGCGGTGACGACGCTGGCGCGCTGGCTCGACTACGAGATCGTCGTGCTGCCGCCGTCGCCGGCGGGCGGCGAGGACCTTGCCGCCGCGGTCGACGCGAAGACCGCCTGCGTCGTGGCGCAGAACCCCGACGCCTTCGGCAACCTCGCCGACCTGACGCCGCTGGCCGAGGCCTGCCACGCGGCCGGCGCGCTGCTGGTCGGCGCCGTGACCGAGGTGGTGTCGCTCGGCGCCGTCGAGTCGCCGGGCGCGATGGGCGCCGACATCGTCGTCGCCGAGGGCCAGAGCCTCGGCAACGCCATGATGTTCGGCGGGCCGTATCTCGGCCTGTTCGCGACGCGGCAGAAATTCGTGCGCCAGATGCCGGGCCGGGTCTGCGGCCAGACGGTCGACGCCGACGGGCGGCGCGGCTTCGTCCTCACCCTGTCGACGCGCGAGCAGCACATACGGCGCGAGAAGGCGACGTCGAACATCTGCACCAATTCCGGCCTTTGCGCGCTGGCCTTCTCGATCCACCTCGCCCTGCTCGGCGAGAGCGGCCTGACCGGGCTCGCCGCGCTCAACCACGCCACGGCGGTGCGTACCGCCGACCGGCTGGCGGCGCTGCCGGGAGTGTCGGTGCTGCCGGCGGCCTTCTTCAACGAGTTTGCCGTGCGCCTGCCGAAGCCGGCGGGGCCGGTGGTCGAGCGTCTGGCGGCGCGGGGCGTGCTCGCCGGCGTGCCCGGCACGCGGCTGTGGCCGGAGCGGCCGGAACTGGCCGACATCCTGCTGGTGGCGGCGACGGAGACGACGACGGACGAGGATATCGAGGCGCTCTCGGGCGGCCTCGCGGAGGCGCTCGCATGAACCATTCCGCCGACATCGCCAAGGCCCGCACCGGCACGCCGGCGGCCGCCGCGGCGCCGCGCCCGAGCGTCAACGGCCATCGCGGCCTCGCGCACGAGGAGGCGCTGCTGTTCGAGCGCGACAACCCCGGCGCCGTCGGCGTCGACCTGCCGCCGCCGCCGGCCGTCGCCGCGCGCCTCGGCGGCGTGGCGCGGCGCGCGCCGGTCGGCCTGCCGTCGCTGTCGGAGCCGGAGGTGGTGCGCCACTACACGCGCCTGTCGCGGCAGAACGCGGCGATCGACACCAACACCTATCCGCTCGGCTCGTGCACGATGAAGCACAACCCGCGCCTCAACGAGCGGCTGGCGCGCCTGCCCGGCCTCGCCGGGCTGCACCCGCTGCAGCCGGAATCGACCGTGCAGGGCGCGCTGGCGCTGATCGATGAACTCGCACGCTGGCTGTGTGAGCTGACCGGGATGCCGGCGGTGGCGATGTCGCCGGGCGCCGGCGCGCATGGCGAGCTGTGCGGCATGATGACCATTCGCGCCGCGCTCGACGCGCGCGGCGAGACGGCGCGGCGGCGTGTGCTGGTGCCGGAATCGGCGCACGGCACCAATCCGGCGACGGCGGCGATGTGCGGCTTCGCCATCGACCCGGTGCCGGACGACGGCAGCGGCCGCGTCGACCTCGCCGCCTTCGTCGCCAAGCTGGGGCCCGACGTGGCGGCGGTGATGATCACCAACCCCAACACCTGCGGCCTCTACGAGTGCGACATCGCGGAACTGGGCCGCAAGGTGCACGCGGCCGGCGGCTACCTCTACTGCGACGGCGCCAACTTCAACGCCATCGTCGGCCGCGTGCGGCCGGGCGATCTCGGCATCGACTGCATGCACCTCAACCTGCACAAGACCTTCTCGACGCCGCATGGCGGCGGCGGGCCGGGCGCCGGGCCGGTGGTGCTGTCGGCGGCGCTGGCCGATTTCGCGCCGCTGCCCTGGATCGTGGCCGACGGCGACGGCCTGCGGCTGGTCGAGCATGCCGGCGACGCGGCGGCGCGGGAGCGTCACCCGATCGGCCGCCTCAAGGGCTTCCACGGCCAGATGGGCATGTTCGTGCGTGCGCTCGCCTACATGCTGTCGCACGGCATCGACGGGCTGCGCCAGGTGTCGGGCGACGCGGTGCTCGCCGCCAACTACGTGCGCGCCGCGCTGCAGGACCGCATGAGCGTCGCCTTCCCCGGCACCTGCATGCACGAATGCCTGTTCGACGACCGCTTCCTCGCCGGCACCGGGGTCACCACGCTCGATTTCGCCAAGGCGATGATCGACGAGGGCGTCCACCCGATGACCATGTACTTTCCGCTGGTCGTCCACGGTGCCTTCCTCGTCGAGCCGACGGAGACCGAGTCGAAGGCATCGCTGGACGAGCTGATCGCGGTGATGGCCGACCTCGCCGACGCGGCGAAGGCCGGCGACAGGGACCGCTTCGCCGAGGCGCCGCGCCTCGCCCCGCGCCGCCGCCTCGACGAGACGACGGCCGCCCGCCGCCCGGTGCTGCGCTGGACGCCGCCCGCCGACACGGCGCAGGCGGCGGAGTAGCAAAGTCCTCGCCCTCTCCGCCCATCGGGGGGAGAGGGAGGGGACCCGCCGCCACGGCGGCGGGGAGGGTGAGGTGGGGCAGCGCTGCGGGCCGCCGGAATGCAAGAGGGCCAGCTTTCGGCTGGCCCACCCCACCCCCGCCCCCACCACCCCCCGGCGGGGAGGGAGATAAATTAAGGCGGCGCGGCAGGTCGCCGATGGCTTCGTCGATCAGCGCCGTGCCCTTGGCGCCGGCCGAGTCCTCGGCCAGCAGCTTCGCCGTGGCGGCGATGGCGAGGTCGACGGCGGCGTCGCGCACCGCCTTGGCGGCCTCGGCCTCGGCGCGGGCGATGGTGTCGAGGGCCTGCTGCTCGCGGCGCGCCATGGCCTGCACGGTGCGCTCGGCCGCCTGGGTCTCGATGCGGCGGGCTTCCTCGCGCGCCGTCTCGACGATGGCCTCGGCCTCGCGGGCGGCCTCGCGCTGGCGGCGCTGGGTGTCGGCGAGCAGGGCCTGGGCCTCCTCGCGCAGCCGCTGCGCCTCGTCGAGTTCGTTGCGGATGGCATTGGCGTGGCTGTCGAGCGCGCCCGACAGCGCCCGCCACACCGGCCGGGCGATGCCGGCGACGAGCACGACCAGGGCGAGGGCGACGAAGAACTCGGGCCCGAAGAAGGATTCGTCGTGTCCCGCCTCGCTGGCGGCGAGGGCGGGCAGGGCGGAGGCGGCGAGCAGCGCCGCCGCGCGAAGGCCGTGCCGGATCATTCGCCACCTGCCTGGCGCGCGTCGCGCACCGCCGCCGCGACGCGGCCGGCATCGGGGGCATTGCCGCCGAGCCGCTGCGCCGCCGCGCCGGCGAGTTCCTGCGCCACCGTGTCGAGATTGCCGAGCGCCTGCGCCCGCGCCCCGGCGATGCGGCTCGCCGCGGCGTCGGCGTCCGCCGCGAGGCGGCCGGACAGCTCGGTCATGCGGCGCTGGCTCTCGGCGGCGGCCTTCTCGGCCGCGCGCCGCGTCTCCTCCTGCGCGCGCGTGCGGGCCTCGCCCAGCTCGCGCTCGTAGGCGGCGAGCGCGGTGTCGGCGTCGGCCTTCAGCGCCGCCGCGCGCTCGAGATCGGAGTCGACCCGCGTCTGGCGGGTCTCCTTGAGCGCGTTGAGCCGCGGCAGCGCCACCCGCCACGCCACCGTGAAGACGATGGCGAAGGCGATGACGAGCCAGAAGATCTGGCTGGAGAAGGTCGTTACGTCGAACTGGGGCATGGCACCCGCTCTTCATGTGCCGGGCCGGACGGGGCGCGCGGCGCGCGTCCCGTCCGGCCCGATCACGGTCCCGTCCGGCGCGCCGCTCAGGCGGGCGGCGTCGCGGCCAGGATGATGAAGCCCATGATCAGCGCGAACAGCGCGATGGCTTCCGTCACGGCGAAGCCGATCCAGATGAAGGCGCCGATCTCGCCCTTCGACGCCGGGTTGCGCGCGATCGCGGTGATGTAGCTCGCCCAGATCTGGCCGACGCCGATGCCGGCGCCGATCATGCCGATCGCGGCGAGGCCTGCGCCGATGAGCTTGCCCAGCTCCACTGCGGCAGCAACGTCCATATCTCAAGCCTCCGGTTGAACGATTCGGTTCGTGGTCAGTGCAGATGCAGTGCGTCGTTGAGGTAGACGCAGGTGAGGATGGCGAAGACGTAGGCCTGGATCACCGCGATCATCACCTCGAGGCCGGTGATGGCGACGAGGAAGGCGAAGGGGATCAGGCCGGGAACGACGAAGAAGCTGCCCAGCGCGATGACGCCGCCGCCGATGACCTTCAGCAGCACGTGGCCGACCGTCATGTTGGCGAACAGACGCACCGACAGGCTGATCGGCCGCGAGAAGTAGGAGATGATCTCGATCGGGATCAGCAGCGGCGCCGAGACCAGCGGCGCGCCGTGCGGGAAGAACAGCGAGAAGAAGTGCAGGCCGTGCTTGACGATGCCGATGATCGTCACGCCGACGAAGATGAAGGCCGCCATCGCGAAGGTGACGGCGAGATGGCTGGTGAAGGTGAAGGCGCCGGGAATCAGCCCGATCAGGTTGCCGAACAGGATGAACACGAACAGCGCGAAGATGAACGGGAAGTACGGTCGTCCGGCGGCGCCGACATTGTCGCGCACCATCGACCCGACGACGTTGTAGAGGTATTCGAGCGCGCTCTGCAGGCGCCCCGGCACCAGCGCGCGGCGCTGCGAGCCGAGGATGAGGAAGGCGCTGACGACGCCGGCGGCGACCATCATCCACAGCGACGAGTTGGTGAACGACACGTCCACGCCGCCGATTTCGAGCGGCGCGATCGGCTTGATCGTGAACTGTTCGAGAGGACTCGCCACCCCGACCGACTCCGTCGCAAGGCGCCGCCGCCCGTAGCGGGGGCCGCGCTATTCCTTCGTTCTGGACCGGTCTGCCTGGTTGGCCGTGCGGATGACGTTCAGCAGTCCCGCGACGAACCCCAGCACAGCAAACGCGACGGTCCCCCAGGGCCTCGTGCCCAACCACCAATCGAGCGCCCAGCCGATGCCGACACCGAGCCCGACGCCGGCTACCAGGTCCACCACCACCTTGGCGCCGACGCCCATTCCCGCGGCGATGCCGCCTTGCGGACGTTCCGGTGCCTCGGTCGGCCGGCGACCCTGGGCTGCCTTCAACCGGGCGGCCAGACGCTCGGAACGGTCGGCTCTCTCGCGGTCATCCATGGCCCGCGAATCCTCCCGTCCCGGCAGCTTGCCCCGGCGAAAGCGGCGGCACCGTATAGGCCGCCAAAATGCAAGTCAAGGCGCCATTCCGCACATGCGAAGGTGGGAATAGCTGCTTGAATATCAGTGGCTTGCCTACGCCGTCGCGCGCAGTTCCTCGGCCCGCGCGAGGTCGACCGAGACGAGCTGGCTGACGCCCCGTTCCGGCATGGTGACGCCGTAGAGGCGGTCCATGCGGGCCATGGTCAGGCGATGATGCGTGACCAGCAGGAAACGCGTCCGCCCGTCGCGGGCGATGTCGGACAGCAGGGCGCAGAAACGGTCGACATTGGCGTCGTCGAGCGGGGCGTCGACCTCGTCCAGCACGCAGATCGGCGCCGGGTTGGTGAGGAAGACGCCGAACAGCAGCGCCACCGCGGTCAGCGCCTGCTCGCCGCCCGACAGCAGCGACAGGCTCTGCAGCTTCTTGCCCGGCGGGCTGGCGTAGATTTCGAGCCCGGCCTCCAGCGGATCCTCGGACTCGGTCAGCGCCAGATGCGCGTGGCCGCCGCCGAACAGGCGCTCGAACAGTTCGCGGAAATGCTTATCGACCTCGGTGAAGGAGGCGACGAGGCGCTGGCGCGCCTCGCGGTTGAGCGTGGCGATGCCCTGGCGCAGGCGGGCGATGGCCTCCGTCAGGTCCTCGCGCTCGGCGCGCATGGTCGAGATCTGCTCCTCGAGGGTCGTCGCCTCGTCCTCGGCGCGCAGGTTCACCGGCCCCATCGACTCGCGCTCGCGCTGCAGGCGCTCGAAGCGGGAGACGGCGTCGGGCAGGTCGGGCAGTTCGCTGCCCTCCTCGACGCCGCCGGCGGCCAGCGCGCCGGCCGGCGGGCAGTCGAGTCGCTCGGCGATGCGCTCGCGCGCCTCGGCGACGGTGCGGGCCGCCTGGTCGCTGGCGGCGACGGCATGGGCGCGCGCCTCGCGGGCGTCGGCCAGCGTCGCCTCGGCCGCGCGCATGGCCTTGTCGGCCTCGGCGAAGGCGGTCTCGGCGGCGAGCACGGCGTCGGCCGCCTCGCCGCGCGCGCGCTCGGCGTTCGACAGCGCATCCATCAGGCGGGCGCGCCGCCCGGCCAGCTCGGCCGGACGGGCGGCCAGCGTCTCGCGCTCGGCGGCCAGCGCCGTCTTGCGCTCGACGAGGGCCTCGATGCGCTGGCCGGCGCCGTCGCGGCGCTCGCGCCACGAGGCTTCCTCGCCGGCGAGCTGGTCAATGCGGCGGGTGCGGTCGAGGGCCTCGCGCACGAGGGTGTCGCGCGCGGCCTCGGCCTCGCGCCGGGCCTCGCGGGCGGCGGCGAGACGGGCACGCGCGGCATCGGCCTCTGCACGCAGCGCGTCGAGGTCGGCGAGGCCGGCGCGGCGCGCCTCGGCCTCGGCGCGGCGGGCGTCGATGTCGGCGCCCTCCTCGCCGGCGCGCGCCTCGGCCTCGGCCAGCGCGCCGGCGCGCGCGGCCTGCCGCGACGCCTCGCGCTGCAGGGCGTCATGGCGGCTGCGGGCGACGCCGAGGGCCGTATCGGCCTCGCGCCGCGCGGTGCGGGCGGCGCGCTCGGCCTCCAGCGCGGCGGCGGCGGTGGCCTCGGCCTCGGCCAGCGCGGCGCCGGCGGCGGCGTTGAGGCGCGACGCCTCGGCGGCCTCGTCGGCGAGCGCGGCGAGGCGGTTGCGCTGGGCGAGGCGCACGGCGGCCTGGTCGTCGCCGCCGGCGGCGGCGGTGTAGCCGTCCCAGCGCCACAGGTCGCCGTCGCGCGTCACCAGCCGCTGGCCCGGCAGCAGGTCGGGGGCCAGCCGGTCGCCGGTCGCGCGGTCGGCGACGACACCGGTGAAGGCCAGCACGCGGCCGAGCGGGCCGGCGTTGGCGACATGGGCGGCCAGCGGCGCCGCCTCGCCGGGCAGCGCCGGCACCGTGTCGAGGGCGGGCAGGGTGCGCCAGTGGCGCGGCGCCGCCGCCTCGGCCGGAGCATCGAGGTCGTCACCCAGCGCGGCGCCGAGGGCGGCTTCCCAGCCCGGCTCGACGGCGACGGTGTCGACCAGCGGCGGCCACGCGGCGGTGGCGGTGCCGTCGCGGGCGCTGCCGAGCAGGGCCTCCAGCGCGGCGCGCTCGGCCTCGATCTTGCCGTGACGCTGGGCCGTCGCGGCGCGCTCGGCGCGGGCGGCCTCGCGCGCGGTGTCGGCCTCGGCGCGGACGTGCTCGGCGGTGTCGAGCGCGGCGCGGGCGTCGGCCATGGCCGCGTCGGCGGCGGCCAGTGCGGCCTCGGCCTCCTCCAGCGCCGCCGGGTCGACGCCCTGGGCGGCCAGCGCGGCGCGCTCGCGGGCGATCTCGGCGAGGCGTGCGGCGAGGCGGTCGCGGCGGCCGTCGAGGTCGCGGAAGACGCGGTCGAGGGCGGCGCGCTCGGCCTCGGCGGCGGCGATGCGGCCGGCAACCTCGCCGGAGGCCGTCTCCGCCGTCTCGCTCGCCCGCACGCGCTCGGCCAGCGCCGCGTCGGCGGCGGCCTGCCGTTCGCCCTCGCCGGCCTGCGCCGCGTGCAGTCCTTCGCGCTCGCCGGCCAGCCGCTGCAGCGCCGCGTCGGCGTCGGCGGCGAGCGCCCGCTCGCGCCCGATGTCCTGCGACAGCTGGGCGGCGCGGGCGGCGGCCTGCGCCGTCGCCTCGGCCAGCCGCCGGTCCTCGGCGTCGAGGTCGCCGCGGGCGATGGTCAGGCGCTGCAATTCGGCGGCGGCGCGCGCCTCCGTCTCGCGGCGCGGGGCGAGCCCGGTCGCCGTCTCCTCGCGCGCCGTCGTCGCCTGGCCGAGGTTGCGGGTGGCCAGCGCCACCGCCTGTTCGGCCAGCGCCTGGTCGCGCCGGGCGTCCTGTTCGCCCTCGACGGCGGCGGTCCAGCGGTGGTGCAGGACGATCGCCTCGGCGGTGCGCACGAGGTCGGACAGCTTGCGGTAGCGGCGCGCCTGGCGGGCCTGGCGCTGCAGCCCCTGCATCTGCACGTCGAGGGTCGCCAGCACGTCGTCGACGCGGGCGAGGTTGGTCTCGGCGGCGCGCAGCCGCAGCTCGGCCTCGTGGCGGCGCGAATGCAGGCCGGTGATGCCCGCCGCCTCCTCGAGCAGTGCGCGGCGGTCGGCCGGCTTGGCGGCGATCAGCGCGGCGACGCGGCCCTGGCTGACCAGCGCCGTCGAACGCGCGCCTGTGGCCTGGTCGGCGAAGAGCAGCTGCACGTCGCGGGCGCGCACCTCGCGGCCGTTCACCTTGTAGGCGGAGCCGTGCTCGCGCTCGATGCGGCGGGCGATCTCGATCTCCGTCTCGCCGTTCCACTCGGCCGGCGCCGTGCGGTCGGCGTTGTCGAGGCCGACCGTCACCTCGGCGATGTTGCGGGCCGGGCGGTCGGACGTGCCGCCGAAGATGACGTCGTCCATCTCGCCGCCGCGCATCTGGCGGGCCGAGGTCTCGCCCATCACCCAGCGCAGCGCCTCGACGAGGTTCGACTTGCCGCAGCCGTTCGGCCCGACGATGCCGGTCAGGCCCGGCCGGATGTCGAGCTCCGTGTTGTCCACGAACGACTTGAAGCCGGTGAGCTTGAGCTTGGTGAAATGCACGTCCCCAACCCCTGCTGCGCGCCGCGCGGTTGCTCTAGCCGGCCTTGCGGCGGCGGAACACGAAGAACACGACACCGGCGGCCAGCGCCGCGACCAGCGCCACGGCCGCCGCCCACATCCATTGCGGAATGCCGTCGCCGGCCATGCCCGGCACCGCCGCCGGTGCGGCCGAGGCCGGGCCGGAGGCGACCGTGGCGGGCGCCGCGCCGCCGGCGAGCATCGGCTCGATGATGGCGGCGAATTCCTCGATGGTCAGCGCGCCGGCGACGACGCGGCCGCCGATGACGAAGCTCGGCGTCGACTTGATGCCCTGCTGCGACGCCGACTGGCGCATCGCCAGCAGCCCGTCGAGGAACTGCTGGTTGCCGAGGCAGGCCTCGAAGGCCTGCTGGTCGAGGCCGGCGAGGCGCGCCACCTGGCCGAGGCCGCGCATCGGGTCGGGGTCGCGCGCCCAGACGTCCTGTGAGCGGAACAGGATGTCGATGATGCCGAAATAGCGGTCGGGCGGCGCGCAACGGGCGAGCAGGGAGCCGCGCAGCGCCACGCCGTCGAGCGGGAAGTCGCGGAAGATCAGCCGCACCTTGCCGGTGTCGATCCAGCGCTCCTTGAAGGCCGGCAGGGTCTGGGTATGGAACTCGGCGCAGTGCGGGCAGGTCAGCGAGGCGTACTCGATGACCGTCAGCTTCGCATCCGGGCTGCCGATCGAGCGGTCGGCCAGCGCCGCCTTGAGGTCGAGCGTCTGCGCGGCCGCCGGCTGGGCCGCGGCGAGGACAGCGATCAGCCCCAAGAGTTGTAGAAAACGGGCCAAAAAACCCTCCCGGCCACAAGATGTTGCGGAGTATCGCTCCACCGGTACGAGTCCACAAGCAACCGAGTCGAACGGCCTGTGGATGACACGCGCAAGCTCAGGCTCTGCCACGTTTCCCGGCGCGGGCGAGGACGCCCTCGCCGAGCCGCGCCAGCGCCGCCCGCAGGTCGGGGTCGGCGACCCCGGCGAGCCGCGCCTCCAGCGCCGCGACGGCGCCCGGATCGGGGGCCGCCGGCGGCTGCGGGCGCGCCTTCGGGGCGGGCGGCGGGCCGTGGTGGAAGGCCAGCCGGGCGACCGCCCGGTAGCCGAAGAAGGAATTGATGCGCTCGATGACCTGCGGCGACAGGTGCTGCAGTTCCAGCGCCAGCGGCCCGGTGACGCGCAGATGCAGCGTGCCGCCGGTGCCCTCCTGGCCGCGCGCCAGGCGCTGCGGGGCGCATTCGGCCGCCAGCTTCGGCCCGACGATCTCGGCCCAGTGGCGGAAGATGCCGGCGCCGGCGAGGCCGCGCCGCCGCCGCAGCGGCCGCGTCGCGCCGTCGAGCGCCGTGGCGACGGCCAGCAGGCCGCGCGCCGTGCGGGCCGCCTCGCCGTTGCCGCTCTCTGCCTCAGCCATGGCGCCATGCTATGCCGGGCGGGCGATGGCGGCCAGACAAGACAAGGTGAAGGCGGAACGACGGTCGGCGCCCGACCCGGCGGCGCTGCTCGCCTGGTACGACCGCCATGCGCGCGTGCTGCCGTGGCGGGTGCCGCCGGCCGACGGCCGCGCCGGGGCGCGGGCCGAGCCGTATTTCGTCTGGCTGTCGGAGGTGATGCTGCAGCAGACGACGGTTGCCGCCGTCGGCCCCTATTTCCGCCGCTTCGTCGAACGCTGGCCGACGGTGGCGGACCTCGCCGGGGCGCCGCCGGAGGAAGTGCTCGCCGCCTGGGCCGGCCTCGGCTACTACGCGCGGGCCCGCAACCTGCACGCCTGCGCACAGGCGGTGGTCGACCGGCATGGCGGGCGCTTTCCTGCCGACATCGCCGCGCTGCGCGCCCTGCCGGGCATCGGCGAGTACACCGCCGCCGCCGTCGCCGCCATCGCCTTCGACCTGCCGGCGGTGCCGGTCGATGGCAATGTCGAGCGCGTGGCGGCGCGCATCTTCGCGGTCGAGGCGCCGCTGCCCGACGCCAAGCCCGAACTGCGCGTCCTGGCCGCGAAACTGGCGCATGGCGAACGCCATGGCGACCTCGCCCAGGCGCTGATGGACCTCGGCGCGACGGTCTGCACGCCGAGGAAGCCGCGCTGTCTCGCCTGCCCGTGGACGGATGCCTGCGCCGCGCGCGCCGCCGGCCTCGCCGAGGCGCTGCCGCGACGGCGCGCGAAGGCCGAACGCCCGGTGCGCCGCGGCACCGCCTTCTGGGCCGTGCGGCCGGACGGCGCGGTGCTGCTGCGCCGGCGTGCGGCGAAGGGCCTGCTCGGCGGCATGATGGAGGTGCCGTCGAGCGACTGGCATGGCGGCGGCGGCACCGACGCCGACCTCGCCGCGGCGCCGCTACGGGCCGACTGGCGCGTCCTGCCGGGCCACGTCGCCCACACCTTCACGCATTTCCATCTCGAACTGCGCGTCGCCGCCGCGTGCGTGCCGGCGGCGGCGCTGCCTGACGGCGCGTGGACCCTGCCGGACGCCCTCGGCGACGCCGGCCTGCCCTCGGTCATGGCGAAGATCGTGCGCCACGCGCTGGCGCATGTGTGAATGAAGGGTTCTCTTCCCCGCAAGGGGGAAGGGGGCAGTGTCAGTTCAGCTCCGCCCGCAGCCTCTGGCGCAGCACGTCGATGGGGACGAGGCGGCCGCCCAGCTCGACGTGCCAGAAGGCCCAGCCGTTGCAGGCCGGGGCGCCCTGCACCTCGGCGCCGATGCGGTGGATCGAGCCGCGCGCCTCGGCCGAGACCAGCGTGCCGTCGGCGCGCACGCGCGCCGAATGCCGCTTGCCCGGCCCGTACAGCACGGCGCCCGGCTGCAGCAGGCCGCGCTCGACCAGCCAGCCGAAGGGGATGCGCGGCGCCTCGCGCTTGGACGGCGTGGCGACGAGGTCGATGTCGCCGACCGGCGGCACGGCGGCGATGCGCTTCGCCGCGATGTCGGCGTAGGCCGCGTCGCGCTCGATGCCGACGTAGTGGCGGCCGAGCTTGCGCGCGACGGCGCCGGTGGTGCCGGTGCCGAAGAAGGGATCGAGCACCACCTCGCCCGGCTTCGTCGCCGCCAGCACGACGCGGTGCAGCAGCGCTTCGGGCTTCTGCGTCGGGTGCGCCTTCTTGCCCTCGGCGTCCTTCAGGCGCTCGGCGCCGGTGCACAGCGGGATCAGCCAGTCGCTGCGCATCTGCAGGTCCTCGTTGAGGCCCTTCATCGCATCGTAGTTGAAGGTGTAGCGGGCGCCCGGCGACTTGGCCGCCCACAGCAGCGTCTCATGCGCGTTGGTGAAGCGCCGGCCGCGGAAGTTCGGCATCGGGTTCGACTTGCGCCAGACGATGTCGTTGAGGATCCAGAAGCCGAGGTCCTGCAGGATGGCGCCGACGCGGTAGATGTTGTGGTAGCTGCCGATGACCCACAGGGTGCCGTCGTCCTTCAGGGCGTGGCGGGCGGCGGCGAGCCAGTCTCGCGTGAAGGCGTCGTAGGCGGCGAGGTCGGGGAAGCGGTCCCAGGCCTCGTCGACGCCGTCGACGCGGCTGTTGTCGGGGCGCACGAGGTCGCCCGCGAGCTGCAGGTTGTACGGCGGATCGGCGAACACCATGTCGATCCCGCCCGCCGGCAGGGACCGCATGTGTTCCACGCAATCGCCGCGGAGAATGACGTCTCGCGGCGCGGCCGCAGCCGCGCGCGCCCGGCCAAGGGTGCGCATGGCCGCGGACAGTGACGGGGCGCGGAGTCCGCGTCAACCTGAATTTTTCGATTCGCGTAGCGGAGTCAAACCGTTACGGGCGACTCTTCAGGTCGAATCCGCGCTCGCGCCAGCGCTGCCGCCACGGGCGCGAAGCTGCGCCGGTGATGCGGCGTCGGGCCGAGGCGGGCGAGCGCCGCGCGGTGGTCGGCCGTCGGGTAGCCGGCGTTGCGCTCCCAGCCGTAACCCGGATGTTCGCGCGCGAGGGCCAGCATCGCCGCGTCGCGCGTCTGCTTGGCGACGATCGAGGCGGCGGCGATCGACAGCGACAGCGCGTCGCCGCGCACGACGGCACGTGCCGGGCAGGGCAGGTCGGGCAGCCGGTTGCCGTCGACGAGGGCGAAGCCCGGCCGGACCGCCAGCGCGTCGACGGCGCGCCGCATGGCGAGCATGGTCGCGTGCAGGATGTTGAGGGCGTCGATCTCCGCGACGCTCGCCATGCCGACCCCGATGGCGACGGCGCCGGCGGCCTGCGCCGCCAGCAGCCGCTCGTGCAGGGCTGCGCGGCGCGGCGCCGGCAGCGCCTTCGAATCGTCGAGGTCGGCGAAGGCGCGCGCCGCCGTGTCGCCGAGGATCACGGCGGCGGCGACGACGGGCCCGGCGAGCGGTCCGCGTCCGGCTTCGTCGATGCCCGCGACGGGACGCGCGGGGGCGGCGCGCTCGAGCGCGTCGTCAGCCATCGCCGGCCACCGGCGCGGCGCGGGCGGTGCGCCTGCGGCGCGGTGCGAGGCGGCCGAAGGCGCCGACGACGGCACCGCCGAGCGGCCCGAAGGCGACGCGGAAGACGCGGCGCGCCGAGACGCGCCGGCCGGCGACGCGGGTCAGCCGGCGCACGGCGGCGAGCCAGGCGGCCGATACGGCGAGCGACAGGGCGGCGACGGTGACGATGATGCGGAACTCGTCGCCGGAGATCACCTCGCGCTGTACGGCGAGGCCGCCGAGCAGGAAGGAGAATTCGCCGACCTGCGCCAGCACCAGCCCCGACAGCAGCGCCATGCCCCAGCTTTGGCGCAGCACGCGCAGGATGGTGACGTTGACGACGGTCTTGAGCACGGTGACGACCAGCAGCAGGAAGGCCACCAGCTCGATGTTCTCCCACACGAGGTGGAGGTCGATGAGCAGGCCGACCGAGAGGAAGAACACCATCAGCAGCACGCTCTGGATCGGCAGCGTCGGCTCCAGCAGCGCCCCGCGCAGGTTGCTGTTGCCGATGGTCAGGCCGGCGAGAAAGGCGCCGTAGGCCGGCGACAGGCCGACCAGGCCGGCGACCGTCGCCGCGCCGAGGCAGGCGACGAGGCCGGCCAGCGGCGCGATGTCGGGATGCGAGGCGAGGTATTCGGGGATAGGCAGGTTGACGCGCTGGCGCCGCGACAGGAACAGGATCAGCGCGATGAGCAGCCCGACCGACAGCACGATGCGGCCGACCGCGCCGGCGTCGAACTCGCCGATGGCGGCGACGTCGAGGACCAGGATCATCGGCACCACGGCGAGGTCCTGGGCGATCAGCACGCTGACGGTGATGCGGCCGGTGCGCGTGCGCAACTCGCCGATGTCCTCGAGGATCTTGATGGCGACGGCGGTCGACGACAGGGCGACGACGAAGCCGAGCAGCAGCACGGCGGCGAGCGGCCAGCCCATCACCTCGCCGACGACCCACATGGCGCCGACGGCGCCGGCCACCTGCAGCGCCATCGTCGCCATGGCGATCTTCCACAGGTGGCGGAAGGCGCGCAGCGACAGTTCCATGCCGATGACGAAGAGCAGCAGCAGCACGCCCATCTCGGCCAGCAGGCCGACGCCGTCGACGTCCTCGACGAGGCCGAGGCCCGACGGCCCCAGCACCACGCCGGCGAAGATGTAGCCGACGATCGCCGGCTGCTTCAGGCGCGCGAGCACGAGGCCGCACAGGACCGCGACCAGCGTGACGACGGCGACGGGAATGAGGTGGTGGGGATCGAACATGGCGCGGCCGAGCCTAGCACGCGCGCCGCTGCTTCGTGGCGTGGCGGCGCATTTCGAAGTCACCCTCTCCGCCCTCGGGGGCGGAGAGCGGCCAGGACGCGATTGCGCGGACCTTGATGCCGGCGGCGCCCCTCCCAACCGTCCTCATCCTGAGCCTGTCGAAGGACGAGGACGGCGCAGGGGCCGTGCCGCATCCCCATCCTTCGACAGGCTCAGGATGAGGATGGGGGATGCCCGGTGATGCATGCTTCGAAGCGCCGCCTCCTCACAGCAGCGACAGTTGCCGCGTGTCGGCGGCGGGGCGGCGGAACCGGCCGGTGTCGTGGCGCAGCGGGCCGTCGTCGTAGCCGAGGCGGCGGCAGGCGACGGCGAAGCGCTGGCCGAGGAACTCGGCATCGGGGCCGGAGCCGGTCATGCGGATGCCGAAGTCGCTCTGGTAGACGGCGCCACTGCGCATCGCCTGCAGGCGCGACAGGACGCGCGCCTTGCGGTCCGGCGCGTGGGCGTCGAGCCATTCCTCGAACAGGCCGCGCACCTCCATGGCGAGGCGCAGCAGGATCCAGCCGGCCCGCGTCGCCCCGGCCGCGCGCGCGGCGGCGAGGATCGCCTCCATCTCGTGGTCGGTCAGCGCCGGGACGACGGGCGCCACCATCACCGCCGTCGGCACGCCGGCGGCGGCGCAGGCGGCGATGGCCTCCAGCCGCACGGCGGGGCGCGCGGCGCGCGGTTCCAGCGTGCGCGCGATCTCGGGGTCGAGCGAAGTGACGGAGACGGCGACGCTGGCGAGGCCCTTCGCCGCCATCGGCCCGAGGATGTCGAGGTCGCGCGTCACCAGCGCGCTCTTGGTCGTGATGCTGACCGGGTGGTTCGCCTCGGCCAGCACCTCGAGGATCGCACGGGTGATGCCGAGGCGCTTCTCGACCGGCTGGTAGGGGTCGGTGTTGGTGCCCATGGCGATCATCGCCGGGCGGTAGGACGGCCGCGCCAGCTCGGCGCGCAGCAGCTTCGCCGCCTCGGGCTTGGCCAGCAGCCGCGTCTCGAAGTCGAGGCCGGGCGAAAGACCGAGGAAGGCATGGGTCGGCCGCGCGAAGCAGTAGACGCAGCCGTGCTCGCAGCCGCGATAGGGGTTGATCGAGCGGTCGAAGGGCACGTCCGGCGAGTCGTTGCTCGCGATCACCGTGCGGCTGGCGTCGACCGACACGGTGGTCGCCACGCGGCCGTCGAGGTCGCCGGGCTCGACCGAGCCCCAGCCGTCATCGACGAGTTCGTGCACATAGGGCTCGAAGCGGCCGTCGGCGTTGGACACCGCCCCGCGCGCCTTGCGCGGGCGCCGCTCCAGAGTGCCGTAGGGCAGCGGGTCGGGGGCCGTCGACATGCCGTCGAAGCTACCGCGACCATCAGAACATAACAAGAACGAATGCGTCAGCCCGGGCCGTCGAGCCACTCGGCGCGCTGGCGGGCGATGGCGGCGGGCAGGAAGCAGCGGGCGACGTGGCGGCCGACATGGGCGGCGAGGCGCGGGTCGCGGGCGGCGCCGCCGGCGTCCTGCGACCACGACGCCTTCCAGCGGGCGAACCAGGTGATGGTGCGCAGCCAGGTCAGGCGTCGGAAGACGGTGCGGTCGGCCAGCACGGCGGCGGCGAGCGCCGGGCCGGCGGCCGCGGCCCAGGTGCGCTCGAAGGCCGCCACGGCCGCGTCCGGAACGGTCGCGGCGATGTCCGGGTCCCAGCCGGTCGAGGTCGGCAGGGTGGCGTGGGCGAGGTCGATGGCGGCGGCACCGTAGGCGGCCTTCTCGAGGTCGACGAACCACGCCTTGCCGGCCGCGTCGATGAGGAAGTTGCCGGGATGCGTGTCGCTGCCGGCGAGCACCGGCGCCGGCCGTGTCGCGCCGGCCGCCGCGGCGCGCGCCCAGTCGAGTTCCTCCAGCAGGGCGCGGCGCGACGCCGGGGCGAGGCCGGCGCGCTCGATGAAGGCGGCCTGCGCCTCGATTGCGGCGAGGGTCTCGGCGAAGGGGTCGGCGTGCACCGGCAGCGGCACCCGCGCGTCCGGCGGCGGCACCGGCAGGGTGTGGATCGCCGCCAGCGCCCGCGCCATCGCCGCGAGGTCGGCGTCGCGCGTCGCGCCGGCCAGCGCCGGCTTGCGGCCGGCGATGTCGGTGACGACGAGCGCGCCGCCGGGCAGCACGTCGGAGCAATCGAGGACGGCGGCGAGGGCCGGCACGTGGCCCGAGACGCTGGCGCGCGCGAAGGCCGCCGCCTGCGCCGCGAGGAAGGCCGCCGCCGGGGCACCCGACTGGCGGAAGCGCGGCACGCGCAGCACCAAGCCGCGCCCGGCGAGGCGGACATGGTCGTGCGAGACGCCGGTCGCCTCGGGCATCGGCACGAGGGCTTCGCGCGCGACATCGCCGAAGCCGGGCAGGGCGACCAGCGCGCCGTGCAGGCGGGAGAGCAGGTCGGCGTCCATGCCGCCGCGTCAGCCGGTGCGGTGCTCGTTCAGCCGCGGCAGCAGCTCGGCGAAATTGCAGGGCCGGTGGCGGATGTCGAGCTGGTCCTTGAGGATGCCGTCCCAGCCGTCGCGGCAGGCCGAGGGCGAGCCGGGCAGGCAGAAGATGTAGGTGCCGTTGAGCACGCCGGCATCGGCGCGCGACTGCACGGTCGAGGTGCCGATCTTGGCGTAGGACTGCCAGCGGAACAGTTCGCCGAAACCCTCGATGCGCTTCTCGGCGACGTCGCGCAGTGCCTCGGGCGTGACGTCGCGCCCGGTGACGCCGGTGCCGCCGGTGGTGATGATCACCTCGATCATCGCGTCGTCGGCCCAGCGCCGCATCTGCGCCGCGATGACGGCGCGGTCGTCGCGCACGATGGCGCGAGCGGCGAGGCGGTGGCCGGCGGCAAGCAGGCGCTCGATCAGCGTGTCGCCCGAGCGGTCGTCGGCCGTCGTGCGCGTGTCCGACACGGTGAGGATGGCGATGTTGACCGGCTGGAAGGGCCGGCTTTCGTCGATCGTCACGGGCGTTCCTCGCGGGTCGTCGCCCGCGCCCCGGTTCTAGTCCTGCGCCAGATAGGCCGGCCAGGTGCCGGCGGCAAGGTCGTCGAGCGCCGTCGAGGGCTGGCCGAGACGATGGCGGTAGACCCAGTAGTTGGTCAGCAGGCGCTCGATGAACAGGCGCGTCTCGCGCGCCGGCAGGCTCTCGATGAACAGCAGCGGGTCGTCGCTGTGGCGGTTGTTGCGGTCCCAGCTCTTCAGGTTGCCGGGTCCGGCGTTGTAGGCGACGGCGAGGCGGAACAGGTCGGTGCCGATGGCCTGATCGGCGAGCAGGCGGTTAACGTAGGCCTGGCCGAGCGTCAGGTTGAGCGCCGGGTCGAGCAGACGGTTGCGGCCGTTGCCGGCGAGGCTGCGCTCGCCGCCGACGAAGCTCGCCGTGCGCGGCATCAGCTGCATCAGGCCGCGCGCGCCGGCCGGCGAGATGGCGCGCTCGTTGAACGCCGATTCCTGACGCACGATGGCGAAGACCAGCGCGCGGTCGACGGTGAAGCCGTCGGCCGGCTCCCAGTCGGGCAGCGGGTAGAGGGCGGCGATCGGCGCGCCCTCGCCCTGCGCCACGGCGAGGCGGTAGGCCAGCGCTGCGAGGCGGGCGTGCACGGCGAGGCCGGTCAGCGCCGGGATCAGCCCCGGCTCGGCGCCGGCCAGCGCCATCATCTCCTGCTCGGCGTCGGGGCTGCGGCCGACCTGCAGCAGGCCGATGGCGCGGCTGCCCGCCGGCGTCGCGGCAAGGGCGGCGAAGACGCCGGTGTCGAGCGGCGCGTCGTTCCAGTCGAGATCGAGGTCGAGACCGAGGGCGCGGCGCGACAGGATGCCGTAGAAGGTGAGCTTGCGGGTGGCGCCGAGCGCCAGCATGTCGTTGACCTTCTCGGGCTTGCCGCCGAGCAGGTAGGCGCGTGCCGCCCAGAAGGCGCCGGACGAAAGGTTCCAGTCGTCGGCGCTGGCGGAGCGGGCCAGCGCGGTGAACAGGCGCTGCGCGTCCTCGACACGGCCCGCGCGGAAGGCGGCGAGCCCGCCCCACCAGAAGGCCATCGGCGTGTCTTCGCCGGTGCCGAGTGCCTCGCGCGCCGCCGCGACGGCCTTCGTGTCGTGCTCCGGGCCGGTGCGGAAATAGCCCTGGGCGACGGCGGCGAGGCCGCGGCTGCGCTCGGCCGGCGACAGCAGGCGCCTGGCCTCGGCGCCGTTGAGCGTCTCCAGCGCTGGCGTCGGCGAACCGCGGCGCGCGCGCGCCTCGATGTCGTCGAGCAGGCGCGCGGCGGTGCGGCGCTCGGCGGCGCTGAGGTTGGCCCGCTGCGGCGTCGGCGCGATGGCCGCGGCCGAATAGGCCGGCAGCGGCGGGCGCTGAGCCGTTGGCCGCTGCGGCCCGGCGGCGCCGCGCGGCTGGCGGCGCACGGCGAGAGTGTAGAGGCGCGGCGCCTGCGGCAGATCGGCGTAGGTCGCCATCCAGTCCGACAGCTCGGCCCAGCTCGTGCGGCCGCTGTCGGGGTGCAGATAGCGCTGGGCGAGGACATGGCCCATCAGCCGGCGGTCGCGCAGGCGCGCGATCTGCGCGTCGGCGGCGGCCCATTTGCCGTCGTCCTGATAGGCGAAGATGGCGCGGTAGGCGGCGACGTCGGCCGGCGAGAGCACACCCGGCACGGACCCGACGCCCTCGATCGACAGCGTGCCCGGCCCGACGAGGGCCATCTGCACGGGCTTGGGCTGGGGCGCCTGCGCCGCCGCCGGCACGGCGAACGCCGCCAGCGCCAGCATCGCGATCGCCATGCCCGTGCGGGACACCCCCCGGAACCTGTGCAACGCCCGCCCCCGCCAAGTGAGGGGGCCGACCCTACAGGCCCGTCCGCCGGCCGGCAAGCGACCCGGCCGGGCGGGTCAGCCGCCGCCGTCGAGGCGCGCGCGGATGGCCAGGAGATCGCGCCAGGCCTGCCGTTTCATGGCCGGCTGGCGCAGCAGGTAGGCCGGGTGCAGCGTCGCCATCGCCGGGATCGCCCGGTCGAGTCCGGCCGGCCGGTACTCGTACCAGCGTCCGCGCAGGCGGGTGATGCCCTCGGGCCGGTTGAGCATGGTCTTGGCCGCCGTGCCGCCGAGGAAGACCAACACCTTCGGCGCCACCAGCGCCACGTGCCGCTCGATGAAGGGCAGGCAGGCGGCGACCTCGGCCTGGGTCGGCTGGCGGTTGCCGGGCGGCCGCCACGGCAGGATGTTCGAGATGTAGGCGTTGGTCGCGCGGTCGAGACCGATCCAGCCGAGCATGACGTCGAGCAGCTTGCCGCTGGCGCCGACGAAGGGCAGGCCCTGGCGGTCCTCGTCGGCGCCGGGCGCCTCGCCGACCAGCATCACCTCGGCCGGGCTGGCGCCGGTGCCGAAGACGAGGTTGGTGGCGGTGGTCTTCAGCGGGCAGCCGTCGAAGGCGGCGAGCGCCGCGCGCAGTTCCTCCAGCGTGCGCGCCGAGGCGGCGGCCGAGCGGGCCTCTCCGTCGACGACGGCGGCCGGCGTCAGCACCGCGGTCGGTGCCGGCGCGGCCGACGCGCGCGGCGGCGCCGTGGCGGCAGGCGGCGGGGGCGGCGCGGCGGGGCGGGCCGCGAAGCGGTCGACCGGCGCCTCGGCGATGGCCTCGTCGGCGCCGGCCGCAACCTGGAAGGCGAGGGCGGCGAGCAACGCGGCGGGATCGTCGGCGAGGGCGCTCATGGCGCCACTATACCGGCGGGTGGCGGCGGGGACAGCCGGCGCGGGCTTGCCCCGGCCGGCACGGGCCGGGCTATAACGGACGGCGAGGCAGTCACCCGGGGAGAGTGCGATGGCCACGGCCGAGGCGGCGGTCGAGCGCGAGCGCATGGAATACGACGTCGTGGTCGTCGGCGCCGGCCCGTCGGGCCTGGCGACGGCGATCCGCCTGAAGCAGCTCGCCGCCGAGGCCGGGCGCGAGGTTTCGGTGTGCGTGCTGGAGAAGGGCTCCGAGGTCGGCGCCCATATCCTTTCCGGCGCGGTGCTGGAACCGCGCGCCCTCGACGAGCTGATCCCCGACTGGCAGGCGCAGGGGGCGCCGGTGACGACGCCGGTGCGCGACGAGAAGTTCCTCGTCCTCGGGCCGGCCGGCGCCGTGACGCTGCCCAACTTCATCCTGCCGCCGTCGCTGCGGAACCACGGCAACTGGGTCATCTCGCTCGGCAACCTCTGCCGCTGGCTCGGCCAGCAGGCCGAGGCGCTGGGCGTCGAGATCTATCCCGGCTTTCCCGCCGCCGACCTCATCGTCGAGGACGGCCGCATCCGCGGCGTCGTCACCGGCGACATGGGCGTCGGCCGCGACGGCGAGCCCGGCCCCAACTACCAGCCGGGCATGGAACTGCGCGCCACCTACACCGTGTTCGCGGAGGGCTGCCGCGGCAGCCTCGGCAAGCGGCTGATGGCGCATTTCGGCCTGCGCGAGGGCGCCGACCCGCAGACCTACGGCATCGGCCTCAAGGAGCTGTGGGAAGTCGACCCGGCGCAGCATCGCCCCGGCCTCGTCGTCCACAGCGTCGGCTGGCCGCTCGGCAACGACACCTATGGCGGCTCGTTCCTCTATCACCTCGACAACAACCAGGTCGCCGTCGGCTTCGTCGTCGGCCTCGACTATCGCAATCCCCATCTCGCGCCGTTCGAGGAGTTCCAGCGCTTCAAGACGCATCCGGCGATCCGCCCCACCTTCGAGGGCGGAAGGCGCATCTCCTACGGCGCGCGCGCGCTCAACGAGGGCGGCCTGCAGTCGCTGCCGAAGCTGACCTTCGCCGGCGGCCTGATGGTCGGCTGCGAGGCCGGTACGCTGGTGGTGCCGAAGATCAAGGGCACGCACACGGCGATGAAGTCCGGCATGGTCGCCGCCGAGACGCTGTTCGCCGCGCTCGGCGAGGCCACGCCGCCGGCCGAGCCCGCGGCCTACGGCGAGGCGCTGCGCCGATCGTGGGTGTGGAAGGACCTCTACCTCGCGCGCAACTTCCGGCCGTCCTTCCGCTGGGGGCTCGTCGCCGGCACGCTGCTCGCCGGCCTCGACCAGGTGCTGCTGCGTGGCCGCGCGCCGTGGACGCTGCACCACCGCCACGCCGACCACGAGACGCTGGTCGACAAGCGGCGCGCGCGCCGCATCGCCTATCCGAAGCCGGACGGTGTCGTCACCTTCGACCGCCTCTCCTCGGTGTTCGTGTCGAACACCAATCACGAGGAGGACCAGCCGGTTCACCTGCGCCTCGCCGACGAGCGCATCCCGGTCGAGGTCAACCTCGCGCGCTGGGACGCGCCCGAGCAGCGCTACTGCCCTGCCGGCGTGTACGAGATCGTCGAGGAGGGCGGCGCGGCGCGCCTGCAGATCAACGCGCAGAACTGCGTCCACTGCAAGACGTGCGACATCAAGGATCCGACGCAGAACATCAACTGGGTGACGCCCGAGGGGGGCGGCGGACCGAACTACCCCAACATGTGAGGCGCCGCGGCGCGGTGTCCCGGGCGGGGATTCCGCGTTACAGTGCCGGTCATGGCGCGGGCGGAGACTGCAGCGTGACAGCGATGACGGTACGGGGTCTGGCGCTGGCCGGACTGGTTGCGGCGGCTCTGGCCAGCCCGGGCGCGACGGCGCGCGAACAGGCGCCGGCGGTGTCCGTCGGCACGCTGTCGTCGCACTATCTGGTCGGCCGCCACGCCGAGCGCGTCAACGACATGCCCACGGCGGCGAAGCACTTCGAGGCGCTGGTCAAGGCGCACCCGGACGATCCCGCCCTCGTCGCGCGCACGCAGTTCCTGATGGCCGCGAGCGGCCGCTTCGCCGACGCCGTCGCGCTCGCCGAGCGGCTGACGACGCTCGACCGGCCGACGCCCGCCTCGCAGCTCACGCTCGCCATCCGCGATATCCGCGACGGCAGGTTCAAGGCCGCGGCCGAGCGCCTCGGCGGGCTCGACCGGCGCGGCGCCAACCGCCTGCTGGTGCCGCTGCTGCGCGGCTGGGCGCTGGCGGGGACGAAGGCCAAGGACGAGGCGCTGAAGGAAATCGCCGAGTTGTCCGGCGTGCCCGGCTTCGAGGTGATCGAGGGGCTGCATTCGGCGCTCGTCGCCGGCCTGTTCGGCGACGTCGAGGCGGCGCAGGCCGGCTATGCCCGCGCGCTCGCAGCGGCCGGCGACATGCCGCCGCTGCCGCTGATCGAGGCGCGTGCCGGCTTCCTCGCCGGCATCGGCAAGGGCCAGGAAGCGCTGGCGCTGGTCGACGGCTACATCGCCGCGTCGCGCGAGAAGCTGCCGCTGGCGGCGACGCGCGCCGCGCTGGCGCGCGGCGAGAAGCCGACGCCGCAGGTCGCCGGCGCCGCCGACGGGGCGGCCGACGCCTTGCATGCGATCGGCGGCCTGCTCAACCGCGAGGACGTCTCGGCATCGGCGCTGGTCTATGTGCGGATGGCGCAGGTGCTGCGGCCGAAATCGGGCCGCATCGCGCTGCTGCTCGGCCAGGTCCTCGAACGGCTCGACCGCACCGACGAGGCCATCGCCGCCTTCCGCTCGGTCGAGGCGGGATCGCCGTGGCACTGGTTCGCGCGCCTCGCCGTCGCCGACGGGCTGCAGCGCAAGGACGACGTCGACGGCTCGGCGGCGCTGCTGCGCGCCATGATCGCGGAGCGGCCGGAGCGCGCCGACGCGGCACGCGCGCTGGGCGACCTGATGCGGTCGCGCAAGCGCTTCCCCGAGGCGGTGAGCGCCTACGACATGGCGGTCGAGCGCACGCCGGAGGCGGCGCGCGACTGGTCGCTGCACTACGGCCGCGGCATCGCGCTGGAACGCGCCAAGGACTGGGACCGCGCCGAGGCCGACTTCCTGCGCGCCCTCGAACTCGAACCGGACCAGCCGCTGGTGCTCAACTATCTCGGCTACAGCTGGGTCGAGAAGGGCCAGCACCTCGAGCGTGCGCGCGGCATGATCGAGAAGGCGGTCGCCGAGCGGCCGCGCGACGGCTACATCGTCGACTCCCTCGGCTGGGTGCTCTACCTGCTGGGCGACCACGACGGCGCCGTCGTGCAGCTCGAGCGCGCCGTCGGCCTGGTGCCGGACGACCCGGTGATCAACGACCATCTCGGCGACCTCTACTGGATCGTCGGCCGGCGCAACGAGGCGCGCTTCCAGTGGCAGCGCGCGCTGTCCCAGGAGCCCGAGGACGACGTCGCGCGGAAGATCCGCGACAAGCTCGCCGGCCGCGACCTGCCGGCGGCGAAGGCCGCGCCGCAGGGCCGCCGCGACATCTGAGCGCGATGCACCCGTCGCCGTCGCTCGCCGTCACCGCGCCGGCCAAGCTCAACCTCTACCTGCATGTCGTCGGCCGGCGCGCCGACGGCTACCACCTGCTCGACAGCCTCGTCGCCTTCGCCACGCTCGGCGACCGCCTGCAGGCGCGCCCGGCGCGGCGCCTGTCGCTGGCGCGCGGCGGACCGTTCGCCGGCGACCTGCCGGGCGATGCCGACGATCTCGTGTCGCGCGCCGTGCACGCCGCCGCCCGCCATGTCGGCCGCGCCCCGGCTCTGACGCTGCGGCTGGAGAAACGCCTGCCGGTGGCGGCGGGCATCGGCGGCGGCTCGGCCGACGCGGCGGCGGCGCTGCGCCTCGCCGCGCGCCTGTGGCGCCGCGACGCGCGCGACCTTGCCGGCATCGCGGCGACGCTGGGCGCCGACGTGCCGATGTGCCTCGCCGGGCGCACGGCCTACGCCGGTGGCGCCGGAGAGGTGCTCGATGCGGCACCGGCGCTGCCGCCCGCCCCGGTCGTGCTCGTGAACCCCGGGGTCGCACTGCCGACGGCGCGGGTCTTCGCCCGGCACGCCGCCTCGGGTCATGCCGGGCACGGCGGCGCGGCGCGCTTCGCCGGCCCGGTCGGCGACGTCCACGCGCTGGCCCGCCTGCTGGCGCGGCGCGGCAACGACCTCGAGCCGGCGGCGACGGCGCTGGTGCCGGCGATCGCCGATGTCCTGACCGCGTTGAAGGCGCGCGACGGCTGCCTGCTGGCACGCATGAGCGGCAGCGGCGCGACCTGCTTCGGGCTGTTCGCCGACCGTCACTCGGCGGCGGCGGCGGCGCGTGCGATCGCGGCGGCCGCGCCGGGCTGGTGGGTGCGCGCGACGCGGCTCGCCCGCGCGCCGTCGCGGGTGCGCGCCATCCGGCGCTGAGGTTCGCTACCGGCCGAGCTTGCGGCAGCGGTGCTTCGCGTCGGCGTAGGCAGGATCGGTCGCGATGCGCTTCGTCGCGATGAGCGCCCTGGCGGCCTCGATGTCGATGGTCTCGATGTTCGTGCTGGTGATCGACGTCGCCATCATCGACGGCATGGTCTGCACGAAGTCCCTGATGTGCACGTCCCCGGCCTTGACCTCCGCGGTCTCGCTCTTGTCCCTGGGGGCGAGGTCCGGTCCGTAGACGAACTCGTATTTTCCCGGCGGCAGGCAGTAGACGTAGAAATTCCCGTACGAGAGCGGCCCTTCGAGGGCGAGGTCGCCGTTGATGCGCAGCGTGCCCGGAATCGGCGCCCGCTTCTCGCGGGCCATCAGGTAGAGCACGGCGACATCGGCCTGCGGCGCGAGGGCGCGCGCGGCGGTTTCGACCTCGTAGAGGTTCTTCAGCGTCGCCGGCGCCGTTTCGGACGCGCAACCGGCGACGGCCATGCAGGCCGTCGCGAGACCGATGAGTTTGCGCATCTCGACCCCCAAGGACCGACACGGTCCGCCGAACACACGCATGCTGCCGGCATGACAGATGCGCCGCGCGCCTAGCGCGGTACGACCGTGCGGAGATGGTTCAGCAGATCCCGGCTCGGTTCGCCGTTCACCGCCAGCCCGAAATCCTGCTGGTAACGGCGGATCGCCAGCTTGGTCTGCGAGCCGGGAATGCCGTCGGCCGTGCCGGTGGTATAGCCGATGCGTGCCAGCAGCGTCTGGATTTCCTGCACCACGGCGGTCTCGACGGGTGCCGACGGCGCCGGTGCCGCTGCGACCGGCGGCGGCGGCACGGGCGGTTGCGGCGCGGGCGGCGCGGGGGCGGCGGCGGGCGGCAGGGCCGGCGGCGGCGGCGCGGCGCGGGGCGTCGGTGCCGCCGGCGCGGGCGGCGCCGCGCGCGGTGCGTTCGTCTGGGCGTTGGGCGGCGGCGGTGGCGCCGGCACGCGCTCCGGCACGCGCTCCGGCCGCGCGGCCGGGGCCGGGGCCGGCGGTGGCGCGCCGGCGCCGGTCTGCACGCGGCGCTCGATGTCGGCGCGCTGCGCCTCGCTGAGTCCGCCCGCCAGCGTGACCGCGAGGTCGGCGCCACGCGCCGTGCCGTTCTGCGCCGCCAGCCGGTACCAGTAATAGGCCTCGGGCACGTTGCGCGCGCCGAGCTGGCCCTCGTCGTGGAGCGCGCCGAGCGCCAGCGCGGCGTCGCCGACGCCGGCCTCGGCGGCGTTGCGGAACCAGCGCGCCGCTTCGGGAAAGTTCTGCGGAATGCCGCGGCCAAGGCGGTAGGCGAGGCCGACAGCGTACTTGGCCCGCGCGTGCCCGCTCTCGGCCGCGGTGTGGAACCACACCAGCGCCATTTCCGGGTCCTTCGTCGCGCCGAGCCCGTCGGTGTACATGACGCCGAGGTTGTACTGGGCGGGCGCGATGCCGGCGATCGCCGCCTCCTGCATCATCTCGAAGGCACGCTCGGGATCCTGCCGCACGCCGTGGCCCTGCAGCAGTGCGACGGCGAGTTCGTAGCGTGCCTGCGCGTCGCCGCCGGCGATGCGTTCGCGCAGGGCGCGGATGGTGTCGCTTTCGTTCGCCGCGCTTTCCGCCGGCGTGGCGGGCGTCGACAGGGGCGTGGCGGGCGCCGCGGTCGCCGACGGGGCCGCGGGCGCGGGCGTCGTCGTCGTGGCCGGCGGGGTCGTCTCCGGCGGGGCTGGCGTCGACGGGGCGTTCTCGACGTCGAGGACCGCCGCCACCAGGTCGTCGACCATGGCGCCGATCTGGCCGACGTATTGCGAGATGTCGTACTCGTTCGCCACCGGACCGGTGGGCGCGCGCGACCACAGCAGCAGCCCGGCGCCGGTGCCGATGACGATGGCGACCAGCGCGGTCATCACCAGGGCGCGCCGCAGGCGGCCGGGCCGTCGCGGCTCGCGGCGCGCGGGATGCGCCGCCGCCCGGCGTCCGCCGCCGGCGGGCGGCGTCGGCGCGATGGTGTCCCAGCGCGGATCGAGCCAGGCATCGAGGTCGGTGTCGATCGCCTTCGCCTCGGCCTTGCCGGGCGTCGCGGCCGCCATGGCATCGAGCGGATCGGGATCGTCGTCGGCGGGCGGCGGCGTCTCGCGGCGTGGCGGGACGGCGCCGAGCCGCGCCGCCAGCGTCGCCTCGCCCGAACGCTGCGATCCGCTTCCCGCCGGTGCCGGGCCGCCCGGGAGCGCGGCCTCGCCACCCGCGGCCTCGCGCCGCGGCGGCTCCGGGGCGCGTGGCGCGGTCGGCGCGGTGGTCTCGCGGGCCGGCGGCACCGGCTGTGTCGCGCGGCCGAGGGGGCCGGGGCCGGTCGGCGTGGCCCGAGGGGGCACGGCCTGCGGCGCCGTGGCCTGCGGCGGGGCGGCTTGCGGCGGCGGCGCCGGGCGCGGCGACGGTGGGGGCGCCGGACGTCCGGCCGGCGGCGGCGCTGCCTGCGGTTCGCCCGCGACCGGCGCTGCGGATGGCGGCGGTGCCGGCCTCGCGGGAGGGGCGGGCGGCGGTGTCGGCCGCGGCGGGGCCGACGCCGGTGGTGGCGTCGGTGGTGTCGCCGCGGGCGGCAGGACCGGCCGGCCGGCCGGGCGCTGTGGCGGCGCTTCGTCGCGTCGTCCGTCGGCGGGACGGACAACGATGCGCCCGCTGTCGTCCGGCGCCGGATTGGCGGCGAAGAAATCGTCGGTGCCGAGCGGTTGCCGGGGTGCCGGGCCGCCGGCGGGGGCCGCGGGTCGGCCAGCGGCGGCAGGCGGCTGCGCGGGGGGCGTCGTGGCGGCAGGCGGCTGTGCCGGCGGCGGCGCCGGCCGTGGGGGTTGCGGCGCGGCGGCCGGGCGCGCGGCTGCCGGCGGCTGCGCGGGCGACGGTGGCGCCGGCCGCGGCGGCGGCGACAGGTTGGGCTCGGCGCGGCCGCCGGGCCGCAGTGCCGCGGGGGTGGCCGGCGCAGCCGGCGGAGCCGGTCGCGATGGGGGCGACAGTGTCGGCTCGCTGCGGCCCGGTGGCGGCGCGGCGGGCGCACGTGGCTCGGCCGGTGCCGAGCCCAGCGACACGGTCGGCCCGCGCCGCGACGGCTCGGCCGGCTGGGCCGGCGGCTGCGGCCGTGCCGGTGGCGCCGGCGGAGCGGCGGCGGGCCGTGCCGGCGGCACCTGTGGCGGCGTTTGCGGCGGCCTGGACGGTTGCGCCTGGGCCTGCTGTGGCCGGGCCTGTTCCGGCGCCGGTCGCGCGGGATCGGGTGCCGGCGACTTCGCCGCGGCCTCGAGGCGCTCCAGCCGGCCGCGCAATTCGCCGAGCGCGTTGGCGAGTGGCGTCACGAACTGTTCGAGCTGGGCCTCGCGGCGGCTGAGCCGGTCCTCGAGGCTGGTGAGCGCCTGGGCGATGGCGGCGGTATCGTTGCCGGAAGGCGGCGGTGCGGCGGGCCGCGGGGGTTGCGGCGCGGCGGCGGCGCGCGCCTGCGGCGGCGCGACGTTCGCCGGCCGCGTCGGTTGCAGGCCGGCCTCGCCGCGGATGGTGCGATCGATCCACTCGCCGATGCCGAGGCCGGCGTGCTGGGAGGCGAGACGCGCCAGATCCCGCGCGTCCTCGCTAACGCCCTTCACACTCCACGATCGCGGCGCCGCCATCGTTGCTACCCGTGCCCGTATCCGATCCCGCCCGGCGGCTCAGTCGCGGCCGAACAGGCGCTGAAGCAGCCCGCCGCCATCGCCGCTTTCGGCAGCTTCCGTGCGACCGCGGCCACCGTTCCGGCCGTCCTCGAGACGTTCGAGACGTTCGCTCAGACGCATCATGGCGCGCTCCACGGGCGCGGTCGAGGTGCCGGCGCGTCCCTTCATCTCGTCGAGCTGCGCCGACAGTTCGCCGACCTTCTCGGCGATCGGCGCGATGGCCTCGGCCGTGCGCGATTCCGACTGTTCGATGCGGTTCGCCAGCTTGTGCAGGCTTTCGAGGATGGCTTCCGGCGTCAGTGCCGGCGGGCCGGCCTGGCCGTAACCCGGCTGCGGCGGGTAGCCCGGTGACGCATAGCCCTGTGGCGCGGCGGCGAACGGGTCGCGCCGCTCACTCTGGCGCGGATGCTGGAAGACGTTGTCCGGGCCGCCGCCCTGGCCGGGGCCGATATCGCTGCCCATGGCCATCTGCTCGCGCCGCGCGCCACCCTTCAGTTCGCGCGCCGCCGCCGACAGGATGGTCTGCGAGAGCCAGCGGCCGAGCGGCAGGCCTTGCCGTCGGGCCGCAATCTTGGCCGCCTCGCGCGCTTCGGGGTCGACACCCTTCACGCTCCAGGGGGAGTTCTGCGACATCGCGGGCGAAGGACGTGCACTGCTCATGCCAGACTGGGCCGCAAGTTAGAGACAACCCGCAAGGATGCAAGATAAATGTCCATTATAAATAACTTCTTTAGCGCGGATGTTGCCGCGCGGCAATCGCGGCTTCGGGGTTTCGCGCCACGTGTTGCGCGGGTGCAACGTCTGTTTCGACCACCATGGCGGTAAGGTGGCTGCGCTATTGCACGTCATTCGCATTCCGCCGCCCGGTTCAGGTGCCGCCGCCTTCCATCTTTTCCAGCCGCCTGCGCAGCTCGTCGACGGCCTCGGCGAGCGGCTCGACGGAGGCACGCGCCCGGGCGTCGGCATCGTCGATCTGGCGAGCGATGCCGCGGATCGCGGCGAGCAGCGGATCGTCCGCGGCGGGCGCCGCGGGGAGGGGCGCCGGGGCATCGACCGGCGGCTCGGCCGGCCCGTCGTTGGCGCCCAGTTCGCGGCCGGCGGCGTTGCGGATGGCGAGGTCGAGCCAGGCGCCGACGGTCATGCCCTCGGCCTCGGCGGCGGCGCGCGCCGCCTCGCGGGCGTCATCGGACACGCCCTTGAGGCTCCACGGAATCTTGCGATCGTTCATGTCGGTCCCGTCAGCCGTCCAGACAGCGCGCGGCCACCGTAACTTGTGCCGGCCGCGACGCGCTCAGTATAGTCGCCGCCGCCGCGTCGCGGCAGGGTTGTGGCGCTGCCGCCGCGCCCCGGCAAGGGGGAGCAGAGAGCCGCCCGATGGACCGCAAGGTCGCCCTCATCACCGGCGTCACCGGCCAGGACGGCGCCTACCTGGCAGAACTGCTGCTCGACAAGGGTTACGAGGTGCATGGCGTCAAGCGCCGGTCCTCATCCTTCAACACCGGCCGCGTCGACCATCTCTACCGCGACCCGCACGACGGCGACGTGCGGTTCTTCATGCATTACGGCGACACCACGGACGCGACCAACCTGATCCGGCTTATCCAGCAGGTGAAGCCGACCGAGCTTTACAATCTGGCGGCGCAGAGCCACGTGCAGGTGTCGTTCGAGACGCCCGAGTATACCGCCAACGCCGACGCGCTCGGCGCGCTGCGGCTGCTCGAGGCGATCCGCATCCTCGATCTCGTCGCGAGCTGCCGCTACTACCAGGCCTCGACGTCGGAGCTGTACGGCAAGGTCCGCGAGACGCCGCAGAGCGAGACGACGCCGTTCTACCCCCGCAGCCCCTACGCGGCGGCCAAGGCCTACGCCTACTGGATCACGGTGAACTATCGCGAAGCCTACGGCATGCACGCATCGAACGGCATCCTGTTCAATCACGAGAGCCCGGTGCGCGGCGAGACCTTCGTGACGCGCAAGATTACGCGCGCGGTGGCGGCGATCGAACTCGGGCTGCAGCACCGCCTGTATCTCGGCAATCTCGACGCCAAGCGCGACTGGGGCCATGCCCGCGACTACGTCGAGGGCATGTGGCGGATGCTGCAGCAGGACGTCGCGGACGACTACGTGCTGGCCACCGGCCAGACCAACTCGGTGCGCGAGTTCGTCGAGCGCGCCTTCGCCGAGACCGGGCGGCGGATCGAGTGGCGCGGCGCCGGCGTCGACGAGCAGGGCATCGACGCGGCCACGGGCAACGTCGTGGTGGCGATCGACCCGCGCTACTTCCGGCCCACCGAGGTCGACCTGCTGCTCGGCGATCCGTCGAAGGCGCGCCGGGTGCTTGGCTGGGAAGCGCGCACCACCCTGGCCGAACTGGTGCGCGAAATGGTCGCCGCCGACCTCGACCTGATGCGCCGCGCCGGGACGCCCAACCGCAGCAGCGACTGAAGGCGTCGGGCGACGACTTGCTGGACAGTCGCCGCCACAAGGCGAACAATAGCCGCAAATCGCCCGTCGAGAGGGCAGCCGCAATCGATACGGGGCGCCGAACGTTGCCCCGATGGCTGGAATATCAGGGAGGGAAACAACGATGCGTGACATCGCACGGACGTTTGCCGTCATCGGTGTGACGGCGGGATTCATCGCGGCGGCGCCGGCGCAGGCGGCGGACGATCCGCACAAGAATTTCGAGAACAACAAGATCTACCAGTGGATGGACGGCCGGCTGCCCTATGACGGCCCGAAGATCACCTATGACGGTCCGCCGATCACCGTCCGCTATTCCACCTTCCTCGGCGCCGGCAGCGCGGTCATCGCCGAAAACTGGCAGGTCGCGGCCAAGCGCATGGAGGCCGACACCGGCGGCAAGATGAAGTTCCGCATCTTCTGGGGCAACACGCTGCACGATTCGCAGCGCGGCGCCTTCGAGGGTGTGTCCGGCGGCGTCTCCGACATGTCGCACTGCTACAGCTGGATCAATCCGGGCGGCTTCGACCTGCAGCTCGGCATCCAGCTTCCCGGCATGGTCGACAACTGGGACCAGAAGGGTGCGACGACGGCGGCCAACGCCATGACGCTGCTGTATCCCGAGTTCTTCAAGAAGCGCTACGAGGCGCACAACGTGCTGTTCGCGGCCTTCAGCATGACGCCGCCGCAGCAGACGCTGACCAAGGACCGGCCGATCCACAAGATCGAGGACATGGCCGGGCGCAAGATGCTGGCGTCGGGCGACATCGCCACGGCGACCGCCCGCGCGCTCGGTGCCCTGCCGGTGCCGTTGACGGTGGCCGAGTACTACAGCGGCTTCCAGACCGGCGTGGTCGACATCTTCGCCATCCACGACGCCGGCCTCGTGCTGTTCCGCATGGTCGACCTGGCGAAGTTCCGGACCACCACGAACCTCTGGGCGAACCCCATCGAGTTCTGCCAGAACAAGGACTTCTACGCCAAGCTGCCGGCCGACCTGCGCGAGTACTGGCGGGTGTGGACGGCACGCTGGAACCACACCACGAACGAGGTCTACTTCGATCGTTCGGCCGGTACGGCCGTGCAGCGCGCCATCGACACGGGCATGAAGATGCACGCGCTGTCGGACGCCGAGAAGGCGCGCGTCGACGCGGCGCTGAAGCCCGTGGTCGACGAATGGATCGCCGGCATGGAGGCCAAGGGCCTGCCGGCGCGCAAGATGGTCGACAGCTTCAAGGCCAAGGTCGCGGAGTTGCGGGCGATGACCTACGACCAGATCTTCGATCTGGCCTCGAAGCCCGCCATCGCACTGTTCGAGTAGCGGCACGCGGCGGCATGGGCCTGCCCGGCCGGGCCGGCCCGTGCCGCCGTCCGTCAGCGGGGTCGGACGCGCGCCTGTAGGGGCGGCGACACGGGGACAACCATGAGCGAACAGCCAACCGCGCCGGACGACGGCGGCGGCGAGGCGGAAATCGACGTGCCGCGCGGGACCGTCGACCGCATCACCTTCGAGATCCTGCGCTGGGGTTCGATCGTTCTCATCGTCTTCATGACGCTGCTGATCGGCCTTGAGGCGTTGCTGCGTACCCTCATCGGCTTTTCGATCTTCGGCGCCCACGACATCATCGGCCTGAGCCTGATCCTGATGTTCCTGCTGGCCCTGCCGTATTCGTGGGCGGGCGACTACCACGTCCGAATGGACATGCTTTACCGCAGCTACGGCCCGGTGCCGCGCTTCCTCACCGACCTCGTCGCGACGGCCGGCGCGCTGGCCTTCGGCGGTTTCATCGCCTGGCAGGCATGGATCTACGTACCGTCCTTCATGAAGATCGGCACGGCGAGCCCGCTGCTGAAGATTCCCTACTGGCCGCTCGCCGCTGCCATCTTCGCCTTCGCCACGCTGTTCTGCCTGGCGGTCGCCTACAACATGGTCCGCAGGGCGCTCCGGCTGGCGAAGGGGAGCGACTGAGATGGAGTGGACCACCATCGGCTACATCGCCATCGCCGCGCTGGTCGGACTCATCGTCCTCGGCGTGCCGCTGGCCTTCGGCATCGCCCTCGTCGCGATCGGCGGCGTCATCGCCCTGTTCGAGCCGTCGCGCGCGGCGGTGCTGATCTACAACAACCTCGTCGCCCGCGGCACCGACTTCATCCTCGCCAGCGTGCCGCTGTTCATCTTCATGGGGCAGCTCGTCTTTCAGGGCAACATCGGGCGCGACCTGTACGAATGCGTGCACAAGTGGTTCGGCCGCCTGCCCGGCGGCCTCGCGGTGACCGCGGTCCTCACCTCGACGGGTTTCGGCGCCGTCACCGGCGTGTCGGCCGCCGCGGTGGCGACGATGGCGGCCATCAGCCTGCCGGAGATGCGCCGCTACAACTACAACATCCGCCTCGCCGCCGGTTCCATCGCCACCGCGTCGACGCTGGCCATCCTGGTGCCGCCGTCGATCCTGATGATCATCTACGGCCTGTGGACGGAGCAGAACATCGGCGCGCTGTTCATCGCCGGCATCATTCCGGCGATCATCATGTCGGCGCTGTTCTGCGCCTACATCCTCATCCGCTGCACGCTGATGCCGGCCGACGGCCCCCTCGGCCCGCGCTATCCGTGGAGCGAGCGCCTGGCGTCACTGGTCAAGCTGGTGCCGGTCATCCTGATCTTCCTCATCGTCATGGGCGGCATCTACTCCGGCACCTTCACGCCCAGCGAGGCGGCCGGCGCCGGCTCGTTCGTCGTGCTGGTCCTGCTGCTGCTCATGCGCCGCCTGACGTGGCGCGGCTTCGTCAAGGCGGTGCTCGATACCGCGCGCCTGTCGGTGATGATCTTCGCCATCTTCGTCTCCGTCAGCGTCTTCACCAGCTTCCTAGTGCTGACCGACGTGACCGGCGAGACGGTGGGCTGGATCGCTGATTCCGGCCTCGGGCGCTACGTCGTGCTGCTGCTGATCGTGATCGTCTATCTGATCATGGGCATGATGCTCGACCCGATCGGCATGCTGCTGCTGTCGCTGCCGTTCGTGTATCCGGTCATCGTCCATCTCGGTTTCGACCCGATCTGGTTCGGCGTCATCTGCACGGTGCTGGTGGAAATCGCCCTGGTCACGCCGCCGGTCGGCTTCAACTGCTACATCCTCAAGCAGGTCGCCGGCGACGACGTCTCGATCGTCGATATCTTCGCCGGCACCGGGCCGTTCGTCCTGCTGTCGCTGCTGGTCATCGTCATCCTGACCATCGCGCCTGGCCTCGCCACCTGGCTGCCGGCCATCCTGCTCTAGCGGGCGGCTGCCGCGGCGGCGGACGGAATTCGCGGCGGGTCTTTAATCCCCGCCGCGCCTCCCCATATGTGCGGGGCCGCGGGGCGCGCCGGAGTGGGGCCGGCCCATCCCGGAGGGCTGCGCCGGGAACCGCCGGCCGGTTGTCGCAACCCCCGCCGGAGCGGCCGTCGATCCCGCTTCGCTGACAGGGCGCGCGCTTGTTCGATCACCTGCTAACGCCCGACGCCCTCGCCGCCTTCGCCCAGGTGGTGATGATCGACCTCGTGCTGGCGGGCGACAACGCCATCGTCATCGGCCTTGCGGCGGCCGGCCTGCCGGCGCGCCAGCGGACCCGCGCCATCGTCGTCGGCATCGTCGCCGCGACCGTCCTCCGCATCGCCTTCGCCGGCGTCACCACCCAGCTTCTGCAGATCGTCGGCCTCCTCTTCGCCGGCGGCGTCCTGCTGCTGTGGGTGTGCTGGAAGATGTGGCGCGAACTGCGCATCTCGGCCCGAGAGGAAGCCGCCGCCGCCGAGGCACTGGCCAACGCCGACCTCGACGCCGACGGCACCATCGCCGGCGGCGCGCCGCGCAAGACCTTCGCCCAGGCGGCGTGGCAGATCGTCATCGCCGACGTCTCGATGTCGCTCGACAACGTGCTCGCCGTCGCCGGCGCGGCGCGCGAGCACCCGGTGGTACTGGTCTTCGGCCTCGGCCTGTCGATCGCCCTGATGGGCGCGGCGGCGGGGCTCATCGCCAGCCTGCTGCAGCGCCACCGCTGGATCGCCTATGTCGGCCTCGCCATCATCCTCTACGTCGCCGGCGCGATGATCTGGAAGGGTGGCCACGAGGTCTGGCCGGCGGTGGCTGCCGGGATCGGCTGAGGCGCGCGGCGCCTTGTTGCCCGGCCCGCCCGCCGGCATATATGGTCCGCCGCCGGTTGGGGCGTGGCCAAGCGGTAAGGCAACGGGCTTTGGTCCCGTGATCGCAGGTTCGAATCCTGCCGCCCCAGCCAGGCCCTGTCGCCGGCGCCCGCGCGCGGCTAGACTGGGGCAAAGCCGTCCGAGGAGCCGCCATGACGCCGGAACAGATCCTGTCGCACGCCCCGCGCGTGCTCACCCAGGCCCAGCGCGAGTTCTATCACGCCAACGGCTATCTCGGCGTCGAGGGCTTCGTCGATGCCGACACGGTGGCGGCGTTGCTGGCGTTGACGCGCGCCTTCATCGACGAGAGCCGCTTCGTGACGCGCTCGGGACGCAAGTTCGACGTGGCGCCGGGCCACACGGCGGCGAAGCCGCTGCTGCGCCGCCTCAAGCGGCCGGACGAGCAGCACCCGCTCTACTGGGACATCGCCAAGGGTGCGCTCGCTGACGTCGCCGCCGACCTCGTCGGGCCGGACGTGCTCTATCACCACTCAAAGCTCAACTTCAAATGGCACGACGGCGACGACAAGGTCGAGTGGCACCAGGACATTCCCTTCTACCCGCACACCAACTACAGCCCGCTGACCATCGGCATCTACCTGCACGACACCGACGTGTCGGGCGGCGCGCTGGCGGTGCTGCCGGGCAGCCATGAGGGGCCGGTCTACGACCACCGCGACGCGCGCGGCAACTGGACCGGCTGCCTGACGGCCGAAGAGACGGCGGGGCTCGATCTCTCGGGCGTGCGCTACGTCGAGGGCAAGGCGGGTACCATCACCATCCACAATTCGCGCACGCTGCACGCCTCGCCGCCGTCGCGGCGCGAGGGCGGGCGGCCGCTGTTGCTGCACGCCTACAGTTCGGCCGATGCCATCGCCTACACGCCGCACCCGGACCCGTCGGTTCATGCCTACGAGGTGCTGCGCGGCCGGCGCGCGACGCACGCCCATCACGACCCGCGTCCCTGCCCGATCCCGCCGGACTGGTCGCGCGGCTACACCTCGATCTTCGCCGCCCAGTCGCAGGAAGCCGCCGCGGCGGAGTAGGGGCCGGGTGCGCCGGTGCGGATCTCATCCTTCGACAGGCTCAGGATGAGGACAAGGTGCCGGCGTGCGGGCGGATTTGCCGGCAGCCTCGTCTCGCTTCACAGCCTCATCCTGAGCTTGTCGAAGGACGAGGCGTCGTGACCGGCTACCCGCAGTCGCAGATCGCCTCGACGCGCGCCAGCAGGCGGTGCATGGCGCTGTCGCGGGCGCCGATCTCGTCCATGTGCGCCACGGTGTTGCGCAGGTACTCGGCGCAGCTTCCCAGCCGGCCGCTCGCGGTGGCGATGGCGCGCGCCATCGTCTCGGTGTCGATGTCGCCGGCGTAGCGCGGATGCTCGCGCCGCACGGTGAAGGCGATGGCGTGGACGGTGCCGGACGGCGTGTGGACCGGCAGCCAGCGCGGCGCGTAGGAACGCGCCGGCATCTCGCGCGTCCACAGGATCGCGGTTTCCTCCTCGACCTGCTCGGGCGCGATGCGGAAGGCGACGCCGCGGCAGGCGCCGCCGCGGTCGAGCCCCAGCATCAGGCCGGGATTTTCCGGCGTGCCGCGCCCCAGCGGCGTCCACAGGCAGTAGCGGCGGTGCCAGCCATGGACCCGACCCGGCCGTCGCTCGGCGAAGTGGAAGGCGGGGTTCCACATCAGCGAGCCGTAGCCGAAGACCCAGACGTCCGGCCCCGGCGCGGCGGCCAGCGCGGCACGGCGCGAGGCCTCGCGTTCCTCGCCGCTGACGGGATCGACGAGGCCGAGGCGCTGGCCCTCGCGTACGAGGTCGAGTGTCGCGCCATTGCGGATCGCGTCGCGGTCGAGCATGTCTCAGAGGTAGCCCACGGACCCCGCCGCCACAAGCCGGCGCCCGGGCACGACAGTTACGCGGCGGCGAAGGTCGATCAGGCGTCGCGCTCCAGGCGTTGCCAGACGGCCCCGGCGAGGCCGCCGAGCAGCACCCAGAACACGGCGCCGACGGCGAGCGAGAGGGCGGCGTACTGCGCCGCCAGTTCGGGTGGCACCGCACCGATTTCGCCGTGCGGATGCGGCGCGCCGACGACATGTGGCAGGACGATCAGGACGAGGCCGGCCGCCTGCCAGGCGCGGCCCTTGCCGAACACCAGCAGGGCGATGCCGGCGCCTGCCCCGGCGGCGGCGGCGAGCCACCACAGTTGGCGCGCGCCGAGTTCGGCGGCGGCGCTGCCCGGCAGTTCGGGCGGCAGGCCGGCGGCCGGCGCGAGCTGGAAGACGGCGAAGCCGGCGATGCCCCACAGCACGCCGCTCCGCAGGTCGACCGGCTTGCCTCGCAGGGCGAAGGCGGCAGCCAGCAGCAGGCCGAATCCGGTGGCGACGACGAGGTTGGCGAGCAGCGTGAAGGCCATCCGTTCGACGCCGTCGGCGGGCGCCCAGCCGTCCTCGCCCTCTGCCGCCCCGACGGCATGCGCGAGGACGAGGCGCGCGCCGAACGGTGCGGCGCTGGTGTGCGAATGGCCGGCGTCGCCGTTCTCGTAGGTCTCGGCCTCGAGGATCAGGGGCACGGTGGTGACGCCGTGCAGGGCGGTGGCGAGCACGCCCGTCGCGAGCCCGGCGACGAGCGCCGTGATCAGCAGGCGGCGAAGCATCGGTGCCCGCTCAGTGGCAGGGGAAGGCGAAGGAGTGCCGAACGTCGTGCGCGGCGTTGTGCAGCACCTCGGGTGCCGCGAAGCCGGCACCGAAGACGAACAGCGTGCCGAGCAGGGCGGCGAAGATCACGGCCGGCAGCGCCGCCAGGCGGGCGGTACCGGTCGATGTCGCGGTTCGGGCACGGGCCATGGCGTGCTACTCCATCGGGTCGGCGGACTCTGACCCGCGACGTTAGCGCCGGGCGGACGGAGCGGCAAGGCACGCCGGGAATGGCGCGTGCTAAGGTCGGCGCCTTGCGGGGGAGACAGGCATGGCCGAGGGACCGAACGACGTGCTCGACTTCTGGTTCGTCGACCACGGCGCCGACGACTGGTTCGGCAAGAACCCGCGCTTCGACGCGCTGATCGCCGACCGCTTCGGCCGCCTCGTCGCGCGGGCCTGCGACGGCGGCCTCGCCGGCTGGAACGCCAGCCCCGACGAGGTGCTGGCGCAGACCCTCGTGCTCGACCAGTTCCCGCGCAACATGTACCGCGGCAGCCCGCACACCTATGCCGGCGACCCGCACGCCCTGCCGCTGGCGCGGCGGGTCGCGGCCGAGGGCGTCGGCGCCGGCTGGCCGCTCGAACGCCTGCTGTTCCTCTGGCTGCCGCTGATGCACAGCGAGGAGCTGGCCGACCAGGACCGCTGCGTCGCCCTGCTGGCGCCCTTCGCCGGCGAGGAGATGGGCAAGCGGGCCCACGACTCGGCGCTGCGCCACCGCGAGATCGTCGAGCGCTTCGGCCGCTTCCCGCATCGCAACGCGGTGCTGGGTCGCGCCAGCAGCGCGGAAGAAGTGGCGTTCCTGACCGAGCCGAATTCGTCGTTCTGAGGCATGGCCGGCAGCTTTCGCATCGCCAGCTTCAACCTCGAGAACCTCGACGACCGGCCGGGCGAGGCGCCGGCGCTCGCCGAGCGCATCGCCGTGCTGCGGCCGCAGATCGAGCGCGCGGCGGCCGACGTGCTGTGCCTGCAGGAGGTCAACGGCCAGCGCCGCGGCGGCAAGGGGCCGCGCACGCTGGCGGCGCTCGACGCGCTGCTCGCCGGCACGGACTACGCCGGCTTCGCGCGCGTCGCCATGACGGGGCCGGGCGGCGGCGTCGCCGACGTCCACAACCTCGTCATCCTGTCGCGCTTTCCCGTCGTGTCGTGGCGGCAGGTGCGCAACGAGCTGGTACCGGCGCCGCATGTTGCCGCCATCGCCGCGCGGCCGGACGGCGCGCGCGAGGCGGCGCTCGGCTGGGACCGGCCGCTGCTCGCCGCCGAACTAGCGCTGCCGGACGGTACCCCGCTGCACGTGCTCGACCTGCACCTGCGCGCGCCGCTCGCTGCCTTCGTGCCCGGCCACAAGCTCGACGCCTACCGCTGGGCCGACGTGCCGGCCTGGGCCGAGGGCTTCGCCAACGCCGCCATCCGGCGCATCGGCCAGGCGCTGGAGGCACGGCTCGTCGTGGACGCGATCTTCGATCGCGAACCCGGGGCGCTGGTGGCCGTCTGCGGCGACTTCAACGCCGGGCCGCTGGAGATGCCGACGCGCCTGCTGCGCGCCGCCCCCGACGACACCGGCAACGCCGCGCTGGCGGCGCGCGCGCTGGTGCCGGTCGAGGCCGACGTTCCCGAGGAGCGGCGCTACACCGTCATCCATGCCGGCGCGCATGTGCTGCTCGATCATATTCTTGCCTCGCCGACGCTGGCCGCCCGGCTGCGCGGCGTCGAGATCCACAACGAGCGGCTGGGCGACGAGGCCGTCGCCTTCGCCCGCGCCGCCGTCACGCCGCAGTCCTTCCACGCCCCGGTGGTGGCTGAATTCGCACTGGGGTGATCGCGGGCGCTGCGTGCAGCGACCGGCATCACGCTTTCCCTCCTCACCCCGGCCCTCTCCTCCCACGGGAGGAGAGGGGGCACGCGCACCCTCTCCGCCCTGTGGGGGGAGAGGGTGGCGAGCGTCAGCGAGCCGGGTGAGGTGGGCCGGCTCGTTGTACGAGGCCGGCGCGTGACGCTCAGATATGCAGCGGCGCGCCGCCGGCGGCCAGCGCCGCCTCGTGCACGGCCTCGGACAGCGTCGGGTGGGCGTGGCAGATGCGCGCGACGTCCTCGGCGCTGCCGCCGAAGGCCATGGCGACGACGATCTCGTGGATCAGCGTGCCGGCGTCGGCGCCGATGATGTGGGCGCCGAGCAGGCGGTCGGTCTTCGTGTCGGCGAGCAACTTGACGAAGCCCTCGGTGGCGTTGTTCGCCCGCGCGCGGCCGTTGGCCGTGAACGGGAACTTCCCGACCTTGTAGGCCACCTTGTCCGCCTTCAGCTCCTCCTCGGTGCGGCCGACCGAGGCGACCTCGGGCTCGGTGTAGACCACGGCCGGAATGACGCCGTAGTCGACATGGCCGTGCTCGCCGGCGAGGATCTCGGCCAGCGCCACGCCCTCCTCGGAGGCCTTGTGCGCCAGCATCGGCCCGGGAATGACGTCGCCGATGGCGAAGATGCCCTCGACGCTGGTCTGGTAGCTGCCGTCGACGGCGACGAAGCCGCGCCTGTCGCGCGCCACGCCCAGCTCGTCGAGCCCCAGCCCTTCGGTGACGGGGCGGCGGCCGACCGCGACCAGCACGACGTCGGCGTCCAGCGTCTCGCCGTCGCCGCCGGCGGCGGGCGCGAGCGTCACCGCGAGTTTCGCCTTCGTCGCCTCGACGCCGGCGACCCTGGTGCCGAGGCGGAATTTGATGCCCTGCTTCTCCAGCGCTCGCTGGAAGGCGCGCGCCACCTCGGCGTCCATGCCGGGGGTGATGCGGTCGAGCACTTCCACCACCGTCACCGCGGCGCCGAGCCGCTGCCAGACCGAGCCGAGCTCGAGGCCGATATAGCCGGCGCCGATGACGACGAGGTGCTTCGGCACCTTCGCCAGCGCCAGCGCCCCGGTCGAGGTGACGACGCGTTCCTCATCGACGGCGATGCCGGGAATGGCGACCGGGTCGGAGCCGGTGGCAACGACGATGGCGCGGGCGGCGAGCGTGCGCGTGCCGCCGGCCGCCAGCGCCACCTCGACGGCGCCGGTCTCCGTGCCGGGCGCGCTGACAATGCGGGCCGTGCCGACGACGTGCTCGACGCCGTTCTTGCGGAACAGGAAGCCGACGCCCTTGGTGTTGTCGGCGACGACGCGGTCCTTGTGGCCCATCATGCCGGCGAGGTCGAGCTTCGGCGCGCCGACCTTGACGCCGAAGGCGGCGAGCCCGTGGCCGGCCTCGTGGAAGCGCGCCGAGGCCGACAGCAGCGCCTTCGAGGGAATGCAGCCGACATTGAGGCAGGTGCCGCCCGGCGCCGGCCGCGCGTCGACGCAGGCCGCCTTGAGGCCGAGCTGCGCCGCGCGGATGGCGCAGACATAGCCGCCCGGCCCGGCCCCGATGACGACGACGTCGAAGGTCTCTTCCCCGGCCATGGCCGCTCATCCCGTTCGCAGCTGCGAAATCGCCGGCCGAACCTGCCGCATGCGGCCGGCAGGGGCAAGGGCGGCAAGGTTACGCCCGCTCAGGCTGCGAACGGATCGGGGAAGAAATCTGTGCTCACGGCGAACGGTCATTAATATGGTCCGGCAGGAGAGAGCGATCTCCCCGGGAGACGAAGGTCCAGCCCTCCTTTCCCGATCGAACATCGTCGTCACGCGCTGGAGCGTGGCCCGTTCGCATGACGAGGTGCCGACATGTTCGAATATTTCCCGACGAACTACGGCTGGACCCTGAGCGTGGCGTGCTGCCTGTCGATGGGCGGCGAGCTCACGGAAGTCCATGAGGCCTGCAAGCCCCTGGTGCCGTTCGCCGAGGCGCCGCTCGCGGTCGGCAACGAGGCCTGGTACCAGAGCTGGATGTCGGTGTCCGAGCGGGTCGAGGCCCAGGGCGACGCGATGCTGGCTAAGGGCTGGGAGTTCTCGGCCGGCGCTCGCTACTTCCGCGCGGCGCAATACGGCTTCGTCGCGGAACGGCATGCGAGCTGGAAGGCGCCGCGCAAGATGCTGGCCTACCGGCGCGCGAGCGCGTTGTTCGCCAAGGCCGTCAAGTTGCTCGGCCACCGGACGGAACGGATCGAGGTGCCCTTCGCGAAGGGCTCGCTGGCCGGCTACCTCCGGCTGCCCGAAGGCAAGGGACCCTTTCCCACCATCGTCATGCTCAACGGCTTCGACGGCATCAAGGAGATGCAGTACGGCTTCGCCGGCGACGAGGCGGTCAAGCGCGGCATCGCGGTGATTTTCATCGATCAGGACGGCACCGGCGAATCCGCGCGGTTCCACGCCATGCCGAAGCCCGTCGAGTCCGAGAAGGCCGTCAGCGCCTTCATCGACCGCCTCGAAAAGCATCCCGACGTCGACAGGGATCGCATCGGCGTGATCGGCTGCAGCAACGGCGGCTACGACGCGCCCCGCGCTGCCATCCACGAGCCCCGACTCAAGCTCGCCGTCTCGTTCGGCGCCTTCTACAACGGCGATTGCCTGCGTCCGATGTTCGAGGACCTGATCGCCCATCCCGAGCGTCCGCGTCGCGGGCTGGATTTCGGCGATCAGGTGCAGGCCGTGATGGCCCGGGAAGGCCTGCAGGAGGCCTTCGATGCGTGGTGCGAGCGGACACTGGAAGGACAGCTCGCGGGGCTGAAGGTTCCCTATCTCATCCTGCACGGCGAAAACGATCGTCTGGTGCCGCTGCATTTCGCCGAACGCTGCCTGCGGGAAGCGGTCAACAGCCCGCGCGCCGAACTGAAGGTCTTCTCGATCGCCGAAGGCAGCACCGAGCACTGCGGCATCGACCTCATGGCCTCGCATTCCCAGTACATGTTCGACTGGGTCGCGGAGATTTTCGGCGGCCGGGTCAAGGCGGCGTGACCTGATCCTCGAACCGGAGACGGCGAGCAAGGGCTTGCCCGCGTCACGCGGCGAAGGGATGCACCTCGCTGTCGAGCCGCCGCCCCAGCGCGTCGCGCGCCGTCTCCAGCTCGTAGTGCGATTGCAGGTTGAGCCAGAATTCCGGCTCGACCCCGAAAAAGCGGCCGAGCCGCAGCGCCGTGTCGGCGCTGACGCCGCGCCGGCCATGCACGATCTCGTTGATGCGCCGCGGCGGCACCCCGGTATCCTTCGCCAGCCGGTACTGGCTGATGCCGAGCGGCCGCAGGAACTCCTCGTCCAGCACTTCGCCCGGATGCACGGGCGCGAGGCGTCGGCGGACGGAAGGCTTCCTCATTGGTGGTAGTCCACGATTTCGACGTCCCAGGCGTCGCCGTCTTCCCATCGAAAACAGACGCGCCACTGGTCGTTGATGCGGATGCTGTGCTGGCCGGCGCGATCCCCCCGTAGCCGCTCCAGCCGGTTGGCGGGCGGTACCAGCAGAGCATTCAAGGTCGTGGCCGCGTTAAGCATGACGAGCTTCCTGTAAGCCACGCGATGGATGTCCGGCGGCAGTCGCCGCGACGGTTCACGATGCCAAAGACGCTCCGTGTCGCGGTCGGCAATGCTCTTGATCACGACACCATAATAACGCCCCCCGTTAATAGGGCAAGGGAATGGCGATGAGCGGCTGGACTTGGGCACCCGCCGGGTGCTGAATTTCCGCATGGCCGACCACGATCCGAGGGGGACGGACTGGACGGATCGCGAGATCGATCTGATCGTGGCCGACTATTTCAACATGCTGCAGTTGGAATTGGCTGGTCGGCCCTACGTCAAATCCCGCCGCAACGCCGCTCTCCAGGAATTGACGGGTCGCTCTCACGGCTCCATCGAGCGGAAACATCAGAACATCAGCGCGGCACTCGTGAGGCTCGGCAGGCCATGGATTAGAGGCTACAAGCCGCTAACCAATATCCAGCATGCACTGATTGCCGGTATCGAGAGACATCTCGACGCACGGCTGGACAGCTTCATCGACATCGACGCGGTAGCGGGAGGCGTTGCCGAAGCCCGGCTATTCATCGAGCCGGCGCCCGAACTGATTCCGATCGATGAGAAAGATTCGCTGCCTCTTCGTCGCCTTATCCGAAAGTTCGATCCAGCAGAGCGGGATGCACGCAACCGTGATCTGGGCAGGAGAGGCGAAGAAGTTGTGTTGCGAACGGAGCATGCCCGGTTACGTGACGCCGGACGCGACGATCTCGCTCGTCAGGTGCGGTGGGTTTCCGAAGAGGATGGCGACGGTGCCGGGTTCGATGTCTTGTCTTTCGATGTGTCGGGCGGAGAACGTCTGCTGGAAGTCAAGACGACGACGGGACACCAGACGACGCCGTTCTTCCTGACCGAGAACGAGCGAGCCATGTCGGTTGAGCGATCCGATGCATTTCGCCTCGTCCGCCTCTACGACTTCGCTCGCGCGCCCCGTGCCTTCGAACTGGTCCCGCCTCTCGAAGACTCGGTAGTTCTACGGCCCACGAATTACCGGGCTTCCTTTGGATAGAGGGACAGCGCGCTGAGCGGCGTCAGATCGAACTTGGCAGCGTAGAAGGAAACGAACTCTGCTGGGGACAAGCCTGCGTCGATGGCAGCGAGCAAGGGCTCGGCATCACCGGCAGCGTCGTCCCACGTCAGGCAATAGTCGGCGAGCAGGCGCGCGGAGACGGCAGCGCGGAAGGTTTCATAATCCATTTGACGGAGTATGCGACCGTTGGCCGACTTCGCCAATGGCCGGCAACGCCCCCTACAGCCCCACCAGCAGCCGTTCCGGGGCCTCGATGGCCTGCTTGATGCGGACGAGGAAGGTCACCGCCTCGCGGCCGTCGACGATGCGGTGATCGTAGGACAGGGCGAGGTACATGATCGGCCGGATGGCGATTTCCTCGCCGCCGTTGGCGCCGCGCACGGCGACCGGGCGGCGCACGATGTTGTGCATGCCGAGGATGCCCGACTGCGGCGGGTTGAGGATCGGCGTCGACAGCATCGAGCCGAAGACGCCGCCGTTGGTCACCGTGAAGGTGCCGCCGGTGAGGTCCGCCAGCGTCAGCTTGCCCTCGTGGGCGCGGCGGCCGAAATCGGCGATCGAGCGCTCGATGTCGGCGAAGTCGCGCTTGTCGGCGTCGCGCAGCACCGGCACGACGAGGCCGCCCGGGCCGCCGACGGCGACGCCGACGTCGTAGTAGTTGCGGTAGACGATCTCGTCGCCCTGGATCTCGGCGTTGATCGCCGGGATTTCCTTCAGCGCCTTCACCGCCGCCTTGACGAAGAAGCTCATCAGGCCGAGGCGCACGCCGTGGCGGCGCTCGAACTCCTCGCGGAAGCGGTCGCGCATGAACAGCACCTGCGACATGTCCACCTCGTTGAAGGTGGTCAGCATGGCGGCGGTGTTCTGCGCCTCCTTGAGGCGGTGGGCGATGGTCTGGCGCAGGCGCGTCATGCGCACGCGCTCCTCGCCGCGCGGGTCGGGCGCGCGCGGGGCCGAGGGGGCCTGCGTCGGCGCCGGTGCGGCGGGCCGGGTCGCCGGGGCCGGCTGGGCCGGCGCCGCCTGACGCGGCGCGGCGGCCGGGGCGGGCGCGGGCGCGGCGGTGCGCGTCTCGAGGAAGGCGAGCACGTCGCCCTTGGTCAGGCGGCCGCCCGGGCCGCTCGGCGCGATGGCGGCCGGATCGAGGCCGTTCTCCTCGACCAGCTTGCGCACGGCCGGCGACAGCGGCTGGCTCGCGCCGCCCGACGTGGCGGACGGCGCGGCGGCCGGTGCCGCGGCGGGGGCAGCGGGCCGCGGCGCGGCGGCGCGTGCCGGCGCGGCGGCACCGGCGGCGATGCGGGCGATGACGGCGCCGACTTCCGCCTCGGCGCCCTCGAGCACGACGATCTCGGCCAGCGTGCCGGCGGCCGGCGCGGCGATGTCGAGCGTCGCCTTCTCGGTCTCGATCTCGGCGATGGTCTCGTCGGCGGCGACGGCATCGCCCTCGGCCTTGAGCCAGCGCGCGACGAGGCAGTTGGCGATCGACTCGCCGAGCGGCGGCACGACCACGTCGACCGTCGCCGCGGCAGGGGCGCCCGAGGCGGCGGCGCGCGGCGCGGCAGCGGCCTGCGCGGCGGCCGGCTCGGCCACCGGGGTGCCTTCGGGCCGCGGCCCCTGCCACTCGCCGACCGGCTTGCCGTCGTAGGTGATCAGCGACTTGGGATAGCCGACCTCACCCTTGAGCGACTCGAAGCCGGCGGTGAGCGCGTCGGCGATGCGCGGGTCCTGCCGCGGCTGCGCGGCGGCCCTGGCGGCCGGTGCGGGCTTCGCCGACGGGGCGGGAGCGGCGGCCGCCTTCGGCGCGGCGGCGGGAGCCTTCGCGGTTGGCTTCGCCGCCGGCTGGGCGCCGCCCGCCTCGATACGGCCGAGCACGGCGCCGGGTGCGATGTCGGTGCCCTCGGGGGCGACGATCTCGCCCAGCGTGCCGGCGACCGGCGAGGGGATGTCGAGCGTCGCCTTGTCGGTCTCGACCTCGCACACCGGCTCGTCGACGGCGACCGCGTCGCCGACCTGCTTGAACCAGCGCCCGACCGTGCCCTCGGTGACGGACTCGCCCATCTGCGGGACGACGATATCGGTGGCCATGGTTGCTTCCCCGCTCGACCCTGTCGTTCCTTGTCAGCCGACCAGCGCCGCCTCGACCAGCGCAGCCTGCTCGCGCTGGTGGCGGCGGGCAAGGCCCGTCGCCGGCGAGGCGGACTCCGGCCGGCCGACATAGCGCGGCCGCGCCTGCTTCATGCCGGCCTCGCCCATCGCCCGTTCGAGGCGGCGGTCGACGAAGTGCCAGGCGCCCTGGTTCTCCGGCTCCTCCTGGCACCACACCAGCTCGGCCTGCGGGAAGCGCGCCAGTTCCTGCGCCAGCGCGTGGAACGGGAAGGGATAGAGCTGCTCGAGGCGGAAGATGTAGACGTCCTCGATGCCGCGCTTCTCGCGCTCCTCGTAGAGATCGTAGTAGACCTTGCCGGAGCAGACGATGACGCGCTTCATCGCCTCGTTCGGCACCCGCAGGTTCTCGTCCCACAGCACGCGGTGGAAGGACGAGCCGGGGCCGAAATCCTCCAGTTTCGAGACCGCCTGCTTGTGGCGCAGCAGCGATTTCGGCGTCATCAGCACCAGCGGCTTGCGGAAGTTGCGGCGCACCTGCCGGCGCAGGACGTGGAAGTAGTTGGCCGGGGTGGTGACGTTGCACACCGCCATGTTGTCCTGCGCGCAGAGCTGCAGGAAGCGTTCGAGGCGGGCCGAGGAGTGCTCCGGGCCCTGGCCCTCGAAGCCGTGCGGCAGCAGCAGCGTCAGCCCAGACATGCGCAGCCACTTCGATTCGCCGGAGGCGATGAACTGGTCGATGATCACCTGCGCGCCGTTGGCGAAGTCGCCGAACTGCGCCTCCCACAGCACCAGCGCGTGCGGCTCGGCCTGGGCGTAGCCGTACTCGAAGCCGAGCACGCCGAACTCGGACAGGGGACTGTCGACGATCTCGAACGGCGCCTGGCCGAAGCGCAGATTGTTGAGCGGGACGTAGTGGTCCTCGTTGTTCTGGTCGACGAGGACGGCGTGGCGATGGCTGAAGGTGCCGCGGCCGACATCCTCGCCCGACAGGCGCACCGGCGTGCCCTCGCAGACCAGCGTGCCGAAGGCCAGCGCCTCGCCCGTCGCCCAGTCGATGCCGGCGCCGGTCTCGATCGCCTCGCGGCGCGCCTTCACCTGGCGCATGACCTTGGGGTGGATGGCGAAGTTGGCCGGCGGTTCCGTCATCGCCCGGCCGACGCCGAGCAGCAGGTCGTTGTCGACGGCGGTGGCGCCACGGCGCGGCTCGGCCTGGTCGACGGCGATCTCGATGGCCGACCAGCGCCCCTCCAGCCAGTCGGCCTTGTTCGGGCGGTAGCTCTGGCCGGCCTCGTACTCGGCCTCGAGACTGGCGCGGAACTGCTCGACGATCTCGTCGCCCTCGCCGGGACGGATGACGCCCTCGCTCTCGAGCTGGCGGGCATACAGCTCGCGCGTCGTCTTCTGCTCGCCGATGCGGCGGTACATCAGCGGCTGGGTGAAGGCTGGCTCGTCGGACTCGTTGTGGCCGGCGCGGCGGTAGCCCCAGATGTCGAGCACCACGTCGGCCTTGAAGCGGTAGCGGTACTCGGTGGCGATGCGCGCGACATGCACCGTCGCCTCTACGTCGTCGCCGTTCACGTGGAAGATCGGCGCCTGGATCATCTTGGCGACGTCGGAGCAGTACGGGCCCGAGCGCGCGTGCGTCGGGTTGGTGGTGAAGCCGATCTGGTTGTTGACGACGACGTGCACCGTGCCGCCGGTGCGGTAGCCGCGCAGCTGCGACAGGTCGAGCGTCTCGGCGACCAGTCCCTGGCCGGCGAAGGCGGCGTCGCCGTGCATCAGCAGGCCCATCACCTGATGGCGCTCGGTATCGCGGCGCTGCTGCTGCTTGGCGCGCACCTTGCCCAGCACCACCGGGTTCACCGCTTCGAGGTGGCTGGGGTTGGGGGTCAGCGACAGATGCACCGTGTTGCCGTCGAACGTCCGGTCCGAGGACGTTCCGAGGTGGTACTTGACGTCGCCCGAGCCCTGCACGTCCTCGGGGTTGGCGGCGTTGCCCTGGAACTCGGAGAAGATGGCGCGGAATGGCTTGTCCATGACGTTGGCGAGCACGTTCAGGCGGCCGCGATGCGGCATGCCGATGACCAGCTCGCGCAGGCCGAGCTGGCCGCCGCGCTTGATGATCTGCTCCAGCGCCGGGATCAGCGACTCGCCGCCCTCGAGGCCGAAGCGCTTGGCGCCGGTGTACTTGCGGTCGAGATAGCGCTCGAACACCTCGGCGCGGGTCAGCGCCTCGAGGATGGCGCGCTTGCCGCGCTCGGTGAAGTCGGTGCGGTTGCGCGCGCCCTCGATGCGCTCCTGGATCCAGGCCTTCTCCTCCGGACCCTGGATGTGCATGAACTCGACGCCGATATGGCCGCAGTAGGTGTCGCGCAGCAGCGACACGATCTGGCGCAGGGTCGCGGATTCGAGGCCGAGCACGTAGTTGATGAAGATCGGCCGGTCGAAGTCGCTGTCGGTAAAGCCGTAGCTCTTGGGATCGAGCTCGCTGTGCTTTTCCGGCTGCACGAGGCCGAGCGGGTCGAGCCGCGCCTCGAGGTGGCCGCGCACGCGGTAGGCGCGGATCAGCATCAGCGCGCGGATCGAATCGAGCGTGGCGCGACGGATCTGGTCGACGTTGGCCGACGACGGCATCGCGCCCATCGCCAGCGGCGCGCCGGACAATGCCGCCCCCTGGGCGGCGGCGGCGGCCGCATCGCCTTCCTGCCCGCTGCCGATGACGTGGGACTCGCGCGGCGACCAGCTCGCGCCGCGCAGCTCGCTCAGCAGCGCGCGGGCGTCGTCGTGCAGTTCGGCGAAGAACGACGACCAGCCGGGTTCGACGGCGGCCGGGTTGTCGAGGTAGCGGGCATAGAGTTCGGCGACGAAGGTCGCGTTGGCACCGGACAGGAAGGATGTCTGTTGCGCGTGGCTCGCCATATCAGCTCCCTGCGGCCCCGCCCGGGCCGCGTCTAACGCTGGCTGCGCCGCGCCGGTTCGCCGGGCGGCGCGGCGGCCCTCAGCCGCCCAGCACCTTGCGCATGGTGCTGCCCAGCGCGGCGGGCGATTCCGCGACCGTTATGCCGGCCGCCCGCATCGCCGCAATCTTCGATTCGGCCGTTCCCTGGCCGCCCGACACGATGGCGCCGGCATGGCCCATGCGTCGGCCGGGCGGCGCCGTGACGCCGGCAATGAAACCGACGACGGGTTTCTTTTTCCTTGCCCGGCCAAGGAAGTCCGCCGCCTCTTCCTCGGCGCTGCCGCCGATCTCGCCGATCATGATGATCGCCTGCGTCTCGTCGTCGCCGAGAAACAGGTCCAGCGCGTCGATGAAATTCGTCCCGTTGACCGGGTCGCCGCCGATGCCGATGCAGGTCGTCTGCCCCAGCCCGGCGGCCGTGGTCTGCGCCACGGCCTCGTATGTAAGCGTGCCCGAGCGCGATACAATGCCGATGCGGCCGCGCTGGTGGATGTGGCCCGGCATGATGCCGATCTTGCACTCGCCGGGCGTGATGATGCCGGGGCAGTTGGGCCCGATCAGCCGCGTCTTCGAGCCGGTGAGGGCGCGCTTGACCCGCACCATGTCGAGCACCGGGATGCCCTCGGTGATGCAGACGACCAGCGGCACGCCGGCGTCGACCGCCTCGAGGATGGCGTCGGCGGCGTAGGCCGGCGGCACGTAGATGACCGAAGCGTCGGCGCCGGTCTTTTCGCGCGCCTCGGCGACGGTGTCGAACACCGGCAGTTCGAGATGCGTCTGGCCGCCCTTGCCCGGCGTCACGCCGCCGACCATGCGGGTGCCGTAGGCGATGGCCTGCTCGGAATGGAAGGTGCCCTGGGCGCCGGTGAAGCCCTGGCAGAGGACGCGCGTGTTGCGGTCGACGAGGACGGCCATCGCTATGCGGCTTCCTTCACGGCGCGCACCACCTTCTCGGCGGCGTCGGCGAGGTTGTCGGCGGCGACGATGGGCAGGCCGGACTCGGCGAGGATGCGCTTGCCCAGTTCGACGTTGGTGCCTTCCAGCCGCACCACGAGGGGGACGTGCAGCGAGACCTCGCGCGCCGCGGCGACGATGCCCTCGGCAATGACGTCGCAGCGCATGATGCCGCCGAAGATGTTGACGAGGATGCCCTCGACCGCCGGGTCGGAGAGGATGATCTTGAAGGCGGCGATGACGCGGTCGCGCGTGGCGCCGCCGCCGACGTCGAGGAAGTTGGCCGGCGCCGCGCCGTACAGCTTGACGATGTCCATCGTCGCCATGGCGAGGCCGGCGCCGTTGACCATGCAGCCGATGGTGCCGTCGAGCTTGACGTAGTTGAGCTGGTGGCGCGAGGCGGCCAGCTCCATCGGGTCCTCCTCGTCCTCGTCGCGCAGCGTCAGCACGTCGGCCTGGCGGTAGAGGGCGTTGTCGTCGAAGGAGACCTTGGCATCGAGCGCCAGCAGCTTGCCGGCGCCGGTGACGATCAGCGGGTTGACCTCGACCAGCGTCGCGTCGAGTTCGACGAAGGCGCGGTAGAGGGCGGCGAACAGGTTGCCGGCATCGGCGACCTGCGGCCCCGAGAGGCCGAGGGCGAAGGCCAGCGCGCGGCCGTGGAAGGGCATGAAGCCCGAGGCCGGATCGACGGTGACGGAGCGGATGCGCTCGGGCGTCTTGGCCGCCACCTCCTCGATGTCCATGCCGCCCTCGGTCGAGGCGATGATGGTGACGCGGCCGCTGCGGCGATCGACCAGCAGGCTGGCGTACAGCTCGCGGGCGATGTCGACGCCTTCCTCGATGTAGACGCGGCGCACCTCGCGGCCTTCGGCGCCGGTCTGCCTGGTCACCAGCACGTGGCCGAGCATGGCGCCGGCGAAGGCCGCGACGTCGTCGAGCGAGCGCGCGAGGCGGACACCGCCCTTGCCGCCCGGGTCGTCGGCGAAGTGGCCCGCGCCGCGCCCGCCGGCATGAATCTGCGACTTCACCACCCACGGCCCGCTGCCGCCGAGGTCTGTCGCCGCCTTGCGCGCCTCGTCGGGCGTGTAGGCGACCGAACCGCGCGGCACGGCGACGCCGAACCGCGAAAGCAGGGCCTTCGCCTGATACTCGTGAATGTTCATAGGGGCACCCGTCCGCCCGCTGCCCACTGCCGGCCGTGCCGGTCTCCGCCGGCTGCGGCGGGCGACACTCTATCACCCGCTTGCTGCAGCGCAACAACGAGGCCGTGGCAACCGGCAGTGGAATGGCGGGCCATGTCCGACGCCCTACTGGGCGGCCTTCGCCTGCAGTTCCTTCGTCACCGCGACGAGCTTGCGGACGGCGTCGACCGAGGTGTCGAAGGCCGCCTTCTCGTCGGCGGTGAACTCGACCTCGACGATGCGCTCGACGCCGCCGGCGCCGATCACCACCGGCACGCCGACATAGATGTCCTTGACGCCATACTGGCCGGTCAGGAGCGCGGCGCAGGGCAGCACGCGCTTCTTGTCCTTGAGGTAGGACTCGGCCATGGCGATGGCCGAGGAGGCCGGCGCGTAGAAGGCCGAGCCGGTGCCGAGCAGCTTGACGATCTCGCCGCCGCCGTCGCGCGTGCGCTGGACGATGGCGTCGAGGCGCTCCTTCGTGGTCCAGCCCATCTTCACGAGGTCGGGCAGCGGGATGCCGGCCACCGTCGAGTAACGCACCAGCGGCACCATCGTGTCGCCGTGGCCGCCGAGCACGAAGGCCGTGACGTCCTCGACCGAGACCTTGAACTCCTCGGCAAGGAAGTAGCGGAAGCGGGCGCTGTCGAGCACGCCGGCCATGCCGACGCACTTGGCCGCGCTCAGGCCCGAGGCCTCGCGCAGCACGCCGACCATGGCGTCGAGCGGGTTGGTGATGCAGATGACGAAGGCGTCGGGGCAGTGGGCCTTGATGCCGGCGCCGACCTTCTGCATGACCCCGGTGTTGATGCCGATCAGGTCGTCGCGGCTCATGCCCGGCTTGCGCGCCACGCCGGCGGTGACGATGACCACGTCGGCACCGGCGATGGCCTTGTAGTCCGAGGCGCCGCTCATGCGCGCGTCGAAGCCCTCGACCGGCGACGACTCGACGAGGTCGAGCGCCTTGCCCGCCGGCATGCCCTCGACGACGTCGAACAGCACCACGTCGCCCAGTTCCTTGAGGCCGATCAGGTGGGCCAGCGTGCCGCCGATGTTGCCGGCGCCGACGAGGGCGATCTTGCTGCGTGCCATGGATGAACCTCTGGAAATGGGGCGGGGCGGAGGGGCCGCGCGGGGCCGGTGGGTCGGGGCCGGCGCGGTTCCCTGCCGCCGGCCTGCGTGGGCCGGTGGGCCCGGCCTCGCGGCGGCGGTTCCTTAGCCAGAATCCGGTGACAGTTCAAGGCACGGCCGGAAAAGGCACGACCGGAGAAGGCACTGCCGGACGAAGAAGGGACGGGTTCAGGACGCGGCGGGGTCGTCGGCGCGCGGGTCCAGTTCGCCGACCGTTGGCGTGGTTCGCGGCAGGGCGACGTAGGGCACGCGCTCCTCGGCCGGCGGCGTCGGCCGGCGGGTCGAGCGCCAGGCGCCGAACGCCGCCAGCAGCAGCGCCACCCCGGCCATGAACCAGAACAGCGTGCCGCCGCCCAGTTCGCTTTGCGCGAAGCCGGCGACGATCGGGCCGGCGACGGCGGCGATGCTGTAGACCATCAGGATGCCGGCCGACAGTCCGACCATCGCCCCGGCGCCGCGCAGGAAGTCGGCGGCATGGGCCACGGCCACCGGCCACAGCGTGAACATCGCGCCGCCGAGGCCGGCGAGCAGGACGGCCAGCACCATCGGGTCGTCACCGCCGACCACCGCGATGGCGGCCGCCAGCACGCCGGCGGCCGCGGCGGTGCCGACGATGACGATGCGCCGGTCGACGCGGTCGGAGAGCAGGCCGATCGGCCATTGCAGGGCGAGGCCGCCGAACACCGCGGCGGCGATGTAGACGCCGGTCTCGGCCGGTTCGATGCCCTCGTCGATCAGCCACACCGGGGCGAGGCCGTAGAAGGCGCCGAGCAGCAGGCCGGTGGCGATGGCCGTGGCGAAGGCCAGCGGCGACAGGCGGGCCAGCGCCGCGAGGGTCATCGGTGCCTGTTCGCCGAGCGTCGGCGCCTCGACCCGGGTGAGCACCACGGGCACGATCGCCAGCGCGATCAGCAGCGCGCCGAGGGAGAAGAGCTGGAAGCCCTCGACCGGCCAGGCATGCAGCAGGAACTGCCCGCCGCCGAAGGCGGCGTAGTAGACGACCATGTAGGTGGCCAGCACGCGGCCGCGCCAGTCGGCCGGCGCCGCCGTCGTCAGCCAGCTCTCGATGACCAGGTTGATGGCGGCGATGGCGACGCCGGTGGCGATGCGCAAGGCCAGCCAGGCCCACGGGTCGGGCGCCAGCGGCAGGGCCAGCGAGAGCGCCGCCAGCACCGCCGCGAAGCCGGCGAAGGAGCGCACATGGCCGACGCGGCGGATGAACACCGGGCACCAGCGCGCGCCGATCATCAGGCCGAAATAGTAGCCGGCGCCGACCAGGCCGACCGCCTCGACCGAGGCGTTGAGCATGGTCAGCCGCACCGGCACGAGCGTCGTCAGCAACCCGTGGCCGGCGAGGTAGATGGCGGCCCCGGCGAACAGCGCGGCGAGCGGCAGGAACAGGCGCAGCATGGCCCGACCCTATCGCCGCCCCGTGACAGCGGCAACGCTGTGCGCGGCTATCCGTTTTGTCTTCGGGGCGGGGTGGTGGCACAATGGGTTCGCGGCGACGAGGTAAGGCATATGCAGGTGACATTGACACCCGCCCTCGAAGCGCTGATCCGGCGCAAGGTCGAGTCCGGTCTTTACGGCGATGCCAGCGATGTGGTGCGCGAGGCGCTGCGTCTGCTGGCCGCGCGTGACGAAGCCGACGCGGTACGCCTCGAGGCGCTGCGCCGCGCGCTGGCTGAGGGCGAAGCAAGCGGGCTGGCCAGCGGCTTCACCTTTGCGCAATTGAACGATGAACTGGACGGGATGGCCGGCGGCTCGACCCGACCGTGAGCAACGGCTGGAGGTTAACCACCCTCGCAGCCGCCGACCTCCGGCAGATCGGCCAATATACGCAGGCGCGATGGGGAAGCCTTCAAAGGCGGCGATATTTCGCCGCGCTGGATCGATGCCTTACGTTTCTTGCCGAGCACCCGGACGCGGGGCGCGTCCGGGACGATGTCCGGGTAGGGTACAGAAGCTGGCGTGAAGGCAGTCACGTCATCTTCTACCGTCCGGACGGCGATACGGTCCTTGTCGTCCGGATTCTGCACCACGCGATGGACCCTGCAGCGCACCTATAGCGTCGCCTCACCCGATATGCGTCGCGTCCCAGTAGTCGGCGGCCTGCATCTCGGCGAGGCGCGAGGCGGTGCGGCGGTACTCGAAGGCGGCGTCGCCCTCGGGGCAGATCGCCTCGGGGCGGGCGGCGGCGCTGGCGATCAGCTTGGTCTTGTGCTCGTAGAGGGCGTCGACGAGGGCAACGAAGCGCAGCGCCACGTCGCGCCGCTCCGGCGTCAGGCGCGGGATGTCGTCGATGACCAGCGTGTGGTAGCGCCGCGCCAACGCGATGTAGTCGGCCGGCCCGAGCGCGCGAAAGCACAGCGCCTCGAAGTCGAAGCGGGCGACGCCGCGCGCCGCCAGCGGCACCGCCAGCGTGCGGCCCTGCACCTCGATCGTCTCGGCCTCGCCCGCCTCGCCGTCGGTCAGCTCGGCGAAGGCCTCGTCGAGCTTGCGCCGCGACAGCTCGCCCGGCGGCGTGTGCCACACCGCGCGGCCGCGCAGGCGGGCGAGGCGGTAGTCGGTGCCGGCGCCGAAATCGAGCACGTCCATGCGCGCGCACAGGAGGTCGATGAAGGGCAGGAAGCGCTCGCGCTGCAGGCCGCCGGCGTAGAGGTCGCGCGGCGCCACGTTGGACGTGGCGATGATGACCACGCCGCGCTCGAACAGGCCCTGGAACAGGCGGCCGAGGATCATCGCGTCGGCGATGTTGATGACGCGGAACTCGTCGAAGCAGAGCAGCCGCACCTCGCCGGCGATGTCGCCGGCCACCGTCATCAGCGGGTCGCTGCCGGCGCCCTTGCGGCGCAGCGCGTGCAGGCGCTCGTGCACCTCGATCATGAAGGCGTGGAAATGGACCCGGCGCTTGCGCGCGACCGGCGCCGAGGCCATGAACATGTCCATCAGCAGCGACTTGCCGCGCCCGACCGGCCCGTGGATGTAGAGCCCGCGCGGCGCCGGCCCGTCGTCGCGCCGCTTCGCCAGGCCGAGGCGCGCGGCCCAGCCGCCGCCGGCCGGCGCGCGCGCGGCGAGCGCGTCGTGCAGCGCCTGCAGCCGCAGCGCGGCCTGCTCCTGCATGGCGTCCTCGGCCAGCGCGCCGTCGCGCGTGCGGGCGCGCCACTCGGCGAGCGGGCCGGGCGCGGCCACGGAGATGCCGGAATCGGGAGACATGGGGCGGGCGGGGGACACGCGGTTGCTGACGGGACGCGGAAACGCCCTAGATAGCGGCCGTGCCGGCGATGTCAACGCGCCGCTTGGCCGCGTGTGCGATCGAGCAGTCCCGGCGTGCCGGCCAGCAGCGCTTCGGCCTCGCCGGTGATGCGGGCGAGGATGGCGGCGGCCGGTGCTTCTTCGCGCACCAGGTCGGCGGCCTCGCCGGCGATGACGATCGCCGTGTCGAAGTCGCCGCGTGCGGCGGCCGCGCCGTAGCGGTCGGCCTCGGCCGGCAGGGCCGCCTGCAGGCCCTCGTCGTCGTCGCTCCAGCGCGCGGTGAAGTCGTTCTCCAGCGTGCGGATGCTCCAGTCGGCCGGCCAGGTGAGGCCGCGCACCGAGTCGACGCTTCGGCCGCGCCGCGTCTGGTCGCCCGAGGTCTCGACCAGCCGTGCCTTCGCCGCCGGATGCGCCAGCGCCTCGCGCGCGGCGTAGAAGCCGGTGCCGATCAGCGCGCCGGTCGCGCCGAGCATCAGGGCGGCGGCGAGGCCCCGCCCGTCGGCGATGCCGCCTGCCGCGACCACCGGCAGCGGCGCCACGGCGTCGACCACCGCCGGCACCAGCGGCAGGGTCGAGCGTACATGGCCGTGGCCACCGGCCTCGCCGCCCTGGGCGACGATGATGTCGGCGCCGAGGTCGGCGGCCGCGCGCGCGGCGGCTACCGTCTGCACCTGCATCACGAGTTTCGCGCCCGCCGCCTTGACCGGCGCGGCGAAGCGGCTTGCGTCGCCGAAGGAGAGAAACACCGCGCGCGGCCCGTGCGCCAGCGCGGCGTCGAGGGCGCGCGGCCGCCGCGCCAGCGACCAGGTGATGAAGCCGACGCCGATGCGGGCGTTGCCGGCGGCGGCGAACTGCGCCTCCAGCCAGTCGTCGCCGTAGCCCATCGCCGGGTCGGCGTAGCCGCTGCCGATGAAGCCGAAGCCGCCGGCATTGCTGACGGCGCCGGCCAGCGCGCCGCCGGCGACGCCGCCCATCGGCGCCAGCATCACCGGATGCTCGATGTCGAGCAGCCGGGTCAGCGGCGTGGCGATGCTCATGCGCGTCGCGCGCTCATTCCGCCGCGCGCGCCGGCGCGGGAGCAAAACGCCGCTCCATCTCGCGGCGGAAGGCGGCGGCCTCGCTCAGCGCGCCGACCTCGACGTCCGACCACGTCACCGGCCGGTCCATCGGCACCGCGTTCTTGAGCTTGATGCCGTGGGCGAGGCCTATCGGCAGGCCGCCCATGCGCAGGCTGTCGGCGGCCGGCATCAGGCGGCCGTAGACCGTCCAGCCGCCCTCGCCGTCGAGCGTCTCGCCGGGCTTGAGGTCGCGCTTGGCGGTGGCCACCGCGTCGGCACGGAAACCGTCGGGGGCCCCGGTCGGCTCGCCGCGCAGCGCCGCGCTGGCGACCGAGATGCCGAGCTCGAGGCCGATGAGATGATAGGGCTTCCACAGCGCCGAGTAGCGGCCGGTCTTGTCCGTGATCAGTCCGTACTCGGCGAAGCAGCGCGCGACATACTCTGTGGCGGCGCGAAACACCACGTACACGCCCCAGCGCAGATCGCCGGCGACGTGGCGGCCGTCGCGTTCCTCGCTGGAGATCACCTCGACCTGGCCGACATGGTGCAGATGGCCGCCGATGTCGCGCGGCCGCATGACATGCGCGAGGTCGTGCACGCCGCAGGCCGGGAACTCCAGCCCGCCCGGCGCCGGAATCAGGCCGGTGGCGTTGGCCACCGCCGTCATCTCGATCGCCGACTTGGTGCCGTCGAGGAAGGAGTTGAACATCTGCGCGTTCATGCCGCCGGCCTTCGCCTGCTCCGGCGTGAGACCGTAGTGTTGCCACACGTCGTCGGGCGTCACGTGGTGATAGCCGGGCAGGTACTTGGTGCCCTTGCCGGCGGCGACGACCTCGAAGCCGGCGGTGCGCGCCCAGTCGACCATCTCGCAGATCAGCGCCGGCTGGTCGCCCCAGGCGAGCGAATAGACGACGCCGGCCTCGCGCGCCTTCTCGGCGAGCAGCGGCCCGGCCATGGCGTCGGCCTCGACGTTGACCATGACGACGTGGCGGCCGTGGCGGAAGCAGGCCAGCGCGTGGCGGATGCCGGCGGCCGGGCTGCCGGTGGCGTCGACCACCACCTCGATGCCGTCGGCGGCGATGGTGGCGTCGGCGTCGTCGCTGACATGCACCGTGCCGGGGCCGGCGGCGAGCGCGGCGGCGACGGTGCGCGCGCCGGGCGTGTGGCCGGTGGCGGTCAGCGCCGCATGCGCGCGCTCGGGCGCGAGGTCGATGACGGCGGCGACATGCATCCCCGGCGTGCGCCGGGCCTGGGCGAGGAACATGGTGCCGAACTTGCCGGTGCCGATCAGCGCCACGGCGACCGGCTTGCCGGCGGCGGCGCGCGCGCCCAGCAGTCGCGACAGGTTCATGCGTCTCTCCCTGGCTGTCGGCGCCCGGCCTCGCGGGCGGCGCCGGGCTGCACTCTAGCGAAGGCATGGCCGGCGGGCCAAGGTCCGGTTGCCGGGCCGCGCCCCGGCACGCTAGAGGTTCGCCCGCGACAGGGACGTGCAACGAAGGGGAGGTCGGTATGAAGGCTGGGGCCTATGCGAAGACGGCGAAGCTGCGCCTCGTGGCGCGCGCGGAGATGAGCGCGGACGGCCAGCGCGCCTACGACCACATCGTCGCCTCGCGCAAGCTCAACTACATTCCCGGCCTGTTCTCGGCCATGGCCCACAGCCCCGGCGCCATGGAAGCCGCCGCCTCGGTCGGCGAGCATGTGCGCTTCCATTCGGTGCTCGACCTCGACCTGCGCGAGGTCGTGATCTGCGAGGTGGCGCAAATCGTCAACAATCCCTACGAGTGGTGCCATCACATCTGGCGCCTGCCGGCGGATCTGCAAAAGAAGGTCGGCACCGACGCCATCCTCGCCGAACCGGCGCCGACCGGCGCGGTCGCCCGCTTTTCGCGCCTCGTCGCCGCCAACGAGACGGTGCCCGACGCGCTGATCGAGGAGATCCGCGCGAGCCTCGGCGACGCCGGCCTCGTCGACCTCACCGTGATGGTCGGCTACTACCAGCTCGTCGGCTCGTTCTGCCGCGTCATGGGCCTGCCGCTGGAAGCCGAAGTGAAGTTCGTGCCGTTCAACGGGTGAGGGGCCGCGGAGACCGTCCATGCACTACCGCCAGTCGATCGACGGCTGCCTCGCGGATGCCGCCGGGGCCGGAGGCCTGACGCGCGCGGAATATGCCGCGGCGCTGAAGGAGACCGTGCCGGCCATCGCCGCGCTGCGCACGGCGCGTGACAAGGCGACGCTGCCGCTGCTGGCCTTGCCTGACAGGCGTGACGACCTGCCGGAGCTGGCGGAGGTGGCGCGCGACCTGCGGGAGCGCTTCGACACCGTCGTCGTGCTCGGCACCGGCGGTTCCTCGCTCGGCGGCCGCACGCTGGCGACGCTGTCGGACTGGGGCTTCGGCCCGCGCCAGGGGGCGCCGCGTCTTGTCTTCCTCGACAACATCGACCCGGCGACGCTGGAGATGCTGGTCGCCCGCGTCGACCTCGAGCGCGCCTGCCTGCTCGCCATCTCCAAGTCCGGCGGCACGGCCGAGACGCTGGCCCAGCTTCTGGCGCTGGTCGGCTGGATGGAGCATTACCAGGGCAAGGGCGCGCTGGCCCGCTCGCTGGTGGCGATCACCGAGCCGGGCGACCGGCCGCTGCGCCGCTTCGCCGGCGAATGGGGCGCCCGCGTGCTCGACCACGATCCCGGCGTCGGCGGCCGCTATGCCGCGCTGTCGCTGGTCGGCATCCTGCCGGCCATCCTCGCCGGGCTCGACCCGGTGGCGATCCGCGAGGGCGCGGCGTCCGTGCTCGACGCCACGCTCGACACGAAGGACCCCGCCGGCGCGCCGCCCGCCGTCGGCGCCGCCGTGTCGGTGGCGCTGGCCCGCCATCGCGGCGTCGGCACCAGCGTCTTCCTGCCCTACAGCGACCGCCTGCGGCCGCTCGGCCAGTGGTGGCGCCAGCTCTGGGCCGAGAGCCTCGGCAAGGGCGGCATGGGCACGACGCCGGTCGACGCGCTCGGCACGGTGGACCAGCACAGCCAGTTGCAGCTCTGGCTCGATGGGCCGGCCGACAAGATGGTGACGGTCGTCACCAGCCCCACCGCCAGTCTCGGCGAGCGCCTCGACGCCGACCTCGCCGGGCGCATCGGCGCCGGCTATCTCGGCGGCCGCACGCCGGGCGACCTGCTGGCGGCGATGGCGCGCGCGACGGTCGACACGCTGGTTTCGCGCGGCCGGCCGACGCGCACGCTCGAACTCGACCGGGTCGACGCGCCGACCATGGGCGCGCTGATGATGCACTTCATGCTGGAGACGATCGTCGCCGCGCATCTCCTCGGCGTCGATCCCTGGGACCAGCCGGCGGTCGAGGACGGCAAGGTGCTGGCGCGCCGGTACCTCGCGGAGTCGCCGGGGGTGTAGACTCGCCCCATGCCGATTCGCCGCCTGCCCGAGACCGTCGTCAACCGCATCGCCGCCGGCGAGGTCATCGAGCGGCCGGCGGCGGCGGTGAAGGAGCTGGTCGAGAACGCCCTCGACGCCGGCGCGCGGCGCATCGATGTGACGATCCGCGACGGCGGGCGCACCTACATCGCTGTTGACGACGACGGGTGTGGCATGTCGCCCGCCGACCTCGCGCTGGCGATCGAGCGCCACGCCACCTCGAAGCTGCCCGACGACGACCTCACGCACATCGCCACGCTGGGCTTCCGCGGCGAGGCGCTGCCGTCGATCGGGGCCGTCGCGCGGCTGACGCTCGCCTCGCGTCCGCCCGATGCCGCCGAGGGCTGGTCGCTCACCGTCGAGGGCGGGCGTGTCGGCGCGGCGCAGCCGGCGGCGCGGCCGCCGGGCACGCGCGTCGAGGTGCGCGACCTCTTCTTCGCCACTCCGGCGCGCCTCAAGTTCCTCAAGACCGAGCGCACCGAGACCGAGCATGTCGAGGACGCCGTGGCGCGCCTCGCGCTGGCGCATCCCGATGTCGCCTTCACGCTGACCGCCGACGGCAAGCGGCTGCTCGACCTGCCGGCCGGCCAGGCGACGCTGGAGGAGGAGGCCGACGGCCTCGCCCCCGGCCTCGCGCAGCGCATCGCCGCCGTGCTCGGGCGCGAGGCGGCGGCCGATGCCATGAAGGTGCGCGCCGAACGCGACGGCCTGCTGCTCACCGGCCTCGCCGGCCTGCCGGTGGCGAGCCGCGCGACGGCGCGCCACCAGTACCTCTTCGTCAACGGCCGCCCGGTGCGTGACCGCCTGCTCGGCGGCGCGGTGCGCGGCGCCTACCAGGACGTGCTGGCGCGCGACCGCCATCCGGTGGTGGCGCTGTTCCTCGCCATGGACCCGGTGCTGGTCGACGTCAACGTGCACCCGGCCAAGGCGGAGGTGCGCTTCCGCGATCCCGGCCTCGTGCGCGGCCTCATCGTCTCGGCGCTGCGCCACGCGCTGGCCGCGGCGGGTCAGCGCCCGGCGGCGACGGCGACCGGCGCCGCGCTCGGCGCCTTCCGGCCCGGCTTCAGCGGCGGCTGGAGCGGCGGCGGGGCGAGCGTGCCGCGCGGCCTCGCCGAGGCGGCGGCGCGCTACTTCGCGCCGCCCGGCGGTGGCGCCCTGCCCGGCCTCGACGCGCCGCCCGCCGCGCCGCGCTATGCCGACGCCGCACCGACGGCGGACGGCGGCGAGGTGGCGGTGCCGGCCGACTATCCGCTCGGCGCCGCGCGGGCGCAGTTGCACGACACCTACATCGTCGCAGAGACCGGCGAGGGGCTGGTCATCGTCGACCAGCACGCCGCCCACGAGCGCATCGTCTACGAGCGCATGAAGGCGGCGCTGGCCGGCGGCGGCGTGGCGCGGCAGGGTCTGCTGCTGCCCGAGGTGGTGGAACTGGAGCCCGCCGCCGTGACCCGTCTGGTCGCGCGCGCCGGCGAACTGACCGAGCTCGGCCTCGCGCTCGAGGGTTTCGGCGCCGGCGCGGTGCTGGTGCGCGAGGCGCCGGCGCTGCTCGGCACCGCTGACGTCGCTGGCCTCGTCCGCGACCTCGCCGACGAGCTGCTCGACTACGATGCGGCAACGGCGCTGCGCGAGCGACTCGAGGACGTCTGCGCGACGCTCGCCTGCCACGGCAGCGTGCGCGCCGGACGCCGCATGTCGGCGGCCGAGATGGACGCCCTGCTGCGCGAGATGGAGCGCACGCCCAACGCCGGCCAGTGCAACCACGGCCGCCCGACCTTCGTCGTGCTCGGCCGCGGCGACATCGAGCGCCTGTTCGGCCGCCGCTGAGTCGGTTCGCTGTTCCTGGCGCCGTGCGTCGCCCTCGTCCTTCGACAGGCTCAGGATGAGGGCGATTGGAAGGGACGGTTGCGTATCCTCGTCTCACCGGCGGGCAAACCGCGCGTCCGTTACCCCCGTCCTCATCCTGAGCCTGTCGAAGGACAGGGACGGCATGCCGGACGGGCCGTGCCGGTCCCCCCGCGTCCTCGCCCTTCGTTGCGCGATCCCCGTTTCCTGAAACGGTCCGGGCCACCGCAACACCGTCCCGGGCGGCGTTGCGGGAGCGTTTGTGTGCCGGCGCGCGGGGCGGTGCGCCCGGAATGGCGCGGCTCCTTATTATCGAAATATTGACGATTATATATCGTTACAATGAATAACGTATCAGCCTCTCGAATTGTTGCGGCGCGAAGTGAAATATTCGATGGGCGGAAGCCAAATAATTATTGGTTAATCGTCAGTTAAGACATGGGCGCGTCACGCGAACCGGCCTATTGTCCGCCCCGCGCGGGCGAATTTCGCACGTGCGGGATCGGGGGACCCCCATGGCTGGCAACGGCAACGACGTCATCTACGGCACCAATGGCAACAACACCATCGATGCCAAGGGCGGCGACGACATCGTCTACGGCCAGGGCGGCAACGACCGCATAGACGGCGGCTCGGGCAACGACGCCCTCTACGGCGGGCTCGGCAACGACAGCCTCGACGGCGGCAGCGGCAACGACCTGCTCGACGGTGGCGATGGCAACGACAAGCTCGATGGCGGGTCGGGCAATGACCGCCTCTATGGCGGCGCCGGCAACGACAGCCTCGACGGCGGCTCGGGGAACGATTTCCTCGACGGCGGCAGCGGCAACGACAGGCTGGATGGCGGCGAGGGCGACGATGTTGTGCTCGGCGGCGCCGGCAACGACGACCTCGAGGGGGGCGAGGGTGACGATCTGCTCGACGGCGGCGACGGCGACGACGACCTCGACGGCGGCTCGGGCGACGACATTCTGCTCGGCGGCGCCGGCAACGACGACATCGAGGGCGGCAGCGGCGACGACCGGCTCGAGGGCGGCGCTGGCAACGACGACCTCGACGGCGGTTCGGGCGACGACACGTTGCTCGGCGGCGACGGCAACGACGATCTCGACGGCGGCTCGGGCAACGACACGCTCGACGGCGGTGCCGGCAACGATTCCCTCGATGGCGGCAGCGGCAACGACTCCCTCGACGGCGGCGCCGGCAGCGACACGCTGTGGGGCGGCGAGGGCAACGACGTCCTGCTCGGCGGCGATTCGGGCGGCGCCATCACCATCTCTCACTCGGCGCGCGCCGGCACGACCGGCAAGCTGACCAGCGGCAACTACTGCGACTACTGGGGCGACGTCACCGTCACCGCCCAGAACATCTCCGGCTACGGTCTGACGGCGAGCACGGCGGCCAATGTCGGCATCAACGCCGACGGCATCGGCGCCTCGGGCAACCAGGCCTCGCGGCCGTCGATCAAGGCCGAGACCGGCTGGGATCCGACGAAGAACCTGTCGGAGACGCTGAAGGTCGATTTCGGCCACGACGTCAGCGATGTGTCGGTCGGCTTCTCGTATTTCTACGGGCCGCAGTCGAGCGCCGACTTCAACAAGGCCGAGCGCGCCGTCTGGCAGGCCTTCGACGATGGCGTGCTGGTCGGCTCGGGCGTCGAGATTTCCAACAGCGCCAGCGGCGACTACGTCTTCACCATCACGCTGAACGGCGGCTACACCGCCTTCGACACGGTGGTGTTCTCGGCGCTGCCCTACTCGACGGCGGCCGGGGCCAACGCGCAGGGCTCGATCACCGTCGACTCCAGCGATTTCCTGCTGCAGTACATCGACTACTCCTGGGCCGAGACGATCCAGGGCGTCGACCGCCTCTACGGCGAGAACGGCAACGACATCCTCGACGGCGGTGCCGGTTCGGACATCGTCGATGGCGGCCAGGGCAACGACACCGGCATCTACACGCTGGCCGAAAACCTCGGCGCCCGCGACGTCTACAACGGCGGCAAGGGCACCGACACGCTGGTCGTGCGTCTGACCTATGGCGAAGCGGCGAATGCCGCCGTGCAGGCCGACCTCGCGGCCTTCGCCGCGTGGCTGCCAAGCCACAGCAACGCCAGCAAGGACAATGGCGCCTCGTTCCAGTTCAACGCCTTCGACCTCTCGGTCTCGAACTGGGAGAACTACCGCGTCGAGCTGACCAACAGCGGCCCTGACGCGGTCGACGATGCGGCCACCACCGGCGAGGACGCCGTCGCCACCGGCAACGTGCTGGCCAACGACAGCGATGCCGACCATCTCGACGTGCTGACGGTCACCGGCTTCAGCGCCACCAGCACGCTGGGCGCGACGGTGACGGTCGCCGCCGACGGCACCTATACCTACAACCCGACCGGCGCCGCGGCGCTGCAGGCGCTGGCCGTCGGCCAGTCGGTCGTCGACACCTTCACCTACACCGTCCGCGACCTCGCCGGGGCGACCGACGCGGCGACGGTGTCGGTCACCGTCACCGGCGCCAACGACGGGCCGGTCATCACCGGCGGCGCGACCGCCGGCACCGTCAAGGAAGACACGACGCTTGCCGCCGGCGGCCAGCTTGCCGCGACCGACATCGACAACGGCGCGGTGCTGACCTGGTCGGTCGCCGGCGGCGGCGGCGGCACCTACGGCACGCTGTCGGTCGACGCGTCCGGCCAGTGGAGCTACGCGCTGGCCAACGGCTCGGCCGCCGTGCAGGCGCTGGCGCAGGGGCAGAGCGCCACCGACACCTTCACCGTCGTCGTCAGCGACGAGCATGGCGCGACCGACACGCGCAGCGTCGTCGTCACCGTCGAGGGCACCAATGACGGCCCGGTGGTGACCGGCGGCACCAGCGACGGCGCCGTCGTCGAGGACGGCCCGTTGTCGACCAGCGGCACGCTCACCGCGAGCGACGTCGACAATGGTGCCACCCGCACCTGGTCGGGCAGCGCCGCCGGCAGCTACGGCAACTTCTCGATCAATTCCGGCGGCGGCTGGACCTATTCGCTCAACAACGCCTCGGCGCAGGCTCTGGCGCAGGGCGAGGTGGTGACGGAGACCTTCACCGCCACGGTGACCGACCAGTTCGGCGCCTCGGCCAGCCAGGCGGTGACCGTCACCGTGACGGGCAGGAACGACGGCCCTGTGGTCAGCGGTCCCAACACGGGCGCGGTGCAGGAGGATGTCGCGCTCGCGGCGACCGGCACCCTCACGGTCGGCGATGTCGACCACGGCGCCAGCCATACCTGGTCGGTGATCGGCTCGGTGTCGAGTGCGCGCGGCACGTTCAGCGTCAGTCCGGCGGGCGTGTGGACCTACACGCTCGATAACGACGCGCTCGCCGTCCAGCAGCTCTCGGCGAGCCATGTCCTCACCGAGACCTACACGGTGCGCGCGACCGACGAGTTCGGCGCCTTCAGCAACCGCACCGTCACCATCACCGTCAGCGGCAGCAACGACGCGCCGGTCATCACCTCGGCGACCACGGCCGGCAGCGTCGTCGAGGACGGCGCGCAGACGGCCACCGGCACCGTCCTGATGGACGACATCGACCTGCACTCGCCGTCGGCGGTGTTCTCCGTCGATGGCGGCGGCGCGGGCGCCTACGGCACCTTCGCCCTGCAGCCGGTCAACTACTACACCAACAACTGGGTCTACACGCTCGACAATGCCGCCGTGCAGAACCTCGCGGCCGGCGAGACGGTGACGGAGAGCTTCACCGTCCGGGTCACCGACAACCACGGCGCCTCCGACACCGAGACCGTCACCATCACCGTCACCGGCACCAACGACGCACCGGTCATCGCGGCCGGCGGTGACGATGCCGGCAGCGTCCTCGAGGACGACGCCGGTACCGCCGTCTCGGGCCAGCTCACGGCGAGCGACGTCGACAACGGCGCGACGCAGGCCTGGTCGGTCGACGGTGGCGGCGCTGGCGCCTACGGCACCTTCGCGGTCGACGCCAGCGGCCAGTGGACCTACACGCTCGACAACGGCACGCCGGCGCTCGACGACCTCGACGACGGCGAGACGGCGACCGAGACCTTCACCGTGCGCGTCGCCGACGGCCTCGGCGGCGAGGACACGCAGGTCGTCACCGTCACCATCCTCGGCCACACCGACAACACGCCGCCGACCGTGGCCGATGTCAGCATCGCCGCGGTCGAGGACGGCGCGCCGGTCACCGTCGCGCTGGCCGGCGACGACGTCGACCCCGAGGACGACCAGGCCAGCCTGACCTACACCCTGTCCGACGTACCGCCGGGCTTCGGGACCGTCGCCGACAACGGCGACGGCACGGTCACCTTCGATCCGGGCGCCGGCTTCCAGTCGCTCGCCGCCGGCGAGACGGCGACGGCGAGCTTCACCTACAGCGCGACCGACAGCCACGGCGCCAGCTCCGGCCCGGCGACGGTCGGCGTCACCGTGACCGGCACCAACGACGCCCCGGTCGTCGTCGCCGGCGACACGTCCGGCGCGGCGCAGGAGGACTCCGTCCTCACCGCGACCGGCCAGCTCGCCGCCACGGATGTCGACAACGGCGCCGTGCTGTCATGGTCGGTGCAGGGCGGCGGTGCCGGCACCTACGGCGCGCTGGCGATCGACGCGTCGGGCCAGTGGACCTACACGCTCGACAACGGCGCGGCCCACGTGCAAGCGCTGGCCGCGGGCGAGAGCCATGTCGAGACCTTCGACGTGGTGGTCACCGACGAGCACGGCGCCAGCGCCACGCAGTCCGTGTCCGTGACGGTCACGGGCACCAACGACGCGCCGGTGGCGGTGGCCGATGTCTTCTCGCCGGGCGCCGGCGGCACGGTGCTGACCTTCGACGACGACGGCCAGATCGACCCCTACGCGTACTATGCGAACTACGGCGGCTTCCAGTTCACGCCGGCCGGCTACTACAGCTACGACTACGTCGACACCTACTATGGCGTGGAAGTCAGCTACATCGGTTACTACGACAACTATCGCCCGGCGCTTTCGCGGATCGACGGGGCGGACTTCGCGCTGACCTCCGTCGACCTGGGCGGCTACTACTACTCTACCAGCCAGCTCGAATTCCTCGGCTACAACGACGGCGTCCTCGTAGCCAGCCAGTCCGCCTCGCTGCCCTACTACACCGACTGGGGCGTGACCTCGCTGACCGTCACCTTCGGCGCCGGCTTCGCCGCTGTCGACCAGGTGATCATCCGGGATCTGATTTACAGCGACGGCAACTATTTCTACTTCGACAACCTGGCCGTTGGCGGTGGCAATGGCGGCGAGGCCGTCGTCGCCGACATCGACGTGCTGGCCAACGACACCGATGTCGACAACGGCGCGGTCCTGTCCGTCGCCGCGGTGGATGCCACGAGCACCATGGGCGCCGCCGTGTCGCTCAATCCCGATGGCACGGTGCACTACGATTCCACGGCAGCCGCCGCCATCGACGCCTTGGCAGAGGGCGAGACGGCCAGCGATACCTTCAGCTACACGGTGACGGACGAGTTCGGCGCGACGAGCACGGCCACGGTCACGGTCGAGCTGACCGGCGAGAACGACGCGCCCGTCATGCTCGGCGGCGACGATGCCGGCGCGGTGACCGAGGACGATCCGCTCGCCGGCATGGCGACGGGCCAGCTCGCGGCGAGCGACGTCGACAACGGCGCGATACTGGGCTGGTCGGTCGCCGGCGGCGGCGCCGGCACCTACGGCGCCCTGACCGTCGATGCGACGGGTCTGTGGACCTACACGATCGACAATGCATCGGCCAACGTGCAGGCGCTGGCGGCGGGCGAGACCGTTGCCGAGAGCTTCGACGTGGTCGTCACCGACGAGCACGGCGCCACGGCGACACACAGCGTGTCGGTCAGCGTCACCGGCACCAACGACGCCCCGGTCGCGGCGGACGACGTGGTCGGTGGTGGCGGTGGCACCACGGTCCTCGGCTTCGACACCAGTTGGGACGTGCCGACCGGCTATGGCGGCTTCGACTGGCAGTCGTCGGGCTCGTACTACAACAACTCCGCCGACATCCTGGTGAACTTCTCGAACATCTATAACGGCTGGGCGGGCGAGAACAGCAGCATCATCTGGCTCGGCGACGGCGATATCGACGTCCAGGGCCTGTCGATCCAGGACTGGAACGGCGCGTGGCAGGTCCGCTTCGACGGCTACGACGACGGCGCCGTGACCAACAGCCTCGTCGTCAGCCTGACGGGTTCGATGACGTGGGTGAATCTGGACTTCGCCAGCATCGACCGCCTCGACGTGGTCGTCACCGATGGCGCGTACAGCGGCAACGGCATCGACAATGTCGGCTGGTGGCTGATCGACGACCTCACCTTCAACGAGGCGGGCTCCGGCACCGACGAGGACACGCCGCTGACGATCGCGGCGGCGGACCTGCTGGCCAACGACACGGACGTCGACCACGGCGCCGCGCTGTCGGTGGCGGGTGTGTCGGCGACGAGTGTGCTCGGCGCTTCCGTCGCCCAGACGGTGGGCGGCGACATCGCCTACGACCCGACGGCATCTGCGGCGCTTCAGGCGCTGGCCGAGGGCGAGACGGCGACCGACACCTTCACCTACACGGTCACCGACGAGCACGGCGCGACCGACACGGCCACCGTCTCCGTGGGGGTCACGGGCGTCAACGATGCGCCGGTCGTGGTCGGCGGTGACGATTCCGGCGCGGCGCAGGAGGACTCCGTCCTCGCGGCGACCGGCCAGCTCACCGCCACGGATGTCGACAACGGCGCGGTGCTGACGTGGTCGGTGCAGGGCGGCGGCGCCGGCACCTACGGCGCGCTGTCGGTCGATGCGTCGGGCCTGTGGACCTACACGCTCGACAACGGTTCGGCTGCCACCCAGGCGCTGGCGGCCGGCGAGAGCCATGTCGAGACGTTCACAATCGTGGTCACCGACGAGCACGGCGCCAGCGACACGCAGACCGTCGATGTGACGGTGACCGGCACCAACGACGCGCCGGTCATCGCGGCGGGCGGCGGCGTTGCCGGCGTGGTCCAGGAAGACTTTATACTGGCCGTGACCGGCCAGCTGACGGCATCCGACGTCGACAACGGCGCCGTGCTGACCTGGTCCGGCGGCGGCGTCGGCAGCTATGGCTCGCTGGCCATCACTTCGGCGGGCTGGTGGCGCTACAGAATCGACAGTACCTCGCCCGCCGTGCAGGCGCTGGCCGATGGCGAGAGCCATGTGGAGAGCTTCACCGTGGTCGTCACCGACGAGCACGGCGCGACCGATACGCAGACCGTCGACATCACGGTCAACGGCCGCAACGACGCGCCGGTCATCGCGGCGGGCGGCGGCGATGCCGGTACGGCCGAGGAAGATGCGACAACGGCGGCGACGGGCCAGCTGACGGCGACCGACGTCGACCACGGCGCGGTGCTGACATGGTCGGTGGCCGGCGGTGGCGCCGGCACCTACGGCGCGCTGGCTGTCGATTCGACCGGCCAGTGGACCTACACGCTCGACAATGCCTCTGCCGCCGTGCAGGCGCTGGCCGATGGCGAGAGCCATGCCGAGACCTTCACCGTGACCGTCACCGACGAGCACGGCGCCAGCGACACGCAGTCCGTGTCCGTCACGGTGACCGGCACCAACGACGCGCCCGTCGTCGCAGCGGGTGGCGACGATGCCGGCACGGCATACGAGGACGGCGCGCCGAGTTCCTCGTCATCGTCCGTCATCCTCGAGGCGACCGGGCAGCTCCTTGCCGGCGACGTCGACAACGGCGCGGCGCTGACGTGGTCGGTGGCCGGCGGCGGTGCCGGCACCTTCGGCACGCTGGCGGTCGACGCCACCGGCAAGTGGACCTACGCGCTCGACAACGACTCGGGTGCCACGCAGGCGCTGGCGCAGGGCGAGAGCCACGTCGAGAGCTTCACCGTCGTCGTCACCGACGAGCACGGCGCGACCGACACGCAAACGGTCGACGTCACGGTCCACGGCCGGAATGACGCGCCGGTGGTGACCGCGGGTGGCGACGATGCCGGGACTGTCGAGGAAGATGCGACGCTGGCGGCAACGGGCCAACTGGCGGCGACGGATGTCGACAGCGGTTCGACGCTATCGTGGTCGGTGGCCGGCGGCGGCGACGGCGTCTACGGCGCACTGTCAGTCGACGGTTCGGGCCAATGGACCTACTTGCTCGACAACGCCTCAGCTTCCGTGCAGGCGCTGGCGACCGGCGAAAGCCACGTCGAGAGCTTTACCGTCACCGTCACCGATGAGCACGGAGCGACCGACACGCAGACCGTGGAGATCACGGTCAATGGCGCCAACGACGCGCCGGTGATCGCGGTCCCCGCCGGCAATCACGCCCTCGCCTTCGATGGGGCGAACAGCGCGGATCGGGTCGATACGCAGGCCGACGTGCCGCTGGCAGGCGCCTCCTTCACCTGGGAGTTTCTGGTCAACCGGACCGCCAACCTCAGCGGCCTCGATTCGAATGTCGTCCTGTCCGATGACCCGGCGACGTTCGCCGGTAGCGGCAACCACCTGCATATCGGCTACCGCAGCCCGTTCGACGGCAGCGGCGACTTCACCTTCGCGTTCCATGGCAACGATCTGAACTACTACGAGCCCGGTGGGGCCAATGCCGACATCGGTAACTTCGTGCATTGGGCCGGCAGCTACGATGCGGCGACCGGCGCACGCGTGCTGTATCGCAATGGCGTGCAGGTGACGGCCGACAACGCCGGCATCGCGGCTTATCAGGGGCCGGGCAATCTGGTGATCGGCCAGGATTTCCACGGCCTCGTGGATTATGTGCGCGTGTGGAACGGCGTGCTCGACGCGTCCGCCATCGCGGCCAGTGCAGCAGGCACGCCGCCGGCAAGCTATGCCACGGCGCTTCTGGCCTATGAGTTCAACGAAGGCGTGGGCACGTCGGCCGTCGACCATTCGCCGGCCGGCAATGATGGAACGATCGCCAGCGCCGCCTACGTCGTGCTCGAGCCAGGCGGCGAGGTGGCCGGCGCAGCGCAGGAGGACACCGTCCTCGCGGCGACGGGCCAGCTGACGGCGACCGACGTCGACCACGGCGCGGTGCTGACGTGGTCGGTGGCCGGCGGTGGCGCCGGCGTCTATGGCGGCCTGTCGGTCGATGCGTCGGGCCTGTGGACCTACACCCTCGACAACGGTGCGGCGGCCACCCAGGCGCTGGCGCAGGGCGAGAGCCACGTCGAGACCTTCACCGTCGTCGTCACCGACGAGCACGGCGCAACCGACACGCAGGTGGTCGAGGTCACAGTCACCGGCACCAACGACGCCCCGGTCATCGCGGCCGGCGGCGACGACACGGGCACGGCCTGGGAGGACGGCGCGCCGAGTTCCTCGTCGTCGTCCGTCATCCTGGAGGCGACCGGCCAGCTCCTCGCCGGCGACGTCGACAACGGCGCGGTGCTGTCATGGTCGGTCGCCGGCGGCGGCGCCGGCACCTTCGGCACGCTGGCAGTCGGTGCCACCGGCAAGTGGACCTACGCGCTCGACAACGAGTCGGCCGCGGTGCAGGACCTCGACGGCGGCGACGCCGTCACCGACAGCTTCACCGTCGTCGTCACCGACGAGCACGGCGCCAGCGACACCCGCCAGGTCACCGTCACCGTCAACGGCGCCGACGACGCGCCGGCCGAGGCGCCCGTCGCGGTCGACGATCTGGTGCCGGCCGTCACCTCGGCGCCGCAGGTGGTGCTGACCTTCGACGACGACGGGCAGGTCGACCATTATCACGGCTACTCGAACTACGGCGGCTTCCAGGTTACGCCAGGCGCCTACTACAGCGCCGACTGGGTCGATCTCGGATACGGGATCGCCATTAGCTATGTCGGCTACTACGGCTACTACGCGCCGGCGTTCTCGCGCATCGACGGCGCGGATTTCGCCCTCGGCGCAATCGATGTCGGAACGGAGTATTATGCCAACTTCACGCTGCGGTTCGACGGCTACGATGACGGCGTCCTCGTCGGCACGCAGGATGTGACCGTCCTCGACGCGACCGGCTGGGCCTCGATCTCGACGCACGTGACGTTCGGCGCCGGCTTCTCCTCGATCGACTACCTCCTCGTCTCGAACGCGAACTACGGCGACGGCCAGTACGTCTTCTTCGACAACCTGACTCTCGGCGCCGCGCCGGCGACGCAGAACGTCGTCGTCGACGTCGACGTGCTGGCCAACGACACCCATCCCAACCCGCTGGCGGTGCTCAGTGTCGCCGCGGTCGACGCGGCGAGCGCGCTCGGCGCCTTGCTGTCGATCAACCCCGACGGCACCGTGCACTACGACGGCACGGCGGCGGCGGGCGCCGACGCGCTGGCCGCGGGCGAGACGGCCAGCGACACCTTCGCCTACACCGTCACCGACCAGTTCGGCGCCACCGACACGGCGACCGTGACGGTCGAGCTGGTCGGCCTCAACGACGCGCCGGTCCTCGCTGGCGGCGAGGCCGAGGGCAGCGTCGAGGAGGACGGCGGCGCCGAGGCGACAGGCCAGCTCCTCGCCGACGACGTCGACAACGGCGCGGTGCTGACCTGGAGCGGCGGCGGCGCCGGCGCCTACGGCACGCTGGCGCTCTCCGACGGCGGCGCCTGGACCTACACGCTCGACAACGGCGCGGCCCATGTGCAGGCGCTGGCCGAGGGCCAGACCGTCGGCGAAGCCTTCAACGTTACCGTAACCGACGAGTTCGGCGCGCATGTCACGCAGGACGTCGCGGTCACCGTCACCGGCGACAACGACGCGCCGGTGGCGGCGGACGACGCCGCCACGGTCGGCGGTGTCGGCGTGCTGGCATTCCCGCTGACCTTCGACGACAGCAGCCAGTTCGACCCCAACCACCTCTACGCCAACTACGCCGGCTTCCAGTTCACGCCGTATGGCAACTCCGTCGACACCGGCGGCGGCTACCTGCAGGGCCCGGTCGGCTACTACGGCTCCTACCAGCCGCTGATCTCGCGCATCGACGGCGCCGACTTCACCGTCACCTCGCTCGATCTCGGCTACTACCCGTACTACTACTATCCCGACACGCTCGAGTTCACCGCCTATCGCGACGGCAACGTCGTCGGCAGCACGACGGCCGTCGTTCCGTACACCGATAGCTGGGGCGCCACGACGACCACGGTGACCTTCGGGCCGGAGTTCGCCGACATCGATACGGTGCGGATCAGCGCCTTCAATTCCTATTCCTACGAGTACAACTACTTCTTCTTCGACAACCTCGCGATCGGCCGCGGCGTGCCGACGGACTACCAGTCCGACATCGACGTGCTGGCCAACGACAGCGACGTCGACAACGGCGCGGCGCTCACCGTCACCGGCCTCGCCGCGACCAGCGCCCTCGGCGCCACGCTGACCCTCAACCCCGACGGCACGGTCCACTACGACGGCGACGGCGTCGCCGCCATCCTGGCGCTGGCGCCGGGCGAGGAGATCGCCGACAGCTTCGAGTACACCGTCACCGACGAGTTCGGCGCCACCTCGACGGCGAGCGTCAGCATCACCGTCGCCGGCATCAACCATGCGCCGGTCTCCGACGGCGACGGGGCGGGCGACGCGATCGAGGACGACGCGACCGTCGTCACCGGCCAGCTTTCGGCGACCGATCCGGACGCGAACGCGGAGTTGACCTGGAGCGGCGGCGGCAACGGCGCCTTCGGCGAGCTGGTGGTCGACGCCAGCGGCGCCTGGACCTACACCCTCGACAACGGCGCGTCCCATGTGCAGGCGCTCGCCGCCGGCGAGACGGTGGAGGACGCCTTCGTCGTCGAGGTCGCCGACGAATTCGGCGTCGCCGTCACCCAGGCCATCACCGTCACCGTCACCGGCACCAACGATGCGCCGGTGGCGCACGACGACACAGTCCGCGGTTCCGCCGGCGGCGGTGGTGGCGGCGGCCACATTGCCGTCTATCCCGCCTACGACTATGGCGTCGACACCAACGTCATTCCCGGCCTCGCCAACCTCGGCATCTTCAGTTCGGTCACGCTGCTGAACGGGTCGGAGAGCCTTGCCACCCTGCAGCAGTACGACGCCATCCTCGCCTACCAGAACGGCAGCCCGTCGAGCACGTACTTCCCGAACCTGCTCGCCGACTATGTCGACAGCGGCGGCGGCCTCGTCGCCGCGACCTTCATCTGGCAGTCGGAAGGCTCTTGGGGCCGACTCTACAGCGACGGCTACCTGCCGCTGACGGGCTATTACGGCAACTACCACGGCGTTTCGCTGGGCAGCTACGACGCCTCGCACCCGATCATGAGCGGGCCGTTCACGATCACCAACGTGGGCGGCTACTACCATGACCATTCGGCACTGACGGGCGATGCCACCCTCGTCGCCTCGTGGAATGACGGCGCGCCGCTGGTCGCCGTGGACAGCTCGGGCGTCGTCGCCGTCACGCTGTTCCCCAACGACTACTACGGCAACCTCTCCGGCCAGTACATGGAGCTGTTCGGCAACGCGCTGAGCTATGTCGGCGGGCCGTCCATCCTCACCGACGAGGACAACGCGGCGACGATCGCCGCCGCCGACATCCTCGGCAACGACAGCGACGTCGACCACTTCACGACGCTCACCATCGCCGCCGTCTCGGCGACCAGCCTGCTCGGCGCCCTGGTGACGATCGACGTCGACGGCAACGTCCACTACGATCCGACCGGCGCGGCCGCGCTGCAGGCGCTGCTGGACGGCGAGGTCGCCACCGACAGCTTCACCTACCAGGCGAGCGACGGCACCGCGCTGTCCAACGTCGCCACCGTCAGCTTCACGGTCCTGGGCGTCAACGACGCGCCGGTGGCGGTGGACGACACGGGCTTCGAGGCTGAATTCGAGACCGACCTCACGATCCCCGTCGTGGCGCTGCTGGCCAACGACAGCGATGCCGATGCCGGCGACGCGCCGGCACTCATCGCCCTGCTGCCGGGTGTCGGCGGCAGCGTTCAGCTCGTCGGCGACGACATCGTCTTCACCCCCGAAGCCGGCTTCAGCGGCACCGCCACCTTCGGCTACCAGATCACCGACGCGGCGGGCGAACTCACTACCGCCTTCGTCTCGGTCGAGGTGGGAGAGGGCGACGGTGGCGGCGACGACGAGGAGCCGGCCGGCGAGATCATCGCCGAGGCCCAGGGCGGTGACGGTGCCGACGGCGCGGCAGGCGCGGCGGGGGCGGACGGCGTCCTCTACGACGTCGTTACCGACTCGAATCCCCAGTACCCCTCCCAAATCTCCTACTACACCGCCGGTGCTCATGGGAGCGCCGGCGGGAACGGGCAGAGCGGCGGCAGCGCCAGCGTGGAAATATCCGGCGAGGCGGCGGACGGCGGCTCGATTCTCGTCTCCAGCATCGCCATCGCCGGCAGCAGCGGCGACGGCGGTGCCGGCGGCGCTGGCGGCAATGGCAGGGTCCAGGACGGCTATACCCGCTACTCGTTTCTGAACGATGGCATCGTGAGCGTGGAGCAGGTTCTCCACCATGGCAGCGCGGGCGGCCTTGGCGGTGCCGGCGGTGCCGGCGGTGCCGGGGCCCTTGCCGTGGCCGGGGCGACGACCGCGGACAACGCGGCGACCGGCGGCAGCTCCGGTGACGAGATCATCTTCGAGGCCGTCGCCTATGGCAGCACCGCCGGTGCGGGCGGCCAGGGTGGCCAGGGTGGCCAGGGCGCCTTTGGCGGGCAAGGCGCCTACGGTGGCGCCGGCGGTGCCGGTGGTAACGCCACGGCATCCGTCACCGGCCAGTACGTCGAGGCCCTCGGTGGCAGCGACCTCATCCTGTTCGCCGCGACGGCCCAGGGCGGCGATGGCGGTGATGGCGGCACCGGCGGCGCGTCCGGCTACGGGCGTTTCCTGTACCACGAAGTCAGCGCGTACCTGGCGCACGAATTCGATGAATCGCCATGGCTGTTCGAATTCCGTTATGACGACAACTACAGCGGCAATGGCGGCGCGGGCGGTGCCGGCGGCGTCGGCGGTAGCGCCAGCGCCGACGTCAGCGGCAACACCGTTCATGGCGGCGACGGCGACGACACGATCGCCGTCGACATCACGCTCGTCGGCGGCGCCGGCGGCGCCGGCGGCGCCGGTGGCGCGGCGGCGTTCTCGACTTCGCTGTCGTATGTCGACGGCGACATCACTTACGCCTACATCGCCGGCACGGATGGTGGCTCCGGCGCTGACGGCGCCGTCGGTGGCGCCACCGCGACGGTCATGAACAACCAGTTCTATGGCGACGCCGGCCACGACACGTTCTCGATCACGATCACCTGGAGCGGCGAGATCGCACCCGGTATCTTCTTCGCCGACAACCTCTTCGATGGCGGCGACGGCATCGACACGCTCGACATGTCGGGCGCCTGGGGCCAGGTGACGGTCAATCTCGGCACCGCCAGCCTGCAGGTCGATGGCGGCGGCGTATCGGTGGTCGACTCGGTCGAGAACGTCGTCGGCGGCGCCTACGCCGACACGCTGACCGGCGACGGTGGCGCCAACGTGCTGACCGGCGGCGGCGGTAACGACTTCCTCACCGGCGGCGGCGGCGACGACACCTTCGTCTTCGCCCCGGCTGGCGGCCAGGACACGGTCACCGACTTCGATCTCGCCGGCGACATGCTCGACGTGTCGGGCTACTTCGCCTGGAACGACGCCGGCGAACTGGCCATGAGCCAGTCCGGCGCCGACACGGTGATCGACTTCGGCGGCGGCGACCAGGTCACCCTCACCGGCGTCGACATGAACGACCTGAGCAACGACCACTTCCTGTTCTGAGGCCGTGGCGCACGGCGCGAAGCCGTGCGTCGCCCTCGTCCTTCGCCCTTCGAGACGCCGCCTGACGGCGGCTCCTCAGGGTGAGGAGGCTCAGGATGAGGGCGATCGGGAATGGCGTGGCCTCCGGCCGCAATCCGGTCGTGCGGCCGGCGGGCCGGATCGCCGCGTCGGCTTCGCCTCCTCGCAATGACGCGGGAAGAGGCCGTGCGTCGCCCTCGTCCTTCGACAGGCTCAGGATGAGGGCGAGGGGGAACGCTGGCGCGTGACACCGCCTTCGGGCGGACAAGCGACTCAGCCTTTACACCCGTCCTCATCCTGAGCCTGTCGAAGGACGAGGACGGCAGCCCGCCCGGGGGCGCGAAACCTACGCCCGCGCCGGCGCCGCTTCCGCCTGGCCCAGCGCGGCGAGCGCGGCGGCGACCATGCCGGCGGCGTCGAGGCCGGCGAGCGCAAGCTGCACCTCCGGCTTGTCGTGCTCGAAGAATGCGTCGGGCATGGCCAGCGGGCGGAAGCGCAACCCGTTGTCGAGCAGTCCCTCGCGCGCGAGGAAGGCCATGACGAGGGCGGCGAAGCCGTTGACCGCGCCTTCCTCCACCGTCAGCAGCACGCTGTGGCCGCGCGCGAGGCGGCGGATCAGCTCCTCGTCGAGCGGCTTGGCGAAGCGGGCGTCGGCCACCGTCGTCGACAGGCCGCGCGCCGCCAGTTCGTCGGCCGCCTTCAGCGCGTCGGCGAGCCGCGTGCCGTAGGACAGGATGGCCACCGTCGTGCCCTCGCGCAGCACGCGGCCCTTGCCGACCGGCAGGGGCGTGCCGCGCGGCGGCAGTTCGACGCCGACGCCCTCGCCGCGCGGATAGCGGATCGCGGAGGGGCGGTCGTCGATGGCGGCGGCGGTCGCCACCATGTGGACCAGTTCGGCCTCGTCGGCCGGCGCCATCAGCACCATGCCGGGCAGGGCGCCGAGATAGGCGATGTCGAAGGAGCCCTGGTGCGTCGGCCCGTCGGCGCCGACATAGCCGGCGCGGTCGATGGCGAAGCGCACGGGCAGGCCCTGCACCGCAACGTCGTGCACCACCTGGTCGTAGCCGCGCTGCAGGAAGGTCGAGTAGATGGCGCAGAACGGCTTGTAGCCCTCGCTGGCGAGGCCGGCGGCGAAGGTCACGGCGTGCTGCTCGGCGATGCCGACGTCGAAGCTGCGCTCGGGAAAGCGCGCGGCGAACTTGTCGAGGCCGGTGCCCGACGGCATGGCGGCGGTGATGGCGACAATCTTCGCGTCGTGCTCGGCCTCGGCGATCAGCGCCCCGCCGAACACGCCGGTGTAGGACGGCGCGTTGGGCTTGGCCTTCACCTGCGCGCCGGTGACGAGATCGAACTTCGCCACCGAGTGGTACTTCTCGTGGCCGCCGCTGTCGCTCTCGAAGCCCTTGCCCTTCTGCGTCACCACATGGATCAGCACCGGGCGTGGCTCGCGGCTGTCGCGCACGTTCTTCAGCACCGGCAGGAGATGGTCGATGTTGTGCCCGTCGAGCGGGCCGACATAGTAGAAGCCCAGCTCCTCGAACAGCGTGCCGCCGGTGACGAGGCCGCGCGCGTATTCCTCGGCGCGCTTGGCCGCCTGTTCCAGCGGGCGCGGGAAGTGGTGCGCCACATCCTTCGCCACCTGGCGCAGCGAGCGGTAGCTCTTCGACGAGATCAGCCGCGACAGGTAGGCGCTCATGGCGCCGACCGGCGGGGCGATCGACATGTCGTTGTCGTTGAGGATGACGATCAGGCGCGAGCGGCTGGAGCCGGCGTTGTTCATCGCCTCGTAGGCCATGCCGGCGCTCATCGCGCCGTCGCCGATGACGCAGATGACGTTGTTGGCGCCGCCCGCGAGGTCGCGCGCCACCGCCATGCCGAGGCCGGCCGAGATCGAGGTCGAGCTGTGGCCGGCGCCGAACGGGTCGTAGACGCTCTCGGCGCGGCGGGTGAAGCCGGACAGGCCGCCGCCCTGGCGCAGGGTGCGGATACGGTCGCGCCGTCCGGTCAGGATCTTGTGCGGATAGGCCTGATGGCCGACGTCCCACAGCAGCCGGTCGCGCGGCGTGTCGAAGACGTGGTGCAGCGCCACCGTCAGCTCGACGACGCCGAGGCCGGCGCCGAGATGGCCGCCGGTATGGGCCACCGCGGCGATGGTTTCGCGGCGCAGCTCGTCGGCGAGCTGGTGAAGCTGTTCCGGGTCGAACCCGCGGATATCCGCCGGTTCTCGCACGGTGTCGAGCAGCGGGGTCGGCGCCGTCGCGTTCACTGGCGTTGCGTCCTCTGCGGTCTAGGCACGCCGGGATACCGCGAATGCGGCAACCCGGCGCAAGTGCTCGGCTTTTTCGCCGAACAAGTCAAGGCGCCGTGCCGCGCTCCCGGCCAGCGCGTCGGCCTCGGCGCGGGCCCGTTCGATGCCGCGCCGGCCCATCAGGGTCTGCTTGCCGCGCGCGGCGTCCTTGCCCACGCCCTTGCCGACCTCGGCGGCATCGCCGGTGACATCGAGCAGGTCGTCGGCGATCTGGAAGGCGAGGCCGACATCCTCGCCGTAGGCGGCGAGGGCCGCCCGCGCCGCCTCGTCGCCCGCGAGGATGGCGCCCGATTGCGCCGAAAATGCGATGAGGGCGCCGGTCTTCAGCCGCGCCAGCCGCTCCAGCGCCGCCTCGGGCAGTTCCTCGGCCAGTTCGGCGGCGAGGTCGAGGGATTGCCCGGCGCACATGCCGGCGCCGCCGGCCGCCCGCGCGAGGCCGGCCGCCAGCGCCGCGCGCACGCCGCCGTCGGGGTGGGTGGCGGGCTCGGCCAGCACCTCGAAGGCGAGGGTGAGGAGGGCGTCGCCGGCGAGGATGGCGGTGGCCTCGTCGAAGGCCTTGTGGACGGTCGGGCGACCGCGCCGCAGGTCGTCGTCGTCCATCGCCGGCAGGTCATCGTGCACCAGCGAGTAGCAGTGGACGAATTCGACGGCGGCGGCGACGCGCAGCGCCCGCGCCGCCGGCACGCCGCAGGCGCGCGCGCCCTCGATCACGAGGAACGGCCGCAGCCGCTTGCCGCCGCCGAGCACGGCGTAGCGCATGGCCTCGGCGAGGCGCGGGGCCGGCGCGGCGGCGGGGTCGGGCAACAGGGCGGCGAGCGCCGCCTCGGTCGCCGCTGCGGCGTCGCTCATGGCGGCGGCGAGCGGATCGCGCGCCGCATCCGTCGTAACGGCTGTCACGATCACCCGATGCCGGCGGGCTCGGTGCCCGGCGTGCCGTCGGGCGCCAGCGCGATGCGCTCGACGCGGGCCTGGGCCTGACGCAGCTTGCTCTCGCAGTGGCGCTTGAGATGCGCGCCGCGCTCGTAGTCGTCGATCGCCTTGTCGAGCGCCGCCTCGCCGGTTTCGAGCCGCCGCACGATCGCCTCCAGCTCGGCCAGCGCCTGCTCGAAGGTCATCTTCGCGATGTCGTCGGGGATGCGGGCCTCGCCGCTGTCCTTGGCCATGTCCGTCAGCCCGCTGCCTTTCAGCCGGTCATCAGTGCGTGGACATGCGCGGCCGAAGCCTTGCCCAGCGCGCCGAGATCGTAGCCGCCTTCCAGAGTCGACACGACCCGTCCGCCGCAGCGGCGGCGCGCCACCGCGAGCAGTTCGGTCGTCGCCCAGGCGAAATCCTCCGTCGCCAGACGCAGATTGGCCAGCGGATCGGCGGCGTGGGCGTCGAAGCCGGCCGAGATCAGCAGGAAATCGGGGTCGAAGGCGTCGAGCGCCGGCAGCACGGTGCGCTGCATGGCGGCGCGGAACTGCACCGTGCCGGCGCCGGGCGGCAGCGGCACGTTGACGATGTTGCCGGCGACGCCGGTCTCGCTCGCATCGCCGGTGCCGGGATAGAGCGGCATCTGGTGCGTCGAGGCGTAGAACAGGTCGGGGTCGGCCTCGAACATCGCCTGCGTACCGTTGCCGTGATGCACGTCGAAATCGACCACGGCGACGCGCCGGTGGCCATGCGCCTCGCGGGCGTGCAGGGCGCCGACGGCGACGTTGTTGAACAGGCAGAAGCCCATCGCCCGCCCCGGCTCGGCGTGGTGGCCCGGCGGACGGACGGCGCAGAATGCGTTGTCGGCCTCGCCGGCGGCGACGGCATCGACGGCGGCGACCACGGCGCCGGCCGCGCGCAGCGCCGCCTCGCCCGAGCCGGGCGACATCACCGTGTCGGCGTCGATCGCCGCATAGCCCTCGCGCGGCACGGCGGCGAGCACGGCCTCGACGAAGGCCATCGGATGCACGCGGGCGATCCACGCGCGCTCGGCCAGCGGCGCCTCGCGGCGGTCGAGGAGCGCGAAGCGCTCGTCTTCCAGCGCCGCGAGCACGCTCTTCAGCCGCGCCGGCGCCTCGGGGTGGCGCGGCGAGGGGTCGTGCGCGATGCAGGCCGGGTGGGTGAACAGCAGCGTCGGCATGGGCCAGTCATACCCCGCCCGGCGCCGGCAGGCCAGTTGACTTCGCCGCGCGCGGCGCCACGATGGGTCGGCGCGGCGCAACGGGGTGGGGGCGCGGGCGATGGCCGATCCGCAGCGGAGTCTTGCCGGCATAGCCCTGCTCGAGGGGCTGGACCCGCGTCGTCGCGCCGATCTCGAACTGCGCTGCCGCTGGCACCGCTGGGACGCGGGCGCCACCATCATCGACCGGCAGAGCGAGGCGCGCGACGTCTACTTCGTCGTCGCCGGCCAGGTGCGCGTGGTCAATTTCTCGCCGGCCGGCCGCGAGATCGCCTTCGACGAGGTGGCAACCGGCGGCCATTTCGGCGATCTCGCCGCCCTCGACGGCGCGCCGCGCTCGGCCACCGTGGTGGCGCTGGGCGAGACGCGTACCGCCTCCATCGCGCCGCAGACCTTCCTGTCGCTGCTGCGCGACAACCCGGAGATCGCGCTGCGCGTGACGCAGGGGCTCGCCCGCATCGTGCGGGCCGCGACCGACCGCATCATGGAACTGTCGACGCTCGGCGCGCACAACCGCGTCCATGCCGAGATCCTGCGCGAGGCGCGCGCCGCCATGACCGGCGACAACACCGCGGCGATCACGCCGATCCCGGTGCACAGCGACATCGCCGCCCGCGCCTCGACGACGCGCGAGACCGTCGCCCGCGTGCTCGGCGATCTGTCCCGCCAGAAGCTGGTGACGCGCGAACGCGATGCCCTCGCGGTGTCCGACGTGGCGAAGCTGGCGCGCCTCGTCGAGGCGGTGCGCGAGCAGCCGTGATCCTGTGACGCGCTTCACATGCGGTCAGCGGCCCGGCTGTCACGATTGACCGCCGGGCGCCACGCCCGCGATGATCGCGGCGCGGATCGTCGAAGCGTCGGGGAGGCGGCCATGCGATGGGGCGCGGCCATATTCGTGGCGCTGCTGGCGCTGGCCTCGGTGCCGCCCGCCGAGGCGGCGCGCAAGGCGCTGGTCATCGGCAACGCGGCCTACAAGGCGCGGCCGCTGGCCAACCCCGTCAACGACGCGACCGACATGGCGAAGCGCCTGGAAGGGCTCGGTTTCGCCGTCACCACGGCGACGGACGCGACGCGGCGCCAGATGGCGGCCGCCATCCTCGCCTTCCACCGCAGCCTCGCGGCGGGCGACGAGGCGGTGGTGTTCTATGCCGGTCATGGCCTTCAGGTGCGCGGCCAGAACTGGCTGCTGCCGGTCGACGTCGACCCGCAGAGCGAGGAGGAGGTCGAGTACGACGCCATCGCGCTCGACTCGATCCTGCGCGGGCTGGCGGCGGCGGGCGCCCGCGCCTCCCTCGTGCTGCTCGACGCCTGCCGCGACAACCCGTTCGAGCAGCGCTTCCGCGGCGGCACGCGCGGCCTCGCCCGCGTCGAGGCGGCGGCCTCGGGCACTCTCGTCTCCTACGCGGCGCGGCCGGGCACGGTGGCGGCCGACGGGCAGGGGCGCAACAGCCCGTACACGACGGCGTGGCTGGCCGCGCTGGCGGAGCCAGGCCTGAAGCATCACCAGATCCTCGACCACGTGCATGTCGCCGTGAAACGCGCCACCGACAACCGGCAGGAGACGTGGCAGGAAGGTCAGATGATCGGCGCAATGGTACTCAATACGGCGTCGCCCGCGCCAGGCGCCGCGCCGCTGCCGGCGTTCGATCCGCACCTGGCCGAATTGCGCTTCTGGGAGTCGGTGGAGCGCGGCGGCGCGGCCGCCGATTACGAGGCCTATCTCGCGCAGTATCCGCAGGGCCGGTTCGTGGCACTGGCGAAGGCGCGGCTGGTGGCCCTGCGCCCGGCGCCGGCACCGCCGGCCCCGATAGAGGTCGATCCCCGCGACACCGAGATGGTCGCCGCCGCGACGGCGAATGTGCGCTCCGCGCCGGCGACCACGGCGGCTAGGCTGGCGACGCTGGCGGCGGGCACGAGGGTGACCGTCACCGGCAAGGCGAAGGGCAGCGACTGGTTGCGTATCGAGCGTCCGGGTGGCGGCGAGGGCTGGGTCTTCGCGCCGCTGCTGGCCGACGTGCCGTTGGTCGCATTGCCGGTCGCCTCCGCCCCGACGCCGTCACCACTGCCGGCGGCTGTCGCACCGGTGCCGTCGGCACCCGGCACGGACATCAGCCCCGGCACGAAATTTCGCGACTGTTCCGCCTGTCCGGAGATGGTCTGGCTGCCGCGCGGCACCTTCACGATGGGCTCGCCCGCCGACGAGGCGGGGCGCCGCAGTGACGAGAATCCGCAACGTACAGTCCGGATCGGGCACGATCTCGCGGTGGCGGTAAACGAGGTAACGCGCGGCGAATTTGCGGCCTTCGTCGAGGCCACCGGCTATAGCGCGGGCGACCGTTGCGGCATCCTGACCGATGGCAAATGGGAGCTGACGACGGGTCACGGCTGGCGTGACCCCGGGTACTTCCAGGATGATCGCCACCCAGTGGTTTGCGTCGACTGGTACGCGGCGAACGCTTACGTCAGCTGGCTGTCACGGCGAACAGGCCGGCATTATCGCCTGCTGTCCGAAGCGGAGTGGGAGTACGCCGCACGGGCTGGCACGGCGACCCGCTACTGGTGGGGTGCATCGCCGCATGTGGGATGCGAAATGGCGAACGTCGCGGACCAGTCGATGAAGGACAGTTACCCGAAAATTCCCTGGGCGGTAGTCTGTCGCGACGGCTACGCCCACACCGCACCGGTCGGCACCTATCCGGCAAACGACTTCGGCCTGCATGACGTCGCGGGCAACGTTGTCGAGTGGGTGGAGGACTGCGTGACCGACAGCTATGTGGGGGCGCCGTCCGATGGCAGTGCGTGGACGGCTGGCGAGTGCGACAGCCGCGGCCTGCGGGGCGGGTCGTGGAGCGATACTCCGCCCTATTTCCGCTCGGCCGCGCGCGGCATGTTCGATGCCGGTAGCCGCTACAGCGCCGTCGGCTTCCGCGTTGCCAGGACGCGATAGGACGGACGCGCCACTACGTGTCGGATCATCGCCCCGTCGCGGTCTCGGCCGGTCGCGCGAAGCGCCGCAGCACCTGCCCCGGCCCCTGCGTGTGCTTCACATAGTCGCTGCCGTCGAACACCGGCACGCCGTTGACCCAGACGCCGTGCACGCCGCGCGGGCGGCGGATGGTGCGGCGGCCGCCGCCGGGCAGGTCACGGATGCGCTCGGTCGGCGTCACGCCGACGGTCGCCGGATCGAACAGCAGCAGGTCGGCCTGCGCGCCGACGGCGATGCGGCCGCGCCCGGCGATGCCGTAGAGGTCGGCCGGGTGGCTGGTCAGCCGGCGCACGCCCTCGACGAGGTCGAAGACGCCGAGTTCGCGCACCCAGCGCGAGAGGAAATGCAGCCCGTAGCCGGCGTCGCACATGTAGATGAGGTGTGCGCCGGCGTCCGACAGCGAGACGACGCCGGCCGGATGGCGCAGCAGGTGGCCGACGCCCTCGTCGCCGACGTTGAGGAAGTAGCCGAGGAAGCCGGTCTCGAGGTTCTCTTCGAGGCCGAGGTCGAAGGCGACGTCGAGCGGGTCCGCGCCCCGCGCTGCCGCGACGTCGCGCACCGACTGGCCCGTCAGCCCCGCGTTCTTCGCCAGCTTCGTCTCGCCGACGATCATGTGCTCCCAGTTGCCGTGGAACAGCGCGCCGGGTTTCAGGCTCGTCAGGTTGGCGCGGAAGCGTTCGCGGAACGAGGCGTCGCGGTAGGTCGCCATGAGCTGCTCGCGCGTGTACCCCTTGATCGCGCCGAAGGCGTCGTGGCTGTGGAACGGATAGGCGTTGGCCAGCGTGAAGTCGAAGGTGAGCGGCTGGCACGGGATCTGGATGTGGACCTGCTCGCCGCGCGCCTGCGCGGCCCCGGCGGCCTCGAAATACCCGATGGCGCGCTCGGGCGCGCGGGCGTTGAACATGGCGACGCTGGTGGTCATGAAGATCCGGCGCCCGTGGCGGCCGGCGAGCGCGGCGATCTCGTCGACCGGCTTGGCGCCCGAGGCGATCTGCACCACGCCCGGCCCGTCGCCCATGGCGCCGACGAGGGCGTCGAGTTCGGCCGGCTCGGTGATGGTCGAGGGCATCGGCACGCCGCCGTAGCCCGAATGGCTCGGCGAGTAGGACGAGGCGAAGCCGATGGCGCCGTCGGCCATCGCCGCGCCGACGATCGCGCGCATGCGCGCCAGTTCCTCCGCCGTCGGCTGCCGGCGCTGCGAGGCGGCCTCGCCCATCACCGCCGTGCGGACGACCGAATGGCCGATGAAGGTGGCGACGTTGAGATACGGGCCCTGCCGTGCCGCCGCGTCGAGGTAGTCGGCGAAGCTCTCGAAGCGCCAGTCGATGCCGGCGCGCAGCGCGTCGAGGTCCATGCCCTCGACGACGGAGAGATTGCGCATGATCAGGTCGCGTGCCTGCGGCGGCGCCGGCACGATGCCGAAGCCGCAATTGCCCATCACGGCGGTGGTGACGCCGAGCGAGGGCGACGGCGACAGCGTCGGGTCCCAGGTGATCTGCGCGTCGTAATGCGTGTGCAGGTCGACGAAGCCCGGGCAGAGCGTCAGGCCGTCGGCGTCGACCGTCTCGCGCGCCGCCTCCGTCACCGCGCCGACCGCCGCGACGCGCCCGTCGCGCACGCCGACATCGCCGCGCTGGGGATCGCGGCCAAGGCCGTCGATGACGGTCGCGCCGCGGATGATGAGGTCGAGCATGGGCGTCTCCGGCTTCCTTGCCCGCGACCTTAGCCGAATTTCCCCCGCACCGCCTTTCGCCGGACTTCTCCCTCTCCGCCCTTCAGGGGGGAGAGGGCCGGGGAGAGGTGGGTATTACCGGCGCCCGCTCTCGCGGCAACGCGGATGACGGCGCCACCCCCACCTCACCCCGCCCTCTCCGCCCCCAGGGGCGGAGAGGATTTTTCAAAAAAATCGCGCCGTGTGACGGCCGTCACTGCCGTCTTGCCGGGGCGACGCCATGTTGAGGGTGTCGACGCCCACCCCACCCTCGGGCGCCGGCATGCGGGCGGGAGGCGACCCCCGTCGCCTCCCGCCCGAACCTCCTCCTCCCAGGTGGCCTCGCGGCCGGATCGTTCCCCCAGCGATCCGGCCGCCCTTCCTTTTGCCGCTCAGAATTCCCAGCGCTTGGTCAGGCCGATGGTGAGGCGATAGTTGTCGTAGGTGTAGTTGGTCACGGTCGAGACCTGCCGGAACGCCTCGAAGCCGAGCAGCAGGGTCGGCCCCTCGGCGGCCTCGTCGTTCTCGAACAGCACGCCCAGCGGCAGGCCGTAGGTGAAGCGGGCGCGCCACTGCGCGTCGCGCCGGGTCGTCTCGCTGATCGACGGATCGGGGCTGTCGTACTCGTCCTGCGTCAGCGACAGGCCGGTGAGCAGGAAGCCGCCGTCGCCGAGCAGCCATGTATGGGTCAGCGTCGGCCCCATCCGCGTGTAGGAATTGTAGCCGGTGGCGGCGACGGTACGTTCGAGGGTGATGCCGGGTTCGAGGCGGTGCTCGGGCGTCACGATCCACGTCACCGCCGGCTCGGCGCGGTAGAGGCGCCCGGTACGCTCGGTCAGCGTCTGCGAACTCGGGATGTTGTGGAAGATCTGCCGCTCGGCCGCGAAGTCGGCCGACACGCGGAAGGTCGGCACGATTTCGTGCTCGATGGCCAGCAGCGGGCCGACCGCCTGCTGGTAGGTGTGGTCCTCCAGCCAGACATGCCGCCACGCCAGCTTCGGCGTCACCGTCGTGCCGCGCGCCATGTCGAGCGCCACGCCGCCATCCGCCGCGAAGGCCGACAGGTCGAAGGTGTTCAGGTGGAACTGTTCGCCCTGGTAGTAGGTCGTCGAGCCGACCAGCAGGTGGCGGCGCTGCATGCCCATGTCGTGCTCGACGCCGAGGCTGGCCAGCAGCGTGCCGCCGTAGTCGTGGCGGCGCACGGACGAGCCGGTCAGGCGCGTGGGAATGTCGGCGGCGAGACGGATCTCGGACTTTGGCGCCGCGGTGCGGTTCCAGTCGTACTGGCCGCCGAGCGCGAGCGTGGCGACGTAGCGCGTGCGCCGCCGCTTCTGCTCGATCTGCGCCAGCCAGTCGGCGATCTGCCGCCGCAGCGCCTCGTCCATCGGCAGTTCCTGCACGGCCAGCAGCTCGCGCTCGGCCTCGTCGAGGCTTTCGAGGCGGAACAGCAGGATCGCGTACAGCACGCGGATGGCCGGCAGGTCGGGCCGCAGCAGCAGCACGCGTTCCAGCGTCGCCGCGCCGCCGCGGATGTCGCCGGCGCGAATCTGCCCGAGCGCGTAGCGCACGTTGAGGTCGATGTTGTCGGGGTCGGCGAGGATCTGCTCGAAGCTCACCGGCGGCCCGCTGCCGAATGCGTCGAGGTCGAGCGCCCCTTCGCGCGCGCGTTCGACCTGGCGCTGCTGTTCGAGGCGTTCCACCGGCTCGCGTGCGCGGTTGTCGTCCACCGGCGTCTGGCCGAGCGCCGGCCATGCCGCGGTGGCGGCGATGGCGGCGAGGGCGAGGCGGCGGAAAGAGTGCGATGCGGGCATCGGCGGAGGGCGTTGGCACCGCGACGCGCGGCCTTGCGGCTATAGCACGCGGTTCGCGCCCCGGGCCATCCGCCGTGGACGGGGCTATTTCTCGGTGGCGACGGTCGTGCCGTCCCAGTCCGCGCCCGGCGGGTCGGCACGCAGCGCGGCGATGCGCCGTTGCCACAGGTCGTAGAGGCCGGCCGGGGCCAGCGGCAGGGCCGCCGCCTCGCGCCCGGCCTCGGCCGCCGCGTCCCAGGCGCGTCCGCGATAGGCCGCCAGCATCCGCGCATGCGCCGACGCGAGCCGGCGGAAGTCGTCGCTGTCGCGCACGGCCGCATCGCCCAGCAGGCCCCACACCGGCGCCGCCTCGCGCTTGCCCTTCACCGCGAGGCGGTCGAGTTCCAGCAGCGCGAAATGCGCCGCGACCCGTTGCGCCGTGTCGTCGCCGAGGACCACCGGCACGCCGTAGACCTTCGACTGGCCTTCGAGCCGGGCGGCGAGGTTCACCGCGTCGCCGAGCACGGAATAGTCGAAGCGCTGGTCGGAGCCGATGTTGCCGACGACGACCTCGCCGGTGTTGATGCCGACGCCGATGCCGAGCGGCGCGGCGCCGGGCGTCTCGCGCTCGCGCTCGGCATTGAGCCGCTCGACGGCCGTCAGCATGTCGAGCGCCGCCGCCGCCGCGTCGCGCGGGTGCTCCGGATCGTCGAGCGGCGCGTTCCAGAAGGCCATCACGCAGTCGCCGATATATTTGTCGATCGTGCCGCCATGGGCGTGCACGGCCGCCGTCAGCGGCGTCAGCAGGCGGTTGATCAGCGCCGTCAGGCCCTGCGGATCGCTCTTGAAGCTTTCGGCGATGCTGGTGAAGCCGCGCACGTCGCAGAACAGGATGCTCATCTCGCGCGTCTCGCCGCCGAGGCGCAGGTGCTCGGGATGGCGCGCCAGATCCTCGACCAGCGCGGGCGCCAGGTACTGGCCGAAGGCGGTGCGGATCCGCCGTCGCTCGGCCTCGGTGCGCAGGTAGCCGGCGAGCGAGCCGGAAATGTAGAGCGCGACGATGACGGCGACCGGATAGGCCGGATCGACGAGCCAGCTGGCGCCGGCGAAGGCGAGCCAGCTCGCCGCGAAGGCCGTCACCGCGGCGCCGCCGCCGACGGCGGCGCAGGCCAGCGCGCCGATGCGTGGCAGCAGCCACAGCAGGGCCGCGCCGACCAGCGCCATGACGGCGATCTCGGCGCCGGTCGCCCAGTCGGGTCGCACGAGGCTCGCGCCGAGCACAAACTGCTCGATCATCTCGGCATGGACCTCGACCCCGGGCGTGGCCGGGTCGAGCGGCGTCGCCCGCAGGTCGAGCAGGCCCGCCGCGCTGGTGCCGACCAGCAGGATAGCGCCGGCGACGGCGGCGGGATCGACCTCGCCGGCCAGCACCTTCCAGGCCGGAATGAAGCGTTCCGCGCGATGGCCCGTGTAGTGGAGCCAGACATTGCCGCCCGCGTCTGTCGGCACGGTCCACTCGCCGACCGTGACGTCGACGATGCCGGTGCGCGCGCCGAAGCTCGCCTCGCCGCTGGCGCCGGAGGCGCGCACGCGCAGCGTCGGTGCGTCCTGCGCGACGCGCAGCGCCTCAAGGCCGAAGGCCGGCAGCAGGCGCGTGCGCCCGAACGGATCGTCGGGATCGACGGCGGTCGTCCGCGCGAGCAGCGGTACCGTGCGGATCACACCGTCGCGACCCGGCACGAAGTTGATGCTGCCATTGCCGGAGGCGGCCGCCTCCAGTTCCGGGAGGTTCAGGATGGCGCCCGGCCAGGCCGGCACGAACAGGCGCGGGTCGTCGCCGGCGCTGGCGATGGCGGCGGGCGTCCGCGGCAGCCGCTCCGCGCGGGTCTCGCCGGTGGTCACGAAGCCGGTGACGACCCTGTTGTGCGAGAAGGCGGCGGCAAGCACGGCGTCGTTGTCGGGCAGGCTCGCCGCGGCCTCGCGCAGGCGGTCGCTGGCTTCGCCGGCCGCCCAGCCGGCGACGGCGCGACTCGGCGAAAGCCGGTCGGGCTCGGCGAAGACGATGTCGAAGGCGATCGCCGCGGCGCCGGCATCGCCTAGACGCCAGACTAGATCGGCCACCAGCGTGCGCGGCCACGGCCACTGCCCGTGGCGGGCGAGGCTTTCTTCGTCGATGTCGACGATGCGCACCGGGACGTCCACCCAGCTACGCGGCTGGGCCCGCTGGAAGGCGTCGAACAGCAGCAGGCGCGCCTGTTCGACCGGTACGGGATCCTGAATGCGCAGCCCGATCGCCGCGGCCAGCAGCAGGTAGGGGGCGAACCGGGCGAGCCGCGCGATCATGCCCGCATGCTGGACCACGGCCGCCGCAGGCCGCAAGCACGGCCCGCGCGCCGGTCAGCCGGCCATCGACGTCCAGGCGATCAGGCCGATCGTCACCCAGGCGATGGCGAACAGCAACGCGAGGTGCGCGGTGGCGCGCAGGCCGTCGTCGTGGCGCCAGCGCGTGGTCCAGCCGGCGCGGCGGCGGCGGCGCGGGGCGCCGGTCTCGTGCCGGCGCAACGCCGTGTGGCTCGCTGTCCCGTGGCCCGGTGTCATGACTGTCTCCGCCCCTGGCTGGACCGATCGCCGTCATGTTGGCGGCGGCCGGCCCTGCCGTCTGTGACCGCCGTCACGCCACGGCTCCGGGGGCGAAAAGAAAGTGGCGGGGCCGCGGTGCGGCCCCGCCAGTTGGCAGAGGACAATTACAGAGGCGAGAGAACCTCATACTGGCCGGAACGCCCGCCGGTTTCCTTGATCTCGGTCAATTGTTCCGGTCGTCGCGCGGCCGGCCGATGTGACTGCCGTCACTTCGGGCGCGCGCCGGACGGGCTATGTCTCGTGGCATCGGACGCCCCATGACGCGATGGAGACGACCATGCGACGCCAAGCTCTCGACTTCGTGCTCACCACGGTTCTCGGCGCCGGCGCCGCACTGGCGGTTGGCGTGTTCGTCAGCGGCCTTGTAGGCTGAACCGGTCGGGGGTTGGGTCATGTCACGCACGATTTTGTCGCCTCGCCGGGTCTCGCGCGCCGCAGGGCCATGCGCCCTGGCGCTGTTGCTGGCGGCGACCGCCGGCGCCGCCGCCGCGCAGGAGGCGGCCCGGGCCGGCGTCGCCGGGGCCGTTCGCGGCGAGGTCACGCTGCTGGCCACGCGGCCCGACGTGCAGGTCGGCCGCGCGGTGGCGAGCGGCCAGCCGATCTTCCTCGGCGACCGCATCGAGACCGGCGCGCGCTCCGGCCTGCAGATCCTGCTGCTCGACGAGACGGTGTTCACCATCGGCCCCAACGCGGCGATCGTCATCGACCAGTTCGTCTATGACCCCGAGAAGGGCGCCGGCCGGGTCGCCGCCTCCGTGGTCAAGGGGGCGTTCCGCTTCGTGACGGGCAAGGTCGCCCGCAACGAGCCCGAGGCGATGACCATCGCCCTGCCGGTCGGCACGATCGGCATCCGCGGCACCGCGGGCGCGGGTCAGGTCGTCGAACTGGCCGGCGTCGCCGACCGCAACGACACCCTGCTCGCCGCCGGCTTCGATCCGGCGACCGTGCCGGCGGGCACCGATATCGTTGCCGACGTCGTGCTGCTCGGCCCGGGGCCGAGCAACGATGCCAACGAGCGCATCGGTCGTCTCGTCTTCACCGGGGCGGACGCGACGCCGCCGGTCGAGATCACGCGCGGCGGCTACGGCGTGCGCGTCGTCGGCCTCGGCGGTCCGGCGCAATTGCAGCAGTTCACCCCGCAGCACGTGGCCCAGATCACCGGCGGCCTCGCTCCGGGGCGCGGCGACGCCGTCACGCCGGGCGGCGACGGTCCGCCCCGGCCGGCGAACCAGGATCAGCCGAACCAGCCGGGTGGTCCCGGCGGTCAGGGCGCGGCGGGCGACGGGCAAGGCGCCGCCAACGCGCAGACGGGGACCGGACCGCGGCCACAGGGTCCGGCCCAGCCGGCGGCCGTCGGGCCGGCGGGGCCCGGCCCTGGCGTGCCCGGCCTCGGCCAGCTCGCGGCCCTGACCGGCCAGGACCTCGGCGCGGCCGCCGTGCGGGCCATCGGCATCGCCGCCGTGGGCGATGTCCAGCGTCGGGGCAATACCGCGGCCGAGCGGCTCGCCTCCAATGTCGGCCGGTCGCTCGGCACGACCGCGAGCTGGAACGACATCCGCAGTCTGCAGACCGGCACCGGCACCTACACCCTGAACGACGTGGCCCTGACCTATGTCAGCGGCACCAGCACCAACAGCGCCGGCGAGTTCGATGCCACCGCGACGTTCAATTTCGGTGCCCGCACGGTCAGCCTGAATGTCACGATCAACTATGGCTTCGCGGTGCCGCCGAATCCCACCAATCCGAACGCGGCAAACGTGACGTTCAACGACCCGACGTCCAGCTTCGCCAACGACGTCGGCCTGGCGCAGACGGTGATGGCGTCGAACAGCACCGCGCACGCCTCCAAGTTCACCACGATACCGACCGGCGACGTGATCAAGATCGAGCCGCGCATCCTCAACAACGTCGATGCCGGCATCATCGCATCGGCGGCGGAAGTCAGGGTGACGGTGCAGCACGTTAACGGTACGATCATCTCCGGCACCGGTACCGCGCCGCGCAACTGAGGTCGGGCTACGAGATGACGGAAATCCGGATGCGCCTGCTCGCCGCGATGCTGCCGCTGACGCTTCTGGTGTTCGGGCCCGTTCCATCCGGCGCCCAGCCGGCATCGTCGGGCGAGGCCCGGCTCGGCGCCGTCGCTCTGGAGCCCGTCGCGCGCGACGTCTCGCTGAAGATCGAGCTTGCCGACAACGCCGAACTCGACGTGCGCCTCGAGGGCGAACTGCGCGAGCTGCTGGCGGCGCGCGGCTGGACCTCGATCAAGGGGCCGCAATGGACCCTGACCCTGCGGACCACCGAGGTCGCCGAGAACACGCCCGAATCGACGCTCGGCGAGGTGCGCGTCGACAACGACATCGTGCGCATGCGCATGAACCTGTGGTCGTCGTCGCGCGACAGCGTGCTCGGCGGCCGCACCGGGGCCGAGCCGGCGACGCTCGAACGCCTGCTGCGGCTCGAACTCGAACTGCGCGACGCCGCCGACAAGGTGGCGTGGACCGGCCGCGCCGAGACGACGGCGCGCGGTACCGACCCCTACCGCATCTATCGCCAGATGCTGCCGCGGCTGGTCGACCGCCTCGGCCAGACCGCCGACGCCGAGGCGTTTCCGATCCGCTGACCTAGCGGCGCGCCCCCGGCACCTTGTCGCGGATGCCGCCGAGCGTCGCGGCCATGCCCATCTGCAGGGCGCGGAAGTCCGCGGTCGGCGTCATGAAGTTGAAGCCCTCGGTCAGCATCTGCACGGCATAGCCGACCTGTGTGCCATGCGCGCCGGCGACCTTGCCGGCGGCGTGCGCCGTCCTGCGGATATGGGCGATGGCCTCGCCGATCGGCCCGTCGGCGACGTCGATGCGCGGCCCATGGCCGAGGGAGATGGCGAGGTCGGTGGGGCCGACATAGACGCCGTCGAGGCCGGGCGTGGCGACGATCTCGGCGACGTTGGCCAGCGCCTCCTTGGTCTCGATCATCGCCAGCACGACGATCTCGTCGTTCGCCTTCTGCACGTAGTCGGCGCCGCCGTAGAGCGTGCCGCGGAAGGCGCCGTTGGAGCGCATGCCCTGCGGCGGGTAGCGGCAGGCCGAAACCAGCAGTTCCGCGTCCGCCCGCGTGTTGACCATGGGGCAGACGATGCCGTAGGCGCCGGCGTCGAGCAGCCGCATGATGACGCCCGGCTCGAGCCACGGTGCGCGCGCCATCGGCACGGCGTCGGTGGTCGAGATGGCCTGCAGCATGTGCAGCGCGGTCGCCTCGTCGATGCCGCCGTGCTGCAGGTCGACCAGCACCGAGTCCCAGCCCTGGCGCGCGACCATCTCGGCCGACAGCGAGCAGGGCAGGGCGCACCAGCCGTTGAGCGCCGGCTTGCCGGCCCGCCACAATTCCTTCAGCCGATTGGGACGCATATGTCTTGTCTCCTCCCGCGAACGGCGGCGATCTTGGCACGCGGCGCCCGCGCTGTGCCAGCGGCCGGGGAGCGGGGTGTAGAGTGCCGCCGTTATGTCGAAGGAGGGGGGAGCGTGGCGGAAGACAGCGGGCGCGACGGGCTGGCGGATCTCACCGCCCGCGTGCGCGCCGACCTCGACCTGCTCAACTGGCGCCGCCGCCCGGACTGGGTCGTGCCGAGCCGCCATCCCACGGGCGCGCATGTCCATGACGTGGCCATCGTCGGCGCCGGCCATGCCGGCCTGACCGCCGCGTTCGGCCTCATCCGCGCGCAGATCGGCAACGTCGTCGTCATCGACCGCAATCCGCCGGGCCGCGCCGGCCCGTGGGCGACTTTCGCGCGCATGCGCACGCTGCGGACGCTGAAGGAGAACACCGGGCCCGACCTCGGCATGCCGTCGCTGACGCCGCGCGCGTGGTTCGAGGCCGTGCACGGCGCCGAGGCGTTCGCCCGCATGGAGCGCATGCCGAAGGACGACTACCAGGCCTATCTCGACTGGTACCGGACGGTTCTCGACCTGCCGGTGCGGCACGACACCGAGGTGATGGCGATCGAGCCGGAGGATGCCGGCGACGCCGGCACCCTGCTGCGCCTGCGCACGCGTGGTTCCGGCGGGGCGGCGGCGACGGTGCTGGCGCGCGAGGTCGTGCTGGCGACTGGCATCGAGGGCAACGGGGCGTGGAGCGTGCCGGCGATGGTGCGCGACGGCCTGCCGCGCGAGCGCTGGGTGCACAGCGCCGAGATCTACGACGCCGGCCGCTTCGCCGGCCGCCGCGTCGCCGTGCTCGGCGGCGGTACCTCGGCCTTCGACCATGCCGGCGTCGCCCTCGAGGCCGGCGCAGCGACGGTCGACCAGTATGTCCGCCGCGCCTCGCTGCCGCGCGTCAACGCGTGGCGCTGGGCGGACGGCACGCACGTCCTCGGCCACTACGCCGCCTTCACCGATCTCGAGAAATGGCGGGCCGTGCGCCACATCTTCGCCGTCCACCAGCCGCCGCCGCAGGAGACGTGGGAGCGCTGCGCCGTCCACGCGAACTGGCGCCTGCACCTCGGCGCCGGCTGGCGTGCCTGCCGCCTCGCCGGCGACGAGATCGAGATCGAGACCATGGCGGGCGAGCGCCGCCGCCACGATGCGGTCATCGTCGCGGCCGGCAACTCCGTCGACCTCGCGGCGCGGCCCGAACTCGCTGCCGTCGCCGCCGTCGCCGCGCGCTGGCGCGACCGCTTCGTGCCGCCGCCGGGCGAGGAGAGCGACTACCTCGCGGGCCATCCCTATCTCGCCGACGACTACGCCTTCACCGAACGGGTGCCCGGCACGGCGCCGTGGCTCGCCCGGGTCCGCAACTTTACCTTCGGCACCATGGTCTCGCTCGGCGGCTCCGGCTCGTCCCTCAACGCCCTGCGTGTCAGCGTGCCGCGGCTGGTCGAGGCGGTCGGGCGGTCGCTGTTCCGCGCCGACCGGGAGACGCACTACCGCTCGGTGTTCGCGCAGACGCGCGAGGAGCTGGCGGCGGCCATTCCGGGCGAAACGATTCCGCCCTTGCCGCCGGCGCCGGACTGTCCGGGTGTGAGCGGCGTCACAGGTCCGGGCCCGGCGCGGCGCGACGATTGACCGGGTAGGGCGCGCCCGGCGAGACTCCGCCGGGGACGGCTGCCCCACGGGGATGGTCATGCGCGCGCTCGCGGTGGCGCTCGGGATTCTGGTCGTGGTGCTCATGACGCTGCCCGCCGAGGCGGCGCGCAAGGCGCTGGTCATCGGCAATTCGGCCTACAAGGCGCGGCCGCTGGCCAACCCCGTCAACGATGCCGCCGACATGGCGAAGCGTCTGGAAGGGCTCGGCTTCGCCGTCACCACGGCGACGGACGCGACGCGGCGCCAGATGGCGGCGGCCATCCTCGCCTTCCACCGCAGCCTCGCGGCGGGCGACGAGGCGGTGGTGTTCTATGCCGGTCATGGCCTTCAGGTGCGCGGCCAGAACTGGCTGCTGCCGGTCGACGTCGACCCGCAGAGCGAGGAGGAGGTCGAGTACGACGCCATCGCGCTCGACTCGATCCTGCGCGGGCTGGCGGCGGCGGGCGCGCGGGCCTCGCTGGTGTTGCTCGACGCCTGCCGCGACAACCCGTTCGAGCAGCGTTTCCGCGGCGGCACGCGCGGCCTCGCCCGCGTCGAGGCGGCAGCCTCGGGGACGCTCGTCTCCTATGCCGCCAAGCCCGGCACGGTGGCGGCGGACGGGCAGGGGCGCAACAGCCCGTACACGGCGGCGTGGCTCGCCGCGCTGGCCGAGCCGGGGCTGACGCACCACCAGATCCTCGACCGTGTGCACGTGGCGGTCAAACGCGCCACCGGCGATCGCCAGGAGACGTGGCAGGAAGGCCAGATGGTCGGCGGGCTGGTGCTGAACGCCGCCGCGCCGGCGGCGCAGCCCGTGCCGGGTCAGGCATCGCCGCCCGTGCCGGCCTTCGATCCGCGCATCGCCGAGGTCGAGTTCTGGCGCTCGGCCGACGGCGCCGGCACGAAGGCGGCGCTGCAGGCCTATCTCGCGCAGTATCCGCAGGGCCAGTTCGCCGCGCTGGCGAAGGCCAAGCTGGAGGCGCTGCAGCCGGCGCCGGCGCCGGTCGCTCCGCCCCCTTCCGTCGCCGTCGAGGAACGCGACGCGGTGATGGTGACGACCGCCACCGCCAATGTCCGCGCGGCGCCGCTGGCCACGGCGGAGAAGCTCGACACGCTCGCCGCCGGCACGAAGGTCACCATCACCGGCAAGGCGAAAGGCAGCGACTGGTTGCGCGTCGAGCGGCCGGGCGGCGGCGTTGGCTGGGTCTTCGCCTCGCTCCTCGCCGAGCCCGCCGCGTCCGCCCCGGCCCGGCCGGCGGCGACCGAAATCCCGGCGCCCGCGCCGCAGGTGGCGCCGCAGCCGGTCAGGCCGCCGCAGCCGGCGGCGGGGCCGCTGGTCTGCACCGGCTGTCCCGCCGGCTGGCCGAGCCGGCCGGTGACGTTGGTCGTCCCCTTCGCGCCAGGGGGATCGACGGACAACGCCGCGCGCGTCGTCGCCGAGAAGCTGTTGGGCATCTTCGACCAGCCGGTGATCATCGAGAACCGGGCCGGGGCGGGCGGCAGCATCGGAACCGGGGCGGTGGCACGCGCCGCCCCCGACGGCTATACGCTGCTGATGGGCGACACGAACATCGCCATCAATCCGGCGTTGCGCAATGACCTGCCCTACGATGCGCGCAGGCAACTCGCGCCAGTCGTCCAGCTCGTCGAGACGATCAGCATCGCCGTCGTCAACCCGGCCTTCCCTGCGCAGTCGTTTGCCGAACTGGTCGCGCAGGCGCGCCGGTCAGGGGTCTACGCCGCTGTGCCCGGTACGGGCTCTATACCGCATCTCGCGCTGGTTCACATGAACCGGACTCTGGGCACGAAGTTCGAGTTCGTTCCTTATTCGGGTGCCACACCGGCCCTTCTGGACGTACTCGCCAACCAGGTGCCGGTGATGGTCACGAACCTCGTTTCCGTCGCGTCGCAGATCAAGTCGGGCCAGCTGCGCGCGCTCGCTGTCCTCGGACCGCAGCGGGCGCCCGGCTTGCCGAACGTCCCCTCCGTCGTCGAGGCCGGGTATCCGGAGGCGGCGGTGCCGACCATGATGGGCCTGTTCACACCGGCTGGAACGCCGGCCGGCGTGGTCGACTACGTCAGTCGTGCCGTCAATGCCGTTCTCGCAGAGCCGCAGATACGGGAGCGTCTGGAAACATTCGGGTATCGCGTGGTCGGCGGATCGCCAGCCGACCTCGCCGCGGCCCACGCCGCGATGCACGATCACTACGCGCGGCTGATCCGCGAGGCCGGAATCAAGCCGCCGAACTGACGCGCTATCCCTTCGCCGCCGCCGGGTCGCGCCAGTGGTCGGGCCACAGCTCCTTCACCTTGGCGCCGTCGCTGCGGAAGGCGTGGCAGGTGTCGAGCAGCGACGGGCGCCGCGTCGCCGTGGCCGTGCCCTCGGGCCGGTCGCGGCTGGCCTGCCGGTTGCGGTAGGGATAGATGGTCTGGAAGGCGGTCGTCGCCAGCGGGCCGAACAGCTCGACGAGGTGCGTGCAGCCCTCGACGCCGCCGACCCGCCGCTTCACCTCGCCGCGGAAGCCCGGGCCGATGGTGACGCCGACGAGGCGCTGGAAGTTCGGCGCGACTTCCTTGCACACGGCGAAGGGCGTCTTGTCGGACACCGCCTCGACCGCTTGGATGACGAAGGCGTCGTCGACGGTGATGCGGACCTTCATGCCGTGGATCGGGTCGCCGGGCTCGATCGCGCCGCGCTCGCGGTTCTCGAAGGCGTAGGTCTTGGTGTCCTCGAGCGTTCCTTCGATGTCCCACAGCCCGTCCTGGCGCAGATAGCCGGTGCACTCGATCCTGCGGGTGTGGATGTGCTCGCGCGGGGCGGGCGCGGAAAGCGGCATGGCGCGCGGTCCTCGGACGGGGATGGGAGCCGATTGTGCGGTGCAAAATGGGGCGCTGGCGCCCGCCGGTCAAGCCGCGCCGGCCGTCGCCTCGGCCCGCGGCGGGGTGACGCGCAGGGTGCGGATCTGGTTGCCGCGCCGGCGCAGCACGTCGAAGCGGTAGTCATGGAAGACGAAGCTCTGGCCCTCGTCGGGAATGACGCGCGCCTCGTGCAGCACGAGGCCGGCGACCGTCGTCGCCTCCTCGTCGGGCAGGCTCCAGCCCAGCTCGCGGTTGAGGTCGCGGATCGTCGCCGTGCCGGTGATGATCCACGAGCCGTCGCCCTGGGCACGCGCGCCGGCCACCGGCACGTCGTGCTCGTCGTGGATCTGGCCGACGATCTCCTCGACGATGTCCTCCAGCGTCACGATGCCCATGACGGCGCCGTACTCGTCGACGACGACGGCGAAGTGCTCGTGGCGGCGGCGGAAGGCACCGAGCTGGGCCAGCAGGCCGGTCTGCTCGGGGATGAACCACGGCGTGTTGGCCACCTTGGCGATGTCGACGCGGTCGATGTCGCCGCCGGCTGCGTCGAGGGCGCGGAACAGCGCCTTGGCGTGGATCACGCCGACGATGTTGTCGGGCTCGTCGCGGTACAGCGGCAGGCGCGAGTACGGGCTGTCGAGCACGCGGCGCAGCAGGTCGCGCGCCGGCAGCGAGGCGTCGAGCATCTGCACGTCGGTGCGGTGCGTCAGCACCTCGCTGACCTCGATCTCGGCGAGGTCGAGAATGCCGCGCAGCATGTGACCCTCGCGCGCCGCCTCCTCGTCGGTGCGCGCGTGCAGGTCGATGGCGCCGCGCAGCTCCTCCTCGCGCGCTTCCAGCCCGGTGTGGGTGCCGCGGTTGCCGCCGATCGCCAGCAGGGCGCGCACGATGGCGTCGATGGTCATCGTCACCGGCGTCAGTACGGTGACGATGACGCGCAGGATGGGCGCCACCGCCAGCGCCAGCCGGTCGGGATTGCGGATGGCGTAGGTCTTCGGCAGCACCTCGGAGCAGACTAGCACGAGGATGGTCATCACGACCGTGGCGTAGGCGACGCCTGCATCGCCGAACCAGGCGATGAGCACGCTGGTGGCGAGCGACGAGGCGAGGATGTTGACGATGTTGTTGCCGACCAGCAGCGAGCCGATCAGCCGCTCGGGCCGCGCGCGCAGGTCGTTGACGGTGCGCGCCCGTGCGTCGCCGTCCTGCTCGAGCTGGTGCAGGCGCGGCCGCGAGGCGGCCGTGAGCGCGGTCTCGGAGCCGGAGAAGAAGGCGGACAGCAGCAGCAGCACCGCGATGGCCGCCACGATCAGGATTACCGTTTCCATCGTCGGGTTTGCGTTCCCCCCCTTCAGGCCGCCTGCGCCGCATCGGCCAGCAGCGACGCGACCACCGCCGGCGGCACGTCGCGCGCGACGAACGCCTTGCCGATGCCGCGCACCAGGATGAACCGGATGCGCCCGGCCTCGACCTTCTTGTCGTGGCCCATCAGGCGCACCAGCGTCTCGGCGTCCCAGCCGCCCGGTGGTGCCGGCGGCAGGCCGGCCGGCAGGCCGACGGATGCGAGGTGGCGGCGCACACGCGCGGCGTCTTCCGGCGGACAGAGGCCGAGGCGCGCCGACAGCTCGCACGCCATCGCCATGCCCGCCGCCACCGCCTCGCCATGCAGCAGCGCGGCGCCGAAGCCGGTCGCCGCCTCGAAGGCGTGCGCGAAGGTGTGGCCGAGGTTGAGCAGCGCGCGGTCGTCGCCGGTCTCGCGCTCGTCGGCGGCGACGATGGCCGCCTTCATCTCGCAGCTGCGCCGCACGGCATGGATGCGCGCGGCGGCGTCGCCGGCGAGCAGCCCGGCGGCGTTGCGCTCCAGCCAGGCGAAGAACGTGGCGTCGCCGAGCACCCCGTACTTCGCCGTCTCGGCGTAGCCGGCCAGCAGTTCGCGGCGCGGCAGCGTGTCGAGCACGTCGGTGTCGGCGACGACGAGGCGCGGCTGGTAGAAGGCGCCGACGAGGTTCTTGCCGTGCGGCGTGTCGATCGCCGTCTTGCCGCCGACGCTCGAATCGACCTGCGCCAGCAGCGTGGTCGGCACCTGCACGTAGTCGACGCCGCGCAGCACCAGCGACGCGGCGAGACCGGCGAGGTCGCCGACGACGCCGCCGCCGAGCGCCACGACGCAGTCGCGCCGTTCGATGCGGTTGTCGAGCAGCGCCGTCAGCAGGGACTGAAGCCCGTCGAAGGTCTTGGTCTCCTCGCCGGCCGGCACCGTCACCGCCGTGCTGACGATACCGGCCGCGTCGAGGGCGGCGCGCAGCGCGGCGAGGTGCAGCGGCGCGACATTGCTGTCGGTGACGACGTGGGCGCGGCGCGTCAGCCCGGCGGCGACCATCTCGCTGCCGGCCAGGGCCAGCGCGCCGGGGCCGATGACGATGTCGTAGGCGCGCAGGCCGAGGGCCACTTCGAGGCGGTCGGGGCCCGGGGCAGGGCCTGGGGTGGTGGCAGGCGGCGGCGTCATCGCGGCGTCTCGCGCGGGGGGTGGATGCCGTGCTCGCCGAGGGCGGCGAGCACGCGCTCGACGGTGTCCTCCGGCGGCCCGTCGTCGGTGTCGACGACGATGTCGGCTCCGGCATAGACCGGATAGCGCTGGGCTACCAGCCGCGCGATGGTCTCGCGGCGGTCGCCGGCCTTCAGCAGCGGCCGGTCGGTGCGGCGCCCGGTGCGGCGGACGAGGGTGTCCACGTCGGCGCGCAGCCACACCGACAGCCCCGACTCGGCGATGCGCGCGCGCGTCTCGGCGTCCATGTAGGCGCCGCCGCCGGTCGCCAGCACCTTCGGCCCCTCGGCCAGCAGGCGGGCGATGACCTGGCGCTCGCCGGAGCGGAAATGCGGTTCGCCGTGGCGCGCGAAGATCTCCTCGATGGTGGCGCCGGCGGCCTCCTCGATCGCCTGGTCGGCGTCGACGAACGCCCAGCCGAGGCGTGCCGCCACGCGGCGTCCGACGGCGGTCTTGCCGGCGCCCATCATGCCGACCATCACGATCGAGCGCGCGCCGGCCGGCCGGCCCGCGACATCGGCGCGGGCCCCGGGTCCGGGGTCTGGATCGGTACTGGGGGCGGTCATGACCTGTCGGTAATCACGCGCCGACAGCCCGCGCGAGCGAGTTTACAGGCCGCCGTGAAATCGCCATGTTTCGACCCTACCACAGCCCGGCGCATCTTGTCGTTGGCCTTCGCGCCGGAAGCGCCGGCCGCCGGTCCGCATCCCCGGGGAGTCCCCTTGCTGCGCATCGCCCTCGTCATCGTCGTCGTGCTCGTGATCGCGGCCGCCGGCTGGCTCGCCACGCGCGACATTCCCGCCCCGACCCATCCGGTGGAAAAGGTCATCCCAGATGATCGCCTGCCGCGCTAGCGCCGTCGCCTCGGCGGCTCTGGCGCTGTGCGTGCTGGCCGAGGCGGCCGGCGCGCAGGGCGAGCCCCGCCGCCTGTTCGATCCCAACATCCAGGTTCCCGCCGCCACGCCGGCTGCGGCCGAGACGGCGCCGGTCACGCCCTCGCCCGGCGTCAGCGTGCCGGTCGGCGACAGCATCCGCGTCGAGGGCCTCGGCCAGATCGACCCCGACGCCGTCGGCCTGCTGCGCGCCGACGACGGCGGCCTGCCGCTGGAGATGTGGTCGGGCACGCCGCGCGCCTTCGTCGCCGCGCTGCTGACGCGCCTGCCGGCGGCGCCCGCGGCGCCGTCGCTGCGCGCCTTGCAGCGGCGTCTGCTGCTGACGACGGCGACGCCGCCCGGCGGGCCGCTCGTCGAGCCCGGGCTGGTCGCCCTGCGGGCGCGCCTGCTGGTGGCGATGGGCGAGAGCGAGGATGCCGCGAAGCTGGTCGGCGCGGCGCCGGGGCTGCGCTCCGGCGTCACGGCGCGCGCCGTCGCCGAGGCGCATCTGCTGCGCTACGACTTCGACGCCGCCTGCAACGAGGTCGCCGCGCAGTCGCAGGCCAGCACGGAGGCGTTCTGGCAGAAGGCGCTGGTGTTCTGCCAGGCCCTGCAGGGCCGCAAGGCCGACGTGCAGTTCGGCCTCGATCTGCTGCGCGAGCAGGGCGCGCTGAAAGACGATGCGCTGTTTGCCGAACTGGTCGAGGCACTGGCCGCGAAACAGAAGGCGACGACGAAGGCTGCCGGCGAGGCGTCGCCGATCAACCTCGCGCTGCTGCGCGCGGCGGGCGTCGAAATTCCGCAGTGGCTCGCCGACAAGGCGACGCCGGCCATGCAGCGCGCCATCGCCGGCTCGCCCAACGCGACACTGGACGTGCGCCTGGCCGCGGCGCGCGCGGCCGGCCGGGCTGGCACACTGCCGCCGGCGGCGCTGCGCGACCTCATCGGCACCATGGGCATCGGCCGCGACGACGCGCTGGCCGCGCTCGGCGCCGGCGCCAAGCCGTCGCCTGGCCTCGCCCTCGCCGCCGGCTGGCTCGTCGCCTCGCAGCAGACGGTGCCGGCGGCCCAGGCCGAGGCCCTGCGGCGCGGCTGGGCGCTGGCCCGCGGCAACGGCGATGGCGCGCTGGCGGCGATGCTGGCCGAGCCGCTGCTGATGCGGATCGAACCCGGTCCCGGCCTCGCGTGGTTCGCCGGCGAGGCGGCGCGCGCCGCGTTGCTGGCCGGGCGCCCCGAGCGGGCCGCCGACTGGCTGCGGATCGCCGCCGGCGTCGCCGCCCGCGACGACGAGGCCGCCGCCGCCGTCACCGACCTGTGGCCGCTGATGCGTCTCGCCTTCGCCGATCCCCCGCCCCCGGCGGCGCGGCCGGCCGGCGCCACGCCGCCGATCGACCTGCGCCTCGGCACGACGGCGCCGTGGCCGTCGGCGCAGGCCGCGCCGCAAGCCGTCAGTCCGCTGGCCAACGATCCGCTGTTCGCCTGGAACGAGGCCCGCCTCGACCGCTGGCTCGCGGCGCGCGACAAGGCCGACCCGGCGGTCGCGGCGCGCCAGCGCGAGGTGCTGCTGGCCCTGCTCGATGCGCTGGGCGCGCCGGTGACCGCCGAGCGCTGGCGTGCCGCCGCCGCCGCCGCGGCGAAGGTGCCGGCGGCGCGGCCGACGGCGCCGGCCGACGGCGCCATGGTCTTCGCCATGGACGAGGCCGCGCGCGCCGGGCGCAGCGGCGAGACCGTGGTGCTGGCGCTGGCCCTGCTGGCCGACGGCGACCTCGGCGCCGCCTCGCCGCTCGTCCTGCGCCGCGTCGTCGCCGACCTGTCGGCGGTGGGGCTGCACGCCGAGGCCCGCCGCATCGCCGTCGAGGCGGCGCTGGCGGCCGGCCTCTAGGCGCCTCGGCGATGGCGCCGCCGCCCTCTGCCCGCCACGTCGAGGCCTTCCTCGAAATGCTGGCGGCCGAACGCGGCGCCTCGGCCAACACGCTCGCCGCCTACAACCGCGACCTCGCGCAGTGCGCGGCCTTCCTCGCCCGTCGCGGGCGGGCGCTGCACGAGGCGACGGGCGACGACCTCGCCGCCTTCCTCGCCGACATGGCGCGCGCCGGCATGGCCCCGCGCACCTCGGCGCGGCGCCTGTCGGCGTTGCGCCAGTTCTTCCGCTTCCTCGCCGGCGAGGGGTTCCGCGACGTCGATCCGACCTCGACGCTCGACGGCCCGCGACGTGGCCGCACCCTGCCGAAGATTCTCGACGAGGCCGAGGTCGACCGCCTGCTGGCGGCGGCCCATGCGCGGCCCGGCACGGCGGGGCTGCGCCTCGCGGCGCTGGTCGAGCTGGCCTACGCCACCGGCATGCGCGTGTCGGAGCTGGTCGGCCTGCCGCTTGCCGCCGTGGCGCGCGACCCGCGCCTGCTGGTGGTGCGCGGCAAGGGCGGCCGCGAGCGCATGGTGCCGCTGGGCGACGCCGCGCGCGAGGCGGTGCGCGCCTGGCTCGCCGCGCGCGACGAGCGCGACGCGGCCGGCCGCGAGCAGCCCTGGCTGTTTCCCGGCTACGGCCGCGGCCACCTCACCCGCCACCGTTTCGCGCAGATGCTGAAAGCATTGGCAAACGAGGCCGGCCTCGACCCGGCGAAGGTGTCGCCGCACGTGCTGCGCCACGCCTTCGCCACGCACCTCGTCGCGCGCGGCGCCGACCTCCGCGCGGTGCAGCAGATGCTCGGCCACGCCGACATCTCGACGACGCAGATCTACACCCACGTCCTCGACGAGCGCCTGCGCAAGCTGGTGCTGGAGGCGCATCCGCTGGCCCGGGGGCGCCTGCCGGGGCGCCCGCCGGCCGGTTGACAGCCGCGTGGGCCGCCCGCCATATGGCGGCCCCCGCGGCCGCACGGCGCGAGAGATGCGTCAGTTTCTCGATTTCGAAAAGCCCATCGCCGAGCTGGAAGGCAAGATCGAGGAGCTGCGCCACCTCGCGGGCGGCGGCGACCTCAACATTGCCGAGGAGGTCGACCGCCTGCAGGCGCGCGTCGACCGCCTGCTGCGGCAGACTTACGGCAAGCTCGGCGCGTGGCAGAAGGTGCAGGTCGCCCGCCACCCCGACCGGCCGCATTTCAGCGACTATGCCGGCGCGCTGTTCACCGAGTTCACGCCGCTGGCCGGCGACCGCGCCTTCGCCGAGGACCGCGCCATCATCGGCGGCCCGGCGCGGCTGGCCGGCCATTCGGTCATGCTCATCGGCCACGAGAAGGGCGCCGACACGACCTCGCGCATCCGCCACAATTTCGGCATGGCGCGGCCCGAGGGCTACCGCAAGGCGCGCCGCCTGATGCGCATGGCCGAGCGCTTCGGCCTGCCGATCGTGACCCTGGTGGACACGGCCGGCGCCTATCCCGGCGTTGGCGCCGAGGAACGCGGCGCGGCCGAGGCCATCGCCCGCTCGATCGCCACCTGCCTCGACGTGCGCGTGCCGCTGGTCGCCGCGGTGATCGGCGAGGGCGGCTCGGGCGGCGCCATCGCGCTGGCCGTCGCCGACCGCGTGCTGATGCTCGAGCACGCCGTCTACTCGGTGATCTCGCCCGAGGGCTGCGCCGCCATCCTGTGGCGCGAGGGCGAGCGCGCGCCCGACGCCGCCGAGGCGCTGAAGCTGACGGCGCAGGATCTCGAATCGCTGGGCGTCATCGACGGCATCGTCGAGGAGCCGCTGGGCGGCGCCCACCGCGGCCGCGAGGAGGCCGCCCGCCGCCTCGGCGAGGCCATCTCTTCGGCGCTCGCCGAGCTGCGCGGCAAGGACGGCGAGACGCTGCGCCGCGACCGCCGCGAGCGCTTCCTCGACATGGGCCGCAAGGGCCTGGCCTGAGCCTCGAGCAAACCAACCCTCTC